>JAYVEV010000151.1:0-2626 GCA_043773745.1 Burkholderiales bacterium | reverse complement strand
CCGATGCTCAATTTAATTGATTGCAGCCCGGTCGATTTTGACGACAGCGCCTTGCCTGGCAGCCGCGAAACCATGATGAATATGATCCACGCCCGCGATGCAGCTGGGCGATGGCTGCGCGGTGTGGATGTGTTTGTGGCCTGCTACGCGGCTGCCGATCTAGGCGTTGTCAGCCGCATCTTGGCACACCGATTAATCAAGCCTTATGCGGCACGACTGTATCCGTGGATCGTGCGCAACCGCTATCGCATGTCCAAAATTGGCTTGAACCGGTTGCTAGAAATATTTTCCAAGCGAGCCAAAGCGCGTGCCGCCCAACTCACGACACAAACAGCGCTGGCAAAAATGGCATACGCACAAAGCCAAGTCTGCGCGGTGGATCGAAAAAATTGTGCGACGTCGTTTAGCACGACCAACCATTAAATGAAGGAATCCATCATGCAAATCGAACTCTTTTTTGTCTCACTCGCGTTAACCCTAACCATCGTCATGTTGCCTATGCTGTATCTGCGGCCCGTCACCCGAAGCGTGTTGATGGAGCTTTGCGATCGCAGTGAAATCAGTGCCGAGTTCTGGCTCAGAACCGCTAACGTGCTGGCGCTGAGCGGTTCACTCATGCTCGTGCTGATGTTCGGTAAAACCAACGGCGATTGGGTTGATGCCGTCCGCATCACGCTCATCTTGGCGCTCATCGGCGTGTTCATCACAGTGATGTTTGTATCGAGCAATATTTGGAGACGTGTGTCAACAGCTGCCAATGCTGCGACGAATGCCACCCTACCGATTGCCCCGAGCGCGGTATAGGCCGTTGCGCCATCGCAACGAAGGCACTCGGCGCTGGCTTACGCCCACTTGCCAGCGTCGCGCCATCATCTCGTCACCAAGTGAGCAAGATTAGGCCGTACATTGGTTGCGAGACAACGCAAAGCTTACAACGCTGTACCTAACGAAGCATGAGGAGAATGGTATGAGCACGACACTCCAACCCCGCACAGGATTGGGCAATCATCTTGAATCGCCACAATTTGTGCCGACCAGATTTGACCAAAAAATCATTGCAGCAAGCAGGCCGTCAAACGAATTAGGCTTTTGGAAAATTGTGGGCAGAGCCGTGTTTGTAGGACCGCTCATTGGCGGGCTGCCCTATCTTTGGGCCATATTCCCCATCCCGTTCGCGTACGTCTTTGGCGCTGGTCCCGCCCTCATCGGTGGCGCGTGTTTTGCCGTCTGGCTCAGAGCGGGTGGTCCGCCAAGCACCATGCAGGGTGCGGCGTTCGGGGCATTATTTGGCGCGGTTGGCTGCATCGTCGCCGCGATTGGATCGCTACTTATTTCGGCGCCACCGGCCAGCTTTGAAGCCGCGCGTTTGGCGTTGGTGCAAGCAAGCGAAGTGGATCGCTATCAGGGTTGGTTATTCGTGCTGCCGCACGGCATATTTGCCGGTTGCGTGCTTGGCGGGTATCTGACCTACCAAGAAAATAAAAAACCGGTCAAAGCAGCATCATTGACGAGGAAACAAGCATGAAACCGCATCTAAATATCCTCATCGTCGGCGGCAACGGCTTTATCGGCCGCCACATCGCAGCAACGTGTGCGGCAGCAGGTCACAAAGCGATTCTTGGTGTGCGCAATGCGTCAGATCCGGACGGCACGATTGAATGCAACCTGCTAACCGATACAAACAGTGCCGCATGGGTATCCCGGCTCACGAACATTGATGCCATTATCAACACAGCCGGCCTCTTGCAAGCCAACTCAGCCGAATTCCAAGCAGTCCATGTTAACGCGCCAGCAGCGCTAGCAGCGGCCTGTGCCGCACTCAAAAAACCGTTCCTGCATGTGTCGATGTTGGGCTTGGAGAACGCTGCCAACACCGATTATTTTCAAAGCAAACGTCGGGGCGAAGATGCTGTTCGTAGTGCACATTCGGGTGCCATTATCGTCAGGCCTTCGCTGGTGTTTGGTCGTGATTCTCCCGCAACGCAGTTGTTGTTGATGCAGTCATACTTGCCGGTGCTCTGCTTGCCGTCAGACACCAAACGTATCGCGCCCATTCATGTCGATGATCTTGCTGCGCTCTGTTTATCGCTCGTCAGCACGGTGCGGGCGCTGGGCTGCGATGTTGATGCCGTTGGCGCAGAAGAATGCACTATTGCCAGTTACCTCCAAGCATTACGCCAAGCCCGCGGCCGTTCGCGAGCTACCGTTATCAGCGTTCCCAACCGGTGGATGCGAGCCGGTTTGGCGTGCGCGGCATTTTGCGGCGCGCGCACGATCACACCCGAGGCATTGGATTTAATGGAGCACCGGCACACCGGCGACAAACGCGCCTTCACAAGATGGATGCGCAGACAGCCCGCGACGATTGCAGAATTTCAATCAGTGGTGCAGTAAATATTTCTTTCAACTGACTTGTTGAACTGTCTGAGAGTCAACAAAAAATCACGCCCGCTTTTAGACTGTTCAAATTGAAATGGTTTCATCTGCTCAGAGGTCAACGTCTAAAAGTCCTCGCCAGTGCTTGTTCTTGGGGCAATGACGGCATCGGACTAAATAAAATTAAGCAAAAACTATGACGAGGTTTGAAGCGCCATGAAGGTAGTCGAATGCGATTTCCCGGCCAACA
>JAYVEV010000150.1:0-3471 GCA_043773745.1 Burkholderiales bacterium | reverse complement strand
TTGGCCGCATGCGGTGTGTTGGTGCTCATGATGAGCGTGTAGCCGTCTGGGGCGGCCTTGGCAACAAACTCCGCGCCGATGGAGCCATTCGCGCCGGCTTTGTTATCGACGATGAATTGCTGCCCCAGCGCTTCGGACAAAAGCTGCCCAACCTGGCGCGCGACCGTATCGGTGGCGCTGCCCGCGCCGAACGGCACGACCAGCGTCACGGGTTTGTTCGGATATGGTTGCGCGCAGACGCTGGTTGCTGCGCAGAGCAATGATGCAATCAGAAATCGAAATGACATTTTCTTCTCCATGGAGATCAGTGTTTCATCTGTGTAATGCTGTTGATTTTTTGCGGTGACGTAAGTCTAGGTGTCGGTTGCGTGATTCGCCACTCGAACCCAGAGTCTGGTCTATCGAGAAAGCTTTGCCACCTAGCTAGACTCGACCCTGAGGTCTTTTTCTTTGAACCGATCATAGAGATCGCGAACTTTCAATGGCGCACTCGCCTGACCAAAGAAAAAAGATACTGCTCCGTTATCTTGTTTGAGGTTGAAAAATACAAAGCACTGCTCAGTTAAGAAGTCGTCAAACCGGTCGGCCGTGTCCACGTCATAGCATCGGAGTTCGGTACCGTACTCCGAGGTCTCTACGATTTCCATCTCAACATTTATATTCACGTTACATTCTCCAATCTTTCACCCCTCTGGCTGTACGCGAAGCCGGGGGGAGGCCTTTCGAGATAGCATTGCTACCTAGCTAGACCCGATCCTGATGTCTCGCTTTTCAAGTCTAGTAAGGTAGCAAAATTATTGTCACTGACCTTAAATCGCGTGGCGAAGAGCAGCTTCTTCGAAATCAAATTCACCTGTTCTTTTTCCATCCATCAAGAATGTCAGTATTGGCGCAATTGCGGAATTTGGAGCGACAGAGAAAGCCACCAGAAAAAGCGGTTCATTAATTTCCGCTTTGCAGCCGAGTGCGGTCAACTGCGTTAGCGCAACAGTCATCGCCTCACGATTGCTCGCAATAACGCGGAACGTGGAATGCTTTGAGGGCACGAGCAATTTCTGGAACCACAGTTCTCCCACTTCAGTCTTACGCGCTGACACCTCATCACCCAAACTAACCCCTTCAACGAAGAAGGGAACGCTATCGATCAAAAAATTTCCGTTCGGCTTACGTACCACCCAAAGTCCCTCGTATTCCGAGGGTGGATAGCCGTACTCGTCAGGTTTCAGGGGAAAGATAATTTTTTCGTGTTCCATTCCGTTTTCCTTCAAGCTGGCCTTGATGTCTATTGCGGCTGAATTCCCGGAGGGCGTGGTGGTGTGATTTATAGTAAATTTACAAAACAATAGTACTGGCGAACTTCTCCAGCCATTTGTCCCCTGAAACACCCGCCAGTACTAGAGTTTGGCACTCTCATCTCCGCCTGACCGTCTCCACCCCCGCCACCTCACTCACCGCGCGCAGCACCCGCTGCAAGTGCTCGGCCAATCGCACTTCAACCGTAAACCGCATCGACGCCCGATTGCCGCGCGACTGTGTATTCACGCCGACCACATTCACGCGCTCGTGCGAGAGCGCTTCAGAAACATCGCGCAGCAATCCCTGCCGGTCTTCTGCTTCCAATTCGAAATCGGCGAGGAACGGCTGGTCGCCCGTGTTGCCCCATTCGGCCGGTAGCAGACGCTCGCGCTGATCCAGACTGAGTGTGGTGATGTTCACGCAATCGAGTCGATGCACCGTCACGCCGCGCGCTTTCGTGACAAAGCCGATGATCGGATCCGGCGGCACCGGTTTACAGCACTTGGCAACCATCGTTGCGATGTTGTTCACGCCCAGCACGACCACGCCGCCGGACGATTTTGACGTGGCGGCAGATGCGCCAGTGCCCAGCATTGGCGAGGCTTCCGGCTCGATTGCCGGCGCAGTTTTGGTGGTGGTCAGGTCACGTATTACGGCTTCGATTTGATGCGGCGTAATTTCGTTGCGACCAATCGCGGCCAGGCACTCGTCAATTTCTTTGTGCCCCAACGCCGCAGTAACTTTATCCAGCGCCAGTGCAGTCGCCCCTGCGCGTGCGAGTTCGCGTTCCATTGCCTGACGGCCATGCGCAACATCGACTTCAAAATATTCCTGACGAAACCACGCACGTACTTTGGCCAGCGCACGATGACTCGACAAAAAGCCCAACTGCGGATTGATCCAGTCGCGCGAGGGCCCGCCGACTTTTGCCGCGAGAATTTCCACGCGCTGGGCGTTTTGTAATTTGGTATTGAGCGGCACAATCTGGCCATCGAGCTTGGCGCCACGACAGCGATGACCCAAATCGGTATGGACGTGATACGCGAAATCGACCGGCGTTGACCCGGTCGGCAGATCGACCACCTTGCCCTGCGGCGTGAAAACATAAATGGTGTCGTTGAACAAGCCCTGCTTCACCTGCTCTGAAAATCCGCCCTGGTCAACCAGTTCGCGTTTCCACTCCAGCACCTGCCTGAGCCATGAAATTTTGGATTCGAATTTCTTGTCGGCAGCGGTTTTGTGACCGGCGCCTTCCTTGTAACGCCAGTGCGCAGCGACACCGTGCTCGGATGCGGTATGCATTTCGCGCGTGCGAATCTGCACTTCGAGTGTTTTGTCCTCGGGCCCGATGACGGCGGTGTGTAGCGACTGATAGTTGTTGGCTTTGGGCTGCGCGATGTAATCGTCAAACTCGCCCTGAATCGGCTGCCAGAGATCGTGTGCAAGTCCCAGCACCGCATAGCAATCGGCCACGTTATCGACCAGAACGCGAATGGCACGAATGTCGTAGAGCTTTTCGAACGCAACATTTTTCGACTGCATTTTCCGGTGGATCGAAAAAATGTGTTTCGGTCGTCCAGCCAGATCAGCGTCAATGCCGAGTTTCGCCATCTCCGTGCGCAGTGTTGCCAGCACCCGGGCGATGTATGCCTCCCGCTCTTTGCGCTTGCCATCGAGCAGCAAGGCAATACGCTTGTAGAGTTCAGGTTCGAGAAAACGAAAACTTAAATCTTCCAGTTCCCATTTGATCTGGAAAACACCGAGGCGATTGGCAAGCGGCGCGAACAAATCCTTGCTTTGTTGTCCTGCTGCGCGGCGCGTTGCGTCGTCAGCTTTGGTAATGGAACGCATGAACACAACGCGTTCAGCAAGTTTGATGAGCACCACACGCACGTCATCGGCAAGTGCCAGCAACATCTTGCGCAACGTTTCGAGGCTGGGACTATTGGCTCCATCGCCGGGATGAGCCGCGATATTGTCGATGCGCCCGGCCCGCAGCACGCCGCTGATTAATTCCCAGACCGGAAGCCCGAAAGCTTCAATGATGATCGCGGAATCGAGTTCCTTGCGCGGCACGCCAAGCACAACCAGTGCCGCAGCGATGGTTTCATCATCGGCGTCAATGTTGAGTAGCACGGTAGCTGTTTCCAGCGCGCGGCCCAGCAGTTGGTGGCG
>JAYVEV010000149.1:0-2877 GCA_043773745.1 Burkholderiales bacterium | reverse complement strand
GAATTGGGCAAGGTCAATTTGCTGTGCGCAAAATGATAACCCCAAACTACCCCAAGCGCCGCACCCAGCAAGGCCAACACGAACATGCTGAGAAAAAATCGCTTCATGATTTTGATTGGTCAAATTTAAACAAGGCGCGAAGCAACACGCAGCACAAACCGCTACCGCTCGCGCTACACAAAGCGCTTAAACACCAACGAGCCATTTGTCCCACCGAAACCAAATGAGTTTGATACTGCCACGTCAATTTTCAGGTCCCGAGCGGTATTGGCACAGTAGTCGAGATCGCATTCGGGGTCTTGATTAAAAATATTGATCGTCGGCGGCGAAACTTGATGATGAATCGCCAGCGTCGTAAAAACCGCCTCGATTCCACCCGCCGCGCCAAGGAGATGGCCGGTCATCGATTTGGTTGAGTTAACCACCAACTTATACGCATGATCGCCAAACGCAGCTTTCATGGCTTCGGTTTCATTCTTGTCGCCAAGCGGTGTGGAAGTGCCGTGCGCGTTGATATATTGCACATCGCCAGGATTGACATGGGCATTTTTCATGGCGTTAATCATGCCGCGACGTGGGCCATCCATACTCGGAGAGGTCATGTGATAGGCATCAGAGCTCATGCCCATACCCAGCAACTCCGCGTAGATACGAGCGCCGCGCGCCTGAGCGTGTTCGAGAGATTCCAATACCAAAATACCGGCACCCTCGCCCAATACGAAACCATCACGGTCACGGTCAAACGGGCGGCTCGCGGTGTCGGGTGAATCGTTACGTTCCGAGAGTGCCTTACAAGAGCAAAAACCGCCAATCCCTGACATGCTGATGGTCGCTTCGGCGCCGCCTGCGATCATGACATCGGCATCACCATACTCAATAAAGCGTGCTGCATCGCCAACGCAGTGCGCAGAAGTAGTGCAAGCCGACACCATGGATACGTTCGGCCCCTTAAATCCGTACTGAATTGAAATCATGCCGGCGACCATGTTGATGATCGAACCGGGCACAAAGAACGGGGAGATACGCCTAGGTCCTTTCGCGATCATTTCGCGAACGGTGTCTTCGATCATCGGCAATCCGCCAATGCCGGAGCCAACATTCACGCCGATGCGCTCTGCATTTTCTTCGGTGACGACCAACCCTGCGTCGTCCATCGCCATTTTAGCGGCCGCTAAACCATAGTGAATGAAAGTATCCATGCGCCGCACTTCCTTGGGCGACATCCATTCGTTCGCGTTGAAGTTGCTCACCTGCGCAGCGAAACGCGTTGGCAATAACGCGGGATCGAAACGCGTAATCAACGATACGCCTCCGCGCCCGTTGGTGAGGTTATCCCAAACTTGGGGTATAGAATTTCCAACGGGTGAGACGATACCCAGACCCGTAATGACAACACGTCTTTTACTCATGGCCACCATTTACGCTAATTTAGCGCTACTAAAAATAGGAATCACTAAAAACCAATCGGGCCGCCCACAACGGCAGGCGGCCCGATCAGAACAACGATTGCATTCAAAAGAACCGTGCAAATTATTTTTTATTTGCGTTGATGTAATCAACCGCCTGCTGAACATTTGTGATTTTTTCAGCTGCCTCGTCTGGAATTTCGGTCTCGAACTCTTCTTCGAGCGCCATAACGAGTTCTACGTTGTCGAGGGAATCAGCGCCGAGGTCTTCGACAAACGAAGATTCGTTTTTGATATCAGCTTCGGCGACGCCTAACTGTTCTGCCACGATTTTTTTGACGCGGGCTTCAATGTTATCCATTTGCTACTTCCTCCAACAGGGTGAGTTCTACAAGGTGATCGGGATTAAATTACGGACGCTGCTATTTTACCAAATAAGCTGCAAATATTTTTTACTTCTGCAATTTAGTTACTGTACGAAAAAAACGCAAAAAACCTAAAGAACGCCAAAGGCCATAAAAATCTATTCCATGTGCATACCGCCGTTAACATGGATCGTGTTGCCCGTGACATAAGATGCGCCCGATGATGCCAGAAACAGCACTGCCTCGGCGATATCGTTCACCTGCCCCAAGCGCCCTAGCGGCACGCTGGCCACAAGCTTGGTGACTTGATCCGCGCTGAGCGCCTTTGTCATATCGGTTTCGATGAAGCCCGGCGCAACACAGTTCACGGTGATGTTGCGGCTACCAACTTCACGTGCCAGCGCCTTCGTAAAGCCAACCATACCGGCTTTTGCGGCAACATAGTTAGTTTGCCCAGCATTGCCCATAAAACCAACGACGGAAGCGATGTTGATAATACGCCCCGTTCGCGCCCGCATCATCGATTTCATTACCGACCTACTGAGTCGAAATACGGAGGTGAGATTGGTGTCGATGACGCTATTCCAATCATCGTCTTTCATACGCATCAAGAGGGTGTCCCGGGTGATACCAGCATTGTTGACGAGAATTGAGACTGCGCCAAATTTTTCTTCGATCTGTTTGATGGTGGCATCAATTTGCGGGGCGTCTTGCACGTTTAGCATCAAGCCAATGCCGGTCATCCCAGCATCCGCGATATTTTTACTGATCGCACTGGCGCCAGCTATAGTTGTGGCGGTGCCGATCACCGTCGCGCCGGCATGGCCCAGATGTCGCAAGATAGCGTCGCCAATACCGCGCGACGCGCCGGTCACCAAGGCAATTTGTCCAGTCAATGACTCCATGATTTCCTCCACATAATGTTGTTGGCTCGGAACGTTAAATTGCGCTCACTTGCGCAATCGCGGCTTCCATCGAGACTGAATCCGTAATCGCCATACAATTCAGATTGACGTCAATACGTTTGTTCAAGCCGGTCAAAATTTTCCCGGGAACGCATTCCACGACGTTCGTTGCTCCAACAGCCACAAATTGTTGAATCGTTT
>JAYVEV010000148.1:0-2582 GCA_043773745.1 Burkholderiales bacterium | reverse complement strand
GTAGGGGCATATTTCGGCGCATATTTCGCCGCATATTGAGCGCGATAATGATCCATCAATTTTAGTTTGTCATCGCCGCAATCCCGCAGCGGCGGTACCAGAATCGAAAACACCGAAAGCCGGTGGTAGAGATCCGCACGGAAACGTCCCGCTTTGACTTCGGCTTTCAAATCACGATTGGTGGCAGCCACGATGCGCGCATGCGCCTGCCGGGATTGGGTTTCACCGACCCGCTGAAACTCGCCGTTTTCAAGCACCCGTAATAATTTTGGCTGCAATTCCAGCGGCAGCTCGCCAATTTCATCGAGAAACAACGTGCCTTCACCGGCGTCTTCAAAATAACCTGATTTGGCGGCCGCGGCGCCCGTGAAGGAGCCTTTTGCGTAGCCAAACAATGTGGGCTCGACCAAATTGGCCGAAATCGCCGCGCAATTGAGCGCCAAAAACGGTAGCCTCGCACGAGGGCTCAAATCGTGCAGTGCTTTTGCCACACGCTCTTTACCGCTGCCCGATTCGCCCTCAATCAGCGCTGGAAAGATGGACGATGCGTAAAGATCGATCTGGTTTTTAAGCTTGCGCATCGGCAAGCTGTCACCGATCAAGCCTTGTTGTCGGTCGTCGTTTTCGGTGGCATCGGCCACGTCCTTCCCCGCCAAAGCCGACAGCAAAAGACGCCGCAAATGGCTCGGTTCGCAAGGTTTGGGCACCAATTCAGCGGCGCCAAGCGCCCGTGCGCGGCGGGCATTGGATTCCTCATTTTGCCCGGATAACACCAAAATACGGATGTCGGGCGACCAAGAAAGCAAATCCCCCACCAGTTTGAAACCTTCAGTTGGCAGATCGGGCAATGGCGGCAATCCTAGGTCAATCAATGCAAGCGCCGGCCTGAAACGCCCACTTTTGAGCAGCGCAATGGCCTCGCTGCGAGATTCGGCTACCTCCACCTTAAAATCCGCCGCCAACACAAATGCCAGGCTTTCGCTAATCAACGGATCGTCGTCGACAATAAGCAGGCATGGCTTGACGGTGTCTCCGGTTTTTGTTGGAGCGGCATTTGTTGTTGGCGTAGCTGGGTTTGCCAAAAGGAAAAATCCAGGTTAAAAAATTGAGGGAATACCTTGATTGCACAAGGTCAACGTTTGGCTGCATTAGAGTATTGCTTGCGGAGAGGATATTCAGCAAGTCAAATCGAAGCATTTCATTGCATTGCCAGCAACTTTGCCAACACAAATTATCGTGAGTTTTTGAGTAGCAGCGTTAAGTTCATGGCGAATAATCGCGTATCACATCGTAGTTCATTGGCCATGTTGGTACAGCAATGCTAAAATATCACCATAACATTTTCGTTTCTTTCAAAGTGTCCCGCCAACCGAAGCTGGCGTCGCTTGCCTGTTTTGAGCCCATTTTGCTTTTTTTGCGCCCTTGTGCGCCAGTAGCTCCACTTTATTTTCTGCTTCATTTTTTCGATACCGCCTCCTAATTTTACGGAATATCACTTGTCTAGCCCCCCTTTACCTTCCGCCGCCGAGCAGCCTTTAGTCGAGATCGAAAATGTCGATTTTTCCTACGGTAAACGCGCCATCTTGAAGGGGATCAGCCTTAAGGTGCGGCGCGGAAAAGTAGTGGCAATCATGGGTGGCTCGGGCTGCGGCAAAACCACGTTGCTACGTCTGATTGGCGGTCAATTGCTGGCTTCAAAAGGCGTGGTACGTGTGCAAGGCGAAAACGTCGGCGCTCTAGATCGCGAAGGCATGTACCAAATGCGCCGCAAGATGGGCATGTTGTTTCAGTTTGGCGCACTGTTTACCGATATAAGCGTCTTTGACAACATCGCCTTCCAGCTGCGAGAACATACCGAATTGCCAGAAGAAATGATTCATGACTTGGTGCTCATGAAACTGAACGCAGTCGGCTTGCGCGGTACGGCCAAATTGTTCCCCTCAGAGCTTTCCGGCGGCATGGCCCGGCGCGTGGCCTTGGCACGCACCGTGGTGCTCGATCCCACGTTGATCATGTACGACGAACCTTTTGCAGGCCTAGACCCCATATCACTAGCCGTCGTCGGGCAATCAATTCGTAAACTCAATGATTCGCTTGGCGCAACATCCATCATCGTTACCCATGATGTGCAAGAATCATTGCAGATTGTGGACTATCTCTATTTTGTCGCGGACGGTAAAATTGTCGGCCAAGGTACACCGGATGAAATCCGCGCCTCAACCGAGCCCTATATCAAACAATTCGTTCACGCGGAAATGGATGGCCCCGTGCCGTTCCATTATCCGGCCCGAGACTATGCAGACGACCTAAACCTAAACTCTTGTGCAGCCAAGGTTGCTTTATGATGTCAAAACTGTTCGAGGCGATAAGAAATTTGGGCGCCCGCGGCACTGACACGATCTGGCGCGGTGGCTCCATGGCGCGTTTTTTCTTTTTGGTGCTCAGCCAATCAGGCATGAGCTTTCGTCGTTTTCATCTGACCATTCGCGAGATTTTCTTTTCCGGCGTAATGTCGCTGGTCATCATCATGGTCTCCGGCTTGTTTATCGGTATGGTGTTGGGCTTGCAAGGTTTTGAGACTC
>JAYVEV010000147.1:0-40360 GCA_043773745.1 Burkholderiales bacterium | reverse complement strand
ATAGTGTCTGACTCACCATACATAAGCGCACGAGACATGGGCAGGAGCGATCCGGATTTCCCTGTCAGCGCGATAGTGAACGCCTTGGGATTGAGCCGTTGCGGAAAGCATTGCATTTGCTCACCACGCAAGACGCATAGCCCCACGTCTCCGGTCACACTGTCGCTGAGTACGCTCTGGGTAAGATGGAGTAATTCCGGCAACTGTTGTTCCGCCATCACCATCCCTGCCTGCCCCGCTGCATCGCGAAGCGGAATGCGATGGCGCAGAATGAAGCCGCCCTTCCACAAGAGTTCCGCTTTGTCCGGTGTGTTGAGCATCACGCTCATTTCCGGCGCTGGCGTAAAGCTGCCCCCGCTGGCGAGGATGCGGCCAGCGCTATCGTAATAGGCCAGGCCGGTCACCCCATGTTGCAGCAGCCCCTCGACGACAGCCCGGATATTGGCAATATTAGAACCGTCATCACGCCCCGCCTGGACAACGCGCAGATTCCTGAGCACAGCGGGCCGGGTGGCGGCTATCCGTGCGGTCACTTCGCGTAGCTGAATAAGTTCCTGAAAAATCTCTGATCGCTGTACTCGGGTGGCAGCAACGGTGTTGCTAACCAGACTGAGTACCCGATCCTGCAAGACCGCGAAACTGGCAATGCCGGCGGCCAGCGTGACCCAAACCAGCACCGACGCGCCAACGAACGTAATCTGATCTTCTTGCCTCGCAAACCGTGGCTTTTGGGCCCATTCGAAGCCTCGCCAGGCTGATTGCAGGCCAACCGAAAGCAGCAACATGCCAACGGCTGTGTTTACCGCCAACCCGGCAAACACGTAATTCGGAAAAAGCAGTTTTGCCCTCACCAGATAACCCACCAAGCCAAATACGCCAACCGCCCCAACGCCCAGTGTCAGCAGGCGAATCAGTTTTTGCACCCACGAGTGATGGGTATACGCCAACAGGATCAACACGCATCCGTACATCAAGAACCCGGTAGCTGTACTGGTCGACATGCGCCCCGGGAGCGGATTGGTCGCATCCAGAGTGGCGTGCAGCGAGCGCCAGTCGATGCCAAGATCCAGCATCAACAGGCGCTCAATCAGCACCAATGTTGCCAAGAGAACGACCGCTGCACCAATAATAGTTGTCACGCGTCGATAGTGCCTCGCGCCCGAAAACGGCACTATTAGCGCACCGCCAGCCAGTATAAAGGCCAGCGCCGTATTGACTACCATCGGTGCAAAGCCTGGCAAAATCCGCACCAAGAAAGGGTTCTTCACCGCCCAACCCAGCAGCACCAAGCCACCAAGTATGACCAACGATGCGCCGATCAGAACGACAAGTTGCCGACGCCTTACACGCGGAATGACGCTAAAAAAATCGTTCGGCATTTTACATTTAGCCCCAGGGTCAGTCTGAAACGGGGATATATTGCCCGTTACAGCAGGCAATGTATTAGCTCTGGTGAAAATTAATATACTCCAAAAAATTTAATGAGGTTGGGCGATGGGCGTCATCCGCAGCGCCAATAACCCCAGACGAGTAGGCTCTGCTATCGCTTGGCTCGTCGGGCGACAGCAAGGCGCAACATTCCCCTGTAAGGCGTAGCGCGCTTTTCCGACTCTTTATGCTTGAACGCAATTGAGTCTGGCCCTGCCGCATCGGCTTATCAAATATCCCCATATTAATAAAGCAGCTACGTCGGGCTGCCCCAAATCGCCCAAAACGCTTTATTATCTATAAAGCTAATTACCGCTATTGCAATTCTCTGATGACATAAACGGAAACGGTTCATGCACGCCACCCTGCATTTAATGAAGTCACGCGGTTTTCCGCATATTCGCCGTAAAGCGCTCGACACTCTGCAAGTTAACCTTGGCTACAAATGCAATCAGGCCTGCTTTCATTGCCACGTCAATTCGAGCCCCGACCGCAAAGAAATGATGTCAGGCGAAACCATTGATGACGTGATTGCGTTCATGCGCGCGGCCAATATTAAGACGCTTGACATGACCGGCGGCGCACCGGAATTAAATGAACATTTTCGCCGCTTGGTCATCGCGGCACGAGCGATGGGCGTGCGCGTCATTGATCGCTGCAATCTGACCATTCTGGAAGAGCCTGGCTTCGAGGATCTTCACCAGTTTTTGGCTGCGCAGCAGGTCGAAGTAAGCGCGTCACTGCCCTGCTACAGCCAGGAAAATGTCGACAAACAGCGCGGTGACGGTGTGTTTGAAAAATCCATTACCGGACTCCGAAAATTAAACGCGTTGGGCTATGGAAAATCCGGCAGTGGCCTGGTGCTGAATCTTGTCTTTAATCCACAGGGGCCCAAGCTGCCGCCTTCACAGGAGGCGCTGGAGGCGGACTACCATCGTCTGCTGAATGAAAATTTTGGCATTGTCTTCAATCACTTGTTCACGATCACCAATATGCCGATTCAACGCTTCGGCTCCACGCTGATTTCCAAAGGGCAATTCGAGACTTATATGGATTTGCTGGTGTCGTCGTTTCAGTCGCACAACCTCGATAGCGTGATGTGTCGTTCACTATTGTCGGTGGATTATCTGGGCTTTGTTTACGACTGCGACTTTAATCAAATGTTGGGGCTGCCACTGCAACACCAGCAGCAGTTAAAAAGCCATTTGCGGGACTTGATAAAAGCGGATGTCGTCGTGGATTTGCAGGGCAACCCGATTGTGGTGAAAGATCATTGCTACGGCTGCACCGCTGGCCAAGGCTCAAGCTGCGGCGGTGCGCTGGATTCAGAAGGTCATACCCAGGCAGCGTTAGCCGCCGCCGAATAAACACGGTACGCTTTTCATGACGCCCGGACGCACCTGCTCGCTCAATTACCGTTACGCCTCCACCGTATTTAACCGCCCGGCGGAGATCACTGCTGAAACGATTTACGTGATTGGCGGCCTCTATGGCAACCGCGCAGCGCTTGATGCCATTTTAGAATTAGCCGCGCATGAAGCCGTCGCGCCAACCCTGGTTTTTAACGGTGACTTCAATTGGTTTGATATTGATTCCCAGGAGTTTTTGGCGATCAATACGGAAGTGCTGAAACATATTGCCCTGCGCGGCAATGTCGAAACCGAGCTGGGCGGCACGGACGATGCAGGGTGCGGCTGCGCATACCCCGATTATGTCGATGACGCGGATGTGACGCGCTCAAACCAAATCATGCAAACCCTGCGTCGCACCGCCCAGCAATTTCCCGCACTGGTCACACAACTGGCCCGGCTACCCATGCATCTGGTGGCGCAGGTAGGTACGGCGCGCTTTGGTATTGTGCATGGTGATGCTGAGTCGCTGGCTGGCTGGCGGTTCGCCCACGACAGTTTGCATGAACCAGATAACGTGACTTGGCTACACAACATTTGTGATGTTGCCAATCTTGCGGGCTTCGCGAGCAGCCATACCTGCCTGCCGACATTTAGACAATTCAAGATGCCGGATAAAACCTATGTGGTGATTAATAACGGCGCAGCGGGTATGCCGAATTTTTCAAACACCTCGTACGGATTGATCACGCGCCTGTCGGTTCATCCGCCATATGAAGACCAATCACAGTATGGCGGCACCGTTGAAGGTGTTTATATCGACGCGTTACCGGTGCATTACGATGAAATGTGTTTCCAGAAGAAATTCTTATCAGACTGGGCGGCAGGATCGTCTGCGCATCAATCCTATTTTCAGCGAATTGCCAATGGGCCAAACTATGCGCCGCCCCATGCGCTAGGCTTGGTGCGAGCGCCATCCGTTTGCGCCTGAAGTGCTTTGTACTTTGCGCTTTGCGTTGGTATAGAGCGGCACCGGGTTTTAGATTTGTGGCTCCGCTTGAACGCGCGACTCAGGTGCGTCCAAAACCGTAAAGAAAACGTAAGTCAATGTACAACACGACGACTTATCCCTTGCGCGGCATGGTGAATGCTGCCTTAATATAGAAGTCTCAGTATAAAAATCTCAGATTCGAATCCAACAGCATTGCCGGGAACCTCATGAAAAAAAGCAAAATTCTCGTACTTGTTATCATCGCAGCGCTCATCGCCGCGTTTTTTATTTTCGATCTGGGCCGCTATTTCAGTATTGATTATTTCAAATCCCAACAGGCTGTTATCGGCGATTACTACGCGGCTAATCCTGTTCAAACCAGCCTTATCTTTTTTGCCGCTTATGTCGGCGTAACCGCACTGTCGTTGCCAGGTGCGGCGATTATGACGCTGGTGGCGGGTGCCATCTTTGGCTTGTTATGGGGCATCGTGATTGTTTCATTTGCTTCCACTATCGGTGCCACTTTAGCGTTTCTGGTGGCGCGCTTTTTACTGCGCGATTCTATTCAGGCCAAATTCGGTGAAAAGCTGAAAGCATTCAATACCGGCGTTGAAAAGGAGGGCGGCTTTTATTTATTCACTTTGCGTTTAGTACCGGCTTTTCCGTTTTTCATGATCAACGTGGTGATGGGTCTGACGACCATGAAGGCCTGGACATTTTTCTGGGTTAGCCAACTCGGCATGTTTCTCGGCACGATTGTGTTTGTCAATGCGGGCACTGAGCTGGCCAAAATTACCTCACTGAAGGGCATTTTGTCACCCGGCCTGGTTGGTGCTTTTATATTGCTGGGCGTGTTTCCCATTATCGCCAAAAAAATTATCGACACTTTTAAGGCGCGAAAAATTTACGCGAAATGGGCTGGCCAAAAGCCCGCTCACTTTGATCGCAATGTCATTGTCATCGGTGGCGGCTCGGCCGGTTTGGTGACGAGCTATATTGCGGCGGCAGTGAAAGCTAAAGTGACGCTGGTTGAAAAGCATAAACTGGGCGGTGATTGTTTGAATACCGGCTGCGTGCCCTCGAAGGCATTGATTGCCTCGGCCAAGTTGTTGAACCGCATGCAGCGCTCAAAAGAGTTCGGTATCGAATCGGCAACGGCGCAATGGGATTTTGCACAGATCATGGAGCGGATACAGCGAGTGGTGACTGAAATTGAGCCGCATGATTCAGTCGAGCGCTACTCCGCTTTGGGGGTGGATTGTGCCAAGGGCACCGCAAAAATTTTATCGCCATGGGCGGTCGAAATTACTGCTGATGACGGCACTAAAAAAACGCTCACCACTAAAAATATTGTGATCGCGGCTGGTGCGCGTCCGTTTGTGCCGCCGATCCCCGGGCTGGCTGAAATCAATCCGCTGACTTCCGACAATATCTGGGCTATTCGCAAGCTGCCAAAGCGTTTGGTGGTACTCGGCGGCGGACCGATTGGCGCGGAATTAACACAGTGCTTTGCGCGACTGGGCTCGCAGGTGACGCAGGTTGAAATGGCCCCGCGCATCATGATCCGCGAAGATGTCGAAGTATCCGAGATGGTAAAACGCAAATTTGAAGCCGAAGGCGTTAGCGTGCTCGTGAATCACAAAGCCAAGCAGGTCGTGGTTGAAAACGGTGAGAAATATTTGATCGTTGAAAACAACGGTCAGGACAAACGTATCGCTTTCGATGAAATTTTGTGTGCGGTGGGACGCATCGCCAACACCACAGGTTACGGCCTGGAAGAGCTGGGCATCCCCGCCACCCGCGTGGTCGAAACCAATGAATATCTCGAAACCATTTACCCAAATATTTTCGCCTGCGGCGATGTCGCCGGACCGTATCAGTTTACCCACACCGCCGCGCATATGGCCTGGTACACCGCGGTGAATGCGCTATTTGGCAAGTTCAAGAAATTCAAGGTCGATTATTCGGTGGTGCCGTGGGCAACCTTCACTGACCCTGAAGTAGCCAGAGTCGGCATTAATGAGCAGGAAGCCATCGAGAAAAAAATTGCCCACGATGTACATGTGTACGGCATCGATGATCTGGACCGCGCTATTGCCGATGGCGAAGCGCATGGTTTTGTCAAAGTGATTACGGTCAAAGGCAAAGATAAAATTCTCGGCGCCACTATCGTGGGCGAGCATGCCGGCGATTTGCTGGTGGAATTCGTGGCCGCCATGAAGCACGGCTTTGGACTGGAAGGAATTTTGTCCACCATTCATACCTACCCAACGTTAGGTGAAGCTAACAAGTACGCAGCGGGTGTATACAAGCGCTCCACTGCCACGATCGGCAAGCTGGCTGTGGGCAAAGCATTAAATGATTGGACCCGCGGCGAGGGTAGCCTCACAACGCTACTCGGCAGCATCATTGCTCTGCTGGTGTCGCCAGACAACACCCCGGCTTACCCAAAAGAAACTTCGCATCACTAAGGACTGGAAGAAAAATGAAACGATTATTTTTTATATTGGCCGCACTGCTGCTTTCATTGAATGCAGCGGCGCAATCATTCGACCACTCACACGCTGCATTTACGGCGTTATTGAAAAAACATGTGGTGCTCGTCGATGGCGGCAAGGCATCACAAGTGAAATATGCCGATTTGCAAAAGGATCGCGCCGCACTCAAGGCCTATCTTGATGGCTTATCGAAAGTGCCCGAGTCCGAGTTCAACAGCTGGACCAAACCGCAGCGTATGGCATTCCTGATCAATGCCTACAACGGATTTACACTGGAATTGATTCTGCAAAACTATCCGGTGAAATCAATCAAGGATATCGGCAATGTGTTTGATGATCGATGGAAGCGAAAATTTTTCAAATTGTTTGGCCAGGATTTTTATCTCAACAAACTGGAACATGACACCCTGCGCAAGCCCGGTGCCTATGACGAGCCGCGTGTTCACTTCGCTGTCAATTGCGCCTCCATTGGTTGCCCGGCATTGCGTGAAGAGGCCTTCACCGCCGATAAGCTGGACAAACAACTGGAAGAGCAGACGGTGCGATTTTTATCCGACCGCTCGCGTAACCGCTTCGACACCAAGAGCGGTGAGCTGAAGGTTTCGATGATTTTCAAATGGTTCAAACAAGATTGGGAATCCGGCTATAAAGGCTTCGACGGCAAAACGCCGGCGATTAAAAGTCGCGAGGATTATTTCGCGCGCTACGCCAAGCTGCTAGCCGATGCACCGGCCGATCAACAAAAAATTGTCGAAGGTAAGGCGGCTATTTCAAATCTTGATTATGATTGGTCGCTGAACGGAACGAAGTAACAGCCAAAAATTGAACTCCAGCATTGGGGCGGCACTTGGAGCATTTTTGCCCCAAAAGCCTCATCAATTCTGGGGTTTACGCGTTTTATTGCCAGGCTGATGTGTGACTACAATCGCCATCATGCCGCTCTCGATCATCATTCCCACCCTCAATGAAGGCCATCAGATTGCCGCCATCCTCACCCGCTTGCAGGGCTACCGATCACAAGGCGTAGAAATCATTCTGGTAGATGGTGGCAGTAGTGACCGCACGGTGGAACTCGCCACCCACCTGGCCGATCGTGTCATCACCAGTGCGGCGGGCCGCGCCACACAGATGAATGCCGGTGCCACGCTTGCCACCGGCGGGGTGTTGTTGTTTTTGCACGCTGACACCATCTTGCCTGACCATGCGCCGCAGCTGATTTTGCAGGGCTTGTCTCGCGCCCGCTACCGCTGGGGCCGCTTTGATGTAACGATTGCCGGCAACCATTTTTTTCTGGCGGTTATTGGCTGGTTCATGAACCATCGTTCACGACTGACCGGTATTGCGACGGGCGATCAAGCCATTTTCATGACCCATACCGTGTTTGACCAACTCGGCGGTTTTCCTGATCAGCCGTTGATGGAAGATGTGGAAATGACCTCGCGCCTGAGAAAACTGGGCCCGCCGCTGTGTCTCCACGAACGCGTCATCACCTCCGGTCGCCGCTGGGAAAAGCAGGGTGTGTGGCGAACGATCTGGCTGATGTGGCGTCTCAGATTGCAGTACTTTCTGGGTGCCAAGCCCGCCGACCTTCACCGAAGCTATTATGGAAAATGAATTTGTCGTCATCGTCTTTGCCAAAGCGCCGATACCGGGCGACGTCAAGACACGACTGATACCGGCGTTGGGGGCTGAGCACGCGGCCATGCTGCACACGGCACTGACTGAGCGTGCCATTGCGACAGCGCAACAATCCGGTGCCGCCGACGTCGAGCTGTGCTGCGCACCCGCTATGGAGCATGCGTTTTTTCAGGCGTGCGCGGAAGACTTTGATGTATTACTCACCGCGCAGGGCGGTGGCGATCTGGGTGAACGCATGTTGCGCACACTGAACCGTGCGATTGGCGAATATGGGCGTGCCATTATCATTGGTGCGGATTGTCCGGCGCTGACAGCCCGACATATTGCCAATGCTGCCGGCATGCTTGGCAACCACGAGGTGGTGCTCACCCCCGCCGAAGATGGCGGTTACGCGCTGATTGGCGCAACACGTACCCATACCGCCATGTTCAGCGCAATCGACTGGGGCACCGATGTCGTGCTCGAACAGCAGCGTCGCAATCTGGTCGCATGCGGGCTGAGCGCCCATGAAATGGAAACCTTGTGGGACGTGGATCGTCCGGAAGATTTGCCGCGATTGAAAGCATTAAAACCCTCTCTCGATTATTTTTGGCCTGCGTGAAAATTTCATGAAAAAAATATTGGCGCTATGCGCCGCCTTGCTGACGCTGGCGTCGTTGGCAACAGCCGCCGAAATAGCGGTGCCGACCTTTTCCTCACTCAAACCGGGTCAGGCACTGCCGCTGCCACTGCGCTTTATTGCCATTCCCAAGGTCAAGCACAATACGGTGGCGCTTGTGGATGATCAAGGCACCACCGTGCTCAAGGTGGACTCCAGCAATTCGGCAGGCAGTGTGGCGCTGCCGTTTTCAGTTGATGCCGCAGCCACCGCCATGCTGACCTGGCGCTGGAAAGTCAGCCGCATTCTTGATAAAGCCGACATGGAAGAAAAATCTGTCGATGATTTGTCGGCGCGCGTCTATGTGTTTTTCGATGTGCCGCTGGCGTCGTTGTCATTTGCGGAACGTACCAAAATTCGGCTCGCCCGTTTGGTGACCGGTGTGGACGTGCCTACCGCGGCACTCTGTTATGTGTGGGATAACAAACACCGCATCGGCTTCGCGCAAGCCAGCCCGTACACCAAAACCGTACAAAAATTCGTGTTGCAAAGCGGCCCTGAAAAAGTCGGCCAATGGGTGACTGAAACACGCGATGTCGCCGCGGATTTTCGATTGGCGTTTGGTTTTGACCCGCCGCACATAACCGGTGTTGCGATTGGCAACGATACCGATAACACAGCGGAACAGGTGACCACTTGGTTTGGTGATGTCCACTTCAGCAGCAAAAAACAGGAACCAAAATGAAACCGCCGATGAAGTCTGCAGCAAGACGGCTGGTGCTGCTCGGCGCCGGACACGCGCATGTGCATGTGCTGAAATCGTTGATTGATGCACCACCTCCCAATACCGAGGTGACGCTGATTTCCCCCTACGATCGGCAGATTTATTCCGGCATGCTGCCGGGCTGGGTGGCAGGACATTACCAACTTGAAGAATGCGTGATTCCGCTGGCACCGCTGGTGGCCAGGACTGGCATTCATTTTCAACAAACTGCGGCGATCAATATTGATTTCAAGACCAACGAAGTGCATTGCGCCAACGGCAACAGCGTCGCCTTTGATTTAATCTCCATTGATACCGGACCGGTGGCGGATCTATCCTCGATTCCCGGCGCGGCCGAACATGCAATTTCAATTCGGCCGATCGAATCGTTTATTGAATCATTTCGGCGTATCAAAGAAAAAATTTCTACCCGGGCAGAGAATGACAAGACACGCGTTGTATTTGTTGGCGCCGGTGCCGGTGGCATTGAGCTCGCCCTCGCTATGCAATATGCGTTTTCCAAAAATCAGGTTGAGGTCACGCTTATTTCCGCCGCCAATACCTTGCCCGGCAGCGTTGGCCCGAGACTGGCCGGCATACTTGCCGCCAAGGGCGTCACGCTTTTATCCGGGCGGACAGCGGCACGCATTGAGCACGGCACCGTGCATTTGCAATCGGGCGAAATCATTGTTGCCGACATCATCATTGCCGCCACCGGCACTACCGCCGCCGCGTGGCTCGGCAAATCTGGATTACAAACGGATGAACGTGGCTTTGTGCTGGTCAATGATTATTTGCAATCGGTATCGCATGCGAATGTGTTCGCCGCTGGCGACTGCGCCACCATGGACAATTTCATTCGCCCCAAATCTGGCGTTTATGCGGTGCGCGCCGGCCCGCCGATTGCCCGCAACCTGCGTCACTATTTAAATGATGAGCCGCTGGCGGCTTACGCACCACAAGCACGCTCTCTTTACTTGGTCAGCACGGGTGATCAGTATGCAATTGCTTCGTGGGGAAACTTTGCGCTTGAGGGGCGCTGGATATGGCGGTGGAAGGATTCGATTGATCGCGGGTTTATGGCGAAGTACGCATTGCCAGTCAGCGATTAAACCGAAAAATTCAGCGCTCAGGAAAGTTCGAGTGCTTTTTTCTGCGCCGCTACCAACTCGCGCACCCCATTCTCGGCCAACCCCATCAAAGTATCCATATCGGCGCGTGAAAACGGCGTGCCTTCTGCCGTACCCTGAATTTCGATAAATGCGCCGCTCCCGGTCATGACGACGTTCATATCAGTTTCGCAGCTTGAGTCCTCGATGTAATCGAGATCGAGAATGGCTTTATGCTGCCCGTCGTTGGCGCTGATGCCCACCGAGATCGCGCCGACAAAATCAATAATGGGCGATTCGGTGAGCACCCCTTTTCGAAGCAAGCCGCCAATGGCATCATGCAAGGCCACAAACGCGCCGGTGATAGCGGCGCAACGGGTGCCGCCGTCGGCTTGCAGGACATCGCAATCGAGGGTGATTTGCCGCTCGCCCAATTTTTTCAAATCAACCACCGCGCGCAGCGAGCGGCCGATCAGTCGTTGAATTTCCTGGGTACGGCCGGTCTGCTTGCCGCGTGCGGCCTCGCGATCGCTGCGGGTATGGGTGGAGCGCGGCAACATACCGTATTCCGCCGTGACCCAGCCTTCACCGGAGCCTCTTTTGTGCGGCGGCACGCGCTCTTCCACGCTGGCGTTACACAGCACTTTGGTATCGCCCATTGCGATCAGGACCGAGCCTTCGGCATGCTTGGTAAAATGGCGGGTGATGGTGATGGGACGAAGTTGCTGGGCAGTACGATTATTTGAGCGGGGCATATTTGGGCGTGGTGGGTGGCGTTGTTAAGAAAGTGAGAAAATTATTTGGCTACTTTTTTGATTGCGTCTTGAATTTCCGTGATCGCGCGTTCGATATCTTCATCGGTCACTTCATCTTTGGTCGAGCCCGCTTGTTGCGTGGTATTCAAGGACGAGGTGGTGAAACCTTCCATCGGCGTGGTCACCGTAATAGTGGAGGTCTCCACCTCTTCATCCTGACGTTCCCAGGTAAGACCGATGACGGAAAGATTGTCTGACTCTTTACCCGCTTTGCGCTCAGCTTCTTCCATCAACTTGGGTACCAGCGTGACAATATTTTCGCGTTGCAGTTTGAGCGCGATATAGGAAGAATTTACCTGGGCCCAAAAACCGTCAGTTGACATCAAAATGCTATCGCCGACCCGCATATCCCAGCCATCCGAATGCGAAATGCCCGGTGGCAGCACGCCCCCCACGCAGTTATATATTTTATTGCGGTCAGGATGGACGGCCGCTTGTTCGGGCGTAATCACACCGGCGTCGATCAACTGTTGGACACGCGAATGATCCAGCGTGGTGGCGGCAAGTTGGCCTTCGCGGCACACATATAGGCGTGAATCGCCCACATGCGCCCACCAAGCTTTATCATTTTGCACGATGCAGGTAACTACCGTGGTGCGCGGACACTCCAGCATATTGTGCTCGTCGGCAAAAGCCACAATGGCGCGGTGCGCCGAATGAATGGCGGATTCCATGAATTCCTTGGGCTTGCGCAAATATCCCCGTGCAGCTTCTTGCTGAAAACGATTGGTAATCGTATTGACCGCGATTTCGGCTGCCAATTCACCGCGCGCATGACCACCCATACCGTCCGCTATCACCATTAGCAGCACATCCTTGGAATAGCTATAGGCGAGCCGGTCTTGGTTGACCTTGCGTCCGCCGATATAACTATCCTGAAAAATGGTAAAGCGCATGTGAGTTTATTGGGGGCTTTGTACTGATGCGATCAAATTAAAAAAGTTTGCGGTTCAAGGTCGCTTTAAGGCGGCCACTCAGCGTGGTATCGGGGTTGTCCAGTTCAGCATCCGCAACCTCGTTGACGACGTTGTTTACCTCTGCATCGGCACTTAAGCCTGCTGCTGAATTGCCATCGGTCTGCACCGGTGTCGGCGGGCGTCCTTCCTTCATCAAGGCTCGCTGCAGTTCAAACGCGGATTGGGGGCGCGCCAAATGATCAAGCTTCAAACACCATTCAACAATCTCGATCAAATCATCTGAGTAGGCTGCACGCGCCATTCCGCGTAGCGGTTCAACCTTGTCTTCTACCTCGCGCTCATTGGCGGGCTGCGGATGAATGCCGGAAATACAGCAATACATCGCCGCACCAGCCGCGTAGATATCAGACCAGGGGCCGAGTTGCTCAAAATTGCGATATTGCTCGGGCGCCGCATAGCCGGCGGTGTACATCGGCCGTAGCTTGGGCGCATCCGAAGTCAGCGCCTGGCGGGCGGCACCGAAATCGAGCAGCACTGGTTTGCCTTCCATGGTGATGTAAATATTGGCGGGCTTGATATCGAGATGCAGCAATTTATTGGCATGCACTTCGCGCAGGCCGTTCAGCAGGTGTGTAAACATGCGCCGGATAAAACTCTCGGTGAATTCATGGCGATGGCGCTGGATATGAAATTGCAGGGTGCGTCCACGCACATATTGCATAACCATGTAAACAGTTTCATTGGCACGGAAAAAATTTTCCACCCGCACAATATTGGGGTGGCTAATCGTGGCGAGCGAACGGCCTTCTTCAAAAAAACACTTGAGCCCGTGGCGAAACACCGCCAGATTTTCATCCGAATTGATTTGTACATCAGCACCATCGCTACGAACCACGAGTGCCGACGGCAGGTATTCCTTGATCGCTACCGGTGTGCCGTTTTCATCGCGGGCCAGATACACGATCGAAAACCCACCCGACGAAAGCATTTTTTCGATGGTGTAGTTCTGCAGCTGGTAGCCATCTTGCAGCGGTTGGTTTGATTGTGTTGCCATCTTGCTATATTGAGTTTGAAAATCCGGAATTTGCTGTTTGGTTTGCCCGTGTGCATTTGTACATAGTCTGGCATGCGGATGCTAAACGGGCAGACTGACATGGCCTGTAAGCTATAATTCTTGCTTGTTGTCCACGACTTGTAAAGAAACGCCCGAACGCGTATTTCTACACGACTTATCATTTTGCGCTACTTTGCCTCTCTTGAACCTTCCTGACAGCTGCATGAATTATTGTCTTTCAGCGCATTCCAGGTAGCGGTATATTCAGATTACTTCGGCACTTTACCTCTAATTCATGACCTCTAAATCATCACCCATCATCAGTATGACCGGATTCGCGTCAGTTAGCGGCGAAGTGCCGGGCGGACGGTTTGCGTTAGACCTCAAATCGGTCAATCACCGCTATCTGGAATTCCAGACCCGCATGCCAGAAGACCTACGTGCCATGGAATCCGCCATGCGCGAACTGGTCGCCGCCAAGCTCACGCGCGGCAAAGTCGATTGCCGCATTACTTTTACCCCGGTCGCTTCACGCGACACCTTTACGCCGAATGAAGCTGCCTTGGGTGCGTTGGTAGAGCTGCAAAAATCCATATTGAAACAGTTCGAAGCGCGACCCTTGTCGGTATGGGAAGTGATGCATGCGCCGGGCGTGATGGCGGCAGAAGCCATTGCCACTGACGAAGCCAAAGAAAAACTGCTGGGTCTGTTACGTCAGGCAATTGAAGAGCTAAACGCCACCCGCGAACGCGAAGGCGACAAGCTGGCTGCCATGCTGATCGAGCGGCTGGACCGGATTGATGTACTGGTGGCCGAGGTCACCCCGCTGATCCCGCAGCTGGTGATCGCCTATCAGGAAAAATTGACCCAAAAATTAACCGACGCGTTTGCGGTCGCCGGGACAGACGAGCGAATCAAGCAGGAAGTCGTGCTGTTTGCATCACGCGTTGATGTCGCCGAGGAATTGAACCGCCTGACCACGCACGTCGCTGAAGTGCGGCGCGTATTAAGAGGCGGTGGCGTGATTGGCAAACGTCTGGATTTTCTGATGCAGGAATTAAACCGTGAATCCAATACGCTGGGCTCAAAATCTGTTTCGACCGAGGCCACCAAAATATCGGTGGAACTGAAGGTGCTGATCGAGCAGATGCGCGAGCAGATTCAGAATATTGAATGATGACCTCCAACTTCTCCCCATCAGGATGCAACCGTGATTAGTGGCTGCCTTTATTGCATTGTGGCACCCTCCGGCGCGGGTAAATCCAGCCTGGTGGCGGCGCTCCTGGCCGAAGATCATGAGATTCAGCTGTCCATTTCCTACACCACGCGACCACCAAGACCGGGCGAGGCGGATGGGCGCGAATATCGCTTTGTGACTCGCGAGCGTTTTGAAGAATTGGTGGCACAGGACGAATTTCTGGAACACGCTGAGGTTTACGGCAATTTATATGGCACTTCAAAGCGCTGGATTGAAGCAAGACGCGCCAAAGGTGAAGATGTTTTGCTGGAAATTGACTGGCAAGGTGCCCGCCAGGTCCGCAAATTATTCCCCGATATGACGTATATCTACATCCTGCCTCCCTCCATTGAGGTGCTGCGCGAGCGGCTGGTCAAACGTGGCAAAGACTCGACGGAAGTGATTGAACGGCGTCTGGCCGCCGCCCGGGAGGATTTACGCCATATCAATAAAGCCGATTATGTTATTATCAATCAAGACTTTGCGTCAGCTTTGGCAGATTTGCTTGCGGTAGTACGCTCCCTCAGGCTCACCGCAGCACGGCAAATTTCCCGGCATGCTGATTTAATTCCATCGAATTGATCGCGCAATAATTGTTGTTTTTTATGTTTGCTGTCGCTAAAACTGTAGCGCAGTGGATTTTGTTCCCTTACGTTATGCCCTGGTTACTGGTTGGTGCAAACGTGGTAATCGTAGAATTGGAGTAGTTGAAATGGCCCGTATTACTGTTGATGATTGCGTCAAATTGATCCCTAACCGCTTTGAGCTGACTCTGGTCGCCACTACCCGTGCGCGCCAGTTGGCCCTCGGCGCTGCCCCTTATGTCGAGGCGGGCCGCGATAAACCGACCGTCACCGCGTTGCGCGAAATTGCTGCCGGTCATATCGGCATCGAAATTCTAAAACCGGTTGTTCCGCAGCCTATCGAGCTGTAAACGACGGGCTGGAGGGGATGAATTGTCATGTCAAATGCGCATCCCACCCCGGCCTCTGGTTCCACCACCGGTAAAACTGCGGCGCGCGTGAAGACGGACACAGAAACGTCTGATGGCGCTGCGCCATCGGGCTTGGTGTCCAAGTCAATTGATGGGGCGGACAATATCAACGCCAATCTCGCCTCCATCAGTGCATCTGTCAGCGAATCTATCCGCATCAACGCTGCGGCGCTCAGGCAACTCATTTCCACCTATCTCAAACCTGCCGACGTTGCCAACGTCGAGGCCGCGTTTGAGGTTGCGCGCGCCGCACACGAAGGCCAGACCCGCAAATCGGGCGAGCCCTACATTACGCATCCGCTGGCGGTGGCGACCATTCTCGCGCAATGGCATTTGGATGCGCAGGCGCTGATCGCCGCCATTTTGCATGATGTGGTGGAAGATACGCCGACCACCAAGGCTGATATCGCCAAGCAATTTGGCAAAGCGGTGGCCGAATTGGTCGATGGCGTGTCGAAACTGGATAAATTGCAATTCGCCACGCTGGAAGAGGCGCAGGCTGAGAATTTTCGCAAAATGTTGTTGGCCATGGCGCGCGATGTGCGGGTCATTCTCATCAAGCTGGCCGACCGTTTGCACAATATGCGCACCCTCGATGCGGTGCATCAGGCCAAGCAGGAACGCGTTGCCAAGGAAACGCTGGAGATTTATTCACCCATCGCAAATCGGTTGGGGCTCAACTCGGTCTATTATGAATTTGAGGATTTAGGCTTTCGCTTCCTGCACCCCAACCGTTTTGCGGTGCTGGAAAAAGCGGTCAAATCAGCACGCGGCAACCGCCGTGAAGTAGTTGGCAAAATTCTTGAGGGTATCAAAAACCGGCTAAAAGAATTTAATCTTGAAGCCAACGTGACAGGCCGCGAAAAACACCTTTCGTCGGTCTATAAAAAAATGCATGAAAAATCGATTTCCTTCTCTGAGGTTCTCGATATTTACGGCTTTCGCATAATCGTCAAAGACCTGCCGTCCTGCTACGTCGCGCTCGGTGCGCTGCATACGCTTTACAAGCCGTTCCCCGGCAAATTCAAGGACTACATCGCGATACCCAAGACCAACGGTTATCAGTCATTGCACACTACGTTGTTCGGCCCATATGGAACGCCGATTGAATTGCAAATTCGCACGGCCGATATGCACAAAATTGCTGAAGCCGGAGTGGCTTCTCACTGGTTGTATAAAACGCTGGATGAGAAAAATACCTCGCTTTCTGAGATGCAGCAAAAGACTCACCAGTGGTTGCAATCACTGCTCGAAATTCAATCCGGCACCGGCGACGCACTAGAGTTTCTGGAGCACATCAAGGTCGATTTATTCCCGGACGCTGTTTATGTGTTTTCCCCCAAGGGCAAAATTTCATCCCTGCCCAAAGGTGCCACGCCGATTGATTTTGCCTATTCCATCCACTCCGATGTCGGCAATCGCGCGGTAGCTGCGAAGGTGAATGATGAAAGCGTACCGCTCAGTAATCGCCTTAAAAATGGCGACCGGATTGAAATCATTACCGACGAATCTGGCCGCCCCAATCCTTCATGGCTGAACTACGCTGCCACCGGTCGTGCCCGGTCGCATATTCGTCATTACCTCAAGACTACCCAGCTGGCCGAGTCAGTTGAGTTGGGTGAATTGCTGCTGATTCAAGCCGTGCATTCGCTGAATTTTTCCCCCAACGATATTGGCAAAACACACTGGCAACGCCTGCTGAAAGGCGATTCCGCCAAGACCAAGGAAGAGGTGCTGACCGAGATTGGTTTGGGCAAACGTCTGGCCATGGTCGCAGCGCGCAAGCTGTTTGCGGTTGCCGATCTGGATGCCCCGGAGCATCGCCCCAAAGAAGCGCTGGTGATTCGTGGCACCGAGGACATGGCGGTGCAATTCGCACCCTGTTGTCGACCTATTCCGGGCGATCCGATCATCGGCCAGATGAAGGGTGGGCAGGGTCTGATGATTCACACCCATGATTGCCCGGTTATTCATCCGTTCAAATCGGGCGCCGAGCGGTGGGTTGATGTGCAGTGGGACCCGACCATTGACCGGCTATTCAAAGTCGATATACGTCTGTTGGTGATTGAGGGTCGCGGCGTGCTGGCCAAATTAGCCGCTGAAATCGCCAGCGCGGACTCGAATATCGTGCACGTGCAAATGGGCGATCTGCATGCCAGTGATGCAAAATATTCCACACTGCAATTTACCCTCGAAGTTAAAAACCGCATGCATCTGGCAAGCGTGATTCGGCAAGTGCGTAACCTGCCCGAGGTGGTGCGCCTGACGCGTGTAAAATCCGGCCTGGCCAAAGATATCAAAGCCGAAAACCGGCTCAGTGAAAAACCCGGCGAAAAAACAAACAACAAATAAAACAAACGATGAAAACTATCATTTCCACACCCCATGCACCAGCCGCTATTGGCACTTATTCACAAGCGGTACGGGTGAACAGCACTCGCGATACCGTTTATCTGTCGGGACAAATCCCGCTCGACCCCGTCACGATGACCTTGGCGGAAGGTTTTGAGAATCAGGTTAAACAAGTTTTTGACAATCTTAAAGCGGTCTGCGAAGCCAGCGGTGGCGGGCTTGATGATCTGGTGAAGCTCAATATCTATTTGTTGGATCTCGGCAACTTCGCGAAGGTGAATGAAATCATGGCGACCTATTTCACCCAGCCCTATCCCGCCCGCGCAGCGCTTGGTGTATCCGCGCTGCCCCGAGGTGCGCAAATCGAGATCGATGGTGTAATGGTGGTGCCTGCTGACGCTCGTTAGCGGTATCGCCAGTCGCAGCGGTACAATCGGGAAAACATTTTCGATATGCCGCGTGGTTGCCACTTCAAAATCCAGAAAAACTGTTGCTGCGTCTGCTGACAAACCAGCGAAGTCGCGCACTGCCAAAACATCGGCACCAGTGGCCACCTCAGTGGTGCAAAAACTCGCCCAACTCGGCCTGCGCGAAGATTGGGATTTTGCGCTGCATTTACCGATTCGCTACGAAGATGAGACTCGTATCACCCGCGTGCGTGATGCACTGGCGGGCGTGGCTTGTCAGCTCGAGGCGGAGATTGTCCATAATGAAATCACCTATCGTCCGCGTCGCCAGCTGGTGGTACAGGCAAAAGATGGCGATGATTTGTTATATCTGCGCTTTCTGAATTTTTACGGCAGCCAAGTCAAGCAGCTTGCCGTCGGCAAACGTTTACGCCTATTTGGTGAAGTGCGTCCCGGCTTCTTCGGGGCAGAGATGGTGCATCCTCGTTATCGCATCGTAACCGCCGGAGATGCGGTCCCTGAAGCACTTACGCCGGTCTATTCCACCACCGCGGGTGTGGCGCAATTTGTGATCCGGCGCGCGATTGATAAAGCCCTCGCCGCCCTGACGTCACAAGGCTCATTCGACGATGCATTACCCGAATCGCTTCGCGGCAAATTGCAGCTTAATGATTTTGCCACGAGTGTGGTGACACTGCATCGGCCGCCGTCGAGCATCGCGCAGCACGATCTCGTGGAGCGCACGCATCCCGCATGGCGGCGCATTAAATTTGATGAATTGTTGGCGCAACAACTGGCGATGAAAAAAGCCCGCGCCGCCCGTGATGCAAAATCAGCCCCACCCTTGGCGACTAAAAACAAACTCACCAAGGCGTTCAAAGCGGCACTGCCGTTTGCGCTCACCCGTGCACAACAACGTGCAGCCAGCGAGATCGCCACCGACCTGGCCGCACCGCACCCTATGCAGCGGCTATTACAGGGCGATGTTGGAAGCGGCAAAACCGTGGTGGCCGCACTCGCGGCGGCACAGGCGATTGAAAACGGTTTTCAAGCAGCGCTAATGGCACCGACCGAAATTTTGGCGGAACAACACTACCGAAAATTATCTGGCTTGCTGATGCCGCTCGGCATCAACGTGACATGGCTTACCGGCAGCCTGAAGGCCAAGGAAAAGCGCGAAGCGATTGCCGAAATTGCGGAAGGAAAAACCCAACTGGCCATCGGCACCCATGCGCTGTTTCAGGACGGTGTTTCATTCGCCAATTTGGGCCTGGCGATTATTGACGAGCAACATCGCTTTGGCGTCGGTCAACGTTTGGCGCTGCGGGAAAAGGCGCAAAAAGTACAGGAAGCACATCAACTCATGATGAGCGCCACGCCGATCCCGCGCACCTTATCGATGAGCTATTTTGCCGACCTGGATGTATCGGTCATTGATGAATTGCCACCGGGCCGCACGCCAATTATCACCAAGCTGGTCAGCGATGCGCGTCGAGACGAGGTGATTGAGCGCATTCGCCACGCCTGTGAAGCGGGCGCGCAGGCGTACTGGGTTTGCCCGCTTATTGAAGAGTCCGAGACACTGCAATTGCAAACCGCGGTGGATACCTTCGAAACCATGCAGGCTACCTTCCCCGATTTGAAAATCGGCCTGGTGCACGGACGTATGAAGCCCGCCGAAAAAAATGCGGTGATGGCCGCGTTTGTGGCCAATGAAATTCAGTTGCTGGTGGCCACCACCGTGATCGAAGTGGGCGTGGATGTCGCCAATGCGTCATTGATGGTGATTGAACACGCCGAGCGAATGGGGCTATCGCAAATGCATCAGTTGCGCGGACGCGTCGGGCGCGGCGCCAAACAAAGCCTGTGTATTTTGATGTATCACCAACCAGTTGGTGAGATTGCGCGAATGCGGCTGAAAGTGATTTTTGAAAACACCGACGGCTTTGAAATCGCGCGTCAGGATTTACTGTTGCGTGGCCCCGGCGAGCATCTGGGCGCGCGCCAATCGGGCGCACCGCTGCTGCGCTTTGCCGATATCGAGCGCGACATTGATCTGCTCGAAGCGGCGCGCGACGCCTCCGATTGGCTGCTCAAGTACGACATTGCTGCTGCCGATAAGCACCTCGCCCGCTGGCTGGGTTCGCGCCAGCATTATCTGAAAGCATGAGGACCGCGTGAGAACCCTTCGCCTCATGCGACCGGGCGCGTGGCACAGTGCGCCGCCGCCGCATCCGCACCACCTGCATTCATGGCTCACGGATAAAGGCTCATTGACTGAGCGCCTTGTTGCGACCGTTTCGCACTTCAATTTGGTGCGGATTTCACAGCAATTGCAAACACCCCATTATGATGAACGCCGCGAACTGCGGATACGTCCAAATGAATACGCTGTGGTGCGCGAGGTATTGTTGCGCGACGGCAAGACCCCGCTGGTATTTGCCCACAGCGCTGTAGCACGTACAGATTTGCGCCGCGCATGGCGCGGGCTGTCGCGCCTCGGCTCGCGCCCCTTGGCAGAGATGTTGTTCCAAGATCCCACCGTTACGCGCTTGCCAATGGAATATAAAAAACTTGATTGGCGGCATCCGCTCTACCAACGTGCGGCAGCTGTGACTACAGTTAGCAGCAAAACATTATGGGCGCGGCGCAGCGTATTTATGAAACTGGGACGGGCGCTGCTGGTAACAGAAGTATTCTTACGGGTGCCCGGCAGCCCGGATAAATAATGAGGAAGCTAATTTAGCTATGCGCCCACGCGTCAAAATTTGCTGCATCAGCAGCCGCGAAGAAGCCACGCTTGCCGTGAATGCAGGCGCCGCAGCGCTGGGCTTTGTGTCTGCCATGCCCAGCGGGCCCAGCGTGATTGATGACGCGCTGATTGCTGAGATTATCAGCCAGATACCGCCCGCTATCGGCACCTTTTTATTAACCAGTCGCCAGGATGCAGACGGCATCATCGCGCAGCAACACCAATGCCGCCCCAATACCTTGCAGCTGGTTGATGATGTGGCGATTGCCGAACTAAAAAAATTGCGGCGCGCATTGCCTGGTATCAGCCTGGTGCAGGTTATTCATGTGGCCGGCGCAGAATCGGTTGTCGAAGCGCGTTCAATCGCGCCTTATGTGGATGCCATTTTGCTCGACTCCGGCAATCAAAAACTGGCCGTCAAAGAATTGGGTGGGACCGGGCGCACCCATGATTGGCGCATCAGCCGCGCGATTCGCGATACTCTGCAAAAGCCGTTGTTTTTGGCAGGCGGATTGAACGCGCTCAATGTTAATGAAGCCGTTAATAGGGTACAACCGTTCGGTCTTGATGTTTGCAGCGGCGTGAGAAGCGACGGTCAACTCGACACGACGAAACTGGCGGCATTCATGCAAGCAGCGCGACGTTAATCAGATGATGAACCGTTTCATCCTTTACGCACAACTTGTCCGGCTGAATCGTCCCATCGGTATTCTGCTGTTGCTTTGGCCGACGTTGTGGGGGCTGTGGATAGCTGCGAGCGGTATGCCCGATGCGCTGGTGCTGACTGTTTTTATGGTCGGCACCATACTCATGCGTTCGGCCGGCTGCGCGATCAATGATTATGCTGATCGCGGTTTTGATGGGCTTGTAAAACGCACTGCTGAGCGTCCGCTGGCTTCCGGAAAAATTTCATCCGTCGAAGCACTGGTAGTTGCGGTGGCGCTGGCACTCATCGCGCTATTGATGGTGATATTGTTGCTCAACCGCCTCACACTGTATCTTTCCGTCGCTGCGGCATTTCTGGCCGCAAGCTATCCCTTCACTAAACGATTCTTTGCCATACCTCAGGCCTATCTCGGCATCGCCTTCGGTTTTGGCATCCCGATGGCATTTGCCGCGCAGACTGGCAGCGTGCCCGCGCTGGCGTGGTGGCTGCTGCTGGCAAATATTTTCTGGACTATCGCCTACGACACCGAATACGCGATGGTGGATCGCGATGACGATATGAAAATCGGCATCAAAACCAGTGCGCTTTTATTCGGCCGATACGATATTGCGGCCGTGATGTTTTGTTATCTGGCACTGCTGGTGATGCTCACCATCATCGGCAAAACCATCGGCCTCGGCTGGCCTTATTGGCTGGGCATCACGGCGGCAGCGGCGATTGCGCTGTATCACTACGCCCTGATTCGCCATCGCGAACGTGCGCAATGCTTCAAGGCTTTTTTGCATAACAACTGGCTGGGCGCAACTGTATTTGCGGGCCTGGCGACAGACTATCTGGTGCGTTAATAAAATTTGCAACCTCCAGCACCGGTGCGGCGTTTCAGGCGTTTGTGCTCGAAACCCCGCGCCAGATGGCGGCCTTATACCCTAGGGCGCAATGGTTATGACCGTAAACGAATCCGCCTTTGCCTTGGGTCGTGCGGGTTTGCCATCGGCTGTCGACATAGCAGGCTCGAACTCGGCAGTGGCCAAATAAATCTTGTGCGATACAGGGTCGAGCGCCATGGTGCGGGCGCCGGGCATGGTCTTCAAGGTTTGTTTAACGGTGTAGCCACCATCTACCCCCTGGCCCACGAACGTGAGTGTGCCTTCGCCATTTGAACTGACTGCCATATCGAGCTTGCTGTCGTAAACGGTGGCATCACTACCTTTGCCAATCGGCACAGCGGCCAAAATCTTGCCGGTGTTGCCATCTACAACCACCATTTTTTGGTTATGACATCCGGCGAACAACCGCATTTTGACCACATCAATCGACAAGCCGGCAGGCTCATCACAGGCTGAAGAAAGATCGTATTTCGCGAGCGATACAAGCTTCGCGGTATCAACAACGGCCAATTGATTTTTCGTCTCGATATTCACGAACAGCCGACCCTTGCCATCAACTGCGGCGAACTCAGGCTTGCCGTCCACCTTGACTGTGCCCAGCACTTTGAGCGTCATCGCATCAATAGCGGTGAGATTTTCGCCAACCGCGTTGGCCGTGAACACACGTCGGGTGAAGCCGTCGTAAACAATAGCGTCAGGCCGTTTGTCCGTCGGCACCGTGCCAATGGTCTTGAGCGTATCGAGCGCGAACACGGTGACCGTATTGTCCTGACCATTGCTCGTAAAGCCGCGGTTTAGCTCGGGCGCCAGTGCCACGCCATGCACGCCTGGTGTGTTGGCAATGGTGCCTACTACGCGTTTGGTTACCGTGTCGAAAATATCAACATGATCACCGCGCGTTAAATAAAGCCGGTTCGTCTCAACTGAATAGACCAGATAATCCCAGCGCGTCGCACCCGGTAACTGGACCATTTCCAGCATGCGAAATGAGGGCGTCGAAGATGCGGCTGAAGATACAGCTGGAGACGACGCCGCAACTGCAATCGGCGCCATTGCAAATGCCATACAAGCGGCCGCCATTGTGCCAATAAGCATGCCGGTGCGAAAAAATAATGCGCGGTTAGTCAAGGTATTACGTGCAAACATTGCAACTCTCCTAAATTAGCCCAAATGAAAAGATACGGTTACAGCGATGCAAGTGATTAACCAACGCCGACGAAATTGGTCAGTCATGGACGCTACTTTCTGCGTCTATGCGTGCCGGAAATTACGACAGCAACTTGATGAGTAGATCAGGATGCAAATGCCACCCAATCAAACCTGCTAACCCCATCAACACACCGAAGCCGGTTGGCACAAGAGACAGCCAATATAACCACCATTGCCGCGTAAGCGCTGTTACCGCGAGCAGCGCAATGGCGATGGCTAATAGTGCATCCGATAAATCAAACTGATCATCACGATAATTGAGCGCGTCATAATTTTTTTGATCCTGCTCAGCCAGCAGCTTGAGTTCATCGCGTTTGGTGATCTGGTCGGCGGCTCGTTTTTCGTATTTGGCAATCGCTGCGTCATAAGCGGCCTGCTCCGCGCTGGTGCGTCCCTGCTTGGCCAGCTGCATTTGCAGCACCGTTGCTTCAGCAACATCATGCCGAATCGTGCGCGCCTGATAGTAGGCCCAATGGTCAAGCTTATCGGCCTGCGCCTGTTGCATGCCCTGCACGATATTGTCGTCTTTGACTTTGCAGACGCCCATGAATGTCGCCAGGATAGCGACCGTCACCGCGACTGCTGCATTGAGACGACGCTCTTGAGTGGCGGCACGGTCAGCTGCTGCCTGGTTCTGTTCTATGATGTCTGAGGGGTTAATATCCATATCCTGTTTGTCTCGTATTTTGTGGTTGGCTGATGGCGGCTAGTGTAGACCGTTTAGGCCAACTCCTGACTGTTAACCTAGGCGTTTGCGACTCCGCGAGTTGATCCACCGTTCTGTAACCCTTCAGGCCACAAAAAAATACAAGTTTCGTCCAGCTTGGCTCATCAATTCAACTCATCCGCCGTACTATAATCGTTCATCTCATTAGCGATCACCTCACACGCTCAATTACCAAAGACCCCCATGATTTTAGCCTTAGCCATCAGCACCGCCAATTTCAATAAACGCCGCAGCCAACAATTTTTGCTCTCACTGGCCTCAGCATTCGCGTTCATGTTCGTGCTTGCTATGCCAACGCATAGCCACGCCACCACGGTCCGCATGCAAACAGCGCTCGGCGCAATCGATGTGGTGTTGTTTGATTCGGCCGCGCCGTTTACCGTGGCGAATTTTCTCAACTATATGAAAAGCGGAGCCTATAACAGCTCATTTTTTCATCGCAGCGTGCCGGGCTTTATTATTCAGGGCGGCGGCTATACATATGATGGCACGCTGAATACCGTAGTGACTATCCCCAAAAGTGCACCGGTAAAAAATGAATTCAGCGCCAGCCGCTCAAACCTGCGCGGCACCATTGCGATGGCGAAGCTCGGCGGTGATCCGAACAGCGCAACATCTGAATGGTTTATCAATCTGGCTGACAACTCAGCCAATCTTGATAGCCAGAACGGCGGCTTCACCGTGTTTGGACAGGTAACCGCAAGCAGCATGGCTGTCGTCGATGCTGTTGCCGCTTTGCAAAGGGTATATGTCAACGATACATTTTCAGACTTGCCGCTCATCAGCGTTCCGACATCGGGCAGTATTCAAAAATCAAATCTGGCGATCGTCAATGCCGTGACCCGATTACCCCTCGCCGCGGTTGATCTTGACGGCGACGGCAAGCATGAGTTGCTCGTCCGTTCTGGCGGAACCGCGGCCTCGCCCAACCAGTTGCAGCTAGGACGACTCGCTAACAACACTTTCCAATTTACATCGCTGGCTGATCCGGGGCCCAACTATCGCTTGGTCGGCGTAGCGGATTTTGACGGCAACGGCAAAGCCGATCTCGCTTTTCAGAACATGGCGCAGGGTGACAAAGGCGATGTCATTTTTTGGTATGACGCTTCGCCCACCAGGCAGCGCATCGTTCGCCAGCTAAGAACGGTTTGGGATGTTCAGGCTGTCGGCGATCTCGATGGCGATGGCCTAGCCGATTTGGCATGGCGCTATATGGCACCTGATCCACGGGATACGGGTGTGTCGTATCTGTGGTTCACCAGTAACACCGATGTGCCACAGGTGCGCAAACGCGGTGGCGCACCGCTGAGCTGGAAATTATTGGGCGCAGCCGATTTAAACAGCGACGGTGCGGCTGACATGGTTTACATCAGCCCCGAAGGCGCCATCCGCGCATTGATGGCGACCGCGAATCGTACCTGTGCAAACTTCAGCGCGGGCACTGTGCCAACGGGCTATAGCGCATTGAAACTCGCCGATTTCACGGGCCGTGCGCGCGGCGATATTTTGTTTCGCAATTTTTCGACTGGCGAAATGAAACTGATCTCGCTGAATGCCAATGACCTGCCACTGCCGCCATCGCTGGTGAATCCTGATGATCCCAATGTGTCGTGTACAGCCAGCGATCTTGTGATTGCCGCCACCACTTTCTCGTTGCCGACTGCGGATGCCACCTGGCAATTTTATGCTGCGGGTGATTTCAACGGCGATGGCGTGAACGATATCGTATGGCTGCGCCCCAATGGCACGCTCACGCTCTGGTTGATGAACCCCAATGGCGCTGCCCCCACCGTGGTTGATAATGCCGGCACCGCACCTGCTGGTTTTACGCCGGTTCAGCCATAAATTTATTTAAACCACGAAGATTGTTGGTCCTGAAAAAATTTCTGATGTGCTTCGCCTACGCTCTCAACTATGTCCTGAGCAATCAATGTCATGTAATGTGCACAACTAAAGGCAGAGGTGCCGTATGAGTTCTGAAGCCATCAGCGCCACATTGGCCTCAGCGCACAGTCGGCGTCCGCAATTTTTTGCGCGGTCCGCCGTCATCATGGCGGCGATCGTGGTGCTCAGTTTTCCGCTGACCTACTACCTTCCAGTCTTAACCGGCTCAGGAACGTTTCACACGCTGCACCACCTGCACGGCCTCGCCTTCTTCACCTGGTTCGGTCTCTACGTCTGGCAGACCCAGCTAGTCGCTAGAGGCCAGATTGCTCGGCACCGGGAAATCGGTCTGGCGGGGTTCGCGCTGACCGGCGCGATGATCCCACTCGGCATCTGGATGGCGCAGCGGGGCGCCGAGCGTCGCATCGCAGCAGGTGCCGCGAGTCCCTACGAGGTCACTTGGTTCAACCTCGTGGACATCGCACTGTTCACGGTACTGATGGTTGCCGCCATCGTACTCGTTGCTCGCAACAAGGAATGGCACAGGCGGCTGGTCTTCGTCGCGGCGCTGTGCCTCGCGGCACCAGCGGCGACGCGTTGGACCCTGAAATTGCCCGGCCTCGACCCGCTCTTCCTCGACATCGCGGTCTATCTGGTGATGGACCCGTTCCTGATTGCCCTCGCTGTGTTTGACTGGCGCACACTCGGCAAGCTGCATCCGGCAACGCTCACCTGCATCGCGCTCCTGCTGCCATTGCAGGTTTCTAGCGCCTGGATCGCACGTTCGGGCTGGTGGAACGCCGTCGCCCCAGGCCTGATCGGTGTGCATTGATGAAGCTGCATTCGCCAAACCTCCGAATACATACTACCCATCAACAGTAGGGAACTTCTCAAAAATCGCGCCTCGGTTATCGAATCATCGGCGCTGGGTATTGGCGCAAAGGAAAGGCAATCTATGAGCGCGAGAATAAAATACACCGATGAACCGCTAGGCAGGGCCCAAGTAGTTCCAGACCTTCTTCCTTCTCCAGCCGATCTGGCTTTTCGTGAAGAAGGCGTGAAAGTCACGTTGGTACCGAGCAAGAAGAGCCTCGAGTTTTTCAAGTCTGAGGCCACTAAACATCAAACGCAGTACCAGCGCATGATTCGTCGGCTGCTTGATGCTTACGTCGATGCCCAAGCCCTAACATCTCGCCCAAGCAGACGCACTACAAAACGGCGCGCTTCCTAGCTCGGACATTAGAATCCATGTTGAAGTCCCTCATCGCTTGGTGGAAAAGAAAGCAACAGAAGCGCCACGACGCCGTCATGTTTGAGCGCCATGTGGTCGTTTCCTTCAGCGACGAAGGCGTTACCGTTCGGTATCCAAAAGGCGAGATTCAGTCAATCGATTGGGGTTCTGTCTTGCGCATTGTCATCGAAACCAATGACAGTGGCCCATGGGGCGCTGATGTCTGGTGGCTTTTGGAGGGCCAAGACAAGCGTGTTGCCTATCCGCAAGGTGCGACCGGAGACCCTGAAATGCTTGAGCAATACCCAGTAAAATTTCCTGGCTTCAAAGATGAGCAGGTAATTAAGGCAATGGGCTGCACAGACAATGCTCGCTTTGTCTGCTGGGAGCATGCGTAATGGACTCAGGGTCATATATAGCGTCAGACTTCATTATTTACCGTTTCCTGAAGCTCATTTCATTCGTCTGAAGTGAAATATTAAAATAATCGAGCGTGATCTCATACATCTTCAAGCCGCACGCAAAAACTCGTCATACAATGCCAGCACCAAGCATAAAAACATAAGGTGCCATTCTGAAAATCCTCATCATCAAGCGTGACAAATTGGGCGATCTGTTGCTGACCACGCCGATGCTGCGCATTCTCAGGACTGCTTGGCCTGATGCCGAGATTCATTTGCTGGCGAGTGACTACAGCGCCTGGGTGGTTAAGGATAATGCGTGTATCGATAAGCGCTGGGTTTATGGCCGCGTGCGAACCGGCAAGCGAATTGATTTTGGCGCGGCGTTTCGGCTGCCGGCGCTATTCTGGAAGCTCAAGCGAGAGCGTTTTGATGTGGCGATTGCTGCGGGCGGGCAGGAATCACCGCGCGCCATTGAGCGGGCCTTGCATGTGGGCGCGAAAAAAACGATTGCCTATACCACTTCGCCCAAATGGCAGGCGCGTCTGACTGACCCGCAGACGGTAAATGAGGCTGACCATGAGGCGCTTAGGATTGCCAGTCATCTATCGCCGCTCGGTATCGCATTGCCTGCCACTTTACCGCTGCCGGAATATCAGCCGCCGGCCTTCGCGCTGCAGTTTGCGGATCAATGGCTGAGTGCACAATCGATCACCGCGAAAAAATATTGGCTGCTCGGTATCGGCGCGCGTGATCATGAGGTGCAACCGACCACGCAACAAATATTGTCGTGGGCAAAATGGATGCATGAACACCACGGACTGTCGACGGTATTTATTTGGACCCCCGGCAAACCGGATAATCCTTTGTACCGTGGCGATGATGATATTGCGCAGCCAGTACTGGATGCCAAGCTACCTTACATCATCCCGTTTCGCGGCCCGCTGAAAGAGGCGATTGGCTTGATCTGGCGGGCACGCACATCGTTGATTCCGGATAGCGGCCTGATGCATTTTGCAGCGGCGAGCCCGGGCGGGGTGCTGGGCTTGTTTGCGGACTCCACTGTGCTGCCCAGCCCCGTTCAGTGGGGGCCACTGGGTGCGCGTGTGGAATTTTTAGATGCACCAAAAAATGTCAATGAATTGAGTGACACTGCTGTATTTGAGCGTCTGGAGCGATTGCTGCAATAGGTACTTTCTAACCCAGCAATCGCTTACTAGGCATCGGCATTATTGCCTGCTTGGTAAATTTGCGGATTCAACGCCGGGTCGTTGTACATTTTGAATTGACGGTAAATTTTGTAGCGCGCGCGGCCGGCTTGGCAATCGGCCAGCAAACTATCAAGGCACTGCGCCAAATCGCGGCGCTGTTCATTGAGACGCGCGAGTTTCTCACTGCATGCGGCAATATGTGTTGATTCAACATCGGCACGCACCGTTTGCGCACGCATCGCGTTGATTTTCAGCGCCAGGATGGAGAGCCGATCCATCATCATCCCGGCTGTTTCTGAATGCAGTCGGGCTGCAGAGTTTAGCGTATCGGCTAGTGCCTGCAAAATAATATCGTCAATGCGTTCAACCGCATCGTTACGCTTCTGATTAAAGCAGTCGATGTGTCGTTTATTCAATGCAATTTCACTATCCGCCACTTCACGGCGACGCGCCAAATCTTCTTCATCCCACAGCATGCTGTTAAAGCGGTGATTGGTTTCGAGCCAATGCCAAATGGGTGATTCGCTTGCGCTGAATTTGACCGGCAAGGAATGGCCCCACTGCGGTGTGGCGAGGCATGAATCATGAAATTCAATGAGGCTGGCTGCGTCCGGGATATCCAACAGAAATGACCTTCGTGTTTGGGTGGTAATTCATTTTTTCAATCACATGCACGGGCTATGACGCCGTGGCGCTTCATGACTACAGCTCAAGATGCGCATGCTATTCTCATATTATGCCTGTTGCCGACACCATTTCTGCCCCCCCTGATTCCGCTGCTTCCGCAGCCGCTCATCTCGCCATTTCGATTGTGTTGTATCGCCCCGATCCTGATTGGCTCGATACCACGCTGCTGTCGTTACGTGAAGCGCTGGTGCATGCGCATGCCCAGGGCGAATTGCGCCGCGCGGATGTGATGCTGATTGATAACGAGGCGGTGTCCGCCACGTCGGCATTTACCGCTTCGCTGCAAAAATGGATCGGCTCGGAGCATGTCTGGCTGCACACCGCCGCCATCGCCGGGCACGGCAATGTGGGTTATGGACGAGGCAACAATCTCGCCATCGAGGCTTGTAATAAAGCGGACTATCACTTGGTATTGAACCCGGATGTCACGCTGAACCGTGAGGCGATTACCGCAGCGCTTCAACACCTACGCACGCATATTGATTGCGCGATGGTGACGCCCATTGCCACGGCCGAAGACAGCGAACCCTTGTTTCTGGTGAAATCCTATCCGACGGTGCTCACACTGGCGCTGCGCGGGTTTGCCCCGTCTTGGATACTGGCCTTATTTTCCAAACGACTTGCTGCCTATGACCGTGCCGAATTGCCCTACGATGCACCGATTACGGATGCGCAAATTGTGAGCGGCTGTTTCATGTTGATACGCCGTGCAGCGCTTGATAAGTCAGGCGGGTTTGATGCAAAATTTTTCTTGTACTTCGAAGATTTTGATTTAAGTTATCGCATCAGCCAATTCGCCGCCATTCACCGCTTGGCAGGCTGCCGAATCGTCCACGGTGGCGGACAAGCCGCGCGCAAAGGCTGGCGGCATATCGGACTATTTGTTCGATCTGCCGTGCGCTTTTTTCAGAAACACGGTTGGCGGATTTTATAGTTGAGCGTTAATAGCTGAATGCTTAACTGACTGCGGTCCTTTAGTTGGCCGGTTTTTCTCGCGGAATAATGGATTCCAATAACGGCAATTTTTTACGCAGCTCATCGGTCACGGCACGGGCTTCATCGTTATTGCTGATCACCACCGGTGTAATCAACAGCACCAGCTCCGTGCGATTGTTGGTGTACGACTGGGTACCAAACAGCCCGCCGATAAGGGGGATTTTTGACAATAGCGGCACGCCGCTGGTACCAAAACCGGTCTCTTTGGCAATCAGTCCCGCTAACGCCAAGGTTTCGCCTGACGCGACATTCACCACCGTCTGCGCCTTGCGGGTACTGATATCGGGGTTAGTCGCCTGATTGCCGGTGACTGAGCTGACTTCCTGATTGATTTCCAGAGTGACACGCCCGCCTGCATTGATGCGCGGCGTCACTGTTAGCAACACCCCGGTATCGAGATAGGAGGTGGAGGTGACAATACTGCCGCCGGTAGTCGTCGATGTGCCGGTGCTGACGGAAATCTTTTTGCCGACATTGATCGAGGCTTTTTCGTTATCCAGAACGGTCACGTTGGGCGTAGAAATAATGGTTGATTTACCGTCATCACCCAATGCCTGCAACACTGCACGGATATTGCCAGCACCTGATAAGTTGACCAATTGCAGACCGACGGCCGACGCCACCTCGCCGACTTTTGTAGCATTGCTCGGCAGTGTTCCGCCGGGATTACGCAACGCGCCTGCGGTGTTGTTGCGGGTGCTGATAAACCATTCGATGCCGTATTTAAGCTCATCCTTGAGTGCAACCTCTGCCACCAGCACCTCTACTTTTACCTGTCGACGCGCCACATCAAGCTGCCTTAGCGCGCTTTGAATAGTCTCAAAATCGGAGGGCGAGGATAGGATCAACAACGAATTGTTATCAATGTCGGCGATGATGCGGGTGTTTTGTGAAACCCCAACGCCGCTGCCCTGAAACGCCGACGCCAAGGCTTGGAAGGGATTGAAGGCTGCTTGTGGCGTTGCAGGCTGACCGGGAGCGGTGGCGATCTGCGCAGGGCGTTGGCCCGGTGCGATAGACGGGCTTGATGAGGTGCCAGTGCGGTTGCCATAAACATCGCTGAGCAATTGCGCCAGTTTGTCCGCTCTGCCATGTTGCACTTGATAGACATTCAAGCGCATGCCGCCGGCCAAGCCACCGGCTTTGTCGAGTCGATCAATCCATTTTTTGGCTTCTTCCAGATAGCGTGCCTGGGTGCTGACCACCAGCAAGCCGTTCATGCGCTCAATCGGAATAATGCGGACGATGCCGGCCAGCGGACTGGTGCCCTGTGCGGCCGGCCCAAACAGGCGATCCAGATCGGCAGACAATGATTTCACATCGGTCTGCATCGGGAACAGGCCCACCGAGTAGCCCGATAAAAAATCAATATCGAAAATATCGATAATATCGAGCAGGTGTTTTATCTCACGCTGCGTGCCGCTCAAAATAATCAGATTGCGCGGCTCATCAATGCGCACCGAGACCATCGGATCGATGGCATAGGGTTCGAGAATGCGCTGCATATCCTTGGCGCCGACAAATTTAAGCGGCACCATCTGCACCGAATAGCCGTTTGGCAACGGCGCCGTTCCCGCCACCTGCGGGCTGACCGTGCCGCGCATGCTGACTGTTTGCGGCCGGATTTTATAGATACCTTCTTCACGCACCATCACTTGGCCGTTATCGCGTAACAACATTTCAAGCATGGGAATCAGATCACGTTTTGATACTGGCTGCGAGGTACGTATCGTGACATTGCCGGTGACTTGCGGATGAATAGTGAAAGTCTCGCGTAAATAGTCCCCCAAAATGGATTGGATCAATACACGAATATCCTGCGACTCAAAATTGAGGTTGAAGGTTTCTTCACCACCCTTCGGGGGAACCGCCGAAGGTGTCGGTTGCTTAACAAATTGGCCCGTACCAGGATAAATGCGGCCGCTATCCGTGCCCGCCGTTGCACTATCCGGTTTGGCGAGCGGTAGCACCGCTTCAGGCGCGGTCGGTGCATCTGCCGATGCAGCACCTTTGATTGCTTTGGCAGGCGGCGTCGCGCAACTCATCAAGGAGGCCGCCAACATGAACGCCAGCGGGATCAGCAGCTGATGGCGAAGCCCGCCTGAGCAACCATAATAGCGGCTGCCAGAAACAGTGTGTGGTGGATTATTTTTCATCATTTTTTAGACCAGGGCTTTTCAATATAGGCATCAATATAGGCATCTGCAATATTTACTGCGGCAAATTTTGGAATCGACGACGGCGCTGCAACGCGGCATTAGGGTCAACAGCCTGCGCGGCTGGGGAAAGCGAGCTTGCTTCGCTCGCAGGCTTAACTGCGCCAGCGGCACCCGCACCCACACTCGCACCCGGTGGTACCGCGTTCATGCCTGACACCGGCGCAGCAGTCGGTGGAAGTCCACCCACCTGCGGCGGTACACCCGGACCAAACGGCTGTTGCACTATTGGTTGGCCCGGCGCGGGCGGGGCAGCGACAACCGCGGTAGCAGGCCGCGGTGGCGAGGCGGCTGTACGCAGGGTCAGCTCTTCGGTTTCATCTCCTTGTCGCAGAATGACGCGGGTTGCTTCGACCTTATCAACCTTGATGCCGCTACCCGGTCCCACCTCGGCACCTTTGAGTGCTCTCAACGCCTTGCCCGAAGCTGTTTCAACCAGATAGGCGACAGTCATCGTGCTGTTAATCGCGGTGCCGGTTAATTTATATTGGCCTTTTTTCATGCTGCCAGCGGCCAACGCCGTTCCCTCTGGCGCGGGTCGACGGGTCGGAATAAACAGTGGCCGCTCCACCGTTTCTTTGTATGTCGGGTCAATCGGCGGCAATACATAGGTGGGCAGCAGCGCCTGTTCAGGATTTTGTGCCGCTACTTTAGTGGGCACGACAGCAAGCGCGCTTCTGCCTTGGCCCCAGTCGACCTCATAACCAATCACCGCTGCGACGCCGACCAGCAGCACAGAAAGCACGGCCGTCACGCCATAACGACGCAACATGGGGTTAGCCATGAGCCGCTTGGCGGGCATCATGTTTTGCCCCTAGACTCAGCCTGCGCGGCAGACGCGGGCACCGCGACAATTGGCGTAAAACCCGCAACATCAAACTGCACGAATAATTCCGGCTCGACACCCGGTGCCGGCTTGAAACCGGGCGGCACTTGAGTACGCACGATGAGGCTATCAACAAACAGATAAGGTACTTTTGTTTCCATTGCGTACAGTACGCGGCGTAGATTTTGAATGGTCATGCTCATTTGCATCGTCGCCGCAATTTGGCGGTAACCATTGTCATCTTTGTTCGACATTGCCTGAGTCGATAAAATGCGGCCACCGTTGGTTTCAATAATCGATTTCGCTATGTCTTGCAGCTCAGCAGAAGCAAGCGCGGGTGTCGCGCCTTTCAAATAAAATTTCTTGGCATCTCTGGTACGCAACACTTCAATTGAGCGCAGTAACTTGGGGCGGGTTTGATTCAGCGCGGTATAGGCGCCCAGCAAACGCGACATTTTCGTGTTCGCCGCATCATAGTGCTCATGCGCAAAATAGACCGGTACGGCAATGGCGGCAATGACAACCATAACGACCAGCGCCAGCAACGATAGCGCGGCAGCACGATTCGTCCGGGGTGTCTTGAATGTGGCCATCATTGGGGTTTGCCGTTCATGTCGGGCTTATTCAAAACCGGCACAGGTATGGTTGATGTCACCGCTGCAGCAGGTTTGACCACTGCTGCCCCGACGGATACGGCCGGATTAGGTTCGGCGCTCATTTCATCCAGCGACATGGCGAGCGGTAAAGCACGGGGCCTTAATTCAGTCGCAATTTGAAAACGCTCCAAGCTCGGTTGGCTGCCGCGCGTGGTTTGCGCCCGCTGGGTCGCGTTTTGCAACAATCTGGATTGCTCCAGCAGTTCGATCATTTTAGAGGCTGACGCGGCCTCACCCGTCAATTGCACCTCATGAATAGGCCCGCCGGATTTATTGGCGATGGTTTTCAGTTCAAGGGTCATCAGCCAGGTCGTGTCGGGCGATATTCGCGATAACTCTTCCACCACCTCAAGCGCTGGCTGGGTGGAATATTTTTTACTCACGGCGAAATTGTATTCTTGCCATAAACGCGTGAATTCCGCTTCGATTTTTTGGGTGACCTCGGCTTCGGTTTGCGCCTTTTGCATCAGTGGCAGCAGCGCTATCGCGCGTTCGCGCTTTTGCCAAATCGGCACGATGACAGCAGTGATGACGAGCGCCGCAAGCAAGCCCAGCAACACCAAATTGATGATCTGGCCACGAGTGATACGACGTGCTGGTTTTTCGGCGAGCGGCAGCAGATCAAAGCGGGGACTGCCGCTGTCATGGGCAACACCAATGCTGAGCAGACTCGCGCCCGCATCGCGCAAAGATTGCAGCACCGGCTGCAAGGTTTGCCGTGGTACCGCGATTAATTCAACATTCGCCAGCGGATTAGCCTCCGTACTTTTGTGGGCCACACTTCTGGCAGCGCGGCGCGCATCAAAATAAACCTGCGCGGCCGTAAACGGGGTTTGCCGATCCATATCAAAGGCGACCACATCACGCAAATTTTCCAGCGTCGCCGCCGGGTACGTCACTGATTTTTGTAGCGCCATAGCCGGTGAGATGACCAACCGTACGTCTTTGGCGCGGCCGTTGAAGGCAACACTGATGGCGCGCTTAATATCATCAGCGTTGCGTGCCACTAAGTCTGGCCCTTGCAGCTCAACCCTGACACCGCCGGCCGTGTTGGGCATAGTGGAATTGCTGATGAAGGTCAACGACGCTCCGTCACTGGTGACCTCCGTGATATCGTCGTCGTTATGAAGCCAACGCGCCGTGAATGGCGCAAACGCGGTTCTGAGCTCTCCCGACCACCACCGCCAAAAATCGGTGATGCCCAGCTTGTGCAGACCCAGACGCTCGGCGGCAGAACGCGTAGCACTAGGGGAAATGATAGCGGGAGTGGAGGCCATAACTGTCAGTTTACCTGTGCCGGTGGCGCTACGGCAGGGGTGCTCAAACCGGCCGTCGCAACGGGAATGGTCGCAGCCTCCTGGCCTACTTGTTCGCGGCCCTCTTTCCACTGCAAAAATGCGTAGAAGCGTTTCGGATTGCCTAATTGACGGCCCACAGCCTCCCGCACAAAACTTGAGCCATCGGCCAGTCTGGCCTCGGCGCGCAACCGCGTTATGTAGCCACTGCCGACGGACAAATAAGCGGTGCCTGCCATAAAGATCGGCAACGCGGCTTTGGCGAGGCGCGCTTGTTCACGAAGCTGTAGGTAGGTATCGACTTGTTCATCGGTGACATTCGGGATAGCGCGCAATACCGCTCTTGAAGCAATCTGTGCATACACACCGGGCTGTCGCGAATAAATGGTGATGAGCGGCGCAATACGTTCGTAAATTTGCGGGGTCATGCCTAACACCAGCTTTAATTCTTCGATTGTTTGAAAAGGGGCATTGGCGGGTTTGTATTTCAGGCCTGCCGCGAGATACTCTGCCTCCTCCGCACCGTGCAGGCGCTTGACCGTATCCGGATCGCGCCAGTCATACATTGCATCGACCATTGCCACGGCTTCATCGGGTGTTAATCCTTGCGACTGGAATAAACTGCGCAGCAGCGCTTCACTGGCGGTGTTGATATCAATTTTGCCCGCTTCATCGTTCATGGTAATAGTGATTGCCGCACCTTGATAGCTCCATTCTCTTGGCACGCCATCCGCCGCCCAGCGCTCTGGGGTGTTGACGGGCTTGAACAATTCAAACATCGCCCGCTGAATGCCTGCATGGGCTGCAGCTTCCGCCTTGGCGCGGCTCATGCTGTTGGTCACAACCTGAATATCACTGCGCATGACCGTCACAAAGCTGGCCGCAATCAGGGTCAGCAAGGTAATGACCCATAGCACGATAATAATCGCGATGCCATGCTGGCTATTATTTTTTAGCATCGCGGTCATGCCCGGCGCGCGCCGCATTGGCGTTGAAAATTATTTTCATAGCAGCCTGCTTCTTCGCCAATTTTGGGCTGCACAATCAATTCAGGCGGATCATGGCCGTGTTCGGTTTTGAAGGTAAATTTAATTAACAGCGGCATCCGCAAGGGATTGTTCCACTCGCTCACCCACTGCGGATCGGTGGTGTCATTATCTGCACCAAAATAGCTGATTTCCATGCTGGTAATACCGCCCAATAATTTGGTGGCTTGCGCCGCTGGCACACTGTCCAGCCCCGACCAATCCTTGGCTTGCAAATCGAATGATTCACGCTTCAAATAAAGTGCTTTCCCCCGCGCCGCATTGGCGTCATCGCGCAATTGCAGATGGGCCCATTGCAATCCGCCATCTTTCATACCGGCGTCCAGATTAAGCGCTGTTACAAAGCGTAGCTCGTCTTTGGTGCCTTCAAAAGCAATTTTGGATTCTGGAATCCCACGCCACCGCACGGGGAATACCTGCGAAAATTCCCGTCGTATAAAACTTTGCACAATGCGCTGCTGCGCGCCCTCGCCCACGCGGGCATCGCCTGCATCCCATGCGCGAATACCAACATTGAGCGCCGAATAAATCAGCACCATCATCAGGCCCAGCAAAGCGAGGCCAATCAGCAATTCCAGCAGCGTGAAGCCGGCTACAAGAGATAGCGTCGTGATATGCGGCTTCATGTCTTAGCACCGATCAGCAATGTATTTAGCGTCACCTGCCGCTCGCGACTATCATCACTTTGGAAACTAACGGTTAGTGCCACCTCGTAGAGACGCGTCGCCATCAGCGCTTCAATATCCGCCGGATTGATGGCGGCGTCTTTCGCCACAGGCTCAACATAGGGCGTCACCAATAAGCGCCATTGAAAATCATCATCAAATTTGCCCGTGGTCTCACCGGCCTGCAATACATTTTCAATGCCGACAGTCGCCAATTTTGATTCGGCCATCATGGTTGCTTTGGCGTATTTGTCCGCCAAGCCCGCGCCGTTAACGCCGCGCGAAAAAATCTGCATGAGGATACCCATCGCCAATGCCAGCAAGGTGAAGGCAACAAGAATTTCCAGCAAGGAAAATCCATGCACTTTTCGCGACATGCGTCGAGCACAAATGCCTGAAGACGCCCTATCCACGGGGGTCTCCGGCCAATCCAGCCAACTCGGAAATGGTTACTCTCCCCGTCAGCCAATCCACATCTACCGCAAAATCACGCCCGCCAGCGCCAACGGTAACCCGTCCGCCGTTGGATGAGCCATCGGGGAAAAAACGGATGGAGCCGACTTTTTCCGACACCAAGTCTGCTTGCGCGGTATAAAGTTTTACATCAATTTTTTCATTCAATTTATGCACACGCGAATCGTTTTGCACCGTAAATATGCGGGCATCCAGATCGATGGTCAGCATCGCTTCGCGCTTGGTATTAATCGCTGCATCGCGCGCCAAGCGCAGCCCGGTAGCCACGGCGCGCACGTTTGATTTCAGCTCTGGCCCTGAGACCCCGCCAAACGCCAGTTTGGGCAGCAGGGTGTAGGCCAAACCGATCAAGACAATGACCACCACCATTTCGATGAGGGTAAAGCCACGCTGGCAGATGATTGTTTGCGGTCGCATTATGTTTGCAGGCGCTACTGGCCTAGCCTAGAGCAGGTTACTGCTCATTGCCAACTGGTGACATCCTTGTTGGCGCCCTCGCCGCCTTCTTTACCATCGGCCCCCAGCGAAATAATTTCGAATGGCCGGTTATCACTGCCGGGAGAACGATAAATCATGTCGTTATTCCAGGTGTCTTTAATTGAATCGGCATTCTTCACATACGGCCCATTCCAATTCGCCACGCCTGACGGCGCTTGAATCAGGGCTTTAAGACCTTCTGCCGTAGTGGGGTAGCGGCCAGTTTCCAGCTTATATAAATCAAGCTGTGCGGAAATTTCCGCGATGCGGCTTTTCGCCAAACCTGCTTTGGCTTTATCGCCCTGACCGAATATGCGATTGCCCGCCGCCGCCACAATCAAACCAATGATGACGATGACAATAATAATTTCAATGAGGGTAAAACCTTTCGCGGATTTGCGAAAACCAAGTGAAGCGAATCGATTGGGTGAAGATCCATTATGCATAGCAACCTCTGGGTAATAATTAAAGCGGGATATCCATCATGCTGAGCATGGGGTCGAGAATCAGGAACATGATGAAACCAATCAACAGTGCCAAGCCGATAATCATGATCGGCTGCAAAAGAGCCAGCGCACGTTTAGTGGCTGCTGCGACTTGACGGTCATAAACCTCGGCGACCTGAAACAGCATTTCATCGAGTCGGCCAGTTTCCTCGCCAACGCTAATCATCTGGGTGGCCAGCTTGGGAAATATTTTTGCCTCCATCATCGGCTTGGACATGCCGCGGCCTTCTTTAAGTTCGCGCGCCACAAAATCAACCGCCTCGCGAAATACGGCATTGCCCAACGTCTCTTTCAGAATGGCCAGCGAGGCCAGCAATGGCACACCGTTTTGCAAGAGGGTGGCCAACGAGCGCGAAAACCGCGCCATCTCGATGCGAGCGATGAGTCCTCCCGCAATCGGCCATCCGAGTAGCCGACGATCCCATCTGACGCGTGATGCGGGATTCGAGAATGAGCGCGCCACTAGCCATATTACAAACATCGCGATTGCCATCACGACCATCCAATTGCTGCGCAGGAACATCCCTGTTGCCAGCAACGCCCGCGTTGCGCTGGACAGTGCCGCGCCGGATTGATCAAAAATTTGCTTGAATTGCGGCACTACCACCGTCAACAAAATCATCAGCGAACAAAACGCGGTGCCAAATAATATCGTTGGATAAATCATCGCCGAGATCACGCTGTCTTTAAGTTCCTTGGCGCGATCCAAATGATCTGCCAACCGCATCAGCACTGCACCCAATGCGCCACCCGCCTCGCCCGCCTTCACCATGTTGATGTAGAAACGTGAAAACACCTCACGATGCTGATCGAGCGCTTTTGACAATGACGAGCCACCGCGGACCTCGTTACGAATGGCTGTTAGCAGGCTGGCAATTTTTTCTTTTTCGGCAAGATTGATCAGAATTTCAAAACTACGATCCAGCGGCAGCCCCGCCTTTAACAGCGTCGCCAGCTCACGGGTGATAAGGGAAAGATCGGTGGCGCTCAGAATGGCACTGGCGAACAATGATTTTGTTGGCGCGGCCGCGCTTAAATTCAACGGTGTAGCAACAGCACCCGCTGCGCCCACCTCGGCAGCACGAATGGGGATCAACCCAAGTGACTGCAAGTGCGCGACGACGCCTGACTGGGTAGCCCCCTCGAGCACACCTTCTTTAATATCGCCGTCAGTGCTGACGGCTTTGTACTGGAATAGTGGCATTCGCTAGCCCTTGTTGTTGGCGGCGAGGCCATTCATATCAGTTGCATAATCAGTCTTCACGCGTCACCCGTAATACTTCTTCCATGGTGGTAATGCCGGCGACGGCTTTTTTTAGGCCGTTTTCATACATGGTTTCCATGCCTTCTGAAATCGCCGCCGCGCGCAGCTCACCCGAGGTTGCATGGCGCATTAC
>JAYVEV010000146.1:0-10785 GCA_043773745.1 Burkholderiales bacterium | reverse complement strand
CAAACTGTCAGAGTGCAAGCCTATTCATGGGTCTATGTCATTTGAACGGAGCCCATTTTCCAAGGACATCCACTAAGGACACAAAACGGCAGCGTCGAGTCGTTTCCAGGTATGCATTCACCATTTGAGGTGCGCTAGCTGCCGCATGAAGCCCCCGGAAGCGGGAAGAAACCGCTTCCGGCGCAAGAAAACGCGCCGCAATGATCCTAAACCAAATCGCCAATCGATGTCCGATTTTTTGCAGCGAGATTTTGACTTGATCGAACCTTCCCTAGTTGTATTGTAGGTCTACCTGTTGTTCTTGCGGTGTCTCTTTCGAGTTCAGCGGGCCATTGGCGGGCGAAGGTTCATCCCTTGATAGCGACGCATCAACTGCGGCAACAACCTTCGCCAACTGAGCCGGTTTCACGGATTCTGCACGAGTACTGGCAAAAATAACCGCACTGAAAGCGGCAACGGCAACGAGGCTGGTAGCAAATTTCAAGATCATCTTCATGATAGGTCTCCTGGGTTGATTCTTGCGTTAACCGCGGGGGGGGGTTAGAGTGCTCCCGCTCCTGACTACGCCCCCATAATCCGCCCGGATGCTCTCCGCACTTGTGAGCGATCTCACAAATTCGCATTCTTGACAAATTTTGACAAACCCGCGTATTGCGCGTCTGTTCAACGGCCCACCGGGGGCCACCACCTCACGTTTTTCTGAGCCCCGCATTCAATAGACTATGGGCATTAGTTATCTTCGCCACCGTCGAAAACCCAGGGTTGCCGATAGTCACGAACGCATCGTCAATTTTCGAGAAGCGACTGGCACCTCAATATTCCGAATATCCAATCCCGTTCTCGCCGCATACGCGCGGAAGATATCCCACAAACGGGGGATAGCCCCAGCGCACACCAACGGTAGAATAGGCTGACTATAACCAGAAGAATTCAAGCCATGACGCGCGTACAGATTGTCGAGGACGATGCCGCCTTTCGCGAGCGTTATGCGGCCATCCTGGCCAAGGACCCCTCGTTCGAGGTGGTGGCCAGCGTCGGTACCGGTGGCGAAGGCATGGCGCTGCTGGAGTTGCGCAAGCCGGATGTATTGCTGATCGACCTGGGGCTGCCGGATATTTCCGGGATCGAAGTCATTCGCCATGCCACGCAGATCTTGCCGAATTGCGAGTGCATGGTGGTGACCGTATTTGGCGATGAAGAGCATGTCCTCGCCTCGATCGAAGCGGGTGCCGCCGGCTACCTGCTCAAGGATGCGTCGGAAGAAAGTTTTTTGTCCGGCATCCGCGAGCTGATCAATGGCGGATCGCCGATCAGCCCGATCATCGCGCGCCGCCTGCTGCGACGTTTCCAGGCGGAACCAGGCGCCTCGCCACCACCAGCGGCCGCCGCTGATGAGCACGCGGATTCGAATGTGAGCCTGTCCGACCGAGAGCGCGAAATTCTGCTGCTTGCATCGAAGGGCTTCAATTACCCGGAGATGGGTAAACTGATGGGCATCTCGCCGCATACCGTCACCAGCCATGTCAAAAAAATCTATCGGAAACTCGCGGTTCATTCACGCGGCGAAGCGGTATTCGAGGCGAACCGCATGGGGCTCATCCGTACGCTCTGATCCGTGGTTGACGTTGCTACCGGGATGCGCCTTGCGGCGCTTCGCCGGAACCGTATTGGCCGTGGTGCTGGCGGTAATGCTGTTGTCACCGGTATCCCTGCGTGCACAATCGATGCTGCCGGCCACCGACATCACGGTGTTGAGCGACGCCGAATTTATACAGGTCGATTCCGTCACGCCGCCGACCGGTGCAACCTGGCAGCGCGTTGTCTTGCCGGATAGCTGGACCGCATCCAAGCGGCCGCGCAACATTTACGGCTGGTACCGGTTGCGCTTTGACCACAATCTGCGTCACGCTGGTCAGATGGCGTTGTACATCCCGCGCATCACCAACAATGTCGAAGTTTTTTTGAATGGTTCCTCGTTCGCGGTCAGTGGCCGCCTGGGGCCGGTACCCGATGCCGCGTGGAACCGGGCGCAGTATTTTCTGGTGCCGCCCAGCTTGCTGCGGTCAGGCAACAATGAGCTGCTGATTCGCCTGCATCCGGACGGCTACGAACGGGCCGGGCTATCGACGGTTTTTCTGGGCGATGCGGAACGGCTCAACTCGCGTTATCAGAAGCGTTTTTTCATCCAGACAGCGGCACCGGAACTGATCAGCGGCCTGCTCGGCGTGATGGCGGCGTTCTCGCTGGCGATCTGGGCAAAGCGCCGCAACGAGACCATGTTTCTCTTTTTCGGACTGATGGCGCTGGTGGCAATTCTCAGGCTGGCGCACTACTACCTGCGCGACACCCCGCTGTGGCTGGCGCTGACGGCGGTACCGATGCTGGCGTGGCTGACCATGTTGCAGATACAGTTCGCACTGCGTTTTGCCGGCTATGAGATGCGACGCCTGGAGCGCGTCCTGCTGATGTTCACTGCGGCAGTCACGGTGGCATTTGCGGTCATTCCGGTCGCGGCACCGGTCGTCTATGGCCCGGCCATTGCAATCCTCTATGTCACGCTGACGCTGTCTTCGCCGATCCTGCTGTGCGTGCTGGCTTACGCCCTGCTGCGCGTACGCTCGACCGAGAACTTCATCCTGCTGGCGGCGCTGGTGCTGAACACCGCGCTGGGTGCACACGACACGCTCGCCTATCGGGAACTGCTTGGTTTCGATCAGCCTTATCTGTTGCCGCTGGGCTTGCCGATGATCCTGTTCGCGGTGGCGGCATTGCTGGTCAAACGTTTTGTTGCCACCCTCGGCAGCTATGAAAGCTTGAACGCCGACCTCGCCAACCGCGTTGCGCAACGCGAACATGAACTGCAAGCCAGTTACGAACAGCTGCGCCAGCTGGACCAGCAGCGCACCACCGCCGAGGAGCGCCAGCGCCTGATGCGCGATATGCACGACGGCATCGGCTCGCATCTGATGTCGACGCTGGCGCTGGCGCGCATGGGATCGCTGTCGCAAAACGACCTTGCCGACGTTCTGGCCGACTGTATCGACGAATTGAAGATGACCATCGATTCGCTGGAGCCGGTCGAGCGCGATCTGCTGGTGGTGCTGGGCAATCTGCGCTATCGCCTGGAGCCTCGGCTGAATGCGGCCGGCATCACTTTGGAGTGGGCGGTCAACGATTTGCCGCCGCTACCCTATCTGGATCCGGAGAATGTGCGCAGCGTGCTGCGCATCGTGCAGGAAGCGTTTACCAATGCGCTCAAGCACGCCCATGCCAAGCGCATCACGCTCTCCACCGGCATCGATACCGCCAGCAACCGCGTGCTGGTACGCATGACCGACGATGGCAATGGCAATGGCGGCAATGGCACGGCAGAAATCCGGCGCGCCGGACGCGGTATCGACAATATGAAAAGTCGTGCGGCAAAGTTGGGCGGCCAGATCGAAGTCATCCCACTCAAAGGCGGCGGTACTTGCGTGAATCTGTATTTGCCGCTCAGCTTGCGCGCATAGCGCACAAAAACGGAAGTGCCCGTCCCGCTTGCCGTTCCGGGCATTTTTGCTCCGAAAGCCGCGCCAAATGGCGTTCTAGCCGTTTTTCTTGCCACTTTCATCGAAGGCTGGAAGAATGCCAGCCTTCGCGCCCGCGTCCGAGCGAATTCCTGAAAGCCCGCATGACACTCACCACCTGGCTCGCCTATCTGCTTGCCGTCGTCCTCATCTGCCTCTCGCCCGGCCCCGGCGCGCTCTCGGCCATGTCGGCCGGCATGAAGTACGGCTGGCAGCGCGGCATGTGGAATTGCCTGGGCATGCAGCTTTCCACCATCATCAACATCAGCATCATCGCGATGGGGCTGGGTGCGGTATTGACCGCATCGACCACGGCTTTCGACATCATGAAATGGTGCGGTGCGCTGTATCTGGTCTATCTCGGCATCCAGAAATTTCGCGAGCCCGCCGCGCTGTTCGCCGACATCGATGCCAAAACCGAATTCAAGGACACCAGCGCACGCGGCATTTTTACACAAGGCCTGCTGGTCAACTTCACCAATCCCAAGGGGCTGGTGTTCCTGCTCGCGGTGCTGCCGCAGTTCATCGATCCGTCCCAACCGACCGCGATGCAATACGCGATCCTCACCCTGACTCTCGTCAGCGTCGATCTGCTAGTGATGGCCGGCTACACCGGGCTCGCCGCCAAGGTGCTGCGCTTGCTGAAAGACCCCGGTCACATCAAGGCGACGAACCGCGTGTTGGGCAGTTTGTTTGTGATTGCGGGTGGGGCGCTGGCGGTGTTCAAGCGGGGCTAACTTGGCATCGCAATCCTACCTGCGCAGGTAGGATGGGGCTCATGATGAAGGGCTAACATTGAATCAGTCTGATTGCGCATCAGGTGGTCTTGTTGCTTGCACTTTTTCCTAGCCAGCTTGTTGGCAAGCATCCAACAGATAGCTTCCCAGTTTTTTTGCATAGATGGCGCACCAATACTAAAGCTTTACCTTTTCAGGTCACGCGAGTAGCAGCGCTTGTTCTACACATCAGAAATGATGAAGCCCCTCGCTTTCGCGAGAGGCTTCCGGAATAGCTCCTTGGGAGCTCTATCCACGATTACTCTTTATTATGGAGCTACGCAGACATCAGTCAGCTACACTGTAAATAGATATTAGCGCAACAAAAATATCCAAGCAAGGGGGAAATCGGTGACAGACGAATATATTCTCGGGCTCGACATGGGTCCAACATCAATCGGATGGGCGACGGTTTCTTGCGACGACGCTAACAAGCCAATTGATTTGCTAGACGCTAACTCTCGAATTTTTCTGTCAATGCTCGATAGCGAGGGCAAGGTTACGAAAAATAAAAATCGGCGAGACAAGCGCGGCATGCGGAAATTACTCAGGCGATACCGTGCACGTCGCGATGAACTGATCTCGCTTTTGGTAGCGAACGGAATGCTGCCGGAAAATATTCGCAATCCCGGTGACTGGGTTTCAGCACAAAATTCTGACCCGAAAACACTGCCCGAAAGTTGGTCGGCATTCCAAAAGTTGAACCCCTTCACTTGCAGAGAGAACGCACTGACCACCGAAGTATCAATGCATACAATGGGGCGACTGCTGCTGCATATCGCGAAACGCCGTGGATACAGGAGCAACCGCGGTGCCAAATACGTTCGGTTAATTGAATATCTCGACAATGAGAACCTAAATCTCACAGTTTCCGAAACTGAAGAAGTGCAGGATCAAGAAACAAGCGCCGCAGACGATGCCGCTAAAAATGCTGAAAAAGAGACGACAACCGTACTGGGCGGTATTCGAGTACTACAGTCACTTCTTAAACAGGACGCCGACGGCCAATTGGAAACTGCTGCGCAGTTCGTGAATCGGTATGCCGAAGAGTGTGGACACCTAAACACGTTAAGGCCGCATACGATTAGCATCAGGGAAACAAACACCTTCACAAAGGGCAAAAAGAAGGGTACCGATAAAGAAACAGAATACAGGTTGTTTGTAAATCGCAAAATGATTGAGGATGAGTTCGAGCGAATCTGGCAGGCGCAGTCGGGTTTCCTCGCGATAAGTCTTTCGAAGTCAACTGCGGAAATTGCCGAACTGAGGAGATCAATCCATGAGGCCATCTTCTTTCAGCGCGAACTCAAGCTTCAAAAAAACACTGTCGGCATGTGCTCTGTACTCATTTCGCGGAAACGAGCACCAACTGCGCTACTGGAAAGTCAGGATTTTTTAATTCTTCAAGACCTGAACCACCTTCGCTATGGTCAAGTAATTGAAGACGACAGGAAAAAACAGTCCTCGATTCGCCGACACGGCGCGCGCCCTACAAAATTTTTAGCACCACCGCAGCCACTTAATGCCGAGCAACGCGCAAAAGTCCTTGGGATTCTCACTGACCCAATCATGTTGAATGCGCATGACTGTTTGACATGGGACAAACTCCGCACAGTTCTGGGCCTTGGTGGCAGTTATCGGTTTAGCCATGAAATCTCGCCGCTCAAAGCCGAAAGCGGTGAGCATTTGAAGCTAAGCAAGTCTGGTGTTACCGGCAATAAGACGGCACTGGCCATTGGACGAACGATTCCGAAAATCTGGCATGAACTGCCTTGCGGAACGAATCCGGGAACCACGCAAGCCAGCGCAAGTAGAGAAACGCCAATTTCACGCGCAACCCAGCGCCAATTGGTTGAGGACTTGTTGACCATACATGACAAGGTCGCCCTTTTTAACAGACTGCGTGGTCTCAGCGAAAGGAGCAGTTCGCCATGGCATTTTTCAGATAAAGAAGCACTTGCGCTAACGACTCTTGAATTGACCCCGGCTTATATAAAACATTGCGAAAGAGTGCTTACGGAAATACTGCCGTTGCTCCACGAAGGAGCAATTTATTCTGATGCCATGGCGCGCGCAAAACAAACGCTACTGAAACCGAAAACTACAGGGATAAAAGCAACCGGTGGCGAAACACTTCCAAGGCTCGGCCCACCGCCAAACATCGCAAACCCAATTGTACAAAAGGCGCTTTATGAAACCCGGTCAGTGATCAACAAACTGATTGAACGACATGGCAGAAAGCCTGCCTTGATCCGCATTGAGCTAGGGCGCGACTTGCGAAATTCGAAGAAACATCGCGCCGAAATTCAGGTTCAGCAAAACAAAAATCGTGGATTGAACGACAAGGCGGCAGAAACAATTCGCGAGTGGAATGCAGCACGTTCAGAGCAGCGCATTGAAATAAATGACCAAAGCATCATGCGTGTTCGCCTTATGACTGAGCAGCACAATGCTTGCGTTTACTCAGAAAGAGCAATCACACTTCGCGATATCGCCGAAGGCTCAGTTGATATTGATCACATCTATCCACGTGGAATTTCGGGTATTGATGGGTACGGAAATAAAGTTCTCGCATTCCGCGCTGAAAATGATTACAAGGGCAAACGTACGCCATTCCAAGCATGGGGTCACTCCAACGCAAAAAAGTACGAGGAAATCGTTAAGCGCGCTGAAACATGGTATGCCGACGGGGGGCCACTCCAAGCGAAGTTGAAGAAAATAAAGAACCGATCTTCAGAACAATTATTCGCGAAAGAGATGAACGACTTTACCGATGCTCAACTGTCGGATACCCGCTATATCGCAACAGCTGTACGCTCATATGTACTGACTCTTGGGTACCAGGAGCATCAGGTGCAAGTTGTTACGGGAAGATCGACAGCCACGGCTCGTCGCCTTTGGGGGCTTAATTCTGCCTTGCCAAAATTGCTAAGCGATGCAAAGGCCAAGATTGCGGATACGAGCGACAACAGCACTGTTGATAGCGAAGAAGTCGATGAGACTGTTGACGACACAACAAAGAAGGCGCCAAAAAAAGATCGGCGCGATCATCGCCATCACGCCGTCGATGCTATCGTCATTGCGCTAACAGACATCAAATTGCTCAAAAATATTCTCGCTCGGTATCAGTATTTTGATGAGCGTGGACATTTTCCGAAGCAGTCCTTGAATTGCCCAATTTTAGATATTCAGTCAAAAGCGGCAGCCATTACGCATCGCAATGTTGTAAGTCATTCGCCAAAAAGAAAAATTTGGGATGCACTGCACGCCGACATGCCGTTCGGACGTGCGACCATCGTTTCAGATTTTATTAAGCGGAAGAAGAAGGCTGGCGGAGACATCAAATGCACATTTGAGCAACTCACCAAAGACGATGGGCACGAAATACTATGGGGCGCACCTAATCGAGATCGAGCGTGGTTGCATGACAGCTTTGTTCGACAGGTATTGCAAGATTGGATAAAAGCCAGAAACGTGTTGCCAAAGCAGCTACAAAGGGATTTCCCGAAACCTGAAGGAGTTGAGAGCGAATCGCTTGACCTCAGAGTCGAACATGGGTGTTTGACAAAGCGTGCCTCTATCGAAAAGGCTCTCGACTGCGTAGAGCGACCGCCGGGCGTTGGTTCTTGGATCTTTGATGATCGAATTCGTACAATCTTGACAAAATGGCGAGCTGAGACTGGGAATTGCAAAAAAACAAAATTGGGCTGGATTTTAGTGGATGGAAAATTTCCACTGATGACACCAAAAAAAGAAACGCCCGAGATTCAAAAACTATTTTCTATCAAACGCGTAAAGATTGCATCGTTACTAACTGATGTCGTTGGGTTCTCTGGTAGGCCGCAACTCTTTGAAACAGGGAGCAACCATCACGTTGCGATTTTCAGGAGTATCTCGAGCCATGCGCGAAGAGCTGGCAAAGTTGTAACCATGCTGGAAGCTTCGAAGCGCAGCCGGTCAGGCGAAATTGTGCTGCGCAATCCAAATGAAGTCGCGTCAATCGACCAGAAGCTCATACCTGAAGATTGGCAATTTGACATGTCGCTTTGTGCTCATGACATGGTTCATATGGGGTCAGTTGAAAATTGCGATAACTCAAGCATCAAAGAAAAGTTAGTCGAACAGTCAGCGCTCGGCCTGCCGATATATCGCGTTCAGAAGTTCTCAAAGAATCTCGATGGCGGAATATCGCTTGTATTTAGACACTTTAGCGTTACGTCCTCGGCTGATACAGATAACCGAGGTGTAGTGCGCTGCTCGCCACACACCCTCCCCGCTGAGGCAAGGAAAGTCGAAATTGACCCATTAGGCAATTGGCGTTTCGAAAGAAGTGATTAAACGCATCGTCGAAATCAGCAACCCCTCCTTCCTCTCGGTCAAGAACAAACAACTCCTGATCGAGCAGGACGGCGAGGCCAAAGGCCAGGTGCCCGTTGAGGATTTGGGTGTGCTGATATTGTCGAACCCCGCCATTACCGTCACCTTGCAAGCACTCATGGCGTGCTGGCAAAACAACACCATTGTGGTCGGTTGCGACGAGCGCTTCATGCCTGGCGCAATGCTCATTCCGTTGGACGGCCACAGCCTGCAAGCCAAAACGTTGCAACATCAAATCGACGCGACAGAGCCTGTCAAAAAACGGCTCTGGGCGGAAATCGTGCGCGCCAAGATTCGCGAACAGGTAAAGGTACTCAAGAGCGTCAATCGCGATGCCACAGGTATCTCCCACTACCCTTCGAAAGTGAAAAGCGGCGACCCGGAAAATATCGAGGCACAGGCAGCACGCATTTATTGGCTACGGTTATTTGGCGACGGATTCCGACGTGATCGTGACGATCCAGGTGTCAATGCTCTCCTAAACTACGGCTACGCTGTGATGCGCTCCGCAGTCGCCCGTGCGGTAATTGGCGCGGGGCTGACACCCGCTCTCGGCATCCATCACCGTAATCAATACAACGGCTTTGCGCTGGTCGATGATCTGATCGAGCCACTGCGTCCATTGATCGACGTCAAAGTACACGAGTTGGTCGCGCTCAATACCGCCGAGCCGCAGCTTGACCCGCCGACCAAGCGCGAACTCATCAGCGTGCTGGGTTGGAATATCAATCTGAATGGGCGTTCATGGCCGCTACTGGTCGCACTCACCCACTACGCTGCAAGCGTTCGCGATGTGCTCGCGGGTGCAGCGAAAGACGCTTCTATTCCCGAACGATAAGCGTCGCAAACCGAGGACAAACATCATGGCCTTTGGGGGGTACCGCAGTATGTGGATCATGGCGATGTTCGATTTGCCGACCGACACCAAAGCCGCGCGCAAGGCTTACACCAATTTTCGCGGTGCTTTGCTGGATGACGGCTTCACAATGATGCAGTTCTCCGTCTATGCACGGCACTGCGCCTCGGAAGAAAACGCGGATGTACATGAAGTGCGTGTTCGCGCTTGTCTCCCGGATGATGGGGAAGTGCGAATCATTTTTATCACCGATAAGCAGTTTGAGCGAATGAAAGTCTTTCACGGAAAAACGCGGGGCGCAACCGAGCCTGCGCCGGAGCAAATCAGTTTTTTCTGACTGTCTGCGCCACAACGCAACAATTGACGCACAACCATTTTGGTTGCAAAATACAGTTATTCAGATTATTGAGAATAGCCATGCCCGTCTCGCTCACCATCAAGAATATTCCGGACGATCTCTATCTGCGTCTGAAGCAGGCCGCGGAATCAAATCATCGCAGCATGAACGGCCAGGCGATTGTCAGCCTGGATGGCGCGCTCAAGCAACCTAAACAATCGGTCGAAGAATGGCTCGCAGGGGTAGATACATTGCGCCAGTCAATCGGCAAAAAATTCAAGGCTGGTGATATTGATCGTTTCAAGCGCATTGGCCGCCAATAATCAACAATGATTGTCGCTGACACCAACATCATCGCCTACCTTTTCCTGGAGAGCGAACATACGCAAAAAGCCCGGCAATGGCTGGCAGCGGATAGTGAGTGGCATGTTCCTCCACTTTGGCAAAGTGAATTCATGAATATTCTTGCGCTTTATATGCGCAAGGAACTGCTGTCCCTGAAACAAGCCATTGCCATACAGCAACAGGCTGCAAGCCGGCTCATCGAATACGAGCATCAACCGTTGGCGAAAGATGTACTGACGCTTGCCAAACAAAGCGGCTGCACCGCCTACGACTGTGAATTTATCGCGGCCGCTAAGGCGTTGGGATGTTCACTGCTTACGGCCGATAAAGCACTATTGCAGGCGTTTCCTGAGGTTACGGTCGCTTTCGCCCGTAGTAAATAATGGCAGGCTACAAAGAAAAATGGCTTACATCGACCTTTTTCAAGGTCTTTGCAAGCCATTTCTCCATTCACATCAAAGCATTACGCGACCGGCAGTGTAGCTGACTGATGCCTGCGCGCAATCCACAACCAAACTCTGCGTACAC
>JAYVEV010000145.1:0-5108 GCA_043773745.1 Burkholderiales bacterium | reverse complement strand
CATTGCGCAGGTACATTTTGGCGTGATTCTCAGTGGCAAACTGCAGGGCCGTGAAGTCGCCATCAAAATTTTACGCCCTAACATCCGCGAAACAATTGATCACGATATTGCGTTGCTCTATGTGGTGGCGGACATTGTGAACGCGACTTTTGATGACGGCAAACGGTTGCGCGCAACAGAAGTCGTTGCCGAATTTGAAAACGCGATTCATGACGAACTAGACCTCGTGCGTGAAGCGTCCAACGCTTCCACGCTACGCCGCAATTTCGCCGATGGCAAGCTGCTTTATGTACCTGAAGTGTATTTTGACTTCACCCACCGCGAGGTGATGGTGATGGAGCGAATCGATGCGATTCCCGTCAACGATATTGCCCAGATTAAGGCGCACAACATCGATATTAAACGTCTTGCCGTTGATGGTGTGACGATCTTTTTTACCCAAGTGTTCCGCGATGGATTTTTCCATGCCGATATGCATCCCGGCAACATTTTTGTCGGCAAAAATGGCATTTATTCGGGGGTCGATTTCGGCATCATGGGCTCTCTTTCTGATGCCGATAAAACCTACTTGGCACGCAATTTCGCCGCTTTTTTTGCCCGCGATTATAAAGAGGTCGCCATGGCGCACCTGGATGCGGGCTGGGTACCAAAAAATACACGGGTTGATGAGCTGGAGGGTGCGATCCGCTCGGTATGTGAGCCGATTTTTGATAAGCCGTTAAATGAAATTTATTTTGGCAATGTGCTGTTGCGCTTGTTCGAGGTTTCGCGCCGCTTCCATATGGAAATCCAACCACAGTTAGTGTTGCTACAAAAGACCCTTCTGCAAGTTGAAGGCTTGGGCCGCCAGTTGTATCCTGAACTGGATCTGCGTCCTGTTGCACAACCGATTTTGCAAAAATGGATGTCCGAGCAAGTTGGCCTGCGAGGGTTGGTCAAGCAATTGCGCAAGGAAGGTATCCAGTGGACGGCCACCATCCCTCAATTGCCGCGCTTGATACACCGCGCCTTGGAGGCAAACCCAAGCGAGCGTTTGGCGGATATTGAGCGCGCGATTAACCGGGTGGAGCGCACACAGCGCTTGCAGACCACCGTTTTGATGGGGCTGTTCGTCGTGTTGGTGACGGTGGCGGCCGCTTATGCGTACTTGCTGTTCAGCTTTGCAGGATAGCGGGTTCGGTTAATCGCCGCCAAATTGCGCGATCGCTGAAATCAGCTATCGCGCAAAAGCGACTGTTTTGCTACACTTTTATTTTGAATTTTTGGCGGTAGGTTTGATAAAAGCCTGTGCGCCCAATCACCATCAAAACCGCCGTCCCAGTGGGCGTCTCCATTCCGACGATTCATTTTCGCCACCTTGTTTTAAGGATCTTGTTCAATGACCACCCTCCTGGGCTTAGTCGTTTTTTATTTATTGGGCACGCTCGCCATCGGCCTCTACGCCGCTACCCGCGTTAAAACCACGACCGATTTCGCGCTCGCCGGCCGCAGCCTGCCGCTGGTGATGATTGTCACAACTACTTTTGCAACGTGGTTTGGCTCGGAAACGGTGCTGGGCATCAGCGCGAAGTTTGCCAAAGGTGGGCTCAACAATGTGGTTGAAGACCCGTTTGGCGCCTCGATGTGTCTAGTTTTTGTGGGGATATTTTTTGCGGCACGGTTGTACAAAATGAACGTGCTCACTATTGGCGATTTTTTTCGTAAGCGCTACGGCAAGGTGGTTGAAATTTTCTGCTCTGCGGCCATTATTTTGTCTTATCTCGGCTGGGTCGCCGCCCAAATCACCGCGCTGGGCTTGGTGTTTAACATGGTCAGCAACGGGAGCGTGAGTGTAGAAATGGGCATGGTCATCGGCACGCTATCGGTGCTGGTTTACGTTATTTTTGGCGGCATGTTGGCCGTGGCCTGGACTGATTTTATCCAAATGATTGTCCTGGTGATTGGCCTCACCGTCATCGCCATTTTGGCCGGCAACATGGCCGGTGGCGCTGATAAAGTTTACGCACTCGCTTCCAGCAGGGAGTTATTTAAAGTGCTGCCTGAACCGAGCTTTAAAGACATCATGTTTTTCTTTGCCGCCGCCATTACGATGATGCTTGGCTCGATTCCCCAGCAAGATATTTTCCAGCGCGTCATGGCCGCTAAGGACGCCAAGACAGCATCACGTGGCGCGATCATCGGTGGGCTGTCGTATTTGTTATTCGCCTTCGTACCAATGTTTATTGTGTTGTGCGCCATCATCATCATGCCAGAGGCGACAAAAGAAATGTTGGATGGCGGCGATGTCACCTCCCAGCGCATATTGCCCACGTTGATTCTGACGCATATGCCGTTTTGGGCGCAGGTGGTGTTTTTCGGTGCGCTTTTGTCCGCCATCAAATCGTGCGCATCGGCTACCTTGCTTGCCCCATCAACGAGTTTTGTCGAGAACATCTATAAGCATTTCTTCCCCAAAATGACCGATAGGCAGGAGTTATTGGCGTTCCGCGTTACGTTGTTTATCTTCACCTGCTGCGTGCTCGCTTATGCCATGCTGACACGCGGCACGCCGATCTATGAAATGGTTTCCGGTGCATACCAAGTCACCTTGGTGGGCGCTTTCTTTCCATTGGTGTGCGGACTGTACTGGAAACGCGCCACCCGCCAAGGCGCGATTGCCTCTATCGTCTTGGGCATCATCACTTGGCTGATTTTCATGCTGACCGATTTGGGCAAAGACTTCCCGTCGCAGTTAGCGGGTGTCGTGATGGCGGCCATTGGCATGGTGGCGGGCTCTCTTTTAACCAAGCCCCACCCCCATCATGCGCATCCGGTCGGTCATCCTGAAGCAACACCACATCAACCTGCGCCGCATCCACCCAATCGGCAAACCCACAGCCACGCGGATTAGCTGTGGAAAATTAATGCCCGGGGCAACCTCTTTAAAATCTCTTCGAAACGGCGCAGATATGCGCCGTTTTTATTTTCTGCGGCCCGATTGCACAAACCGCTTCCGAGCCACTATCGGCAACTCAAGCCGCATTTTTTGCATTTCGTCGCAATCTGATTGAGCGCTCTGCCGCATCCAAATAAAGTCTCGTCATCAAGTACCGTAAGCAATACCGCAACGCTAATGCGCGGCGACACATAAAGGAAGCAATGAACATGAAAACCGAAATTAATTTCAACGCCAAACGCAACATTAAAGCTCAACTGATTGCCGCAACGGTGTTCGTTTGTGCTGTCGCCTCGCTCACGGCAATCGGGTTAGGGACCAGCCGCCATGCCGGAACACAGTCCGCGGAAATGGCTGTAAAAATGGACCCTGTGGTGGTTAGTGCGCCGCGTATGGCGATCGGAAAAATGGATGCCATCATCGTTACAGCGCCGCGGTTGGTCAACGATACGCTGCTTGCCCATGCCCATCGCACCAAAACGGTAATGCCGCTCTGATGCATGCAATTACTCTAATTTAAGTCTCCTGTTGTACGTCGTCCCCTAGTCGAAGTCTTTCTCGACTATTTGCCCGGGCTAAAAATAGTCCGGGCATTTTTATGCCGCACACCGCGCTATCTCGGCCACCTTTATTAGCACCGTATTCACCGCATTGTCACTACTTCTACACAATTACGTTGCAAAATTGTTCCAATCTGTTTTTGCACATTGGCTATTCGGAACAACAAAGAACAGCGCAAATTAACTTCTCTAACGAAAATTTCAACGGGAATACCACGATGAAAAATACCGAATTCACGCTAACCCGGCTCGCTCGAATCGGAAACCTCTGGGGTGCCATTTTTGCATCTGGAAGTCCATCGATAAAACGGTCTGGCCAGCCGGGCGCTCACCCATTGCAGGCAGCCATTTCGTTCGTAGCCTCTGCTGACTTGCCGCGCGTCAAGGTAGCGGCACTGATATCGCAGGACAACGAACCTGTCGCGCTGGCAGTCCTACAGGTCACGGCTAAAATGACGATCAATGCGCGCCCAGTCCGACGCCCCGGCTTGGCACCGCGCTGGAAAGACCCACATCGTTTGCATATCGGGCAAAGCCTGTCTCTTCCAGCGATGTCGGCGATGCGCCAGCTATTAGTCGTTAGCGAGATCAGCAATTCCATGCGTGCATTATTGGCAATGCTGAGACTGCGTTTTCAATTTTTAATTTCACTTTGCAGTTCATTCGCTCCTCGCGTCGTCTGCGCCGGGATTCTGGACGCTCGAGCTGTCGCAGATTCATATTTTTCAACATTTCTAACCCTTTCGGGTTATTTGAGGCTGATTTCCCGCACTTCGTCTAACGGCGCATGACGTTTTAGGTTTCTCGCGTTATGCTTTAGGCATGACTGATTTCCGTTCGACGCTACGTTCCCTATTTCGCGACCTTACCCTACGGCGCGGCCTAGTGATGCTTGTGCTGACCACGATTGGCACCGTGATTGTGCTGCCGTACTTCAAACAAAATGTGGCATTTACGACAGTTTGGTTGCGCATGCTTGTGGTTGCCGTCGTGATGCTGTTGGCAATGACGGTGGCGGGAAATCTACCCCTACAACGGTTCAATCTTCCCGCTCGGTTAAAATGGATAAAGCGCGAACATGCCCAGCTGATTGCCCTCATGTTGGCGGCGTTTTTTGGCACTATTTTGTCGGGCTTGCTGATCGGGCGAACGCTCACGCAAATGTTTACCGTGGAGGCGTTCTTTTGGGGTGTGATATTTTTTACCGCGACCGGAATTACGGTCGGTGTGGTGGCAACGATGTTGCTTGTATACCGGGAACGTGAAGCGCACGCCTACGCCAGTTTGCAAACCTCTGAAGCTAGCCGCTTCCAACTCGAAAAACAAGTGCTAGCAGCGCGCTTAAATCTGATGCAGGCGCAGATCGAGCCGCATTTTTTGTTTAATACCTTGGCTAACGTACAGCATTTGGTCGAAACCAATCCGCCGCTGGCAGCTCGCACGCTAGAAAGCCTAATTGCCTACTTGCGGGCGGCGCTGCCGCAAATGCGCGAGCAAGGCACCTCGCTGGGTCGTGAGGCGGCGTTGACAACGGCCTATTTAGAAATTCAAAAGCTACGCATGTCACCGCGTTTGCAGTTTTCGGTCGAAGTGCCCGACTCGTTACGAGAAGC
>JAYVEV010000144.1:0-2538 GCA_043773745.1 Burkholderiales bacterium | reverse complement strand
TTCCATTGCTCCACACCAGGAGGCATGAACTTGTTGTCGTCAAGCATGCCTTGCAAAACCTTCACGCCAACATCGCTGTTGACAGTTGATTTCATGGTCTCTGCATCAAAAAATTTTCCCCCTTCCATGCGGACGCGTTCTTGATACATGTATTGTGGATAGGGAGCAGACCGGAAGAAACCTGCACCATAAGTCTTCGGCGCCATCTTGTCGGTAATGAACTGTCCAATTTCCGCAAACTGTTTCCAGTCCTTTGGAGGTGCCAGATCATAACCTAACTTTGCTTTGAACTCTTCCTTCATCTTCGGGTCTTCAAAGATGTCCTTGCGATAATAGAGCAACATGACGTCACCATCATCGGGGAAGCCATAGATCTTGTCGCCAACCTTCATCTGGTTGTCACGATAGGCGGGTGCTATGTCCTGAAGTTCATCGCGGTAGCTGAACTGGTCAACAAATGGATCAAGTGGTTCTAGTGCTCCCGCATTCACAAGGTCCGGCATCCATGACGGGATGACGTTCAATGCATCATAGGCACCCGCACCAGAGCGGAAGTCTTGCATGATCTTGGTGAACATCTGGTCGGTCGGCACTTCGACGACCTTCACCTTAATGCCTGTCAGTTTTTCCCACTTGGGGCCAGAGTAATTGAGTGGGTCAAGTGATTGCAGGCCCGCTTCCCAGACAATGCTGATTTCAGTGCCTGCGTATTTCTTTGCGGCTTCCACTGCAACTTCGGCGGCGTTCTTGGATTGAGCAAGAGCAACTGAAGGCGCGAGCGCAAGAAGCGATCCCGCCATCATTAGTTCACGTCTATTCACCATGTTTTCCTCCCATAATTTTCTTGCATCTCACACACGCTTCATGAATCTGGTGAAAGCACGCAGGCGATGCACAGTTCCCTGACCTTAATGGATCAGCATTCCTCCATTAACGTCGATCACGGCACCCGTGACATAGGCTGACAAGTCCGACGCCAAAAACAGATAGATGTTTGCAACATCCGTGGCGGCGCCAAGCCTGCCAAGCGGAATACCCTTGATGATGTCCGTCTTCATGGCAGGTGTCAGCTTGTCACCTGTGATTTCGGTTTCGATAAGGCCCGGCGTGACACAGTTGACGCGAATGCCATCAGGCCCGAATTCTCGCGCCATGGCCTTGGCAAGACCGAGCACGCCTGCCTTGGCCGCTGAATAATGTGGTCCGCCGAAAATTCCGCCTCCCCGCTGCGCTGACACAGACGACATGCAGGCAATCGACCCACCGCCTTTGCTTTTCATGTGCGGGATAACAGCCTGGCTCAGCAACAATACGCCAGTGAGGTTGACATCAATGATCCGTTGCCAGCTTTTGGCGTCGATCTCCAAGGTCTTCACTGGCTGCGTAATGCCGGCATTGTTGATCAAAATATCAATGCCACCAAACTTTCTGACAACCGCCTCGACAGCACTTTTGCAGGCTTCGGCATCGGTGACATCACAGCGAAGGCCAATGTGCCCATCCCCTAAGGACGTGGCCGCCTCATGTGCTGCATTCAAGTCAAGGTCGAGAATGGCAACCCGTGCGCCATGCGCCGCCATTAGCTTCGCAGTGGCCAAACCAATGCCACGACGGCTGGCGGCACCCGAAATAACCGCAGTTTTGCCTTGCAACAGCAATGCGACCTCCCAAATTCAGGGCAATTATTGATTATGATTGCCCTCATGATTGAGCCTTGCCGCGCCAAAGTGCAAACGCTATCTTTACAAGAACTCATGAATGTAGTTCACTAATTGAATGCTCCCCAATCTCTCTTTCCTGAGGGCCTTCGAGGCCGCTGCCCGCAATGGTTCTTTTCAAGAGGCTGCCAAGGAATTGCACCTGTCGCCCAGCGCCGTGAGCCATGCTATCCGCAAGCTCGAGACCACGTTAGTGGTAACCCTGTTCGAGCGGGACGGCCGCAAGATTCGGCTGAGCTCCGACGGCAACGCCCTGCTGCGCTACGTGGGTTCCGCCTTCGACGACATCAGGCGGGGCGTGGAGTTCGTGTCGACGCACGGGCCGAAAGTCCTGCGCGTTCACTCGGCGCCAAGCTTCGCGGCGCAGTGGCTGACGCCACGCCTGCCGCAATTTCTTGCCGCCAATCCTGACGTCGACATCCGGCTTTCCGCCAGCGTGGACTATACCCGCTTCTCGACTGATGAGTTCGACGTAGACATCGTCTATGGCCGGCCGCAGGTGGAAGGGACCGTCGTCATACCGCTCGGCGAGGAGACCATTACGCCACTTTGCGTACCGAAATGGGTCAGTCTTATACGAAGGCCCGAAGATCTTTTTCGTCACGCACTGATCGACAGCGACAACAAGCAGGTCCGCTGGCCGGACTGGTTTGCCGCCAACGGGCTCTCTGTACCACTCACACGCAACATGCGGTTTGATAGAAGCTTTCTTGCCATATCCGCTGCAGCGAACGGACTTGGTGTTGCACTCGAATCGACGAGGCTTGCCGAATCCGAAATCGCGAGCGGACGCTTGGTTCCGGTCCTCGCCGGCCAATCG
>JAYVEV010000143.1:0-4817 GCA_043773745.1 Burkholderiales bacterium | reverse complement strand
GCGCCTGCATCAAACGGATCAAGATCGCGCCGCAAAACCCGCAAGGTTGATACTTTACGCAAAGCCAGCAGCGGGGGCAGTGTAAATCCCAGTAATAGCACCATGCCGATGGCCAGCCCTTGTAGCGCGGGCATGATGGTTGGCGCGGGCAAGGCAACCGTAAAAATGCCCGATAACATGGCAGCCAACCCAACTTGCGCAACGAAACCTGCCAGCACTCCCATTGCGCAGGCGATCAAACCGAGCGATAAAAATTGCCATAAATTCAATTTGAAAATATCGGCCTGTGTCGCCCCCAGGCAGCGCATCATGGCAGCACTATCCAGCTGCCGCTGCGAATAGCGCCGCGCGGCTAGGGCAACGGCAACCGAGGCTAATATCACCGATAACAAAGCCGCCAGCCCCAGGAAATTCTGTGACCGCTCTAACGCCACACGAACTTCAGAACGCGCATCACGCACACTTTCCAGCCGTTCGCCGCGCAACATGGTGCCTTTGAAAGTGGCGATGAATTCCTCTACAGATTTTTTATCGCCGGAAAGTAGGAGCCGATAAGTTACGCGACTGCCAACCTGCACCAGCCGTGTCGCCGCCAGATCCTGTTTATTCACCATAACCCGCGGGGCGATGCCAAAATAATCCAACACGCTGTCAGGTTCTTTGGTGATGATGGCGGCTACTTTGAGTTTGACCGCACCGACGCGTAACTCATCGCCAATATTGGCGTTAAGCCGATTCAGCAAGACGGCTGGTGCCCACACGGTGCCGACGGGCGGGATACCTACTGCTTCATGATCGGCCGTGCCAAAACCATCAGCAATGCGAATTTTTCCCCGCAGTGGAAAACTATCCGTAATCGCTTTAATTTCGGCGAGATTCACACCCTGCCCCTTCGCTTCATCACCCGCCACCATGCTGGGGAAGGTGGAGGATTCGGCGGTATTCAATTTCAAGCGCCTGGCTTCTTGCTGAAAGCGCTCTGGCGTGGGTTTATCGCTAATCACCACGACATCAGCGGCGATCAATTCATTGGCCTGGTTATTGAGCGCGGATTCAACACGGTCCGCAAAAAACGAGACAGTGGTAACGCTGGTGACGGCGATAAAAAGCGCGACCAGTAATACCTTCGCCTCGCCTGATTTGGCATTGCGGCGCAGCAGCTTGAAAGCCAGCAGAAGTTTTTTCATTTGGGCTACAACGACATCGCGGCTTGTTCGTCTTCGGTGCTGACGATGCCTTCATCAATGGTCAGCCTGCGACCGCAGCGTGCGGCAAGATTTAAATCATGGGTTACCAAAATTAAAGTCGTGCCCCGCTCCCGATTTAATTCAAACAGCAAATCAATCATCGCCCTGCCCGTCTTGGCATCCAGATTACCGGTAGGTTCATCGGCAAACAGGAGCTTTGGTTCGGTCACAAACGCGCGCGCAATCGCGACACGCTGTTGCTCGCCGCCAGATAATTGTTTGGGATAATGCGTTAGACGTGAGCCCAGACCGACGCGACCCAAAATAGTTTTGGCGCGCGCTTCGGCGTCAGCCACGCCGGATAATTCCAGCGGTAGCATCACATTTTCCAATGCGGTTAACGAAGGTAACAGTTGAAAAGATTGAAACACGAACCCAACTAATCTGCCACGGAGCTTTGCGCGACCATCTTCGTTTAATGCAAACAAATCCTCGCCATTGATGAAAACTTTACCTTCAGTCGGGTTGTCCAATCCGGCCATGAGTCCAAGCAAGGTAGATTTACCCGAGCCGGAGGTACCGACTACAGCGACGGCCTCGCCTGCACCGACGCTGAAATGGGCATTGTTAACTATCGTCAGCATGCCATCCCGAAACTGGGCTTGCTGCGTTACATCTGTGGTGTGCACGCGTTTGCTCAGATGATGCACACGAATAATGGGCACAGCGGTATTTTGTGCAGCGGCTGTATTTACGACAGCATTGTTTATGGTGGGCATGGTGGAGTAGACATTCAAGGCTGATCGTTTCGAATCAGAATCAACGGCCAGCGGCTTGGTTGAAAGGTTAGCGGACGGGTTTGTGGCAGTGTTATAAGCTGTCATGATAGTAGCAATCAATCGAATTTTTGAGGAACTATGAGCAAGGTTGCACGGATTTTTTGTATTTCAAGTGCTTGGCGTGGTTATCTGGTCAGTCTGACCGTCGCGGGGATACTTGCGTTCCCCGCCATGGCCAAACAATCCTCTGTCGCGCACGCCATACCGAAGCAAGAGCGGATCATGGTATTTGGTGACAGCCTATCGGCGGCTTATGGCATCAACCCTGCCGCAGGCTGGGCGTCCTTGATGGCAGATCAGTTAAAGACGCGTGGTATTGAAGTTGTTAATGCCAGTATTAGCGGCGAAACGACTAGCGGCGGTGCGGCGCGAATCAAGGCGGATTTGAAGAATCAAAAACCAACGGTGGTTCTGCTGGCACTGGGTGCGAACGATGGCCTGCGCGGCCTGCCAGTGGCCGCAATGAAAAAAAATCTTGAAACTATTATCGTCGCCAGTCTTGCCGCCGGTGCGCGCGTAGTCATCATTGGTATTCAAATCCCACCCAACTACGGGATTGAATATGCCGATAATTTTCGCGCTACCTACGCTGCCCTTGCGGTCCAATACAAGCTTTTGCTGGTGCCGTTTTTACTTGAGGGTATTGCCGACAAACTGGAACTTTTTCAGGCGGATCGAATGCATCCTGTTGCCGCAGCACAGCCGCGCATTTTGAAAAATGTGATGCCGGTCGTAGAGCAGATACTAAAAAAGCCAGCCCAATCCACGAAAAAAACAAAGCTGTGAATATTATTAATGACGAGGCAGTCACCGTTACCATGCCCCCAACAACGACCAGCGTAACCGCTGCACGCTCCGACCGGCCCAACATACAACCGCTGCCGCTTTCGTTCGCTGACCTGGCCAAATTCGATACCATCATCGATGTTCGCAGCCCGGCCGAATTTGCGCTGGATCATCTGCCGGGCGCCATTAACTGTCCGGCATTGACTAACGAAGAGCGCGTTATCGTCGGCACGTTGCATAAACAAGCATCGCCGTTTGAGGCCAAAAAGGTCGGTGCCGCGATGGTGGCGCGCAATATCGCACTGCATATCGATGCGCAGTTTCGTGATAAACCCAAACAATGGAAACCACTCATATATTGCTGGCGCGGTGGTTCACGATCGGGGGCAATGACGCATATATTCCGTGCGATTGGCTGGGGCGCTGTGCAGTTGGAGGGCGGCTATAAAGCATGGCGCGCGCAGGTGGTACAGGATCTGGAAACGATGCCGGCCCAATTCACCTATAACGTCATTTGTGGTCGCACCGGCTCCGGCAAAAGCCGTTTGTTAGAGGCGATGGCTGAACAGGGTATGCAGGTTCTTGACCTTGAAAAGCTCGCCGCGCACAAAGGTTCGGTATTGGGCAATTTGCCCGATCAGCCGCAGCCTTCACAGAAAATGCTCGATAGCCTGATCTGGGGCCAGCTCTCGCAGTTCGATACAGCGCGCGCCGTTTTTGTGGAGGCTGAGAGCAAGAAAATTGGCGTGTTGCGGGTGCCCACGCCACTGATCCAGGCAATGTGGCAAGGGCGCTGCTTTGAAGTCATCACGCCGCAGCCATTACGGGTGGAGTTGTTGCACGAGGAATACGCGCACCTAATTGCCGATCATCAACTGCTGTTTTTCAAACTCGACTGTCTGGCCGCACTACATTCCAAAGAACAAATCGAAAACTGGAAAAATCTGGCGCTCGCAGGCCGCTGGCATGAGTTCGTTGCCAGCATGCTGGATCGTCATTACGACCCGGCCTATGACCGTTCCATGTTTAAAAACTACATGAATATAGGGGTCGCATCACCCATTCCCATCGACGATATTTCTGCGCAGGGATTTAGCGAACAGGCTCGCTTAATCGGAGAAAGTTGAGCCATTCGCTTGGCCAAACGTCCCACCAATGCTAGGGTTTAGGCATTAAAACTGTCCAAATATTTTTGCTGTTTCAGGAATCGTTAAAAAGTGTGACGTACCTCACACTCTTCAGTTAAACTCGTTGTAAAACAATACTTAGCATTCAATACCTCGAAAAACTTAAAAGAACGAATACTAAAAAACGATATGTCAGGGCGTCCCGTCAAAATTGGTAAATACGACATTCTCTCCGAGCTTGGTCGTGGTGCGACCGCGGTTGTTTATCTGGGGGAGGATAAATTTAACGACCGCAAGGTTGCTATCAAAGTTCAGGTCAAGGATGAAAGCGCAGGGCCCGAGGAGGCGAGAAGGTTTGAAAAGCTATTTTTAAATGAAGCCGCGCTGGTCGGCAAAATGTCTCACCCTAATATCGTCGGTGTTTTCGATGCCGTCGTTGATGGCGATATGAGCTACATTGTCATGGAATATGTCGGTGGCGGCAGTCTGAAAAAATACTGCACTGAAACCAATTTGCTGCCGGTACGCCAAACCGTGCTGATGATTTTCAAAGCCTGTCGCGCATTGGATTACGCGTTTCAGAATGGTGTTATTCATCGCGATATCAAAGCGGCCAATGTACTGCTTGATGAGCGCGATGACATTAAGATTTCCGACTTCGGCACTGCGCAAATCTCTTCATCCACCCACACCCAGATTGATGGTTTTGTGGGTTCGCCTGCCTATATGGCACCGGAAATGATCAATGAAGAACCTCCTAGCGCACAAAGTGACATTTATTCGTTGGGCGTGACCATGTATGAGCTGCTGGCGGGCCGCTTGCCATTTCAGGCAACTAATTCCGTCGCCATGATTAACAAAATCTTAAATGAAGAAGC
>JAYVEV010000142.1:0-6110 GCA_043773745.1 Burkholderiales bacterium | reverse complement strand
GTGGTGTGTTGCTGTCTTTACTGGTCGCTGGTGCTGATGCAACAGCGCAATGGTGTCGATTAAGGTGAGGTACTTTTCATGATCACGACGAGTGCGGGTTTTGTCAGAGAGGAATGTGAGTTGATCCGCGTAGGGGTTCACCACGGCCAGCGGGCGAATCAGCCGCTGAGCGTTCCTGTGCAGTTCGATGAGGTGTTGCCTATCCTGCCGGGCGATCAAGCCTTGTAGCGTCCTTCTGGTTCGTTGCAGCTGGTGAATCGCCTGTGTTTGCGCACGACCTTCATCCACGCTGAGCACAAGACAGCGATTCATCAACTCTTCGTCAATCTCAATGGCGGTCGTGGTCAGGAAGATCATCACCGGGCCTTCAACACGATATTGCTGGGTGATGAGGTTGCCCGTGGTCGGGTCTTTGCCAGTCGAGGCAATGGTCAATTCACCTTCGCTCTGTAGCAACTTCAAGGCGTAGCTGGCTTTGCTGGCGCCTTCTTCCTCAACGATGGCGAGGATCTTGTTTTTGAGATTGGTTTCACCCATGTAGAACAAGCTCTGGCCGGTCATCGCCGAGTATTTGATGCGCTCCTCCTCGGGCATGAAGGCCAGCACCGCGTCCATCAGCGAAGACTTGCCTGCGGCACTCGATGATTGGATGACGACGGCCAGCGGGCGATCCAATTTTCTGGAAACGGCGGCGAGATAGCCGGTCAGTTTGTTGGTCGCTTCACCTACAATGCCGCACGCATCAAAGTCGGCAACGATACGATCCATCAGGTCAGGCGACTGGAGTAATGCCATCGCCGCGCGCGTATCAGCCTCACTGATGGCAACAGCAGCCGGTGCCTTGGGTATCAGCGCTTGCTGAATGGCGGTATCTTGCAACGCCTCACACTTGAGCAACAACCGACCCAAGTCGGCCTTGAGTAATTCATCACCAAGCTTTAACTCAATTGCCGCCTGGGCAATGTAGGACGCGCGCGCCTTGGCTGAATAGAGGTCGATGTTGTCCACATGGAAGGCTTCACCTTTAGCCGCCAATACGTTGACCTTTAATACGTCGTGGCTCATGTTCTTGGCGAGACCTCGCACACGGTAGCGGCGCTGATTCAATCCGTCACCGAAGGTCATCGTGATTTCATTGTCAGTCACCACGGCAGCGGTGTCCGTGTCGGGCGTAGCGGGCATCGGTGAAGCGGGCAAGACGGGCAAGGCAGCGGCTAAGGAAGAAGGCAAAGGTGGCGCATCACTTGAGAGGGAAACTGGCCGAAGAAGCGCGCCAGCGCTAGGGTTTGTGATTTTTGTCATGGGCGTCTCAATGATGAGTTCTTGCTCAGGTGCGCGCGCCTCGCGCGTCGGTGCCGCCCCTTTGCCGAGCCACACCGCTTTGCGAATCGCCACGCCCAGCGACTTCGAGGCCGGCGTCACCTTCAACGCATATTCATTGGCATCCATCCCCTTCGGAAACTGAATGCGCCAACACTCGATGCCTGCAGCCATGAGCTTGCTGGCGAGCTTCTCACTCGCCCGTTCACCCGGCTCGTCACGGTCATAAGCAATCAGCACGCGTGTGATGCCGTGGCGTTTGAACGCGGCCAGATGTTCATCGGTAAAGCCTTCAATGCCGTAAGCGGCCGTGACATTGCGATAGCCCGCACACCAGAACGTCATCGCGTCAATCAAGGCTTCACAGACAATGATTTCGGTCGAGGCTTGCAACGCCTGCACGTTCCATATGCCGCGGCCAGCGCTGCCACTTCTGCATTCGTCGGGCAAATACAAATGTTTCGGCGTGCCGGCACGCAAATTGTCCAGCAACTTGCGGCCGTAGAGTTCGACCACGCGGCCATGCTCGTCCATCACCGGCATGACCAAGGAGCCATTGAAATGCTCATGACCGGATTGGCGATAGATGCCAATGGCTTGTAGGCGCGTGCGGAGTTCCGCACCGGCTACGCGGTTTTTTTCTGGAAGACGTAGGCCCAGCGTGCGATTGGCAAAGCCCAGCTTGAAGGTCTCGATCAGTTCGGGATGGTCGAGTCCGCGCGACTTGAGGTAAGCCAAGGCGTCAGGTGATTGTTTGAGCGTGTCGTGGTAGTAGCCCACCACTTGCATCATTAGCACATCGTTGTCGGCGTCGCGGGTGACGGGCGCGGGTAGCGTGCGCACGGTGGCGCGTTTGAGCGGCACCGATGTAGCTGCTAAAGAAGAATCGCCATCGCGCAATAGCTCGACCGCGTGGCGGAAGGACACACCTTGTTTCTTCATCACCCAATCAATCGGCCCACCACCGATCTGGCAACCAAAGCAGTGCCAGAGGTTCTTCGCCGGTGTCACCACCAGGCTCGCGGTGTCGTCGGCGTGGAATGGACATTTGCCAGCCCTGTCCTTGCCGAGCTTTTTCAGTTCAATCCCCGCCGATTCAATCAGCCGCTCGACGCTCACTTCACTCTTTAGCCGCTCGATTTCATTGGTGGGGATGCGCGCCATGGTTTTGGACTCCGGCTAAAAACGTGTCAATAGGGTTTTGAACAAAATAACTGCTTTGCACAATATCACGTTACGTGATATTGTCAATCGCATTAACGAAATCAGGAGCTAGCCTATGGCCACGATCATCCGCACAGGAACCCACACCGTGGCCATCACACAAGACGAACGCGACTTTTTTATTGAGCTGGGCAGCCGTATCGCAGCCATGCGTAAAGACAACCATCTGACGCAGGTGCAGCTGGCCGAGACGCTGGGCGTGGCACAGCCCACATTGAACGCCTACGAGCTGGGGCAGCGACGTGTGCCAGTGTCAGCCTTGCCGCTATTGGCAAAGGCGCTTGGCGTGAGCCTAGAAGAGCTAATGGGCGAGCCCGCTGCCAAGAGCAGCAAGCGCGGCCCCGCACCAAAGCTGGCGCAGCACATGGAGAAGATCAGTCGACTGCCGAAGACGAAGCAGCGCTTTGTGATGGAAATGCTTGATACCGTACTGGCACAACAGGGGCGGTAGGGATGGCAACTCAACCCGCCCATCCTGTTGTCTCACACCGTATCGAGAGCCGCATCCAGATCGTGCGCGGGGTGAAGGTGATCATTGATGCTGACTTGGCTGAACTCTATGGCGTGGAAACGCGCACGCTGAATCAGGCCGTCAAGCGTAATCCAGATCGCTTTCCGACCGACTTCATGTTTCAACTGGATGCCAGCGAGTTTGCCGATTGGAGATCACAGGTTGTGATGTCCAATCCGGGGGCGAAGATGGGTCTTAGACGACCGCCGTTTGCATTCACTGAGCATGGGGCACTGATGGCAGCAACAGTATTGAACAGCCCACGCGCGGTGGAGATGAGCCTGTACGTGGTGCGGGCATTCGCGCAGTTGCGCGAGGTGTTGGCCACACACAAGGATTTGGCTACCAAGCTCGCGACCTTAGAGCGGCAGATGCAGTCGCTGGCGTTAAGGCACGATACGCTGGCGCAGAACACGCGAGCGCAGTTGAAGCAGGTGTTTGATGCCTTGCGTGAATTGATGACGCCACCCGACCCACCCAAGCGGCCGATTGGGTTTGTGATTGAGGATAAGGCCAACAGCAAGCCGGACAAGAAGGTGGAGAGTAAACGTAAGACCGTCGCAGCAGGTCGCGTTAAAAAGAAATAGCAAGAAGTCGCGCGCCGTGCAACGCGGCGATTGAAACATCTGGCAGCTAAAACAACAACGCCCGCAGCGCGGGCGTTGGGGGAATGCTTCGTTTTTTTAGAAAGAGAACAGGCAGCGAGATTTATTTTGGTGGCGGAATCTTAATTCGACTTTCTTCCACTCGCTTTCGGGACGTCTTATCAACATCTCTGATGGTGCGCATTTCGCCGGACTCATTAACCTCATCAATTTCGCGAAATACTGCATCTAAGCGTTCAACAAAAATCCTCGCTTTATATGAGCCGGCACCATCGCCCCCACCAATATGAATCACTAAGTAATCGTCCTTGCGAGAAAGCCAAACGCCAAGTGGAATGTGGACGTTGCCTAGATCATTAAAGAATTCTGTCGGCAATCGTACATCTCTTCCGTTGAGGCGCAACACGAGTGAAGTGGTCAGGCAGCGTAGTGAACTATCGTCTGTGCCATGCACCGCTTGGGATGGGTTGCGTTGCGATGCTAACGCCTCGCAACGCAGCTTCAAACTAAACGACTGTGAATTCTTTTCGAACTTCCCTTGAAGTTCAACTGCACCATACTCGGGAAGTACTTCTTTGGCGTGTACAGCCTGGAGCTGCCAGAGCGCGCAAAAGAAAACGACAAGCTTCACAATGGGCTTACTTAGGACAGCATCCATCACAATCGACCTCGCTGATGTAAAGATCTGTTCCTCCTGTTCGGCTGTTTCTTTTCACCAAATTCGTGAGGTCTGTTTCGGCAGTGCCGCCCGCTGGACCGGAGCCCGTGGTTAGACATCCTTGTGAATATGTTCCCTTGTGAATTCGGATTCCAGATCGCTTGGTTCCAAGCGGAGTCACTACATTTGAAGGAACTCCGGTATTAGTCGGGCTCGGAAGGTCACGCTTAAACTTATTCGAATACCCCATTGGGACGGAGTACTTTCCAGGCGGAAGCGGTCCATCCTCCCCATACGGATCTCCAGCGGTTTTCGATGGGTCATTCTTGCCAATGTTCGTATTGATGTTTCCAAGGTCTCGGCCATCCTCATTGATCGAGCAGACCATTGAACCATCCCCTTTGCGGCAGCGCTTACATTGGAGAGTTGCCTTCAAACCGAAAGGGTCAATGAGAAAGAGCGGATTGAGATCAGCATAAGCATAAGTACTCAACCCTCCAGCAAGTCCAATCGGATCGCTCTGCACATACCTTCCGGTCGCCGGATCGTAATCCCTAAAGTAGTTGTAGAACGTGCCCGTCTCTACGTCCGCAATTTGCCCCGGGAATCGCATATCGAACTTGAACGCGGTCCCGGTGTTCGACGGGTCCTCGTTGGGCGGGTTCGCACCGAATGGGTCTACGTTGTCCCATCGCCACATGACGACGTTATCGCTTGGGCGTGTGATGGCTCTCGGCGTGCCCAAGTGATCGGGATGTACGCTTTTATTTTTTGCGATTTTGCATAACCGCAATGACTTGCGGCACAACAACGAACCATTGTAAATAGCCAACCAATATGCATCCCCCCCAGTAAACAACTATTGAAGAGTTGCCGTCCCAGGACAGCATTGGACTCACTATCGGCCCCATGATGAATCCTATTGGAAATGTCAGCACTAGCATCATGTAGGCTAGAGCAATATCCGCATCTTTCTGTCCAGTGTTGAGCAAGATCAGAACGCTTGCAAGCGCAATCATTGCCAAAATAAGCCAAGTAATTCGAGCAATTGTGTGACTTTTTGCGCCCACCTTATATGAAAGAATTGTACAAATATTAGATAGTACGCCTGCGACCAAAACTGAGACTACTAATGCTCCCACAACCTCGTGATCAGCCAATCCGATAATGCCGATGGTGACGACACCAATCACCATCAGCAACCAAAGGCCTAAGAACACTTTGCCCCATTTCGTTTGTGCGATTTCTTTGATGGTTTTCATTTTTGCTTGGCTTTACATTCTCGTTGGCAATCTTTAAGAATTTTGTCTGCCCACTGCTGGCAGTTAAATGAGCCTCCATTACGTCCACCGCCTCCAAATAATGAATAGTCCGGACGATTTGGATCAGAGATTTTTTTAAGCAAACATTGTTCGACACACTTGTCGTCGTCAACTTTCTTACACTGCTTATCATCGTATTTATCGTCACTGGGTTTTCCAGGGCCAAACGGACCTTTTTCTCTGTCTTGTCCGCCACATGTAGTGCCGCCTTTCCCGTCAGGAACACAAACGAACTGGTGATAAAACGGCGAAGGATTTAGTTTGCTCTCGGGATACATACGCGGCCCCCATTTCTCGCCGAAAGCGTGGAGCGGCTTTGTGCACATATAGGCCTCTAACCCAAATGGATCGATATCACCAAGAGGGTCCCCTGATACGTACGCATACGTATTGTTCCCGCCCTTCAGACCGACTGGGTCCGACTCAATATATCTACCCGTCACGGGATCGTAATCCCTAAAGTAGTTGTA
>JAYVEV010000141.1:0-2910 GCA_043773745.1 Burkholderiales bacterium | reverse complement strand
GTTTGCCACAGTGAAATCGGAAACTGCCGAGTTCATCGTTCTTAAGCCGTCCTTAACTGTCTTTTTAAACCATCCTTAATCGTTTGTGCCTTACTTATTAGGCAGCGTGTGGGCGTTCAGTTATCCCTCTCTGTTCAGGCGGCAATATCTGAGTAAGACGAGATACCCATTGGCAGGACACGACTCATCCAATGTCCAAGATGTGGTGTCGGCGGCTATCTAGGAGTGGCTATGAAATATGCTCGAAAGCATCGCAGCAAAGTGGACCCAAGGCTTAGTCGAGGGCTGCAATGACACACAGGAATCAAAAACTGAGTGACCAACTATCCCGTTTGCAGAGTCACGAGATCGCCAAGGAAGACCATCACGCTCTCAGAGCCAGGACGGATCTGATCCTGAAGAATTTATTGGTTTTTGGATCGATGCTGTTGGTTGTTTCAGTTATCCTTTACCTTATCATTATCTCGATCTTTTAGAAGGCTGTTGAAAAACTCCCAATTGCGCCGGTCTTCCTGTTATCCGAAGCATTGATGGTGCAAGCTGTCACGGCGAAAGGCCGTGACAGGTAGCCTTTGCGCGCGTCGCGGCGCTGCGATTGCACGGTCCTCACGATCCTTAAAGATCAGCCGGAAACCGGCAGCGCCGCCGAAGCCTGCCGCTTCATAGAGCTGTAAATGTCCTCGCCCAGGGGATCGAGATTCTCGTCGTTGAGCTTGATATAGACCACAGCGGTGCCGCGGGGGCGGATGCGTACATGGAAAATCGTCGAACCGCGGAAGACGATCATTTCGCCAAGTTCCTCGTTGAGGAGCAGTGCATCCCCCGACTGATAGATCCCGGCGAGATCGGGATTGTCCTGTTCGGTCATGTACACGGCGCGCTCGCCGGGATTCGGCGTGCGGTCAAGCCCCGGCAGGACGCAGACGCTGGTCCCGGGACCGAGATGCACGGGCAGACCCACAGCGATCTTTGAAGCACCGCGATCCTTGTGGGGTGCCGGATAGTCGGGCGCATCCGCCTCATACTACTTCAGGTGGCGTTCGGAGATGGCGATCCTCTCGGGCCGCTTGCCTGTGAGGGCGGCAATCCCGGCGCGGAATTCCTCGGCCGCCGCGTCCGAACCGAAATCGAACAGATACTGGTGCTTCTTGCCGCTGGTCCGCCACGCGCCGTGCTCGGCGAGTGTGCCATTAGACTCTGATCATCTTAATATGAGGCATTTCCTGCGTTTCTGAAGTAGTTCTGGCATTCGCTTGCGGAGATGGCGGGCAAGGTTTGTGCGATGGCATTTTCAACGGCACGGACTGATCTGCCCATTAATTTGCGCAGGACATGTTTAATCTTTGTAAAAGTCTGCTCGATGGGGTTGAGGTCAGGACTGTAGGGCGGAAGGAAGACAAGTCTTGCACCTGCCTTCGCAATGGCAAGGCGGGTTGCGTCTGCTTTGTGGCTTCCCAGATTGTCCATGACCACAATGTCTCCCCGCTTCAAGCAAGGCACGAGAACTTGTTCGACGTATTGGAAGAAGCACTCGCCATTGATGGGGCCGTCGCAGACGCAAGGAACTGTGACGCAATCAACCCGCAGTGCAGACACGAAGGTCAAGGTCTTCCAGTGGCCGTAAGGCGCTCGCGCCTTCAGGCGCTGACCTTTGCGGCACCACCCGCGCAAGGGTGCCATGTTGGTCTTCACCCATAGCCTGCCCCGGCGAAGGCCGGGGTGTCATCGATGAAGACCAACCTTGAAGCCGCGATACGGGCTTGTATCCTTTGCCACCAATGCCGCTTGCGGGCGACATCAGGCCTTGTGGCTTCTTCCGCGTACAGGCTTTTTTTGAAGCTGAGATTGAGCCAGTGCACGAACTTCCAGATTGCGCCATATCTCACCACAATGCCCCGTTCGGCAAGTTCACTTTGCAGCCCACGCAGCGTGACATGGGCCTCGCCGGAAATCCGCTGCCGCAGCCAGTCTTCCTGGCCTTCCAGCAACGGCTTCCTGTGGCCGCCGACCTTGCCAATCGAAACCTTGCCAGTTTGGCGCAATTGGCTGGCCCAGCGCACCGCTATTGCACGGCTGATCTGAAACAGGGCCGACGCTTTCACCGAACCATGCTTCAAGCCATAGGCCGCTTCACGCTTGCGAAGATCAAGAGAATAATACTTGCTCATCCATACCAGCCTCCATCCGGCCGGCAGTTTGAATCAGTACTCGACTGATTTGGGAATCCCAATTGATTCAATCAATCGCGATCCCGCTCGAAGGGACCTGTGATGGAAATCCTTAAGATTAGCCATGAACTCATCGTAGATGACATACTTGAGCAGGACATAACCGTTGCGCTGGAATTTACCGCTATGGACGGAAAGATTTCGCTTGAACATCATCCGGTCCTCCTTTTGACGTCGGTTCTCATTTGGGACGCATGCAGCGGGACTGAAGCAACTGGCATGCCAGAAACCGGCATCCAATTGATGACCGGTTTTTGAGGCCGAGATCGGCGCGAATGGACGTCTTTGGCAAGACCGACCCTGGTCAGAGGGCCGCCACGCGCCAAAACCGTTGACACCAGCGCTTTCCGCGCCCGGGACGTCCATTACGTCTTCATCAAGATCTCTTGCTCTGGGCCGACACGCAAAAGCTTAGCCTCAAACGCATGGCCTGAAAGCGCCGCTAACGTTTTAGGAATATCGTTCTGCTGTTGCGAAGTCAAAGACCGTAAAATCATCTACGCCGTGCATGTGATGTGTTCCCTTCAGGTCGTCGAAAAACACGGGTTCAATCTCTGCGAACAACTCCTCTGAATATCCATCCAGACCCAGTTGCGTGATTTTGGCGATAGAGAAGCCTGCCCCATACTGGTTGAACGCTTGTCGCTGCCTCACCCGGAACCAATCACCATTTTTGCCGGCC
>JAYVEV010000140.1:0-3850 GCA_043773745.1 Burkholderiales bacterium | reverse complement strand
TGTGTCTGCGCAGGCCAGCGAGCTGGAAGGGCAGTACGCGATGACATGGGCGAAAAATATTTGGGCCGATGCTTTAGGATGAGTGTGGACACAATGCATGCCCTGCGGCATGCATTGGCTGCGGGCATGGAGGCCTGCCGGTTCTAACGGTCCCGGGCAAAACTGTTTGCCCGACGAATTCCCGTTCTCGCCCTCACGAATCCGAGCCGCCTGGCGGCGGCGAGATGGGGCTAGCGAACCGCAACACACTCAGACTGTCATTTCGAACCCGGTTTCATCGGGTGAGAAATTTGCTTTTTCAATTCACGGCAAAAGCAGATTTCTCGCGACGCTCGAAATGACAGTAGCCAATCAAGTGAGCAAATTCTAGCACTAGCGCGCCTTTCAGATGAATTTATGCCTGAAGGCCGCACCAATGCTGGAGTTTCAACATAGATTTGGAATTTCGTCGACACAATGACACAAAGATCCCTATATTTTCAGGTTAGTCATTGATTTTTCATGTAATATTCATACTTATTGATTTATGTGAGTAAATTTACTCAATCAAGTAAGTATGAAATTCATCCGCGCCCAATCTCAAGTTTTATCGAATCGACTGGCAGAGCCTGTCGCCCGAATTCAAATCGTCGCAGGTCCACGTCAAGTCGGCAAATCTACGCTTGTCCGCCAGACGCTCGGATCATGGAACCCAGACGACTACACGAGCGTTGCCACTGAAACCGGTAGTAGCGACGTTATCGGAATTGAACGTGGCGGGCGAGTATTTCGCGCCAGTGCCAAACGGGATGCTGAGTGGTTAATCGATGTTTGGTCTCGATCGCGTGCCGTTGCAAAGCAACGCGGGCAACGTCACGTTCTCGTTGTTGACGAAATACAAAAAATTCCCCAGTGGTCAGAAATCGTCAAAGGCTTGTGGGACGCAGATCGTGCTGCGGATGTGGATATGCATGTCGTGTTACTCGGGTCTGCGCCGCTTTTATTACAAAAAGGACTCGCAGAGAGTCTGGCGGGCAGATACGAAATTATTCGAATGACCCATTGGTCCCTTGCGGAAATGCAGCAGGCATTTGACTTTTCGCTTGAGGAATTTGTTTACTTCGGTGGCTATCCCGGCAGCGCATCGTTGATAAAAGATGAAGACCGTTGGCGCGATTACGTCATTGCCTCACTCATTCAGCCAAACATTGAGAAGGATATTTTGCAAATGGCGCGGGTTGAGAAACCTGCTCTGCTCAAGCTGTTGTTTGAACTCAGCTGTCGATATTCTGGCCAGATACTGGCGCTCACCAAACTGCGCGGTCAGTTGGAAGATGCGGGCAACGTAACGACCTTGGCCGATTATTTGAACTTGCTTTCTCAAGCGGGATTGCTGACAGGCTTGCAAAAATTTGCCGTGCAACCGGTGCGGCAACGCGCTTCGCCGCCGAAACTAAATGTTTTGAATACGGCGCTGATGACCGCACGGTCGGGTTATACGTTTGAAGAGGCCGAAGCAGACCGCGCCTTTTGGGGGCGCTTGGTAGAGTCGGCAGTCGGCGCGCACTTGATCAACTCAGCGGATCAAAATCTGCAAGTCTCGTACTGGCGGCAAAGCCCTTTTGAAGTTGATTTTATTCTGTCGAATCAGAATCGCATTCAGGCAATCGAAGTGAAAAGCGGAAAATTCGGCGGCAGTGCGCCGGGGCTGGAAAGATTCAGGGAACATTTCCCTGCTGCCAAATCGCTTGTCGTAGGCGATACAAAGGAATGCGACATTTCTATCGCGGAATTTCTCACCTACCCAGCCGCAAACTGGGTATCGGTGGATGTGCGCTAGCCATGCATTTGGTTCTGCGAACAGTACACGCGTACATCAAGCCGGATGCCAATGCAAGCTCGCGCGACACGCCATCGAGTCTGCCACTCGCGTCACTCGGAGATCGCCACGCCTATGTTTTGCTGGGCGATCCTGGTATGGGGAAAACATCGGCCTTTAATGTTGAGGCTTCTGCAGCAGGCATAAAACCAATAAAAGCGCACGATTTCATCGAACTCAAGCAGGAAAAATCGGCATGGGGCGGCAAAACAATTTTCATTGACGGTTTTGATGAAACGCGCGCGGGCGCGAAGGATGGGCGTACGCCGTTGGGCGCGATACGGGGAAAACTGGATGCCCTCGGATGCCCCCGCTTTCGTTTATCGTGCAGAGCGGCGGATTGGTTCGGTTCGAGCGACGAGGCCGCATTGCAGGCATTGATGCCTGATGGGGAGAAGATTGGCGTATTCAATCTGGACCCGCTCACGGATTCCGACGTTGAAACGATACTATCGGAAAATCATGGGATCACCAATCCGCTAGCGTTCATGCGCGAGGCCGAAAATCACCGACTTAGCGATTTATTAAAGAATCCGCAGACGCTACAGCTTCTCGCAAAGGCGGTTGGCCCTGATGGAAGCTGGCCAAAGACTCGACAAGAAACTTATGAAATGGCGTGCAGAAAGCTAGGCGCTGAACTTAACGTCGAGCATCAAGCCGCGCAGAAAAACAGCGTCGCAAACATCGATGACTTATTCGCCGCTGCCGGTTATCTGTGTGCGTTGAATCTGATCTCTGATATAGGCGCGTTTTCGCCGATGACCATTGATGGCCATACAGCGATGGGACTGAATGCCATCGATGATCGCGAAAAGTTACCGCTGCACGCAGTGCTGCATACCGGGCAATTTCGCAGCCTCGGCGACGGCAGCTATGCGCCTGCTCACCGCAGTATTGCCGAGTTTCTTGCGGCGAAGTTCATCGCCGGGAAAATTGTAAAGTCTTTGCCTATCGGTCGCGTGCTTGCGCTAATTTCCGGTGCCGATGGAGGAGTCGTCACCGAGCTTCGGGCGCTGGCCGCCTGGCTTGCCGTGTTTTCACCAGAATTCCGCAGAAGACAGATTGAAGACGATCCGCTGGCGATATTGCTATACAGCGATGCCAAGAATTTTTCCCCCATGGAAAAAACACTGATTCTTTCGGCAATAAAAACCAAAGGTGATTCATCGCTCGGATTCAATTGGCGTGATTGGCATTTGCAATCGTTTGAGGCACTTGCGACGGCTGACATGGCGACGGAGTTTGGGCGTGTCCTCCGTTTAGTACCGGACACGCGCGGTGATCAGCTCGTTGCAGATTGTGTGGTCGAGGCGTTGTACCGTGGCGAGGTCGTCCCGAACATGGAGGCGACATTGCTGGCCGTGGTGCGAGAACCGCGCTGGTGGGGCGGTGTTCGGAAAACAGCATTGCGGGCATATCTGAAAAGTTACACGACGGAGCAAGCCTGGTCCGAAGCACTTCTTGGGGATGTCCGTACTGGCGCTGTCAAAGATGACGACGATGAGCTTTTGGGTATTCTTTTGGAGCACCTGTACCCATCGCATATCACTCCAGAAGAACTGGTGAAATTCCTCCATCCGAGAAAAGATCCCAATCTGGGTGGGTCATATCGGAGATTTTGGCTTCAAGACATCTTAGAGAAAACGCCGAATGATCAGTTTGCCCGGCTGGTCAGTGCCTACCGCGCGCTACCACCGTTCCAAGGGCGAGAAGAATCGCGCGAGCTATGGACAATTTCGGGCGTGCTGCTTGTCCGAGGAATCGAGGAGCTTGGCGATACCATCAGTGACGAAACCCTCTACGAATGGCTGGGGATCGTATTGGACAAACACCATCACAATTATCTGGATCAGAAAGCGGGCGCGAGAATAGATGACTGGTTCCGCATGAGGCCGCAGAGGTACAAAGGCGTATTGGTAGTGGCGCTGGATCGCACCCCTGACAACGATCATTTTCGATTCAACATTGAAACACGTTTGCGTAGAGTGTCTG
>JAYVEV010000139.1:0-11199 GCA_043773745.1 Burkholderiales bacterium | reverse complement strand
CCGACCACGCAAACGCCTAGGCTGGAAATCACCGACTCTAGTACTATCCGAGATGACCGCCGCGGCGACAAGTTAAACGCGAATCCACCTAAATGGCTCGAAATGCCCACCAGATATAGCGTTACGCTATAAGGCATGAATGACCGCATTGCATTAATCAGGCCGCGCCGCAGGGTCAGAAGATTTCGATTTACTCCGGTGCCCGCAACGAAATATCGCCGTACTGCGTCGTAATGACCGAGTTGGTCGCGTTCGAATCCGACATCACGCCCACCGATATTATTTTGCCAGGCAACTCATGGAAGGCACGCTTGAAATCTTCCAGCACATTGCGGGTAAAAAATAGCCATTCGCCGACACGTGTTGGCCCACTTTCAACCACAATCATTTTAGCGCGGCCGGAGTGGGCATTATCGAGCAGCGTATTGGCGGGCAACTTGTTATCCCACACATACATGAGCGTGGCGTAAGGCATCTCGCGCCCGCTAAAAAGTTTTACCAGATCAGCTGTAGAGCGATCTTCAAAATCAAATTTGGATTTGTCGCCCTCGAAGCTGACAATCACGCGAGCGGGAGAATCATCGTTACCGCGTCGCGATAAATCTGCCTCTTTCGGCAGCTGCGACACACGCCAGCGCCAGGATAATTGTGGATACTGCCTAGGCTCTATAGATACATCCTGCAAAATACCGGAGGCCGAATTTTCAGCAAAGGCTTCCAGCACATGCGCACCGTCGCGCTCAACAATGCGGTACTGGGTTTTCCGGTTAAACCGGGAAATAATCCACGGTTGCCAGCCGGTGGGAAGTGCCTCACCGCTATTGGCCAATGAGAACGGTGAAACCGTTTCAGTAGGCGAAAGCGTGAATACTGCAGGCTTCGCCGGGGGACCAGATGCGCACGCACTCAGCAGCAATACAGCCGCGAAGGTTGCGCTTAACGATAATTTTGATATAAAAAAAGTCATTGGGGCCCGTGCATGTTGATCCAACTACTGAAGATCATAATTTCTCAATTACTTACCCGCTGTAGGCGGATAACCTTTTTTTATTTCTCAATAACCGACAGCCATGATGTCACCTACTATTGGTCTCCATTAGCAATGAAGGATTACAACATTTGATCTTTGCAACGACTAAAAATTCACCGGCTCAAACCTGAGTTTCATTATTCTGAACTAGCAATGAGCGCAGCGTTGCCGCCCGCTGCAGCCGTGTTCACCGTGCAACTGCGTTCCGAAGCAAAACGGAATAAATAATGCGGTCCACCTGCTTTCGGGCCAGTGCCGCTTAAACCCTCACCGCCAAACGGTTGTACACCGACCACGGCACCGATTTGATTGCGGTTCACATATAAGTTGCCAACTTTCGCACGTGCACGCACTGCAGCAATAGTGTCCTCAATCCGCGAATGCACACCTAGGGTCAAACCATAACCGCTAGCGTTGATTTGATCGACGACTTCCATCAACTTATCTGCTTCAAAAGCGTAGACATGCAAAATGGGGCCAAATACTTCGCTCTTAATAGCATTGAAGGCGGGAATCTCAAACGCGCAAGGTGCAAAAAAATGGCCCGCCGGTATCTCTCTCGGCAGCAGTGTTTGGCCAATTTGCGGATAACTGGCGGCCATCAATTCGCGATGCGTAATCAGCATCTCGAAGGCATCACGATCAATTACCGGGCCAATGTCGGTATCGAGGTTGGCGGGATCGCCCAGTTTTAATTCCTGCATGGCACCGTGCAGCAGGGTTTTAATGCGCGGCGCGATATCGGCTTGCACACATAAAATTCGCAATGCCGAGCAGCGCTGGCCCGCACTGTTGAAGGCCGATGAGAGCACATCATTGACCACTTGTTCTGGTAACGCAGAAGAGTCCGCAATCATGGCGTTCAGGCCGCCCGTTTCGGCTATAAACGGAATGATCGGCCCAACGCGATTAGCGAGTGCGCGATTGATTGCCTGTGCCGTGCTGGTGCCACCGGTAAATACAACGCCGGCAATACGCGCATCCGCCACCAGCTTGGCCCCAATGGTTTCGCCACGGCCCGGCACGAATGCAATGGCGTCATTGGGCATGCCTGCTTCCAGCATTAATTTGACCGCTTCAAATGCAACCAACGGGCTTTGCTCGGCCGGCTTGGCAACAACAGCATTACCCGCTGCAAAAGCGGCCGCAATTTGCCCCAGAAAAATTGCCAGCGGAAAATTCCACGGCGAGATCGCAGCGAAGACCCCGCGACCCGCTAACATCAATTCATTTGATTCGCCAGTCGGGCCGTTCAACACTTCGGCCGCAGAAAAATGTTGCCGACATAGCGCCGCATAGTAACGGCAAAAGTCCGCCGCTTCACGCACCTCACCCAATGCATCCGGCATCGTTTTACCCGCTTCACGCGCCATCAAAGCCATGAACTTGGCACGACGCTCTTCCAGCAGATCTGCGGCCTTTTCCAGCACCGCTGCACGCTCGTTCGCGGGCATCGCGGCGCTCGTATAGCCGTGAGTGATTTTCAACGCCAAGTCAAGTAACTGGTCATCAGCTTCCTCGACGGTGCCAATACGTTCCAGCGTGGTGGGGTTAATCACCGCTAGCGGCGCACCACGCATGGCCTCACCGGCGATTAGCGGCTGCGCGAGCCAATCATGGCGCGCCAGTGCTGGCGCCATTTCTTTTTGCAAATTTTCGAGCGCGGCAACATCCGCAAAACTAAAGCCTGAAGAATTACGACGCGGATGGTTTGAAGCTGCAAACAACTGCGGCGGTAACGGCAGCTTCGGGTTCGCCTTGTGAGCATTGGCATCGCACACCGCTAGCGGATCAGCAATCACATCATCGATCGACACATCCGGATCTGCAATGCGATTGACGAATGATGAATTGGCGCCATTCTCCAGCAAACGTCGCACCAAATAAGGCAACAAATCCTCATGGCTGCCCACCGGGGCATAGACGCGACAGGCCGCGCCAGAAGTCGCCAGCACCGCGTCATATAACTCCATGCCCATACCATGCAGGCGCTGGAATTCGAATGCTGTATCGGCATTGGCTCTTTGTAGGATAGAGGCAACTGTATGCGCATTGTGAGTGGCAAATTGCGCATAAAAAACATCGGGGCGCGCCATCATCTTAGCCGCACACGCCAGATATGAAACATCCGTATTCACTTTGCGTGTGAACACCGGATAATCGGGGAATCCCTGCATTTGTGCGCGCTTGATTTCGGTATCCCAATACGCACCCTTCACCAGCCGCGTCATGATGCGGCGCTTGTGTTGGGCAGCCAATGCTATTAACCAATCAATAACGTGGCTAGCGCGCTTTTGGTAGGCCTGCACCGCCAGTCCCAAGCCTTCGTAGCCGTTAAAGCGTTCATCCCCATAAATCGCGGCGAACAATTCGAGCGAAATTTCGAGCCGCTCAGTTTCTTCTGCGTCCAGTGTCATACCGATGCCGCCATCGCGCGCCATTTCGGCAAGCTTCATTACCTTTGGCAACATTTCGGCCATCACCCGATCCCGATGCGCCAGCTCGTAGCGGGGATGCAATGCAGAAAGCTTTACCGAAATGCCGGGCGCTTCAAACACAGACTGGCCGGGCTTTACGTATGATGAAATTACTTTAATGGCATCCTGATAGGACTGAAAATAGCGCTCCGCATCCTCGGCCGTCATGGCAGCTTCGCCCAGCATATCGAATGAGTGGCGATAGTTTTGTTGTTCGTCTGAGATTGAACGTTTCAGTGCATCACCGATATTGCGCCCCATCACAAACTGCTCGGCCATCAGTCGCATTCCTTGGCGCAGCGATGAGCGCACAATCGGCTCACCCGCACGTGCCGCGAGTCGGGTCAGCCAGCTGCCCATATCCGCCACACTACCCGGCTCTACCGAGACCAACTTGCCGGTGAGCATCATGCCCCACGTGCCGACATTGACCAGTATAGAGTCCGATGCACCCAGATGCTTGTGCCAATCGCCCTGCGAGAATTTATCCTTAATCAGCTTGTCTGCAGTAGCGGCATCGGGGATGCGCAGCAAGGCTTCGGCCACGCACATCAGCAACACACCTTCCTGCGTGGAAAGGTCATATTGGGTAAGAAACGACTGCATGCCCACACTGATGCCACTGCCCTCCCGCCGACGGCCACGGACAGCCTCCACCAGCGCGCGTGCGGTAGCGGTAACGGCAGCATTGTCGGCAGGGTTAAAGCGGGCAGTATTGAGGAGCGATGACAGCGTTTGGGTTTCGTCTGCCAGAAATGCGCCGCGTAATGACTCGAAAGAGGGGTAGAGGGAGGGGGAAGCAAATGCGCTCATGTTGCCTCATCAATATTTGAGAAGGCCGAATTATCGCATCCCGTTTGATGCGGCGCGAAATATCGTTACATGACGAAAGTCTTAGTCGTATTGCCGCATGAAATCATGCGCAGTATCAGCGGCCTGTACTGCCCAATACGGCTTCTATGCAGCGCTGGCAACGGCTTGTTCCTGCTGCGCCACTTCTGCATGAACAACAGCCATGTCTACTTCAAGCGCTTTTTGTACAACCTGCTGCAGTCCAGATTTAGGTAACATGCCTGCCTGTGTAAAGAGAATGACTTGCTCGCGAAATACCATCAGTGTCGGTATCGAGCGGACATTGAAAGCAGCCCCCAAATCGGGCTCGGCTTCGGTATTGATCTTGGCAAACACCACATCCGGAAACTCCTCTGCGACCGCTTCAAAGGTCGGCGCGAACGCGCGGCAAGGCCCGCACCAGGGCGCCCAAAAATCGATGATGACCGTTTTGCCGGACTCAATGGTAGCGTTGAAATTTTCTTTGGTAAGTTCAAGTGTGGCCATGATGGGTTTTCGTACTAATTTGTTAATAAAGGTTTAAGACTGCAATAATGAGCGCAGCATCCATGCGGTTTTTTCGTGAACTTGCAAGCGCTGTGTGAGCAGGTCAGCGGTTGACTCATCGCTGGCTTTATCCGCTGCCGGGAATACCTTGCGCGCGGTTCGCGTAACGGCTTCGTGACCTTTGACCAGCAGACGAATCATGTCGGTTGCTTCTGGCACATGGTCAGTCTCTTCGATTGACGAAAGTTTTGCATAGGCTTTGTAGCTGCCAGGCGCTTCATAGCCCAGCGAGCGGATACGTTCGGCCACCGCGTCAACGGCCAACGCGAGCTCGTTATATTGCGTCTCAAACATCAGGTGCAATGTTTGAAACATCGGCCCCGTCACATTCCAGTGAAAGTAATGCGTCTTGAGGTAAAGGGTGTAGGTATCGGCCAGTAAACGCGATAAACCTTCAGCAATTTTTTCACGATCACGCTCGGTGATGCCAATATCAATCGCAACTGAAACACTTTTTGGTTTTGCCATGGTCATAATCCTTAATAAAATTAATACGTGAGTATCAGCTGAACCGGTAGGCTATGCCAATCGAAATTACAAATCGACTCGATTGCCATAGCCTATGGCTAGTGAGCAGTACAGCCGCTGAATATGGTGTGAGTCTGATTATTATTCACAACCTTTCAAAAACGGTGCGGTCACTTCGGCTTGCTTGGCGGTATGGCCGTAGCCGCTGTGAAAATAATGGCAATTTTGATCATGATTTTTTCCTTGGTGAGTCACTCAAGAAGATAGTTTCAAAATGGTATTCGCTACTGTTGCGCCTAACTCGTGCAGCATTTTTCCGGCGCGCTCATCTTTGATTTTTCCATCTGCGTGCATCAAATCTCCTGCCCGCGGCACCGCTAATACCGGCAAGACAAACGCACCCAAATTCGACAAAATATACGACACATGCGGCAGCGCGCGAATGGTGCCAAATGCGCCATTTGATGCACCCATCAAACCGCACACCTTGTTAGTAAACGGGGCATTGCCGCTTTCACCGTTTGCCGATTGTGAAAGCCAGTCAATAGTGTTTTTGAGTAATGGCGTTATCGACGCGTTGTATTCCGGGCTGGCAATCAATAAACCATTAGCGGACATCGCCAACTTGCGTAGCGCCAGCATGCCTGCTGGCAATCCGTTCGTTTCGTGCCAATCGGCATCGTAGATCGGCATGGCAAATTCACGCAGGTCGGCAACCGTAACGTCGGCACCGGCTTCACGCGCACCCGCAACGGCAATTGAAAGCGCCTTACGATTCATGGAGTCTTTGCGGTTGCTACCAGCAAAGGCGAGGATGTGAACTTGGCTCATGGTTTGGGTCATGTATTAACTCGTTTTGAATAATTTATTTGCGCAAAATATCACAAATATAAAACAAACATGAGCTTAACCGAACCCGAGGTGGCATGCGTATCGGAACGCATAATTGCAGCAGTGAATTTGTTTAAAATGGATATCCCGCCATAAAGGGGAATCATTAAAATGCCACGCCAGCGCTTGTGTTTGAAGCAATTCGCCTCTTGATCCAATACACTCTCTATTTGGCTACGTTTACCTGCTGTTGCGCAGAACTAATTGCTAACCACCGCGCCGTTTAAAAGCAATCGCGCCCGAAATCGCGTTATTCAAGTTGTACATCACCGCCGCACCATTGCCGGTACGACCGGTAAAAAATCCATCAAGACTACCAACGGAGTTGTTTGGTGTGCAACTCGGCGTGCAACTCAATAGTAATTGCGCGGGGTGCGGCAGCCCGGGGAAATTCGGCCCGCCGGAAAATGCGGAAAAATACTGATCACGATTGATCGGCGCGCCGACAGTCGAGGCGTTCCAGGTTTGTCCGGCAATGGTGAGATTTAGGCTAGTGTCGACGGTGTGTGCCGTAAAATTGGCGTTGAGCGCCGCGCTGTTTAGCCTGCCCGTATTGCCGGATAAATCAGTTGGATTGGTCGAGCCAATCACGTCATAGTTTGCCGTTCCAGTTAGAGGCAGTGCTACCGGACCACTTTGTGCGCTGCTAAAAATATAGTGCAGACTGCGATTTACTAGGGCGATATTTTGCCCGGCAATGGTGGCGCCGCCGCCTGACCAGCGCCCCCAAACCAGCCCGGTGGAAGCGTCGAATCCCGCATCCGCCACCTGCGCCGTGCCGATTTGATAGCTTTGATGGCCGAGCCTGTTATTACTAATCACATAAGGTGCCGCGAATGCGGTTACACGACCTTGCGCGTCCGCCGTCACCTCAGCAGGTCGGTTCGTCGTGCCAAACGATCTGGCGAAGAGTTCGGGCAGCAACGCCAGCGTTGGGTCAGAGACAAGACCGGTGCGATACGACTCGGCAATGTTTTGTACAGGACCGCGGAATGCCACCACACCGTTGATCGTATTGGCATTCGCCGGATTGGTAGCGTCAATAAAACCATAGCCGATAATGGCGCCATTCAACGCGGCACCGACAAAGCTACCCTCTAGCGAGCCGTACAGGTTGTCATTGGTATTCGAGTTTTGCCCGCCACGATTGGTAATGGTTAGGCCCAGTCCGGTGGCTGCAAAAAATCGATTAGCCGTAAACGGCAAGTTGGTTGCCTGCAATGTCCATGTCTCAGCCGCCGCACCCGCTGTCGTGCCTGGCATGCTGATGCCAAGCGTTGCATTCAAGGTGCGCTGGGTAAAGTTAACATCGAGAATACTGCTGGTCAGTGAGCCCAACGTGCCCACTTGATTGGTCGGGCTGGTTGCCGCCACACGTGTGTAGGAAACAGTGCCGGTCAATACATCGGATAAGTACGTCGGATAGCCCGCCCCGCCATAGGCAAAATGCACACTGCCTGCGGGCTGAAAGCTGGCGCCAGCAAAACTAAACCCGCTTGCATTTGCCCAGCGCCCGACGGTGATCTGCGTATTGTTGCCGACATCAACGGTTTGCGCCTCCGCTACGGTGCCGCCTTGAATACCGAATGTTTGTGCGGTTTGTAATCCTGCATAAGACTGCAAACCACGCAAACCCGCACCTTCCAAACGGGTATCGGCCGGCAGCGCCTGGCTGCTATAGGTGCTGCCTGCAACAGCGACAGCAAAGTCGCGCAACCCTGTAGGCTCAATGGGCGCAATGAGCGCTTCGCTCAATACCTGCGGCGGCAACACCGGCCCTGTTACCCCCGCTCCGGCATTGCCGGTGGCGCCAACAGTTACTGGCAGTGTTAGTTCTATTTTGTTAACGGCGGTATTTTTGTTGGCCTCTTTTTGATCACGCTCTTTCAAATCAACATCACCAATCATTTTCGCCGATGCCGACAATATCGAGGCCGGCGTGGGGATAAACTCGGGCAGCTTGCCCGCCTGCACACGCACTGTTTGATCAGGCTGCGTGATTAATCCGGGCGCGTCCAGCCCAATGGTCGCGACAACATGGCTGCCTTCGATCGTGTAGTTAAGCGTGGTGGGAATGCCTTCATTGCTGTGCTGCAAAATATTACCGGAGCCGCGAATACCAACCGTCGCGGTGCGGGTTTTCATTTGGTATTTATCGCGATTAGCGCTGCTCAATAAGCCGGTGAAAGTGCGCAGCGTGCCGGTTAGCAACGATAAAATCGCACCATCGCCGCCCTCTTTTTTAACCGTGTAGCGCTCAATGCGCATTTGCGAATTAGAGCGCAACGAAATTTTGGCTTCATCAATCATCGATATCTGCGCCATACCATCCGCCAGCGTGACCACGAGGTCACCAGCATTCACATCCATGCCCCGCGTTGCATTGACGCGCTTGCCATTGGCTTCGACATAAACGCTGCCAAAAACGTAAGCAAATTTACCGCTTTGCGCAAATGCAGCTGAGCCCATCAGCGTGCCGACGACACCGACGATGATCGTCAATATTGGTAGCCCTGCATTGATCCATCGATCAATCAATGGGCGATTTAAATGCTTTTCAGTGGTGACCATCATGCTCTCCAGAACTTCGGTTGTGCTTCTGCAATTCTTGCAGTGCCGATCTTAAACATTTCAGAATCGCCAACATTGTTAGTTACTCAAAATCACAGCGAATATTCGATGACACTTCATGCCTTGTGTAATCATAAATCGCAATATTGGAATCATTGCGCGAACCCAGCCACTGCGCGCGCAGGCTGCACTTGGGTTGGAAGCGCCAGTTAATACCGAGGCCCGCATCGACTAGGGTATCGCGGCCAAATTCAACCGTGTTTGCCCGCGCAAAGGCGCTCTTGTCTTTTCGAAGCGTCGCGCCAAGCGTGTTAAAGACTGAGAGATTTTCCGTCAACGAATATTGCAACGTCTGGCGAATGCCGCTTACTTTTTTCGATTTATCAGTCACACCGTCAGCTAATGTTCTGATGGCTTTATCGTCACTATAAAAAACGTTCAATATCCAAAGTGGGGATGATTTACCCTCAAACACTTGGCTCCACCCGAACGTTGCGGTAGTGGAATTGAAATCTTCAATTTTATTTTTTGGAAATCGCGTTTGCCCGCCACTGATGCCGGCACTGAGTTGCTTCTCCGGTGAAAGCGCAAATCGATATTCAGTACTAATTGTCGCCGCTTTACGCTCATTGGTGGGTTTAGGATCTCCGGGCGCTGCGCCGTCCTGATCGAAGCGGTTTGCGTTTGCTGTAACGCGCCAGCTTTGTTGTCCAGACACCCAGGTGCCACCGGCACGAATTTCACCAAAGCGCGAATTAAAATCACTCTCGCGTCGATAAGCGCGCCCGCGCAATTCACCCCCCACCAAGGCACTCCATTCGGTATTGAGTGGCCACACATAATCGGCTCCCACCGCCGCGGCCAGATAAGGCGCTTTGCGTTTGATCGAGTTGCCGGTTGGGTTCACACCCACCAAATTAAAAGCCGATTGCACCGCACCCGTAAAATCAGCCGGAACACCGGTGATATTGGTATCGTAGCCCAACGATGTCTCGCCCCACGCAAAAAGCCGCTGTTTACCTTGCTTACGCTTAGCAGCAATGGCGTCAAGGTAACGACTAATCGCGACACTTGTTTCCGAAGGCGGATTGCTCGCCGCTAATTCACGAAACGAAACTTCGGCCAAATCAAACGAGCCGACCACAAAATAAGCGCGCGCCAAATCAAGCCTTGCCCCCGCGTTGTTCGGATTTGCCGCCAACACCCGCTCAAACGAGATAATAGCTTCATCGACCTTGCCGCTGTCTAATGCAGCCACCCCCAGCAGATAATTAAATTCAATATTTTCCGCAAGCCGATCTTGCACGGCGATTAACTCCATATACGCCTGCTTCGCGTTGCCAGCCGCCAATAGCTGCTGCGCACGGGGCAACACATCGAGCTCCGAACTGGCCCATGTCGCGCTGGACATAAAAAGAGCGATCAATGTCATGGTGGCCAGCTTCGGTGCTTTACGCATTCGCTTTCCGGTTTTGGCACTATTTTTTTTTGTAATTATTATCATCGCGAACTCGCATCGGCATGCAGGGTTTGTTGGGTTAGGGTCAAATTATTCATCGTCAATTCACAATAGCCGTGATCGTTTGCGACAACCCATTCGGTACGGTAAAGGTGACACTCTGACTCAGCGTCAGCGATGTTGAACCAATAGAGACCGGCGTAAATTTGAACGGCGTAGCTAAGCATTGTTGGTTACCAAGTACCTGCAATGGCGATGTCAAAACCGTGCCCACACTGGTTGCACTACTAGTGAGCGCCACCACGGCCGGCGCGATACCGAAGCGCAGCGTTCCGGCGCCCTCGCTAACATTCGTGCTGGGCGCCAACTGATAAACGCAAACTTGAACGGATGAATTACCCGCCGCGACGGTAGTGCTGATATTGCCCGTTGATATCGCAAAGCCACTGGGCCGCAAAGACGTCGTCGCCGTTCCTGTGGTGAAGGCCGCACCCGTCGCCGTTAAGGTCACAATACCGTTATCTTGTAGCGCATGGTAAGTAAAGGTAGCGCTGCTTTGCCCCTGCGGTATGTTCACTATCAAGCTAGATGCGCCAACCGTAGTGGCGTTGGGCGCAAGGGCCAAACGGGTCGGATCATCTATCGCAATGGCGACCGCCAGCCCGCCAACAGGCGCTGCAACACTCAATGCGATGGTTCCGGTGTTTTGTAAATCACGTCCAAGGTTGACGACTGTAACGGTGATTGAAGGCGCGCTCACGGTCGCTGTAATGGTGAGCGGAATGTTGGCCGGTGCCTGATAAGTAGCCGGTTGCGTCATCGTCAAGTTGGTTGTGCCAGCGGCGGCAGGCGCAAATATGAATTGCGGGCCGTTCTGACTCACGCAGCTTTGATTGCCGGCAATG
>JAYVEV010000138.1:0-17279 GCA_043773745.1 Burkholderiales bacterium | reverse complement strand
CGTTGGCACGCACTGCTGTGGTCCAGCCCGGAGTACGGAATCTGAAAATTTCTGAAGATGTCGCAGCACTTGGTTTGTACTACGCGCCTGATCCTTCGTCACAAATTGCCTGTTCTATCGGCGGTAATGTGGCCGAAAATTCGGGCGGGGTGCATTGCCTGAAATACGGGCTCACCGTGCACAATATTCTCAAGATTGAAGTGGTCACCATTGAGGGCGCCCGCGCCACGATTGGCTCTGATGCACTGGATGCGCCTGGCTATGACCTGCTGGCGCTGATGACGGGCTCCGAAGGTATGCTGGCGGTAACTACCGAGGTCACGGTCAAGCTAGTGCCGAAGCCGCAACTTGCGCGGGTTGTGATGGCGAGTTTTGATGATGTTGAGAAAGCCGGAAATGCCGTTGCGAATGTGATCGGTGCCGGCATTATTCCGGCCGGTTTAGAAATGATGGATAAACTCGCTACCGAAGCGGTGGAAGGCTTTGTGCATGCAGATTACGACTTGAATGCTGAAGCGATTTTGCTTTGCGAATCCGATGGCACGCCGGAGGAGGTCGCGGAAGAAGTCGCCAAGATTGAAGCGGTGATGCGTGCCTCTGGCGCCACCGGCATTCGGGTGTCGAGCAATGAAAGTGAACGGCTTAAATTCTGGTCGGGTCGCAAGGCGGCGTTCCCAGCTGTAGGGCGTATTTCGCCAGACTACTATTGCATTGACGGCTCGATCCCGCGTCGCGCGTTAGCGGCAGTACTGAGGCGCACGGCAGAGCTTTCGATTAAATACAATCTCCGTTGTGCCAACGTATTTCACGCTGGGGATGGTAATTTGCATCCGCTGATTTTGTATGACGCCAATAATCCCGGCGAGCTTGAAAAAACGGAAGAGTTTGCGGCCGATATTCTAGAATTGTGTATTGAATACGGTGGCACGATTACCGGCGAGCACGGCGTTGGCATCGAAAAAATTAACCAGATGTGCAGTCAGTTTTCAGATGCCGAGCGTGACGCCTTCTTTGCCATAAAACGAGCATTTGACAGCGAAATGTTGCTCAATCCCGGCAAGGTTATTCCCTCGCTTGCCCGCTGCGCAGAGTACGGACGCATGCGGGTGCATCAGGGGCAAATGCCGCATGCGGATATCCCGCGGTTTTAACGACGGTCTGAAAATACCAGTCACTCACGTTTATAAAGATTCTTCAAAATCTATTCATGCAAGCATTCATCAATGACTTAAGCGAGCGTATCAAAGAGCACGTGGCAAGCCATCAGCCGCTGTCAATTCGTGGTGGAAACACCAAAGCTTTTTATGGCGGCGAGGTGCTGGGCGAAGCGCTTGATATGCGCCCTTACAACGGCATCATTGAATATGAAGCGAAGGAACTGGTGCTCGTTGTTCGTGCTGGTACGACGCTGGCTGAAATCGAAGCAGTGATGGATGCTGAAAACCAGATGCTGCCGTTCGAGCCGCCTCGCTATAACATGCGTGACGAGAATGCCGCGTCGCTTGCAACCATCGGCGGCACGGTTGCCGCGGGCTTGTCGGGTCCACGCCGCGCCTACGCCGGCGCGGTGCGTGATTTTGTACTCGGCACTCGCATCATGAATGGCCAGGGGGAGTGTCTGAACTTTGGCGGCCGTGTGATCAAGAACGTTGCGGGATATGATGTTTCGCGCCTGATGACCGGGGCGATGGGTACGCTTGGGGTCTTGCTGGATGTCGCCTTCAAAGTGTTGCCCAAACCCGCTTCAGAAATGACGCTGAGATTTTCGATGGATGAGGTTACCGCTATTCAATCCATGAATGAATGGGCCGGTAAACCGCTGCCATTATCGGCGACCAGCTGGTTTGAAAATTGTTTGACGGTGCGACTGTCTGGAGCTGGATCAGGTGTGCAAGCGGCGCGCGAAAAACTGGGAGGCGAATTGCTGGAAACCCAAGCAGGACGGGGATTTTGGGCCGGTTGTCGAGATCATACTGATAGTTATTTTGCAAGCCAGGCAAACGAACCACTTTGGCGTTTGTCTGTTCCCGCAACCACCCCGCCATTGCAACTGGGGCTGCCCCAATTTGTGGAGTGGGGAGGCGCACTGCGCTGGGTTAAAGGCGCGCTTGATGCGAAAACTTTGCGGGCTAAAGTGGAGGCGATCGGCGGTCACGCTACATTATTTAGAGGTGGTGATAAATCGCTGGGCGTATTCCATCCCTTGCAGCCAGTGCTGGTCCCCATTCACCAAAATTTAAAAACTACCTTCGACCCTGCGAATATTTTGAATCGCGGCCGCATGGATAATTTTTAATTTGTATTGAGTGCCTGAAACTTAAACGAAAATAAACCATGCAAACCAATCTCGTTGCTGAAATCAGGGACACGCCCGAAGGTCAGGAGGCTGAACGCATCCTGCGCAAATGTGTGCATTGTGGTTTTTGTCTCGCTACCTGCCCGACCTATAACTTGTTGGGTGATGAGCTTGATAGCCCGCGTGGCCGTATTTACCTGATGAAGGAAATGCTTGAAGGTGCGGCGGTCACAGCCAAAACGCAGTTGCATCTTGATCGCTGCTTGAGTTGTCGCGCCTGTGAATCCACCTGCCCCTCAGGTGTGCAATATGGCCGCCTGGTTGATATTGGCCGCGAGATGGTCGAGCGCAAAGTTGCGCGCCCCGTGATGGATAAATTAAAGCGCACAGTGCTTAAAAAGATGCTGCCGCAAACAACGCTATTTAGCGCTGGTCTTGCTATTGGAAGAATGATGAAGCCGCTGTTGCCTGGCTCACTGGCTAAAAAAATAATGTCGAAGCGTGAGTCGGGCAAATGGCCCCCGGCAATACACATTCGAAAAATGCTGGTGCTGGCGGGTTGCGTGCAACCTGCCATGGCGCCGAATGTCAATGCTTCATCAGCGCGCGTTCTTCATAAGCTGGGTATTTCGCTGGTGATGGCGCCCAACGCAGGTTGCTGTGGCGCGATCCCGCATCACTTGAACGATGCGCACGAAGCGCATGCATTCATCAAACGCAATATCGATGCATGGTGGCCTTTCGTGACAGCCGGTATTGAGGCCATCGTTGTGACTGCGTCAGGCTGCGGCACGATGGTTTCGGAATATGGCTATACCCTTCGTCATGATGCTGCCTATGCTGAAAAGGCCGCACGCGTATCTTCACTTTTTCGGGATCTAAGCCAGATTATCGCGCAAGAAAAGAACGCACTTGCAAAAAAACTAAGTGCTGCCCCCGATCTCGCGAAGCCACAAAAGCTCGCTTTCCATTCGCCGTGCAGCTTGCAGCACGGTTTGCAAATAAAAAATGTTGTGGAAGGTCTGTTGCGCGATGCGGGATATGAGCTGACGATGGTGCCTGATGGCCATTTGTGTTGCGGCTCTGCAGGCACTTACTCGCTGCTTCAATCAGAGCTATCTCAGCAACTGCTTGCCAACAAGGTAAAGGCGCTCGAATCAGGCTCGCCCACCGTTATCGCGACTGCCAATATCGGTTGTCTTGCCCATATAGAGTCTGGCTTGAACGGCAGCTCCAAAACGCCGATTCGGCATTGGATTGAATTGCTTGATGAACGGTTGGCGGATTAAAACAACTTCAACCCCCAGCCTAACGGCGATACAAACGCAGCTGTTCGGAGCGATCAGCCGGGCGCGAGCCTTCCCACACGCGTTCCCACTTTGAATCTACCACCGGTGATTGCTCTTTGGTGCCTTGGGTAAGCAGCCAATCGCAATCCTCGACCTTTGCATCGTTTTGGGCAACGAACCGTAGTTGAACAAAATAATCAAGCGAGGCACGTTGTGCATCGCCGAGGCCATAAGAGGCCACACATTTGCGGTTAGCCGGTAGTTGGGCGGCAATTTTGTTGGCCACGGTGCGATAGCTCTTGACGTAGTCAACAGCCGGCAGATAAAGCATGCTTAAAAGTACCCAAATAAGGGTGATACCCGCAGCCCAATTGACGATAGCGCGGCGGTTACTACGATGGGCGCGGATCACCGCATAGAGCCAGATAATTGATAATAACAACGAGACGCTGAAGGCCGGAGCACTAAACAGTACTGTAAATCCAGGTGCCTGACGCGCTACTGCGCGCGCGGCCGCCTCAGGAACGCCGGCGATGGCTGCTGTCCAATACAGCCATGCCGCCGCGATCAGCAAGCCAAAGAAGACCACGCTGAACCAATCCATAAAACTGGCTAACCCGCGCGGCAGTCGATCCAGCGAGCTGGCAGCGGCTAGAGCCAGTGGAATTAACAGCGTCAGAGCTGAGACGTCGCGCGATTCGCGCAAAAGTGAAAAACCAATCAGTAACGTGACGAAAACAACCAGCGGCAGCGCTAGTTCTATTCGCTCGCGCAGCTTGGCACGATCACGCCACCAAATCCAGATTGCAAACGGCAATGCAGGCAAGCCATACCAGGGCAGTATTTGTAGAAAGTAGCCGGGTAAAACTGCGCGACGCAATTCATCGGTCAGCAAAGGCGTGCCCAAAATTTGGGGCCACATTTCAGGGTCAGCCCGGCTGACGTGACCCATAGAGCTATTTATCCACAGCACTGTGGGATAGATCAGTATGAGCGCCACCATCACCGCCAGCGAAATGCCGATACCGCGCCTGAAATCACGATTGCGCCAGTCGTGCAAAAACGTGATGAGCGCCAATGCGGCAATGGGAATCAGTAAAGCTGGGACGATACCTATGGCCAGTGATACAACACCCGCGCCAATGCCGGTGGTTACGCCGCCTTTTCGCGGCTCAGAGCGAAGGCGTGTCATGCCGTACAGCGCAATGGCGTAGCCTGCCAAACCCGCTACCTCGGGGTTAATTTCGTGCGCGCGCAGCATCATTCCCAAGCAGCCAATCAATAACAGCACGCTGATGCGACCCGCACGTTCGTCAAATAGTCGTGCCGCCGTTTTATGGGTATAAAAAATGGTGAGCGCCATAAACAACCCGGTAGCAAGTCGCGCACCGTCGTGTAGTGGCAGAAGCGGCGAAAAAGTCCACGCGGTCAATGCCGCAACCCAGTGATATAGCGGCGGGTAATCAAAGCTGGGCACTCCTGCAATCATCGGCGTTAGCCAAAAACCTTCATGCAGCATTGAAAGGATGACGCCAAACGTACTGGCCTCATCCGGCTTCCACGGGTCATGGCCAATCAGGCCCGGCAATATCCAGGCCGCGCAGATAATGATAAACAAGGCATTTTTGACTGGTGAATGCGTGCCATCAAACATAATAGGTTGCTTGATGGTGTTCGCGAAACCCGAATCGGGAGGGCTGTTTTTATGGGAGCGCATAGGCAATAAGTTATGCAGCGGTCAGGCGAGAAAAGAGAAACTTTGAAAGCATTTTACGCGCCCTCGCCTGAATGGCGAGCGGATAGCAAAAAAGGCAGCCGAGGCTGCCTTTTTAATTCGCTAAAACCGTAATTTCAAAAACGCTAATTACTTAGCCGCTTTATCTGCTTCGGGTTTTACGGTAGAGCGTGTAAAACGCTGCTTGAATTTATCGATACGGCCGGCTGTATCCATTACTTTGTGCTTGCCGGTATAGAACGGGTGTGATTCGCTCGAAACTTCGATACGGATAACGGGATACTCTTTGCCGTCAGTCCATTTCATTTTTTCTTTGCCTTTGGTTTCGGCAGTAGAGCGCGTCAAAAATTTAAAGTCGCATGACGAGTCGAAAAAAATGACTTCGTTGTAAACGGGATGGGTATCAGCTTTCATGGTTTTGCCTTTCTTTCCGTAAAGGGTATCTGTTAAAAGACACCTCTATGCAGACAAGTGTTGTTAAAAATTTGGTATTAAAATTTGGTCAAGCCACAGATTATGCCCAAATAGCACTTAAAAAGCAACGTGGATTCAATGCGGTAGCTGATTTTGCGGAATTCCTGCCCATACCAAATTGGCGCTTACAACATCACTAATTAGCCTTTTTTCATGGAGTCGAAAAATTCGGCATTGTTCTTGGTCGCCTTAAGTTTATCAACCAAAAATTCCGTTGCTTCAAGCTCATCCATCGAATACATCATTTTGCGCAGAACCCAGACTTTTTGCAGCAAATCAGGGGCGATTAATAATTCTTCGCGGCGGGTGCCGGAGCGATTGACGTTAATAGCGGGATAAACGCGCTTTTCGGCCGCGCGGCGGTCCAAATGCACCTCCATATTGCCGGTACCTTTGAATTCTTCGTAAATCACGTCATCCATCCGCGAGCCGGTATCGATCAAGGCGGTGGCGATAATCGTTAGCGAACCGCCTTCTTCAATATTTCGCGCTGCGCCGAAGAAGCGCTTGGGGCGTTGTAGCGCATTGGCATCCACGCCGCCCGTGAGCACCTTGCCGGAGGCTGGCACCACAGTGTTGTAAGCGCGCGCGAGACGGGTGATGGAGTCCAGCAAAATCACCACATCTTTTTTATGCTCAACCAGACGCTTGGCTTTTTCGATCACCATTTCTGCGACTTGCACATGGCGTGTGGCGGGCTCATCAAAGGTGGACGCGATCACTTCGCCGCGCACGGTGCGCTGCATTTCGGTTACTTCTTCTGGTCGCTCATCAATCAACAGCACAATCATGATAACTTCGGGGTGATTGATCGCAATGGCCTGTGCGATGTGCTGCAGCATGACCGTTTTGCCGGATTTCGGATTTGCCACCAGCAAGCCGCGCTGGCCTTTGCCGATGGGGGCGATTATATCAATCACGCGACCGGTGAGATTCTCATCCGATTTAATGTCGCGTTCCAGATTGAACGGTTTATTGGGGAATAAGGGCGTTAAATTTTCAAACAGAATCTTGTTCTTGGAATTTTCAGGTGGTTCACCGTTGACCTTGTCAACTTTTACCAGTGCGAAATAGCGTTCGCCTTCCTTTGGGGTACGAATTTCGCCCTCAATCGAATCACCGGTATGCAAATTAAATCGGCGAATTTGCGAGGGGCTGACATAAATATCATCCGGCCCGGCCAGATAAGAGGTGTCCGGCGAACGCAGAAAACCGAAGCCATCCTGCAATACTTCAAGCGTGCCATCACCAAAAATCGCGTCACCTTTTTTTGCCTGCTGTTTTAGCAGCGCAAAAATCAGTTCTTGTTTACGCAAACGATTGGCGCCTTCAAGTTCAAGGACATTAGCCATCTCCACTAACTCGGAGACGTGCTTTAGTTTCATTTCGGATAAATGCATAGTGTTTAGTATTTTGGTTTTTTTGCGATTAAGAGTAAATAGTCCGTAGGACTGGCTTGTTGCTTTTCAAATGTTTTTAAACAAAAGGTATGCGGTATTACGACCGCTGAAGAATTAAGCCCTCCGCAGGGAGGCTCCACGAGGCATTGCCTTGGAACCTGTGCAACCATCGAAATGATGGGCAACTATTTGAATTGGGGGGTTACAGCGGAGGTGCTACTAGATATTCTCTGCACAAATATCATTGCAGGATTTTGCAAGAATAGGGTTAATAGCGCGTTGTGTCAAATGGGCGGACATTTGCCCCAATCAGCACACGCTAATTGGGGGTGAAAATCAGGGACTAAATATTGGCGTCGATGAAGGCGGCCAATTGTGTTTTTGACAGCGCACCGACCTTGGTGGCCTCCACATTGCCGTTTTTGAACAACATCAGCGTGGGGATGCCGCGAATGCCATATTTCGGTGGGGTGGCCTGGTTGTCGTCTATATTGAGCTTGGCGACTTTCAATTTTCCCGCGTAATCGCGAGCCATATCATCCAGAATCGGTGCGATCATTTTGCACGGACCGCACCACTCAGCCCAATAGTCCACCAACACTGGCGTTGTGCTTTGCAGGACTTCGGTGTCGAAGGTGGCATCGTTAACGTGGACAATAGCATCGCTCATAGGAACCTCGATTAAACACTGATATAAGGAATGGAGCGGAATATTCGGATTTCAATCCGCAACAAACAATTGAAACGCATTATGCCATCGTTTGTTAATCCCGTTTTTAGTGGCCTAGAGCCCTGATAACGTCGACCCAACAGGGCGGAAATTATATGAGCTTTGCTCGGGCTCTGGTAAAATTGAAATAATCGTCAATAAAGTTAGGGTTGCTTCATGGCTTACGTCGTTACTGAATCGTGCATCAAGTGCAAATACACTGACTGTGTAGATGTGTGCCCCGTGGATTGTTTTCGCGAAGGGCCTAATATGCTTGTCATTGATCCGGATGAGTGTATTGACTGCACACTTTGTGTGGCGGAATGCCCAGTAGAAGCTATTTTTGCCGAAGACGATGTACCGGTAACCCAGCACACGTTTATCCCGATTAATGCCGAATTGGCTAAAGTCTGGAAGCCTATCGTTGCAAGAAAGCCTGGCCCGCCCGATGCAGACGAATGGGCCAAGGTTAAAGAAAAAGCCCATCTCCTCGAAAAATAAGCTGCCGTTTGGCCAATTTATAGCTTGGTCTGTTACGGGCGGCTGCCTTCCTTGATTGATTTAATGTTCCAGCCGCCAACCAGCCACCACAATCGCAACCGTGATTGAAAAAATCGCTTTTGAGCCAGTGTTATTTTTGGATGATGTTGCCGAACTCATTGTTTCGCGTCACGCATCAACACTGCCCGATCTATCAGCGCTGCAGATAGTCATAGCGCCCCGCGCGGCTAATGCGCTGCGGTTTGCACTGGCAAAAGCCGCTGCCAAACGCGGCAAGCCGACATTGATCCTGCCGCGTATTGCCACACTGGGTGAACTGGCAGCACTACAAGGCACGCCTGCAAACATGCCCAGCCGGATCGTGACCACAGGCGAACGCGTGCTCGATATTTTTCAGGTGCTTAAAAAGCAGCGTTGGCTTTCCGCTGGAGAAACTCTGCTGTTAAGCCGTGAATTGGTACAGCTCACCGACGAATTAACCCATAATTTGGTAGCGTTGCCACAAACCCTCGATGACCATACCCATAACCTGGCGCGTGCCTATGCAATTGCCAAACATAATGCTGATTTTAGTTTCGAGGCAAAGCTCACATACGAAATCTGGCATCAGCTGGCGCAGCCTTCGCCGGACGGTATTGATGCCGCCGCTCGCTACACATTGCAATTGACATCGTGGGCAGCCAATCCAAACCGGCACCCTTTATATGTAGTGGGCAGTGGCTCTTTCAGCCGACGTGAAAATGCGTTTTTTTTAAGCTATGCCACTCAATTAGACGGCGCTGGCAAGCTTAGCCCGCCCGTTGTTTTGCTTGATCAGTCATTAACGTTTGACCACCAATCTGCCGCCAAAACAAATTTTATCGCCACCGCATTTGTCGGTGCGCCGGGCGCACACAATACGGATGCTGCCAAAAAGGTTGCTGAAAGTCGCTCTGAGGCTTTCCCGCTTGTACCCATTGAATGCTATGCCGCCCGCGATGTAGAAGATGAAGCCGGTGCGGCACTCGCCACGATAAAACGATGGCTTGCGGAGGGCAGGCGCGATATCGCTGTAGTGGCGCTTGATCGCCAGTCTGCCCGACGACTTCGCGCGCTCGCCGAGCGCGATCAAATTCTCATGTCTGATGAAATCGGCTGGCCGTATTCGACTACCGTCAGTGCGACGGCGATCATGCGTTGGCTCGAGGCGAGACGAGACGGATTTTATTTTGAGACATTGATTGACCTCATAAAGTCGCCGTTTATTTTTGCAGATCTGAATCCCACCTGGGGCCGTGAACGGATCAAAGCGGCGGCGTTGGTGATTGAACGGGTCATTCGCCGCGTTGGCGTCGTGGCGGGGTTGTTGAAAGTGCGTGAGGCACTGCTGCGCCCTTCAACTGTTGAGGCTGTTTTAATACCTAAGGCAGATGCCCAGCAATTACTTGACCGACTTATTACCGCGGATCGCAATTTCACCAATGCCCGCCGAAGTGCTGCCGAGTGGATGGATGCATTGCTGGAAAGCCTCGGGACGCTGGGCCTTGATCAGGGGCTGATGCGCGATGTAGCGGGTGCCGGTCTGTTGGCGCAGTTACACAATGCGCGTAATGATATTGCGGCGAGCCAGATTAAATTATCGGCAAGCGAGTGGATCGATTGGCTGCGGACCTTGATGGAAGAGGCACGATTTCGGGATGCCGCGATTGACAGCCCGATTGTAATGACGTCTCTTGATGCGACCCGATATCGGCGCTTTGACGCAGCATTATTGATCGGCGCATCAGAAGCAAATTTGCCCGGAAAGCCAGCAACGACGGGCATCTTCAACCAGTCTGTGCGGCGCACACTGGGGCTCAGGACGTTTCAGGATGATATGCAGCACATCACCGATGATCTGGTCGGCCTGCTGAGTCGCAGCGACGTCTGCTGGGTTAGCTGGCAGCAGCAGGCTACCAGTGAGCCACAAAACCCATCGCCATGGATCGCCGCATTGATGCTTGAGGCCAAGCGCAGGGGGCAGAATTTTCAGGCAAAAAATGCAAGTTTACCGTCCCCAATTGCCAAGCATATTGATGCAGCGATTTCCGCAAGACCCGCACCAGCGCTTGGTTGGGGGCAGGTCCCATCGAAAATAACGGCAAGTGGATACCAGAGTTTGATCGATTGTCCGTATCAATATTTTTCGCGCGCAGTGCTGAAACTTCGTGAGCCTGATGAGGTACAGGAAGAAATGGAAAAACGTGATTTCGGAGAATTCATTCACGATATATTGAATCGTTTCCATCAGCGTTATCCGGCTATCACCGGTTTTGAACGAGCCGAATTAGAAGCTGCCTTGATTGAAGAAACTCGTGCGGTATTTGCCAATGCACTGCTGCAAAACTTCACGGCGCATGCTTGGCGTTTGCAGTGGGAATCAGCGATTGGTGCCTATCTGGCTTGGCAGCTTGATCGCGAAGCTAAAGCTTGGCGTTGGCGTGATGGCGAGGTCAAAATTGATTTTAAACTTGACCTAGAAAACGGTGAATCGGTGCGGCTTGAAGGCCGTATTGATCGTATTGACCACAAGCAGGATGCTGAAGAGTCTGCCGTCATTGATTACAAGGCGCGAGCTTTCAACGCACTGCAAAAAAAATTAAATGACGCAGGCGAAGATGTGCAATTGCCTGTCTATGTCGCGCTGGCAGAAGCCCGAGATCCCGACCGGAAAGTCACAGAAGCAAGCTATTTAAGTATCGAGCGTGAGAGCATAAAAGCAGTCAACTATCCCGAGGCGGAATCGGCCGGGCAGCATCATGTCTTTCGGCTGCAAACGATGTTTGAAGCGTTGCATGCCGGTGCTGCCTTGCCTGCGCAAGGGGTTGAGTCTGCATGCCAATACTGCGAAGCGCGGGGTTTATGTCGGCGCGATTATTGGATAGACACCGATGCAGCGGGTACAACAAGCGCAACAGGCCAGACAGGCGCAGGAAATGAATAATAATCGCCAAGCCGTGACGGCTGTCGCACTTGATCCAAGGTTAAGTGTGGTTGTCGAGGCATGTGCGGGCTCTGGTAAAACCTGGCTGCTGGTTTCTCGCGTACTGCGTCTGCTGCTTGCAGGTGCAGCACCTTCAAGCATTCTTGCCATCACCTTTACCCGCAAAGCGGCGCAGGAAATGCAGGAGCGACTCATGCAATGGCTGGAATTGCTTGCCACAGCAAGGGATGCGGATGTGCGTGAGTTTTTGCGGCAACGAGCGATGAGCGATGTGGAAATTACTGCCGCCATGCCGCTGGCGAGGCAGCTTTTTACACAGGTTGCCTTTGCCTCGCCCGGCATCGCCGTGTCAACTTTCCACGGCTGGTTTCAGCAGCTACTTTCTGCAGCACCCATAGGTATGGGTATGAGTGATGCGACTATTGCCGATAGCGAGTCCAGTTTGCTTGAAGAGGCGTGGCTGAATCTGGCGGAGTCACTAAACCGCACGCCCGATTCGTCAGCGGCGCAGGCGCTATCGAGACTGTTTGCCCAATGGGGTTTGTTCAGCACGCGCACTGTGCTGTGGAATTTCATCAAGCGCCGGGCTGAATGGCGTGCTTATGCCGGCACAACGTTAAGCGCGGCCGAAAGCGATGTTGATGGAGCACTGATTGCGAATGCGTTGAATCATTGGCAACGTGAGTGGGATATTGACTGGGATCGTGACCCGATTCAGGCTTGGGCCCAAGATGCATCGGTTGAGGCATCCATTCGCGCCATTGTGCACGGCATCGCAACAACTCCCAAGATGACCGAGCCTGCCCTTAAATGGTTGCCGGTGCTGGAAATGGCATTGGCATGCGTTACCCCAACGGAAAAATTTAGCTCTTTTCGCGCCGCTTTTTTAACCCAGAAGGATGAGCCCCGCGCAAACCCATCACGTTGGGCAGAAAAAGCCGGTGCGCAGGAGCATTTTCAGATCGTCTGCGGCACCTTTAAAAATGTACTTAGTGCGCTCGTTGACCGGGAAAATTTTGCTTATAACCGCGATGCTTTGATTGCCGGAACCGCGCTCCTGGATGCCTACGAAAAATTGAAAGTGGAACAGCGCACTGTCGATTTTGCCGATCTGGAATGGCGTGCATTTTCTTTGCTCACCAACAGCGAACATGCGGAAACCATGCAATACCGGCTTGATGCACGCTATCGCCATATCCTGCTCGATGAGTTTCAGGATACCAATCCGATTCAGTGGCAATGTCTCACCGCATGGCTTAACGCGAGCGTATCGGCTGACAGTAAGCCAACCGTGTTCATGGTGGGTGATCCGAAGCAAGCGATTTACCGATTCCGGCGAACTGACGCGCGCTTATTCCAGATCGCCACAAATTATTTTGTCGAGCATTTTGATGCCAGAGTTTGCGCGCTGAATGCCACCCGGCGCAATGCGCCCGGGATAGTTGCATTTGTGAACGCTGCATTTGGCAACGAGCCCTTGTTTGATGGGTTTCAGCCGCATCAGGCAGAGAATGTCCAATCGATGGGATCGGTAACAACGCTGCCACAATTTAGTGCGGACCTTACAAAGGACGAAGCTGAATCATCTGCGCCTGATCATTTGCGCAATCCGCTTATTACGCCGCGTGAAGACGAGGCGGAGGATCGTTACTCTCTCGAGGCTGCGGCACTTGCACAAGCAATCGAGAGCGCCGTCGGGCGAGTGTTGGTTGAAGAAACAGTTGATGGCGGTGTGGCGTATCGGCCAGCCCAGTACCGCGACATCATGGTGTTGTTCCGCCGACGTTCACCGCTCGCTGCGTTTGAACACGCGTTAGGTGCCGCGCAAATTCCTTTCGTCGGTGCAAAACCGGGCGGTTTGATGGGCACGCTTGAAGTCGGCGACATGGTTGCGTTGCTGACGTTTTTATCGGCGCCTGATGACGATCTGGCTTTAGCCCAGGTATTGAAATCTCCATTGTTTGGTGCCAGCGATACCACATTGATGACGGTTCGCTTCAGCGAGCTTGAGGGCTCCTGGTGGCAGCGTGTACAGGTGCTTGGCACACAATTCGCCAGCGATGCGGTGCTGCTATGCGCAACGCTTAAGCTGCGTGATTGGCTATCAGCGATGGATCACTTGCCGGTGCATGATTTGCTGGACAAGATTTATCACGAGGCCAATGTGTTGCATGCCTATGCGGCGGCAGTTCCAGCCATCATGCGTGCAGGCGTAATCGCGAATCTAAATGCGTTTATGGCCCTGGCGCTGGCCGTTGATAGCGGCCGTTACCCTAGCTTGAACCGGTTTTTGAACGAGTTAAAACGTTACCGCGCGTTGCCCGATCAGGATGCGCCGGATGAGGGTGCGGTGCTCGAAGATGGCGATCATCTTGAAACCGACGGGGTGGGCGATGCGAGGGTCAATGCAGTGCGCCTGATGACGATTCACGCGTCCAAAGGATTGGAGGCGCCAATTGTATTTTTGATTGATGCCGATAGTGTGTCAGCACGTGCGGATGCACACACGGTATTGAGTGATTGGCAGCCGCACGATGTCGCACCGAGGCATTTTTCATTCTGGGCGACTAAAGCGCTGAAGGGCAAGCGTCGGGACGTGATTCTGGACGAGGAGGCAGCCTATCAGGCACGCGAGCAGCTCAATTTGCTATACGTGGCCGCGACTAGGGCAAAGCAATATTTCATCATGAGTGGAACCTCAAGAGCAAAATCAGTGGATGCAGTTTCGTGGCTTGATCGTGGCTTGGGTACTGGCCTCGCGCATCGGCAGGCATTTCCAGCCAATGTGACGAGTATGGGCATGGCAAGCAAGGCTCATGTCGCGCCCGGAAAATTTCCCGGCAGCACTTGTGTCTCAGACTTATCTTTGCGGGGCGTTGTGTCAATTGTGCCTATTGGAAAGCGAAATCCGCCGCAACTTCCGGATGATGAACAGCGTGTATTCGGCATTGAGACTCATGCACTTTTGGAGGTGTTGACCGCTAATTCTGGCGGCATCAAGCGGGCGAGTATCGATGCGTCCAGTGCTGCTCATATAGTTGCACAAAGGATATTGTGCGCGGATGCGCTGCAAAGATTTTTCGATCCTTCACAATATATTGCGGCATTTAACGAGCTGGAAATAACGGCGACGCTCGACGAAAAAATCCAAACCCAGCGCATTGACCGATTGGTTGAATTTGAAAACGAGGTGTGGGTGCTTGATTACAAAACCGGTAGCGTGGATGCCGCGACCATGGAGCTATACCGCACGCAAATTGAAAATTACTGTGGAGCTGTCGCAGCTTTATATCCCGCCAAGGCTATCCGGGGAGCGATCATTGATGCCGACGGTCAATTGACCGTGCTTTGCTAAAGTCCGCGTCGATCTATCAGCGCCTCAGTACGGGATTACTTCGGCCTGGGGGCTTTCCCCAAGCCTTTGATGACATCGCCAACGCGTACTTTGTGGGTCGTAAACCAGGCGGCATTCATTTCCAGCGCGTAGCGCGCCGGTCCGGCAGCTTGGTGCGGGGTCTCCGTTTGCGGTTGCATTTCATGGATGCTGAGAATTTTGCCCGCTTCATCCATATAGGCCACGCTGAGCGGAATCAGGGTATTACGCATCCACATGGCGTGATAACCCAACTCCGGAAAGACGAATAGCATGCCGTCGTTTTTGCCCATGCTGGGTCGAAACATCAGGCCTTGCTGGCGGGTAGCGTCATCAGCCGCCACTTCGGCCTTAATCGATCGGCCACCTGCGCTCAGAGTAATAACGCGGTTTTTCACAGCGGTTGATTGGGGTGATTCCAAGGCTGACACATACGGCGATATTGACAGGCAAGCAAGGGTAAAGACGGCAGAGGTTAAGCGCAGTAACGCATTCATGGGGCGGCTCTCGGTTGACTATCTTTTTTGAACGAATCAGGTTGCGACAACGCTGACACCACGGTCAAGCGCCTAATGAATGAACAGCTGCAGAATGGACCCTGCAACACCATTGATGGACTATTTCTTGCCGGTGCTGCCAAATCCGCCTTCACCCCGCACCGAAGTCGTGAATTCTTCTACGATATTAAATTCCATCTGTGCGACAGGCACCACGATGAGCTGTGCGACGCGTTCCATCGGTTGCAGCGTGAATTCAGTCTGGCCGCGATTCCATACGGAAATGAATATCTGGCCCTGATAATCCGAATCAATCAAGCCCACCAGATTGCCAAGCACGATGCCGTGTTTGTGACCGAGGCCGGAGCGTGGCAAAACCAGTGCGGCAAAGCCTGGATCAGCAATATGGATGGCAATGCCCGAGGGTACCAGATTCGTTTCGCCGGGCTTTAAGGTCATTGGCGCATTGATGCAGGCACGCAAATCCAAGCCTGCCGAGCCGGGCGTAGCGTATTGCGGGAGTTGGTTAAGGAGGCGGGGGTCAAGTATTCGAACGTCTAGCTTACGCATGATTTTTTTTGATTTTCGTTATGGAATGTAGGGGAGGCTTAGCTGCTGGAGCCACCTGCGTTAAGTACAACTTTGCCGCATGCAGAACAACCGCTTCCGCTATCTTTGGTTTGTTATTTTGGAAAATCGGATACTCGCCATAACTGTCAATAATGACAACTTCATTGTTATCAGCGCCGATGGCGGCGGTTGCCAAATTCGCAACAATCATGGGAATTTTCTTGTTTTCACGCTTTTTACGAGCGTAATCGACAACGTTTTCACTTTCTGCGGCAAAGCCAATGCAAAAAGGTGGTTTGGTTATGGCGGCAACATGAGCCAAAATATCGACCGTTGGAACTAACGCCATCGTTAAATCTTCCGTTGATTTTTTCATTTTTTGGGTTTGGGGCACAGCAGGTGTGTAATCAGCCACAGCTGCCACAGCAAAAAAGAGATCAACATCGGCCAAGTTGTTGTTAACAGCCTCTAACATTTGCGAAGCTGTTTTAATTCGCAAGGTTTTAATGCCTGCAGGATCGGCTAATGCCGTAGGGCCGCTAATCAAAGTGACTTCAGCACCCGCATTTTTCAGTGCGGCTGCAATGGCGTATCCCATCTTGCCAGAGCTTGAATTTGTTATAGACCGCACTGGGTCAATCGGCTCAACGGTGGGGCCCGCGGTTACCAAAGCTTTTTTGCCTAATAGCAATTTTGCAGTAGATTTGTTGGCATAAAAATCTTCTATCGCTTGTAGCAGCGCGGCGGGCTCGAGCATGCGTCCCAGCCCGGTTTCGCCACAAGCCTGGTCACCCGAGTCAGGGCCAAGAATGATCACACCGTCGGCTAGTAGCTGCGCCACATTGCGCTGGGTAGCAGGGTTTTCCCACATTTCGCGGTTCATGGCCGGTGCCAGCATAAGAAGACAAGTGGTTGCGTTGCGGGCAATGCAAAGCGTGGAGAGCAAATCATTGCACAGCCCGTTGGCAAGTTTTGCCATGAAATCGGCACTGGCTGGCGCGACCAAAATAACATCTGCGTTGCGCGAAAGTTCAATATGCGCCATGTTGTTGGCGATACTGCTATCCCACAAATCGGTGTAGACCTTTTGCCCTGACAGCGCTTGCAGGGTAGTCGGGGTGATAAACTCGGCGGCAGCATCGGTCATGATCACCTGAACCTCAATGCCTGCTTTTTTAAGTGCGCGGGTTAGCTCAGCCGATTTGTAGGCGGCAATACCGCCCGTGATGCCCAATACAAGACGGCGCACGGTTGGCGGTAACAAAGAGGGCTGCTGGATATTCGACATAACCTGAATTCTAACTGACTCATGGCAAACTCATCATGTTTCACTGGTCACCTTGAATTCTATATTTGCAAACACTCCAATGTCTATCACTAACTAGCCCGAAGATGAACGTCCCCGCGAGCGGTTGCTGAAGCAGGGGGCAAGTGCTTTATCGGACGCTGAATTGCTGGCGATTTTTCTGCGCG
>JAYVEV010000137.1:0-6917 GCA_043773745.1 Burkholderiales bacterium | reverse complement strand
ACAAGACAACAATTAACGCGCGCACTGCGCCGCCACATCGACACACTTCAACAGCGGCTTGACCATGCCGCACGCGGCTTGTTGTCACCCCACGAGCGTCTGGCCCGCACCCGCGATCGGGTGGCACTGGCAGCCGCACAAATTAGCCATGCGATGACGATGCAGCGTGACCGTGCTGAAAATATGGTCCGGTTTAACCGTCAACGTTTAATCAACGTGAAGCCGAATATCGCAGACTATCAAGTACCCTTGAGGCAGTGCCGCGAGCAACTAAAAATGGCGTTCCACCGCCAACTTCAGCAGCGCCAAACCCGGCTTGAGGCCGTGCGCCGTAACCTCAACCTGCTGTCACCCCACCATGTGCTGGAACGCGGCTACAGCATTGTTGAACGCCACGGGTTGATCCTGAGAAATGCCCAAGATGTTGCAACCGGCGATACCCTGTCGGTGCGTCTGGCGAAGGGGCGCATTGCGGTTGAGGTAACGGCGACCACCAGCGATCGCCTACCAAACGGCAACGGCAATCTCGCGTAATCCTGCCTTCCCCAAACTTGCGCGCTTGCTAGCCGACGCCAGTAGGCGTACTGTCTCTAGTCCACACCATTATCCGGAGGACAGTATGGCCAAGAAAAAAGAAACGACCAAAAGCAAAAACAGTTCCGTCTATAAAGTCATTGAGCTGGTGGGTATCAGCAATACTTCTTGGGCAGATGCCGCTAAAAATGCCATTGCCAGCGCCAGCAAATCATTGCGTGATTTACGGGTGGCGGAAGTATCCAAGCTCGATGTCAAAATCAGCAAGGGCGGCGAGTTGGTGTATCGCGCCAAGATGAGCTTATCGTTTAAATATCACGGCGATTGAGTCAGTAGTTTTAAACGGAAGGCTGCAGAAAATTGCCGACCCGCCCGGCGACTGCCTCGGTCAAATCTGGCCTGAGGCAGTCAACGTTTTCCACATTGCCCATGCCGCGTAGCCACGTAAGCTGACGCTTGGCGAGTTGGCGTGTGGCGATGATGCCGGTAGCGCGCAACGCCTGCAAATCAATTTCTCCGTCGAGAAATTTCCAGGCTTGCCGATAACCAACCGCACGCATGGACGGCATCTCGGGCGTCAATAGATAGCGTTCGCGTAACTCACGCAGCTCATCAATCAAACCATTTTGCAGCATCGTATCAAAGCGCTCTGCTATCCGCTGATGTAACACGGCGCGATCAGATGGCACCAAGCCGATCATCAGGGTCGGGAAATTGAATGCCGACGGGACTGCAGCAGATTCCTCAGTACGATCTTCTGCTAGATTTTGTGTCCGCTTTTGCAATTCTGAAATCGGCTTCCCCGTGATTAAAAAAACCTCCAAGGCGCGCAAAATCCGCTGCTTGTCAGCCGGCTTTAACCGCGCCGCGGTGATGGCATCAATGCGCATCAGCTCGGCATAAAGTGCTGGCAAGCCTTGACGATGCAAGCGCTGATCCAGCAACTGCCGAATTGTTGCATCGGCGGGCGGCATGTCACTCAGGCCTTCCATCAGGGACTTAACATACAACATCGTTCCGCCTACTAGCAACGGCGTATTGCCGCGACTATGAATTGCACGAATAGCTTGCATTGCGTAGGTACAAAACCGCGCGGCTGAATATGCCTCAGGCGGATCAATCAGATTAATCAATTGATGCGGATAGCGCGCCAAGGTGGCTGCATCCGGCTTGGCGGTACCAATATTCATGTCACGATAAACCAGCGCCGAATCGACACTGACCAGCTCAACCGGAAAGCGATCCGCCAATTGCAATGCGAGCGCAGTTTTGCCAGAGGCCGTGGGGCCGAGAAGAAAAATGACGTTGGGCAGCATGGCGGCTTGCAATTTTTTGACTAGCGCCCCCGCATGAACAGCTTGTCTAAATCACCCAATGCAAACTGGTACCAGGTTGGCCGACCGTGATTGCATTGGCCCGAACGCTCAGTCGCTTCCATATCGCGCAGCAGGCCATTCATTTCGGGAATAGTGAGTATGCGATTCGCCCGCACCGCACCGTGACAAGCCATGGTGCCTAAAATTTCGTCGCGCTTTTCAGTCAATGCACGCGACGCGCCGTGCTCGGCCAAGTCATCGAGCAGCTCTCTCACCATCGAGGTCGCATCCAGATTGGGCAGCATCGCGGGCACCGCACGGATCACCAATTCAGTCGGCGATAACGCAGCCAGTTCAAAACCGAGTTGCGTAAAAAAGGGCTGGTGTGATTCCACCAGCGACATCTCCCGCGAACCGAGCGCCATCACAATCGGCGCGATCAGCGGCTGCGAAGCCAGCGTGGTTAAATCAAGCGCGTTCTTGAGTTTTTCATAAACAATGCGCTCGTGTGCAGCATGCATATCGACCAATACCAAACCGTGCGCGTTTTGCGCCAAAATATAAACACCATGTAGTTGCGCCAAGGCAAAGCCCAACGGGGGCAGATCACTATGATTAGCCGTTATTGCCGCCGCGCTGCTTGCGAGTGCCGTCGAGGATGGTCCGCGCAAGACTTCATAAAATGCATTCGGCTCATTCGCGGCACCGGCCGTATTGAACGCGGGATTAAAACTTGAAAAGCCCGCTTGACGCGCCGTCTGCCAGTTAGACGACGGTGCAGGAAGAGCCGGGCGGATACCATATTGCGTTCCCGCATCCAATGATGGGACTGAGCCGCCTGTTGGATGAGCACTGACCCAATCACCCGGATTGGCCAAGGCCGGTGCAGTCTCGGCGGCAGAACGCGAGAGTGTTTTATTGAGCGCATGGAAAACAAACTGATGCACAGCTCGTGAATCACGAAAGCGCACCTCGGATTTTGCGGGGTGAACATTTACATCAACCATACCCGGGTCAAGGCTAATGAACAGCGCATAGGCCGGCTGACGCTGATGGTGCAGCACATCGGCATAGGCCTCGCGGATGGCATGCATGAGCAGCTTGTCGCGAACAAAACGGCCATTGACAAACAGGTATTGGCGGTCACGCCCGGCCCGCGAGTAACGCGGCAACGCGATCCAGCCTGAAATCGAAAACGCTGGTGTGCGCTCATCTATAGCGACACTCGCCTCAGCAAATTCCTGCCCCAGTACCGCCGCAATACGCTGCGGTGCATGGCCATTTGTCGGTGATAGCAATGCCGACTGCCGACCTTCGTAACGCCACACCCGCCGCCCATTATGGGTCAAACTGATCGTCACATCCGGCACCGCAACCGCGATACGCAATGCGATATCTTCGCAATGACCAAACTCGGTCGCTTCGGTTTTCAAGAACTTTCGACGGGCGGGCGTGTTGAAAAACAAATCTTCAGCGCTCACTACTGTGCCCTGTTGAAGTGCTGTCGGCTCCACGCTTGAAAGCTCACCGCCCAACGCCTCAATTTTGGCGGCATAAGCTGAGCCTGCCGCAACACTCGCAATGGTTAAACGCGAAATGGCCGCAAGGCTCGCCAGCGCTTCGCCGCGAAAGCCCAAGCTTGCAACCCGTTCCAGATCATCAAGCACCCGAATTTTGCTGGTCGCGTGACGCGCCAGGGCCAGCGGCAATTCTTCAGCAGCAATACCGCGACCATTATCGGCGACTTGCAAACGTTTCACCCCGCCCTGTACCAGGTCAATGTCGATATTGGTAGCACCTGCGTCCAGACTGTTTTCCAACAACTCTTTTAAGGCGGCTGCCGGGCGCTCAACCACCTCGCCAGCAGCGATTTGGTTAATGAGCAACTCGGGTAGTACCTTAATCGGGGGATGGGCTGACACGGCAGGGAAAGGAAAATTTTGCGATAGTTGATACTGCAGTCTGCATAAAACAATCATATATTTTAACCTGTCCGCTTGGCCGAATCGTATCGCCTGCTTTTTGACGCCATATCGGCAAGGCCTATACTTCGATAAACCTTGCTGAAAATCAACTAAGCGGCTTCTCTGCTTGACGCGCTAAGCCATTCATTTTATGTTGTGTAAATATATTAAAAACAATAAGATACAAGTTACTTATAAATCAAAATCTAATAGCGCACAAAAATCACATTAATCCTACAAAAGCAGTATCGATAAGCGATTGTTTTTTGTATAGACAGGGATCACGCTGTTGTTAAATAAATCTACCGCCCCTTCTCCTTCGGTTGCCGGTCCAGAAGCCAATACTGGTAGCGGGATTCTGTTGTCTGCGCCCGCCACGACACAGGATCGTGTTTTCGCGGCCAAGCATATTTATGCTGAACAAATACGTCTGTTATTTCGATTTTCATTGGTTGGCTATCTCGCCGAATTACTGGTTACGTTTTTGCTCGGCGCTATTTTGTGGAATGAGTTCGGCAACCGGCCTGATCTATTCGTTTGGTTTGCAGCCGCATTCTTGGTCATGGTGGGGCGCTACGGGTTATATAAGTGGTTCATTGTTGCCAATCCTGCGCAGGATAATTTGGGCGTTTGGGAGCGGCGTTTTTTTATCGGCAGCCTAATCATGGCTGCATTGTTTGGCGTCATGGGCTCGCTATTGCTGCCCAAAGCGGGGCCAACACAATTACCGGTCATGATGCTGGTGGCGCTTTTGTCGACGGGCGCAGTGGCCTATTACGCGCCGCACAAATCACTGTTCGGCTACACCACCTTTGTTGCCCTGCTACCGATGGGCATCATCACGATGGGCTTTGGCGACCGCTCCGGCACGTTGCTAGGCGCCGCCATTTTGGTGTTGATGGGTTTGCTGGTTGCGGTTCATAGCAAGGTGCATCTGGCACTGCGTGATGCGCTAACGGCCAGACTGGATAATGTGCTGATCGCGATGCGCCTTGAAGAAGAAAAAGTTAGGGTTGAAAGCGCCAATAAAGCGCTGGAACAAGAGGCCGTTGAGCGTCGCAAAGCCGAACGCGCAGAGCTCATGGCCTTGCAGCGCTTGAAGCTCCACCTGGAGCGCACTCCGCTGGGCGTCATCGAATGGGACATGGAATTCCGGGTAGTTACATGGAATCCTTCTGCTGAGGCCATCTTTGGTTATAGCGCCAGCGAAGTATTCGGCGAATCTGCGTACACCCTCGTGCAGGGCGCCATCGACAGTGAACGTTTGGCCAGCATGTGGATGGAGTTGATGCAAAGCAAAGTCTCGACCCGTGTCTCGCTCGCCAACAAAAACAAGCGCGGGGAAATTATTCATACGGAGTGGTACAGCACGCCGCTGGTCGACAACAGCGGCGCTACCGTTGGCGTCGCATCGCTGGTGCAGGATGTGACCGAGCGTTTAAACACGGAACGCACGATTCACTATATGGCGCACCATGATGCCCTCACCGGATTACCCAATCGCCGGTTGATGCAGGATCGGCTAAATCAGGCCATTCTGCAGGCGCGTCGAGGTCAACGGCATGTCGGGCTGCTATTTGTTGACTTGGATCGCTTCAAGCTCATTAACGACACTTTGGGACATGAAACCGGTGATTATGTTTTGCGCGATATCGCCAAGCGTCTGAGTAAAGTGGTGCGCGAGGGCGATACCGTCTCGCGCGAAGGCGGCGATGAGTTTGTAATCGTGCTGCCGGACCTGGATAAACCTGAAACTGCGCAAATCGTTGCCAATAAAATTTTGGCGGAACTCACCAAGCCGTTTGAGATCTCGGGGCATGAATTAACGGTTACCGCATCTATCGGTATTTCGCATTATCCAAACGATGCAACCGATGTGCAGCATTTGCTCAAGCATGCGGATTCAGCGATGTATCAGGCCAAAGATGCCGGCCGCAATACTGCGCGCTTCTTTACCAGTGATCTTAATTTCCTGCTTTCCAAACGACTCGAGGTTGAATCCCGCCTCAGACGCGGCATTGAGCGTAGCGAGTTTTTCCTGCGCTACCAACCGCAAGTCGATTTGCGCACCGGCAAGATTATTGGCTTCGAAGCGCTGCTGCGCTGGAACGATCCGCAACAAGGCGAAATTTTCCCCAAGGATTTTATTTCTGTGGCCGAGGAATTAGGCCTGATTGTGCCGCTGGGCGAATGGGTATTCCGCACCGCATGCCAGCAAATCAAGCTTTGGGACCTGGAGGGCTATAGCGACTTCTCAATATCGATCAATGTCAGCCCGCGACAATTCGTATCGCGAAAATTATTGCCTTCTATGAAAACGGCTCTCATGGAAAGCGGTATTGATGCCAGCCGCATTGATCTCGAAATCACCGAGACGGTGGCGATGCGCAACCTAGAGCAGTCGATTGAAATATTGTCCGAACTGCGCCGCATCGGCGCCACCGTGTCTGTCGATGATTTTGGTGTCGGCTATTCATCGTTAGGCCAGTTACGTCGCCTGCCCGCGCAAACCCTAAAGATTGATTCAAGCTTTATCTCACAAATACCCGATGACCCCAATAGCTGCTCCATCACCGAAGCCATTATCGCCATGGCGAAACGTTTACAACTGCGCACGGTAGCCGAGGGCGTCGAAAGCGTTGCTCAGCGCGAATTCCTGCGTACCAACGGTTGCGATGCGTTCCAGGGATTTTTGTTTGCGAAGCCGCTAAACACCATCGAGACCACCGCTCTGTTGAAAACCCAGCGCGCTGCCGCCTGAGCTAACAGCCCATCAAAATCGACTTTAAAGAAGCCATACGATGCGGTTAATTACCGACGCCGATGTCGCCAAAACGCTCACCATGCGCGAGGCGATTAGCACACTACATTCAGCTTTCCAACAATACGGTCAGGGCGCAGGAGCAGTGCTGGCACGTGGGCGGGCTACGGCCGAACATGCGGGGCAAACGGTGACGATCAGCGCAATGGGCGCGGCATTGCCCGCCAGCGGCGTGGTCGGCACCAAAATATATTCCACAGTGGCGGGGCAATTTCATTTTGTGATTGTGCTGTTCTCGTCTACTACCGGCGAAGCGCTGGCAACGATTGAAGCCAATGAACT
>JAYVEV010000136.1:0-3660 GCA_043773745.1 Burkholderiales bacterium | reverse complement strand
AGGCCCCATGCCCGGTATCGCCACCAGCGCACCGCCGATCATCGTACCCAGCAGGATTGCGACGAAGGTGCCCATTTCCACGAGGCCGTTGCCGCCCGTCAATTCAGTTTCGCGCAAATGCTGCGGCAGATAAGCGAACTTGGCGGGGCCAAACAAGGTGGAGTGGCATCCCATCAAAAATACGCCGACGTACAACGCCACCGGCAATTGCCAGACAAATCCGGCTCCGATTACCAGCATGAAGCCGATTTCAAGGTTCTTCACCAGCCGCGCTATTGCGGCCTTGTCGTATTTGTCTGCGAGCTGTCCGGAAGTTGCCGAGAAGAGCACAAACGGCAAAATAAACAGTCCCCCGATTACCGGCCCGGCGAGTTTCGCCTCGAGCCCGCCCCACGCGGACGCATGAAATGTCGCCAACACGGTAAAAGCAAATTTGAAAATGTTGTCGTTGCCCGCGCCGAGGAATTGCGTCCAGAAGAACGGTGCGAAACGCCGCTGGCTGAGAAGACTGAATTGGTTAGTGGACTGCGTTGCCATGAGATTTTTCCTTGGGTGCTCACGCTGCGCGACGAAATACACGCGCAGTTTCAAATGTCTCGCGACCAAATTTGAGACCATCTATTTGCAGATGCCGCTTCAGCAGAAAATCGAATAAGAGAGAATTCCTCTCCCTAACGCGCTTCAGATGCTCTCCGACTTCCGCCGACAACCAATTTCTCTCCACAAAGGCATTTACCGAAAACAGTGGAAATACGCCGGGTAACGGATAGTCTGAACCGTTTAACAACCGCCCTGCCCATTCGCCGTGTTTAAGAATTCGCTCAAGATACTCGAAACGATTGGTTTGCGGCAGCGCCGAGATGTCACCAAACAACCTGTCCTCAAAATCGCGCGTCGCCATCAAGCGTTCGAACAACTGAAAACACGGTACTTCTGTCCCTGCAGCGCCTGCATCCAGATCGATGTCGTGTCCCAGACTCGCGCAATGCGCGATTACCACACGCACGCCGCGTTCAAGTGGGCGCCGCAGTTTCAGCACATTGCCAAATGCGGGGCGACGCGCGCCTTCCACCGCTTTTTCTTCACCCCCGTGGGTGATGAGTGGCAGATCGAGTTTGACCATCGCGTCGTAAAAACGGTCGCACAACTTCGATGCTGGATCAATGCCCATTGCGGGCGGAAGCCATTTCACCGCCAGTGCACCCTGCTTCACGACACTGGCCACTGCCTCAACTGCGTCCTCGCGATATGGATGAATCGAAGCCACCAAACCGATGCGCGATCCATATTTAGCCGAAATGTCGCTCGCGTAGACGTTTGGAAGATAAAAAGCCGAACGGTCGAGTTGCGGCCTGCCTGCCTCGTCATGGGTACGGTCGAATGCCATCACCATCGCCCGATACCCCGGAGGAAAATCGGCCATGAGTGTACGCAATCTCAAAAGATAGTCTCGATCAACATTCTTCAGCGCCGAATCAACACAGGCCGCATTAAGATAAAAACGGTACTGCGCGTATTGGCGAAGATTCCATATGGATTGCATCTTCGGCGTCACCCATGCGCCACCGTCGCTTTCACCCAACCCCAGCAAATGGACGTGGCAATCCCACACATCATCTGCATTGAGGTTCTCAAATCCAGACAAGGTGAATTCGTGATTGCGTAATACATCACTCAGTTTGCCGCATGGATTGAAGATGCTTGATCCTTCATCTAGCCGCAACGCTGATGCAGGCAAGGCCAAACCCGAAATTGCCGTAACCCCTGCGCGGAGGAACACTCGTCTATTCACGTGGAGCTTTCATTGACCTTTTACCGTGCCCTTTCCGATGTACATCGTAGAACTGCAGCATTTCACCTAGCCTTGCTTCGCGGCTCGCGCTGAAACCACATTTCCCTGTAAAGATCGCCGGATTGTGAAACGTGCCGAAGAGAATATCCCATAGCGGTATGTCCGAGTAATTCAAATGTTCAGTTCCAGGCTGGTGGTGTACTCGATGCATTTCCGGACGTTGAAAAAGATAGCCCATCCACCGTGGTGTCTTGGTATTTAAGTGCACGAGGAGCTGTGCCGTAATAGTCAGTCCCGTATAAAAACTTGCGCCGGCTATGTCAAGCCCAAATACCAGATAGATAAGTGCGGCACTCAAGATTGTATTGACTGCTGCTTCGAGCGGATGCTTGTAAAACGCCGTTAGGGTCTCCAGCCGTCCAGGACTGTGGTGTAGCTGATGGAAGACTCGCCACAAAAACCCGCATTCGTGACGCGCACGATGCCACCAATAAAAAACGAAGCTGGCGGTGACGTAGGCCATTGATCCGCCGAATACGGGGTTGTAGAGACTCCACTCAAAAACTGAAGGCAATTCCCACCAATTCTTAACCGCCGCGCCAATCGCCAATACAGCGCACAATTCAACTGTCGCGAGAAATAGCACACGATACTGCCATTCTGCACGGTCTGGTTGCTTCCATCCAGGTCGAAAACGCTCGATGATTAGGCATGCAAAAAAAGCACTAAACAAAGCAGCAATCATGAGCTCACCTTTTTCATAACCAAATATTTCGACATATGCAAGTAAATTTTTTTACTGCACCTTCAAATAATCCATCACCGCCGAAAGAGATTCCTTAACATGTTTTTTGTTTAACCAAAAATACACTTCCTTGCCAATTTTTTCACTATCCAGCACGCCAGCTTCCCGCAGGATCTTCAAATGATGCGAAACGGCTGAACGCGATAATGTGGAGACTTCAACTATCTGCCCAACATTCAGCCGCTCGCGGGGCTCGAAAGTCAGCAGGATGCGTTGCCGGTGCTCATCGCCCAAGGCGGTAAAAACACGCGAGACATTCTTCCACGCGGCGGGTATTGCTTTGGTGTAGTCTTTATTCATAACGATATTCTTAGTTATGTAGTTATGTTTGTCAAGTGCTTTTTCAGACCTGCAAAAATTTGTTTATCTAAATACTTGCCCGATTGTGGAAGGCTTCACGTTTAGCCACCGTGTTAAACTAAAAGAAAATAATACGTGCTGAAATCTTCCCGATTAAGCACGAAAAATACATAAATTCTGGAAATGCAATGCCAACAAAAGATGACCTGAAAGAAGCTGCACTTGAGTATCACCGTTACCCGGTGCCTGGCAAGATCGAAATTGCCGCAACCAAGCCGCTTGCCACCCAACGCGATTTAGCACTTGCTTACACGCCGGGCGTCGCGATGGTGTGCGAAGCCATTGTGGAAAATCCGGCCGAAGCCCGCAACCTCACCGCACGCGGCAATCTGGTGGGCGTCATTACCAACGGCACGGCTGTGCTTGGCCTCGGCGCCATCGGTCCTTTAGCCGCAAAACCGGTGATGGAAGGCAAGGCAGTGCTGTTCAAGAAATTCGCCGGCATCGATGTTTTTGATATCGAAGTAAGCGAGCGCGATCCCGACAAACTGGTCGACATCATCGCCGCGCTCGAGCCGACGTTCGGTGGCATAAATCTTGAAGACATCAAGGCACCCGAGTGCTTCTATGTTGAAAAGAAACTGCGCGAACGGATGAAAATTCCGGTTTTTCACGATGACCAGCACGGCACCGCGATTATTGTCGGTGCGGCTATTGTCAATGGGTTGAAGGTGGTGGGCAAAGACATCAGCCAAGTTAAATT
>JAYVEV010000135.1:0-15356 GCA_043773745.1 Burkholderiales bacterium | reverse complement strand
CCCTTAACGGCGCTTAGCTAATGGGGCAATCACGCAATGCGTGAAGGCACCATCATTTTTCTTCTAACCGGTATTCGACGAATGCGCGATCGCGGGTTTGGCGCAGCCAATCCTGATAAGCCTCATCGGCCTTGCGTGCGCGGATCGTGTTGCGGGCGAGGGCGCGGCGGCGCTCTTCCGATACACCCTCAGTGCGACGCTCAATTACCTGCACCAGGTGCCAGCCAAAGGTAGTTTGTATGGGGCTGCTGATTTCATTTTCGCGCAGCTGATTCATGGCGCGTTCAAATTCCGGCACGGTGTCACCCGGCGACATCCAGCCCAAATCGCCACCTTTGGAAGAAGAGGGATCATCAGAATGTACCTTGGCCAGCTCGGCAAAATCAGCGCCAGCCACAATGCGTTCACGCAGACGCTTCAGGCGATCACGTGCCTCGTCGTCGGTTACGCCTTCTTTGCTGCGAATCAGGATATGGCGCGCATGGGTTTGCTGAATGGTCGGCGTTGCGTTGCGGCCACGTTTGTCGAGCAGCTTAACAATATGAAAACCGTTTGCGCTGCGCAGAATATCGGTCACTTCACCGGGCTTCAAGGTATTCAATGCTTCCAAAAATATAGTGGGTAAGCGTCCCGAGGCGCGCCAGCCTAAATCGCCACCTTTGAGAGCGTCGGGCGCATCGGAATACTGCGCCGAAATTTGCACGAACTCAGCGCCTTTACGCAGCTCGCTCAGTGCCTGCAACGCACGCTTGCGACGAGTTTCAATTTGTACCGTCGTGGCCTGTTCGGGCACCTGAATCAGAATATGCGCCAGGCGATACTCCTGGTCAGTGCTCGCCTCGCGTGTTTCCAATAGAAGTTGAGTGTCAATCTCGGCTTCGGTGACATTGATGTTGCCTTCTACTTCACGTTCGCGCAGGCGGGTCATCAAGACTTCACCGCGAATTTCCTCGCGAAACTTTGGCCACGGCACGCCATCCTGTTCGAGCAGGCGACGGAATTCAGTCATCGACAGACTGTTCTCATCAGCGATACGCTGCAGGGTTTTGTCGAGCGTGCTTTCATCAACCCGAATGCCGGTTTCTTTTGCTTCCTGGATCTGGATAAGATCGGTAATCATGCGTTCCAGTAATTGCTTTTGAAGGGCATCTGCCGGCGGCAACTGGGTGCCTTGTTTTTGCAATTGCTTGATCACTGTTGCGAGGCGATCGTTTAAGTCATTTGAGGTGATCACTTCATTGTTGACGACTGCAATAATGCGGTCCAGCGGCACAATGCCACCTGTTTTGGCGGGGGCAGTCAGCTTGGTGTCAAGTTTTGGCTGTGCTGGCGGCGTGAATGACGGCACCACAGAGGGCACGCCCGGCTGCTTGGCAGGCGGGGTGGCGAGCTGGGCATTTGCTGTGATCGCTACGCCGAAGCAAAACGGCACAAGCAAAACAGAAAGCTGGGCAGACAACAGGTAGTTTCTCATGGCAAAAATCTCACAATAAATCGGGATGAGGCGCTGAATCGGATGGCTCTTAGGGGCGTTGCGGGTTTGTCAATGTTGTTGCGCCTGGCTAACGGCCCAGTGGCCCATCTCTGTCGATAGACCGCTTATACCCGGCTATGTTCTGTCTCAAGGTCTCGACAGGATTGGTGCCGACGCCCAGATTCGACAGTCCTTTCAACTCGAGCTGGAACTGGATCGAGTTAGAGTACTGTCGAGTAGCCGTGGCAAAGCGGTGCACGATCAGCCTGAATTCCCAGCACCCTTGATTATACTCGACACCGGCCAGACCTTCGAGGAGGCGTTTATCGGACAAAGAGTGGTTGGCGCGAGCCAGTAATGTCCAGCCGGGTGCGGTGCGACCAAACGGCCATTGGGTAGCGATATCAATCTGTTTCAATGAGTCGCGCGTAAAGCGATAACCGAGATTAAACAGGCGTCCATCGTTGCCGTTGTAGCGGGCGGCAATATTCGTTTTTTGGAACTGCCGTTGCGAAGCGGCGTATTGAAAGCTTGAGTCCAGCGACCATTGATCGGTTATCTGCCCGGATACTGCAGCCAATAAATCGGAACGGCTGACGTCCCCCGATACATTGTTGGAGACACCCAGTACCCCATTCAGGGCATCATTAGGCAAGGTGACGCGCTGGGCACGGTAGTAGTAACGCTGGCCCAATGCCATGCGCAAGCGTTCAATACCAGTCAAGTCTTCAATAAAACGGGTCGAGACAGCTGCAGTAACCTGTTTGGCATCAGAAATTCTGTCGCCGCCAATAAACAAATTTTCATTGAAAATCTGCGCGAAATTAAAATCAGTTGCCGAGGTCGAGAACAGCGGAATCTTCGATTGATCGCGAAACGGTACATAGAGGAAAAACAGGCGCGGCTCTAATGTTTGTGTCATCGCCTGACCGCCAAAATTGATGGGCCGCTCAAATGCCAGGCCACTATCGAGACTCAGGATGGGCAAGGTGCGGGATTGGCTCTTAAAACCGGCGGTGTTATTGGTTAAATCATAGCGGGTCGCGTGGTAACCGATTTTAGGGGTGATAAATCCGAACGGACGCGTGATTGAATAAGCCAGCGAGGGATAAATCAGCCAGCGTCGCCCGCTGACCAGAGTCGGGTGGGTGAAATCGGTAAATTCCCCGGTGGTATTAAATTCAAAACTGCCGACACGGGCAGGCCGAGCGTTGAAGGTGATTTGCGGTGCCAGGAAATACGGTCGGGTAACCGGTGCCAACGGGTCCTGCAAGGTCTGAAAACTTAAAAAACGGGTCGTCAGATTGCCAAAATCGGAAGCGTAATTCAGGGCGTAATCGCGCGGCAGATTGGTCTGCACGGTATTGGCGATACGGGTCGATAAATCGCGGAAATAAGCATCATCGGATACCTTTTGCGCATTGATCGAAGCGTTCCAACCGCGTGCGAACTTATCGCCAAAAAGTGGCCCAATGAGGTTAGATAAATTTTGATAATGACGCAGTGAAATCAAATAACGGTCGCTGCCAAATTTACGATCATTGGGTAAGAATTCAGTGTCGAACTGCCCAATATATTGGGTGCTGAGAAAGCGAAATTCTCCGCCTAATTGCACGCCCCGTTTCGAAAATAATTTGGGGGTGATGGTCGCATCATGGTTGGGTGCAATATTCCAGTAATACGGAATCGCCAATTCCACCCCGCTGTTGGATGAGGTGCCAAACGTGGGCGATAAAAAGCCGGACTTGCGGTCGCTATTCAGCGGGAATGTGATGTAAGGCAAATACAAAATCGGCACACCTTTGAATTCGATGCGACTGTTGTAACCCGTACCAATATTGCTGACCCGATCCAAGCCCAACTCTGAGACCCGTAAATACCATTCATCCTCACCCGGTTTACAGGTGGTGTATGTGGCGGTAAATAAGCGCTCTTTGCTGTCACCTTCAAAATTCATCCGCGCCGCGCCGCCACGCGCCTCGTAGCGCTGGTTTGGGCGTAGCGGAGTCTTGCCAAAGAAAAATGTAGGGCTGAGCAATGTGCCGACTTCAGTGTCGAGCTTTAACTTCAAGTCGTAGCCGTCAAAAATGTCGCCATCACGCAGCATCGTCACTTTACCGACCGTGGTGGCAGTATCGTTTGTCTGATCGTAATCGAGCCTTTCAGCCCGCACTTCCATATTGCTCTGCTTTAGCACTACACCGCCTTCGGCAGAGGCAGATTGCTGGTTGATGCCTTCAATTTTTTGCGCTTCCAGAGTACGCGGGCCGTCCCTTTTTTTCGGTCTGGACAGTATGGTGCCGGGCGTTGGTATGACGCGCTCTGGCCGTGCTCCTTCGCGAATGGCTTCGTCAAGCTCGGCTTGATTGGGTGTGCCAGCCTGCTGCGCCCATGCTGTGCCAGGGCTGCCAAAACCCGCGCCACCGATGAGCAGTGACCCCATTGCGGTGGTGACGGCGACAGCGAGACGAGTGCGGCGGCAGTTGCGGGGTGGGATGCGGAAATAGTTAGGCACGAGTGGGCAGGAGAATATAAAAAACGTCAGAAATGATGGCCGCAAATTGCGGGTATTAGTGTGTCAAAAAGTGAATGGTAAACTGCTGTGCTGATGCTCACGCTTTTATTAAATGTCACTCACCTCAACTTGGAATATCAAATCAAATAGTGCGTCGAATATTATTTGGCGACCCTATCAGAACACAGCAGAGCACAAACTTTAAGTAATACGGGACATAAAAACGAATGCAACATGAATAACTATATTAATAGTCCAATCCAAGCGCGCCACATCAAGCTTCAAAGCTGGCTAACCCAGCAATTTGCCCCATTCGATCCGGTAAATAATCTTATTGAGCCGATAAAAGCGGGCAATCGTTTTGCGGAGCCCGCCCAATTTCGCTATTTTCGCATAACCATTGCCGGTGATACGCATATCATCATTGATCTATCTGACGAGGCTGAAAAAACACCTGATAACGGTACTGGTTTCATCAAAATAGCCGCCTTGATGGCGAAGGCAGGCTTAAATGTGCCCCAAATAGTGGTGCAAGACTTGGAACAGGGTTTTTTGCTGCTTTCAAATGTCGGTCGGCAAAGCTATCTGGATGTATTGAACGAGGAAAATGTCGATAGCCTGTTGCGCCCCGCTGCCGATGCGTTAATTAAATGGCAGCTTAGTTCAATGCCTAATATATTGCCGGACCTAAGCGCGGCGCAACTAAAGGGGGAATTAAATCTTTTTTCGGATGGCTATCTTGCGCAGCACTTGGCGTTAGCGCTAAACGAAGAGCAGAAAAAGATGCTGGATACTGTCTTTAACAGCATCGTGGCGGCCAATCTCACTGAAGGTAAAGTTTTCGTTCATCGCGATTATGTGCCGCAGAATCTGATGATTGCCGACCCCAATCCGGGCATATTGGGATTTGAACGAGCAATTTATGGTCCTGTCAGCTATGACATTGCTACGTTATACAAAGATGCGTTTATTTCCTGGGATGAAGAGCGCGTGCTCGATGGCACCATTCGATACTGGGAAAAGGCAAAAAAAGCGGGGCTGCCGGTGCCAGCCGATTTTGGTGATTTCTATAGAGACGTAGAATGGATGGGGCTACAGCGCCACATGCATTTATTGGGCGCTTTTGTCAGCAGGAATGAGCCGGGCTATCTCGCGGAAGCGCCGCGCTTCCTGAAATACATTCGTAAGGTTGGCGAGCGCTATACCGCCTTATTCCCCATGATTCGGCTGTTCGACGCGCTTAAAATTGATGATGGTATTACCCGCAAAGTCGGTTACACCTTTTAATCGGTCGTTGTTCGGTGTGGCTTGGGCGCAAAAAAATAATAAGAGCCCCAGCAACTTTGCAAACAAAGTGGCACTCCAAATCGTAGAATAGTAAATGATGCAAACAGGCTTGTTGAGGCGGTTCTGCAACAGCAACGTCTTTACGTGCAATTCATTCCAATGGTTATTTAACTTCTGCTGAAGGCAAAAATGAAACGTGAACTCCCGCCCATTCCGGTCGTTCTGCCCAATATCAAAGCGCATGCCAAGCGCCGCGCCCGGCTGGCCAAAACCCTCGGTGAAGGCCTGCTTCTACTGCCCACCGCGCGCGAACAGACGCGCAATGCCGACGCGCATTATGACTATCGTTGGGATAGCTATTTTTATTACCTCACCGGCTTTCGTGAGCCGGAGGCCGTGCTGGCGATTACTCTAGGCAAGAAGCCGCGCCATATTCTATTTTGCCGCGATAAAAATATGGAGCGCGAAATTTGGGACGGGTTTCGTTTTGGTCCGATGATGGCCAAGGAGGTGTTTGAATTCGACGAAGCCTACCCGATGTCAGAGCTAGATGCGCGCATCCCTGATTTAATGACCAATTGCGATGTGGTGCATACCCCGCTTGGATCCGATGCGGAGTGGGATCAATCGATCAGTCGCTGGATCAATGCGGTGCGCGCTAAACTGCGCAGCGGTGTAACCGCCCCGATGGAATTAAAAGACGTGCGCCATGCGGTGAATCGGATGCGGCTGATTAAAGATGAAGTCGAAATTGAGATCATGGCCAACGCCGGAAAAATCTCATCCAACGCGCATATTCGTGCGATGCGTCATGCCAAACCTGACATGTTCGAGTATCAGGTTGAGGCCGAAATCTTGCATGAGTTTGTTAAAAACGGCGCGCGGCAGCCCGCTTACGGCAGCATTGTGGCGGCCGGGGCAAATGCTTGTGTGCTGCATTATCGGGAAAACTCCGCCCCGCTTCGCAAAGGCGATTTGATGTTGATTGATGCAGGCTGCGAGTTAGATAGCTACGCGGCTGATATTACCCGCACCTTCCCAATTGCCTCGAAATTCACCGGCCCACAGCGCGATGTTTATGAGTTGGTACTGGAGTCGCAACTGGCCGCCATTAAGGCGGTAAAGCCCGGAGCGCCGTTTGGCAAATATCACGATGTCGCTGCGCAGGTACTCGCGCAGGGGTTGATCGATTTGAAGTTGTGCAAAGGCAGCCTCGATAAAGTAATCGAAACGGAATCTTATAAACAGTTTTATATGCACCGTGCCGGCCATTGGCTGGGGCTGGATGTTCATGATGCGGGCGATTACAAACAGCAGGGCAAATGGGTGAAGCTGGAGCCCGGCATGGTGCTGACGGTTGAGCCCGGCCTCTATATTCGCCCGGCCGATAATGTGCCCAAGCATTTCTGGGATATCGGCATTCGCATTGAAGATGATGTGTTGGTGACCAAAGCAGGCAACCGCGTGTTGACGGCATCGTGTCCGAAGTCGGTTAAAGATGTTGAGGCACTGACGACCGCGTAGCTATAAGGCCATAAGGCTAAAAGGCGTTATTTTTAACTTGAATCTTCTAATTATCGGGGCAGGGCCCGTCGGCGCAACCTTCGCGCTGCTGGCCGCACGCTTGGGAATTAGCGTCTCCTTACTCGAGGCGCGTGAGGGGCCGTCCCGTGAATCGCGCACTCTGGCCTTGTCGCATGGTAGTCGTGAGATTTTGGATCGTGCCGGCGTCTGGAAATCAATATCGGACACAAAACAAGCGACTGAAATTCATTCAATTCACAATTCACAAAAAGGCGGTTTTGGTCGTGCGCTGATTACCCGCGAAGATGGTGGCGTGCCCGCACTCGGCTATGTGCTGACCTATGCGGATTTGCAGGCTTCGCTGGATGATGAATTGCTTACCAAAGCAATTCGGGTGGAGCGTGGTGCCGTGGTATCAGCGATTACCGAGGCGACGTCTGGCGCCGAGGTAAGTTACCGGCAAAATGAGGTCGAATACACAGTTCAAGCTGATATGGTGGTCATGGCAGATGGTGGCGCTAATCTGAGTAAAGTGCCTGCGATTTCTACCCTTGAAAAAGATTACGCGCAAACCGCGTTGCTAGGGCAAATACGAAGCGATATGCCGCATAACCATCGTGCCTTTGAGCGCTTCACCCCTGAGGGCCCGGCAGCGCTATTACCCAAGAGCGAAGCGTGCTCCTACTCGCTGGTTTGGGTGGCCAGTCCGGAAAAAATTGAGCGGCTTAAAACCCTGGATGAAGCCCAGTTTTGCGCGGCATTTCAAGATCATTTTGGCTATCGTGCGGGGCAATTTTTATCTGTAAAAGATCGACGCAGTTACCCGCTTAAATTACGCACCGCATCATCGGTTGTTGCTGGCCATATAGTCGTGATTGGTAATGCAGCGCAGGCGCTGCATCCGGTAGCAGGGCAGGGTTTTAATTTGGGCCTGCGAGATGCCGCAGAACTCGCTTCAATATTGGCGGGTGAAGCCGCGGTATCAGCAGCGTTGACGCGCTATGCCGCGACTCGTGCCCGGGATGTAGCGCGTAGTGTTGGTTTCACCGACTTTCTAGTCAATGCATTCTCCAACAATCATGCATTAAGCCGTATCCCGCGCGGCCTTGGTCTGGCGATTGTGGATATGCTGCCGTTTGCTCGCAAAGCGCTTGCTCGTCGAATGTTGTTTGGTGCATCAGGTTGAGCCGGCTCATAAATAGAAATAGCCATATGGATAAACACATTGTGGTTGTTGGTGGCGGACCAATCGGACTTGCGTTTGCACTGGCGGCGTCAGCATTGCGGGATGTTAGCGTTACCTTAGTGGAGCGCCAAACACTAGCTTTGGCGGCGCTTCCCATCCAGTTTGACCACCGCGTTTATGCACTTTCGCCAGGGTCGAAAGCGCTACTTGAAATCTTGAGAGTTTGGCGGCTTATTCCACAGGCGCGTATTGAGCCGGTGCGAGCCATGCAGGTTTATGGTGATGCATTGAAGCCTTCGGTCAACGATGGGGCTCTCAGGGAGACTCGCAGTGAAATTGACTTTGAAGAAGGTGTGCCGCTCGCATTTATTGTTGAGTATGCTGCGCTAATGCAGGCCTTGATCGGACAAGTTCGAGCGTCAGCGAATATTCGCGTGCTCGATAATGCCAACGTCCGCGGCATTGACTTCGACAGCAGTGGCAGTGCTCATAAACTGCTGTTGGGTGATGATTCGACGCTAGAGGCTGAGTTATTAATTGCCGCCGATGGTGCGGCCTCGCCGCTGCGTACAATGGCAGGAATCTCCACTGAAACCAAAGACTACGAAAGCGACGGCGTGGTGGCAAATTTTTCGATCGCACGGCCGCATGGAGATGTAGCGCGGCAATGGCTGGCAAGTGAGGGGGTGCTCGCCTATTTGCCTTTGCCGAATAATCAAATTTCCATTGTCTGGTCCGTCAGCAAGGCTTTGGCCGATGAATTGAGCGGGTTAAATGCCCAGGCGTTCGCGGCCGCGGTTGCCCAAGGCGGTGATCATGCCCTCGGTGCACTAACACTTTGCTCGGAGCGGGCGCGTTTTCCGCTGAAACGTGTCATGGCTACGAGTTGGGTGCAGCCGGGCTTTGCCTTAATCGGCGACGCCGCTCATGCCATCCATCCGCTCGCTGGTCAGGGCGCGAATCTGGGTTTTGCCGATGTGCGTACACTACATGAGGTTCTGCAAAGCCGTTCGGCATTATCGGGGCTTGGCGATATGTCAGTGTTGCGAAAATATGAGCGAGCTCGACGCGAAGACGCGATGGTCATGGGTGGAATAACGGATAATTTGCGCATGCTATTTTTGAGTGAATCCCCATTTCTGATACGCCTGCGTCGCGATGGTTTAAATTTGGCCAATCGAATGAGTTTGGCCAAGTCGTTAATGATGGCGCATGCAATGAAATAAGCGCCGAATTGAAGCGGCCCAGCAACTTGTTCTGCTAGCTGCTGTCTTTAACAATTACGTAACTAAATTTTAAGTAAGCAATTTAAAGTAAAGGAATGATCTCGTGAATTCATTGAAAACTGTTTTAGCTACTTCGGCGGCGCTATTCTCATTGCTGACAGCCTGCACTTCATCTGCCAGCCCCGATGTGTCCAAGCTCCCGGCTGCTGCAAAACAGGAGGCAGCAAGCAAGTCTGAAGTGACAGTCAAGCAGGAGATCGAGAAAAAATTTCCTGAAGTTAAAGTCGAGCGAGTGACGAAAACGATTTATGCGGACCTCTATGAAGTGTTTGCCGGCAGTGAGATTTTTTATACGGACGATAAAGTAACCTTCCTCATGCTGGGCAAGATGGTGGATGCCAAAACCCGTACCGATGTCACTGAAGCGCGGCTGCAAAAATTGACCTCGATTAAGTTTGATGATCTGCCCTTGGACAAAGGTATCAAACTCGTGCGCGGCAATGGCGCCCGTCGCATGGTGGTTTTTGAAGATCCCAATTGCGGCTATTGCAAAAAATTTGAAAAAGACTTGAATGAAATAGATAACGTCACCGCTTATATTTTCCCGTATCCCATTTTGGCACCCGATTCTGCCGATAAGGCAAAGGCAATCTGGTGTGCAGATGATCGCTTGAAGGCATGGCAAGACCAAATGCTGCGTGGACAAATGACGAACGCCAAAAACACTTGTGAAACACCGATTGATCAGTTAGTAGCGCTGGGCCAAAAATTGCGGGTCACTGGTGTACCCACTTCATTTTTTGAAGATGGCGAGCGCATCTCGGGCGCGTTACCCAAGGCAACGATTGAGGCGAAATTGGTGGCAGCCACGCTCGCGGGCGCTAAAACAGCCGTTAAATAATGATTGTTGTGAGCAGATCAAAAAGGCGCTTTCCTTTCATTAAGCGCCTTTTTTAATGGCAAAATGACGCGCGTTTTATCGGCACAGGCTAAATCGCAATTTAGTGTGAGCCAGCCTGAAGGCCCGCCACAACAAATAGCGCTACCGTTAAGCCAAAGCCTGCAAACCACACCGCCGAACGCATCGATGCGCGATCTGTGATGTAACACCAAATGTAGGCTACGCGTGCCAGCACAAAGGCAATGGCGATCGCATTGATGGTGTTGGCCGGGGCGGCAGCAAGGTGAGCAATAATCACCCCTATAGCAAAAAAAGGAAACGCTTCAAAGCTGTTTAGATGCGCGGCATGTGCGCGTTTTTTTGTGCCTTCACGGGTCGCCAGCCAATCGCGCGGCGCACTGTTGTCGTAGCGTTTATCAGCCTTGGCAATTCCCACGGCGACATAGGGCAAGATACCTGCAATCAATACACACCAGAAGGCGATAGTCATGTGATGTCCTCGGATAAAGTCAGCTTAGGGTGTTTGGACGGCCCCAGGCGCATTAACAGGCGTCGGGATGATGGCCGATGTTGAAGCATTGGCGTTGGGGTCATATCCGCGAGGTAGCAATACCCACATGCGGCCCTGTTGTTTCATGCGCCCTGCCTGGTTGCCTGCGGCATCGCCAAAGCCAAAGTAAAAATCTGCACGTACTGCGCCAAAAATTGCTCCGCCCGTGTCTTGCGCCACCATCAGACGATTAAGCGGTTCTTTTGATAGCGGGAAAGTCGTGGACAAATATACGGGCACGCCAAGCGGAATCACGGTTTGATCGACAGCGATGGAGCGCTCGGCTGTCAGCGGCACGCCAAGTGTGCCGATCGGACCGGAAAGATCGGGCGGCAGCTCTTTGAAAAATACATAGCTCGGGTTGACGTTCATGAACTGCCGCACCTTCGCCGGATTTTTCTGCGCCCAGGCCTTGATGCCCTGCATGGAGGCGCGTTCAGGTTTGAGTTGGCCGCGGCGAATCAGTGCCCCCGCCAGAGATTTGAATGGGTGGCCATTTTGATCCGCATAACCCAAGCGCATGCGCGTCCCGTCCGCCAATTGAATTTGTCCCGATCCTTGAATTTGCAAAAAAAATGACTCAACAGGGTCATCAACCCAGGCGATTTCAAGACCTTTAAGGGGCGATTTGTCGTCCTCAATAGCGCTGCGATCAAAATAAGGTACCAGTTTATTGTCAACCAGACGGCCGCGCAGCCGTCGATTTTTCAGGTCCGGATAGACCTCCGACAAATCAACAGAAATCAAATCTTGCGGGGGAGCGTAGATGGGATAACGAAATTCTGCTGTCTGGGTACGGCTGCCGCGGAGCAGCGGTTCGTAATAGCCGGTCACGATGCCGGTTTCGGAATTGTTGGCGTTGATAGCCTGATAGGGCTCGAATTCGGCTTCAAAAAACTGTGTGATGGCTTTAGCAGGTTGGCCTTTAAGCTGATCGGCCACATTGCATGCATTGAGCCATGCCGGTTGTGTTTTAAGCACCGGGCAGCCTTGCAAAAAGGCGGTCAGTGCCGCACTGGAATCATCTGTGCCCCAATTGGGTAATGCCTGCCACTGGGTGCGCTCAAGGCGGCCGCGGCTGGCATCGGGTATGGTTGCTGTGTTGGTGAGTGGAGATGTCGTGTTCTCTGGAGATGAGGGTAAGGCGGCAGAGCATACATTGCAGGCCAGGCACACGGGGCAGACTGGTGCAGCGGCAACAATAGAATTGAGGGTTGGCGAGGGAGCTGTTTTATCAGGCGCACTTGCACAACCCGCAAGAATTAAACCTGCTAGGCAGGCTATCAACAATCGTTGCTCAAGTTTGCAATTAGGCATCAAATTCATCTCGTCGAGAGTATACAATTCGGTCTTGATTTTGCTTTAAGAAAAGCATTTTGGAGGCAATGATGGGTTGGGTATTTTTTCAGGTGTTCTTGGCGTTTGGGACGGGCATTTTGATTGTTTGGTGGACATGGCCGAAAGCGCCTAAACCCAAGGCACCACCTAAACCACCTGAACAACCTGTCTCGCATAATGCGCCAGGCGCAACAGATGACGCCGCCAATTAATGCAATACCCTGGGAACTGACAGCGTAAATTCCGGGACAATGGCATCAAATTTCGTGCCGTCTTCAGCCACCATATGGTAAGTGCCGCGCATCGTGCCGACAATGGTGTTGATTGATGAGCCGGATGTATATTCAAAATGATCGCCCGGCTTCAAGGTGGGCTGCTCGCCAATCACGCCAACGCCGCGCACTTCCTGAACCTGGTTATCGGCATCTGTAATGAACCAGTGGCGGCTGATTAATTGTGCAGACACCTGCCCGACATTTTCAATGTGGATCGTGTAGGCAAATACATACTGATCATTGTCTTCATCCGATTGGTCGGGTAAAAAAAATGATTGCGCAGTCACTTTTACGTGGTATTTTTTGACATCTGTTTTTTCAGTTTCATTCATTTTGAAATGCTACCACGCGAGCGCTTGCAAGTTGGGTTACGCAAAAACCGTTGCAGGTCACGTAAAATGATTAAAATTTCACTTCTCTGATATCCGCTATGCCTCATCGCTTTCGTATTGCCCCCTCGATTCTTTCGGCTGACTTTGCCCGTTTGGGTGAAGAGGTTCGCGCCGTGATTCACGCCGGTGCTGATGTCATTCACTTTGATGTGATGGATAACCACTACGTGCCAAATCTCACCATCGGCCCGATGGTTTGCGCGGCGGTACGGCCGCACGCGCAGCGTGCCGACGGTAGCGCTGTGCCGATTGATGTTCATCTAATGGTGAAACCGGTTGACCGGATCGTGCCGGATTTTGCCAAGGCGGGTGCCAACATTATTTCGTTTCATCCTGAAGCCTCCGAACATGTAGATCGCACCCTCGGGCTGATTCGCGAGCAGGGCTGCAAAGCAGGGCTGGTGTTCAATCCCGCTACGCCGCTGAGCTATCTGGATTACGTGATGGACAAAGTCGATCTGATTCTCATCATGAGTGTGAACCCCGGTTTTGGCGGGCAAAAATTTATCCCCTCAGCGCTCACAAAATTACGCGAAGCCAAGCGACGCATTCAGGATTCCGGGCGCGACATCTGGCTTGAAATAGATGGCGGCGTGAAAACGGACAATATCGCGGAAATCGCCGGGGCGGGTGCAGATACGCTGGTCGCGGGCTCGGCTATTTTTGGTGCGGCTGACTATGCCGCCACGATTGCGGCCATGCGTGCCGAATTGGCGAAGGTGGCCCCATAATGAGTGATGCTCCAAACTCTAATGCTGGCGAGGCTTTCGGGGCAGCTGCCTTGAAGATGCCCGTGGATATTGCCGTTTCAGGCATGCCGCCAGAGCTGGGCGCTCCCGTTGAGCCGAAAAAAATTCGCTACCGGGCCAAACCTAAATTCAGCTTTCCCATCCCGCTAAAGGTGGTGATGCTGGACCTCGACGGCACTTTACTGGATACCGTCGGCGACATTATTGCTGCGGCCAATTTAATGCGCGGCACCTTGGGTTTTCAGCCGCTTGAAGCTGCGGTGATTCGCAATTTTGTGGGTAAAGGTATTACCAATCTAGTCGCTAAAACCTTGAAAGATACAGTTGGTGAGGTGGGTCCCAACGCCTTGAAAGTGGCTGTGGCCAATTTTGAGCGACAGTACGAGACTTGTTTTGACCAAACCAGCCAGCCTTATCCCGGCGTAATCGATGGCTTGAAAGCCATGAAGGACGCGGGCTTCCGACTGGGCTGCGCCACCAACAAACTTGAAAAATACACATTGCCGTTGCTTGAAAAAACCGGCTTGCGTGACTATTTCGACATCGTGGTGTCAGGCGACACCGTGGCTGAAAAAAAGCCCCATCCAATGCAACTTAAGCACGCCGCAGAGTTCTTCAGCTGCACAACGGCCGAGATACTGCTAATTGGTGATTCAATCAATGACGCTGAGGCAGCCCGCGCCGCAGGCTGCCCAGTATTTATTGTTCCCTACGGCTACAATGAAGGTCAGGAATTGCGCGGGCTCGATTGCGACGCATTTATCGACGATGTTCCGGCAGCGCTGAAATTAGTTAAACTATCGGCATAGCAGAACTCTTTTTTACCGGCTCACTGCCGCACCTTCAAACATGAGTTTTTTCACAAAATCGATTTCGTGGTGGCGATGGCAAATTTGGCGCTGATCATTTCTTGATCTGCTCCGCAGATGTTGCCGTGCTGTTGTATTTCGCCTATCCACTGTCTTTTTGCTTGAACCATCATGACTGAAACTGAATTCCAGAGTCTTGTAGCGCTTGGCTACAATCGAATCCCTGTCACACTTGAGACCTTCGCGGATTTGGATACACCGCTATCCATCTATCTTAAGTTGGCCAACAAGCCCCACTCCTATTTGCTTGAGTCTGTCATTGGCGGCGAGCGTTTTGGCCGCTATTCCATCATCGGTTTACCTGCCCGCGAGTGGCTAGAAGTACACGGCCATGAAGTCGCCGTGGTACGGCGCAAAACCGGCGGGGCGAGTGAAAAAATCGAGCATAAATTTGTCGATGACCCGCTCGCCTTCGTTGATAAATATCGCGCCCGTTTCAAAGCTGCGCCGATTTCAGGTGCACTGCGCTTTGCGGGGGGGCTTGCCGGTTATTTTGGTTACGACACGGTGCGTTATATCGAACCCAAGCTCGCCAAGCATTTGGATGACAAGTTCACCACAAAGCATGACCCAATCGGCGCACCCGATATCGTGCTGATGTTGTCGGATGAGTTGGCTGTTGTTGATAATCTGTCAGGCAAACTATATTTGATTGTATATGCCGATCCCGCGCTGCCGAATGCTTTGCAAAATGCACAGCGCCGCCTCACCGAATTGCGGCTTGGCTTGCGCAGCCAGGCACCGTTACCCGTATATGTTCCGGGTGTTGCCAAGGCCGAGCCCAAATCGGAAATCGGTAAAGAAGCGTTTTTGAAAGCGGTGGCAAGGTCGAAGCAATATATTGTCGATGGTGACATCATGCAGGTGCAAATCTCACAGCGCATTTCGCAAGCTTTTGACGCACCGCCGATTAATTTATACCGCGCTTTACGGTCAATCAACCCGTCGCCGTATATGTTTTATTTCGACATGGGTGAGTTTCATATTGTGGGCGCATCGCCCGAAATTTTGGTGCGGCAAGAGGGTAGCAAAGTCACCGTGCGTCCGATCGCAGGCACCCGCAAGCGGGG
>JAYVEV010000134.1:0-7204 GCA_043773745.1 Burkholderiales bacterium | reverse complement strand
GCTGCGATGCACATAACGATAAATCGCGGCCACACTGACCGACAGCTTCAGAACATGAACGATCTGTTCGGGCGAGTACCGCCTGAGGATAGCCGCCTCGATGCGCCGCCACAGCGATGCTGGCTTGGTGACCTGATTGGCTGCACTCTTGGTTTTGCCTCACCTCACCCCTTCCCGTTCAACCTGAGTTGCGACAAGTCGTACGCGAATTCACCTTTATGCTTCAAGATGCCCGCGGATATTAGCGCTATTAATTTAAATTGACTTCATTTGTCCAGCACTTTTTTCTCCATCCAACGATAGAGCCAGTAGGCGAGAGCCGCACCGGTAAATTGGGCGGCGATAAAGCCGTGCACATCGGTTGGGCGAATGCCGACGAAGGTATCGGTCAATGATCGGGCGAAAGTGACGGCCGGATTGGCAAAAGAGGTTGAGGAGGTGAACCAGTAAGCGGCGGTGATGTAGCAGGCGACCACGGCGGGCACTGAGCCTGATCGATATTTCGCGCAATGCAAAATGACTGTCAGTAATCCGAAGGTGGCGAGCGCTTCACTCCACCATTGTGACGCACCGGTTCGTGCGTGCTGTGATATTTGCAACAAGGGTAGCTCGAACATCGTATGTGCAGCCAGCACGCCCGCCAGCGCGCCGACAATTTGACATGACAAATAGAGGGCAGCTTCGCGGCCGCGCAACTGACCTTCAATGACTTCAACTATTGTCACCAGTGGATTAAAGTGCGCGCCAGAAATCGGTCCAAAGGTTGTAATGAGGGCGTAGAGCGCAGCACCCGTGGCGATAGCATTGGCCAACAATGCAATGGCCATGTTGCCGCCTGCGAGGCGCTCGCCCATGATGCCCGAGCCTACCACTGTCGCGAGCAGCAATGCGGTACCCAGCGCCTCGGCAACCAGACGTTGGGGCAGAGCCGCATTCATGCTGCAGTCTCTTTGGAAATACGTTTTAACTCGCTTGCCAACGATAAATGATCCAGCTGCTCGTCGCGCAAATCAGTCAATAGTTGGATGCGGTGACGGATGGCAATGAAGACATCATCAAACGCTTTGCGCTTTTGCTCATCGGTTCCTGCGACGGCGACAGGATCAGGGAAGCCCCAGTGTGCCGTCGCCGGGTGACCGGGCCAAATAGGGCATGCTTCACCTGCCGCGTTGTCGCATACGGTAATGATGATGTCCATATGGGGTGCATCTGGTTGCGCAAATTCATCCCACGATTTGCTGCGGATTGATTCGACCGGATAGTCCAATGCCTTTATTTTTTCTAATGCGAAAAAATTAGGCTTGCCGCTAGGATAACTGCCAGCGCTGAACGCTTTGAAACGGCCGCCGCCGATGGTGTTGAGCATCGCCTCCGCCATCACTGAACGCGCTGAATTGTGCGTGCAAAGGAAGAGCACATTAAAAACGCGCCTATCCATTGCGGCGTGCCTTGGTTGTTGATGGCAGACGGGTTAAAGGTAAGGCTGTGCCTGTGCAGGCGCGAATCCGGGCACTGCCAGCCCCGGCGCAACAGTTTTCAGTCAGGTAGGCGATCAGGCCGTTCATGGTTGTAAAGTCGGTTGAGTAAATAATCGAGCGCCCATTGGGTGTGGCTTCGGTAAGCCCGGCCCGCGTTAATTCCCTCAAATGAAAAGACAGCGTGGCATTGGCGAGACCCAGCGATTCGGCAATAGCGCCTACGGGCAAACCTTGGGGCCCCGCTTCAACCAGCAGCCGAAAAATGGCAAGCCTCGATTCTTGAGCAAGGGCGCTTAGTGCGGCAATAATTTCCTTTGTTTCCATATTTCCAGTATTGTCGAAATGATAAAGCGGGTCAAGTATTTTTGCCGCGCAGCCGCAGCCAGGCGCTGATGCGAAAAAGAACGGGAATGAAGATCCCGACCTCTCGGGGTGACTGGCGATGACTATCAAGGGGCGATACAACTCATATAGATGACCTACTTGACTTTGATATCCGCACTCAATAGTATGCAGTTTGGATTGGCGTGTAAGTCTGTGCCGATAGCGGGTCAGGCGCATTGGCCGGTTGTTGAAAAAGTATGGGCATGCACGCCGCGACAGTTAGTTCTACGCAATCTCGTTACAGGCAACCAGCAGGTTTCAATGATCCTGTCCCAAAGATGGTTTGCAGCGCCAGCAGTTATTCGTACGGCGCATGACAAGCCCGAAGCGGACAAATTTACGGAGGTGTATCCCATGAAATTGACTCAGGAACAGCGCAAAAGCGTCATGACGCATTCAAACAAAGCGGTTGTATTTCAACGACGTCTGCTGCCGGTATTAGTGTCTGCGGCTTTGCTGGCCACGACCGCTGTGGAAGCCCAACAAGCGGCGATTATAGCAAAGCCTGCAGCTAAATCTGACGATACCCAGCTAGACACCATCGTTGTGACGGCAACCAAGCGTTCCGAGTCTCTGCAAACGGTGCCGATCGCGATTTCTGTCATCAGCGGTGCACAGCTTGAGCAGGCTAATCTCAACACCTTGGGAGCGATTACTTCGCAGACGCCAACGGTGAATTTCCGCACGGGTGCCTCGAATAAGGATACATCCCTGTTTATCCGCGGCGTAGGTACGATTTCTACTTCGCCCGGTGTGGAGCCGACCGTATCGACCGTGATTGATGGCGTGGTTTTTTCACGGCCTGGTCAGTCCACATTGGATTTGCTCGATATTGATCGGGTCGAAGTATTACGCGGGCCGCAGGGCACTTTGTTCGGCAGAAATGCCTCCGCAGGCGTGATCAATATCGTCTCGCGCCCCCCATCAAAAGAGACCGAGCGTTATATCGATTTATCCTACTTTCAAGGCAATGAAAAACGCATGCGTTTTGGGGTGTCTGGTGAAGTACAACCGGGGATGACCGGTTCGATTGCGCTGATGCATGGCGATTACCAAGGTAACGTAAAAAATGTTGCGGATGGCAGCAGCGTTAATGGCTACAGGCGTGACGGCGTGCGTGCCAGACTCGATATGCAGCCGAATGCGGATTTCAAGATTTCCTTTATCGCGGACTACATGAAAGCCAACGATAACGGCCCCAATGGGGTAGTGATCAATAACAGAGCCACGTTTTACGGCTCCGGCAGGGTAAACAGTAACCCGCTATTCCCGGCGGCGATTTCACCCGTATTGCCCAGCAGCGCCAACACCGAAATCACCAGCAATATCGAAACACGCGTGGAGGATAAGAACTCAGGATTGTCTGCGCAAGTTGACTGGAATCTTGGTGCCTATACCCTGACTTCAATCACTGCCTATCGAAAATGGGACAATACGCAGTTCCAAGATGGTGATCGGCTGTCAGTTGCATACCGACAGTTCCCGCAATCGCAAGACCGTGGTGATTTGAGTTTCTCGCAGGTTTCACAGGAATTGCGGATTGCGTCGCCTAAAGGTAAATTTTTTGATTATGTCGCTGGCGTATTTTATATCGATGGCAAAGACGATGAACGCTATCAGCGTGATGTAACGCGCTGTAACGCAACCACTGCTACCGCGCTGCCGTCAGGACTGATACCCTGCTCGCCGGGCTCACTAACGCTCGATACAGGCGTTGCCAACTACAGTACCCGCAGTAAGAGTAGCTCGCTGTTTGGTGAGGGCACTTTTAATTTTAGCTCGGCACTTCGCGGCATTGCCGGCTTGCGCTTCACCGAAGACAAGCTCTCGTACACACACCAGCGGGTATCCACCCAGCCAGCAGCGTTCCCCGGCGTGCAGCCGGCGGTGGCGAATGCCGGTTCGGTCAATGAGAACGCGGTCTCCGGACGCGTCGGGCCGCAGTTTGACATTAATAAAAACACCATGGTCTATGCCACATATTCACGCGGCTACAAAGGGCCAGCCTATAACGTGTTTTTCAATATGACAAATCTGCAGACCAATCCCTTGAAGCCTGAGACCTCAGACTCATTTGAAATCGGTCTGAAGTCCACCAGCTTTGATAACCGTTTGCGTCTGAATATTGCAGTTTTTAATACCAAGTACGACAACTATCAGGCGAACGTGCCGGATACGGTTGCGGGCACAATTGTGACGCGGCTGATTAATGCGGGCTCGGTATCGACACGCGGCGTTGAGATGGATTTTGCAGCCAAGCTCTCCAAAGAGTTCACGCTGTCCGGCGCTGCCGCGCGTATCAATGCACGGGTGGATAATTTCCCGTGCCCGACGGGACTGTCGGCAACGGCGGCGCTCGAATGTAATATAAATGGGCAGCCATTACCGTTTTCGCCAGATTGGAAGCTGAATGTGCGCGGCAATTACAAGATGGCGCTTAACGAAGGTACGGTGTTGGATTTGGGGGCCGATTACAACTGGCAAAGCAAGGTTCAGTATGAGCTGACCCAATCTCCCGACGCAGTTCAGGCTGCCTATGGCATTTTGAATGCCACCATCGCACTGTCAGACCCATCAAAAGGTTGGCGTGTGGCAGTTCTTGGTAAAAATCTGGCCAATAAATCGTACTCGTCGATATTGGCAACCGGTGGTACCTACTATGTCAGAGCAGTGCCACGCGATGATAAACGCTACTTTGGTATCAATTTCCGTTACGACTTCTAAAGCACTCCGTCCGGTGGTATGCCTGAACTTGGGTTTGCTACCGGACGTTTCGTAACAATAGGTGCCTGCGTATATTTCCCCGCGCGCTTGAGCTCCGCTTACAATTGACACCATGCCAATCGATCCGCGAATGCCGCTGGAAGCTCTGCGTAGCCAACGCTGGTTAGCACGCGACGATATGCGCTCCTTCGCGCATCGGCAACGCTTGCAGCAAATGGGTCTGGGCCGTGAAGAATTTCTGAATCGGCCGGTGATCGCCATTATCAATACATGGAGTGATCTCTCACCTTGTCACGCACATTTGCGCGAACGTGCCGAGGATGTTCGGCGCGGAGTATTGCTGGCGGGTGGCTTCCCGGTTGAGCTGCCGGCATTATCGCTGGGCGAAGTAATGGTCAAGCCGACCACCATGTTGTACCGGAATTTTTTGGCGATGGAAGTCGAGGAACTGCTGCGCTCACATCCCATTGATGGCGCGGTGTTGCTTGGCGGCTGTGATAAGACCACGCCCGGCACATTAATGGGCGCCATCAGCATGGATATACCGGTGATCTTTTGTCCGGCTGGGCCGATGTTGAATGATCGTTACAAAGGCCAGACCGTTGGCGCGGGCACCCACACCAAAAAATTCTGGGACGAATACGTCGCGGGCAATATCAAACAGCCTGAATGGATCAGGCTCGAAGCCAAGATGACGCGTTCGCCCGGTACCTGTAACACCATGGGCACCGCTAGCACGATGACGAGTATTGTCGAGGCGATGGGATTGACGCTACCGGGCGCTAGCAGCATTCCGGCGATGGATGCAAATCATGTCAGGATGGCATCAAGTTGCGGGGCGCGGATCGTGGATATGGTTTGGGAGGATTTAAAACCGTCTGTTTTTTTAACCAAAAATTCATTCACAAACGGTGTTGCGGCCTATATGGCGCTGGGCGGATCCACCAACGCCGCTATCCACTTGATTGCGATGGCGGGCCGTGCAGGGCTGGCACTGGCGCTTGACGAGATGGACGCCATGGCGCGCCGTATTCCCGTCATTGCCAATCTGTTTCCATCCGGCGATAAGTTGATGGAAGACTTTTTCTTCGCTGGCGGCATGCCCGCGCTGCTACAGGAAATTAACGCGCATTTGCATTTAGATGCCATGACTGTTACCGGCAAATCATTGGGCGAGAATATTGCCGGTGCCAGCAATGAGGACCGCCATGTGATCCGCTGTCTTGATAACCCCGTCGCGCCGGGCGCAGCACTAGCGGTATTGCGTGGCAATCTTTGCCCCGATGGCGCGATCATCAAGCTGTCTGCCGCGAGTCCTAAATTTTTCAAACATCGCGGCCCTGCGTTAGTGTTCGATTCTAATGCCGAGATGCTCGCGCAGATTCATTTGCCAGATTTGCAAGTCGATGAAAACACGGTGCTGATCCTGCGCAACGGGGGGCCGCAAGGTGCGCCCGGGATGCCGGAATGGGGCAACCTACCGATCCCGAAAAAATTGTTGCAGCTAGGTATCCGTGACATGGTGCGGATCTCGGACGCCCGCATGAGCGGTACTCATTTTGGCAGCTGCGTTGTACATGTAGCACCGGAAGCGGCGATCGGTGGCCCGCTGGCGCTGGTGCAAACCGGCGACATGATCGAGCTGGATGTGGATGCAAGAACGCTCAACATGATGGTTTCCGACAAGGAGCTTGCGCGTCGTCGCGCAGACTGGAAACCAGCCGCAACAATTTTTGAGCGGGGCTTTACCAAGCTTTATATCGAACATGTATCGCAGGCTAATGAGGGTTGCGATTTCGATTTCCTCGCGGGCAACGCCGCAACACCAGAACCGCCAATTTACTAATTGATTTTATGGATACTGACCATATGGATATTCTCAATAATCCCTTCTGTTCGCTGCTGGCGCAGCCTTCTATCCCGCTGGGCACCTGGCTGATGTCAGGCAACTCTGCCACCGCAGAGGCGATGGGTTGTGTGGGGTTTGATTGGCTAGTGGTTGATATGGAGCACGTGCCGATTGATTACCGCGATGCATATCAAATACTGCAAGCGATCGCGGGTACGCGTGCCGTGCCGGTAGTGCGTCTGGCATGGAATGACGCAGTGATGGTGAAACGCGCACTGGATATTGGCGCACAAACATTAATGTTCCCTTTTGTGCAAAACGCTGACGAAGCGCGCCGCGCGGTAGCCTCGACCAAGTATCCGCAACCCGGTGAAAAAGTGCCCGGCACGCGCGGCTATGCGGCGATGCATCGAGGCAGCCGTTATGGCACGCTCGCGGATTACGGCAGTCGCGCCAACGATGCCATTACCTGCATGATCCAGCTGGAAACCCCGGCGGCTATCGAGCAGCTTGAGGCGATCGCCGCGGTTGACGGTGTTGATGCGCTGTTTATGGGGCCGGGCGATTTATCTGCTGCGATGGGCCATCTGGGCAATATGGCGCACCCTGATTTGCAGGCAGCATTAAAGAACGCCGCTGAGCGAGCGCGTGCGATTGGTAAACCGATCGGTATCGTTGGGCCAACGCCCGAGATGGTGCAAAAATTTATCGAGTACGGCTATAACTACGTGGCCATTGCTTCGGACATGGGCATGATGATGCGGCAGGC
>JAYVEV010000133.1:0-3947 GCA_043773745.1 Burkholderiales bacterium | reverse complement strand
AGGCCGTGCGGGATTCGAACCTGCGACCAACGGATTAAAAGTCCGCTGCTCTACCAACTGAGCTAACGACCCAACGAAGCCTACTATTATAAATTTTTGAGGCGTTCCGGTCAACAATGAATGACAAAAGTTTTACAGTAATTTGTGATTATTTTGATAAACCACTGATTTAGCAGCGACTTCACAATTCCTGCATGAGCTTCCAATACTGGTATTTCAGGGTGACATAGCAGCCTACAATCATTGAAGCCAGCGCGATGAAGGAACCCAGCGCAAGAGTGGAGACGCCGGTAACGCCTTGGCCGATGGTACAGCCCATCGCGGTGACGCCGCCCGTACCCATTAACACGGCACCGATAATATGGTTACGGGTATCTTCAATATCGGCGAAGCCTTCCCAGCGGAAGCGCTTGAAGACCAGCGAATAAGCAAATGAGCCAAGAATCATGCCGACCGTACTCGCGATACCAAAAGTCATGATCAGTGATTTGTCGCTCCACAGCATCAGCAATTCCAGGCTATAGCCAATCGGCGCAACAAAAGTCAGTGATTCTGCCTGTCTACTGTTGGTGCCGAAGAAAACCATTTCGAGATCGACATTTTCACCAAACCCAATGTGCGCGGTGATATACCAACCGGCGACCACCGCCAGACCATAACCCAAGCCACCCAACCAGCCATCCCAATTTTTACGGAAGTCTGCACTCTTCAAGACGAACACCAGCATGGCGAATACGATTACACTGGCACTGCCAATTTGTGCAGCTTTTTTATCGATGCCGTGAAAATTAAGCAGGTTGCCAAGGTCCTGCCCGGCGATACCGCGCGCGCCAATATCCGAGCTCAACACATCCAGATAACTGCTGCGCCAAACCCCGAATAAACCTTTAATGGTCATGTAGGCCGCGATGCCCAAGAATACAAACACGACCAGCGATTTCACATTGCCACCGCCGATGCGGACCAGCGTGCGGCTACCGCAGCCCGATGCTAGGGTCATACCGACACCGAACATCAAGCCCCCCACAATATAAGAGACCCATGTAATGTTGGGGCGCACATAAAACGATTTGGATAAATCAATCAAGCCTAGCGCATAGAGAATCTGCGAGCTCATAATCGCCACGGCCATTGCCAGCACCCACATGCGCATGCGCGAGAAGTCGTTCATGTTGACGATATCGGAAACCGCGCCGAGCGTGCAGAATTGGGTGCGCGCAGAAATGGCGCCGAGGATAAAGGCGACGGCAAAACCCAGCCATGCAACCGTGGTTGCGAGATTCGAAGCTGTATTCATAAGCAGAAGCCGCCAAAGTGATGTGAACAGAAAGTATTTTACGCCGTGACGCGCCGCTGTTCCAAACAGTCCTTACGAGCGCAAGGCACCCAACAAACTACACGCATTGAACATAGCGAGTGGGGTCTGCCAGCCCTGCAGCAAGAAATCCCTCTTTACGCAGACGGCATGAATCACACACGCCACAGGCCAGGCCATCCACATCGGCTTGGTAGCAGGAAACTGTCATCGCATAATCCACACCGAGGCGCGTGCCCTCACGAACAATATCAGCCTTGCTCATTTTGATAATGGGCGTGTGAATGGTGATTTCGCCGCCCTCGATACCGGACTTGGTTGCTAGGCGCGCCATCGTCTGAAAAGCAGCTAAATAATCGGGCCGACAATCAGGGTAACCCGAATAATCGACCGCGTTCATGCCAGCAAAAATATCAATTGCACCCAGAGTCTCGGCCCAAGCAAGCGCCAGTGACAAAAATATCGTGTTGCGTGCAGGCACATAAGTAACGGGGATACCCGTAGTTGGCGTGATAGGCACATCTATTTTATAGTCGGTCAACGCAGAGCCACCCCAACCGGTAAGGTCCAGCTTTATCAACCGATGTTCGTGCGCACCACCCACCTTGGCCACGCGCGCGGCAGCGTCCAGCTCGGAGCGATGGCGCTGCCCATAATCAAAAGACAGCGCGTAGGTTGCATAACCCTGCTCTTTCGCGATCGCTAATACCGTTGCCGAATCTAGCCCGCCGGACAACATGACTACTGCTTTTTTTTTTGCTTTTTTCATTACTGACAAGACCACATATTTTAATGAACAATACAAAACGAAAGGCCGCACTAAACGCCTCGTTTTTCACCCCAAATCACCTTGTGCAGTTGCACCTGCATACGCACATCAAGCTTATCTCTTAACACCCACTCGGCCAGCTGTGCGGGCGAAATTTCGGTGAACGATGGTGAAAATAATATCGGACAAATATCATTCAATTTTTTGTCCCTCATTAAATCGTGCGCCCAGTCATAATCAACCTCGCTGGTAATGACAAATTTGATTTCATCGTGCGCGGTCAGCAGCGCCAGATTTTCCCATCTATTTTTATCAACCTCCCTTGAACCGGGAGTTTTGATATCCATGATGCGTGACACCCGTGCATCAACTTCGGCAATATCTATCGCACCGCTGGTCTCAAGCGAAACTGAGTAATCCGCGTCACAAAGCCGACTAAGCAAACCGAGGCAGTTTTTTTGCGCCAGCGGCTCGCCGCCAGTCACACAGACATAGCGTGTGCGATGCGTGGCCACTTCCACCATCACATCTTCAATCTGCCTGGTTTTGCCTTCATGGAATGCATACGCGGTATCGCAATAGCCGCAGCGCAGCGGGCAACCCGTCAGGCGCACAAATACCGTCGGCAAACCAACGCGGCTTGATTCACCCTGTAGTGAAAAGAAAATTTCGTTAATGCGTAATTCATCTGCCCGGGACGGTTTGCGTTCGGCTTTTGCGGTGGCAGGAGCCATAACAGTATTAGCGCCAGCGGCCACCTTACCTTCGGCGGCGCGGGGAATAGCGGCAGGAATCTTGATCGTCGATGTCATAGGGCAGGCGTCAGCGCCTGGGCGGTGAGGCCTGCGCGAGGCGGGTGCGTGCCTTGGTCGCAGCTTCCGAATTGGGGAAGCGCGCGATAATTTCCTCCAGCGTGTTGCGGGCTGAGCCGTTGTCGCCGGATTCTATTTGAATGCTGGCGATTGCCAGCAACGCATCAGGCGCTTTGGCCGCGTCGGGGAAATTTTTGAGCAGCGCTTCTTGCGTGTTGCGAGCGTTCGCATAATCTTTGATATTGAAGTAACTGATGCCTACCCAGTATTGCGCGTTGGACACCAACCCGCTGCCGGGGTAATCCTTCATGAAAGTTTCAAACGCGCGGATCGCGGCAACATAGTCGCCGCGCCGGAATAAATTTGAACCAACATCGTAAGCCTTGTTTTCCTGATCCTTGCTGATGGGCCTAGCCGCCTGTGCAGATGGTGTCGCAATGCCCGATCCGCCACCAACAGAAGCCGTTGCCGCGCTATCGGGTGGAACACCTTCAAGTTTGCGCAGGCGCGAATCAATATCCAGATAAAAATCTTTTTGCCGTTTGGAGAGTTGATCGTTTTGATTACTCAACACTTCAATCTGCCCACGCAGCTTGGAAATTTCATCGTTCAATTGCTCAATCTGATTCAGTAACTGAATCACACCGATATTTTTGATCGACTCATCCAGCTTAAAAAAACGTGCCTCGTTGTCACGATTTTGCTGCTCTGTTTGTGCGCGCAGATTTTTTAGTTCCCGACGCGCCTCATCATCATCAAACAACCCCGCTGCCGCGTTAAAACTTAACGTGAGGCCCAGCATAAGGCTCGCCGCAACGACAAGCGGGGTAACAACTATTTGATTAAGTCGAACACTACGCATCAGGCAACCTCAATTAACTGTTTATTCGCCATCGTAAACAATTTCAACGCGGCGGTTTTGCGCCCATGCGGCTTCATCATGGCCGGTGGCTTTTGGCTTGTCTTCTCCAAAGCTGACGGTTTCCATGCGGTCGTTGCTCACGCCCAGCACTGAGGTGGCTTTACGCACGGCATCGGCGCGGCGCTGGCC
>JAYVEV010000132.1:0-69543 GCA_043773745.1 Burkholderiales bacterium | reverse complement strand
ACCCCCGCCGCCGCCGCCGCCGATGCCGATTTCGTGATGATGTGTGTCGGTAACGATAAAGATTTGATGGAGGTCGCCTTGGCGGCTCTCAAGGGCATCAAAAAAAGCGCGGTGCTGGTCGACCACACCACCGCCTCCGCAGACGCTGCGCGCAAGCTCTATGCGCTTGCCAAAGCGCAGGGTGTGGCCTTCATCGATGCGCCAGTCTCAGGCGGACAGATGGGCGCCGAAAAAGGCCAGCTCACCATCATGTGCGGCGGTGAACAGGCGGCATTCGATATGGCCAAGCCGGTGATGGATTCCTACGCCAAAGCCACCACCCTGCTCGGCGCGTCCGGTGCGGGCCAACTCACCAAAATGGTCAACCAGATTTGCATTGCGGGCTTGGTACAGGCCTTGTCCGAGGGCTTGGCGTTTGCCGAGAAAGCCGGGCTCGATGGCAATTTGGTTCTGGAGGTCATTTCGAAGGGGGCGGCACAATCATGGCAAATGGAAAACCGTGGCAAGACCATGCTGAAACGTGAATTCAATTTTGGCTTCGCCGTTGACTGGATGCGCAAGGATCTGGGCATTGTTATTGATGAAGCCAAGCGCAACGGGGCTAAACTGCCTGTCACTGCACAAATTGACGCGTTTTACGAGGAAGTGCAAAAAGCCGGCGGCAGCCGGTTTGACACATCCTCCCTCATTACTAGACTATAGAACCTTCGCACTCTTTGCCCCTAATGATCGGAAGCCCGACGTGATTAAACTCTACTACTCCCCCGGTGCCTGTTCGCTGGCGCCGCATATCGTGCTCGAAGAGCTCGGCATCGCGTTCGAGCCGGTATTGGTCTCACTCAAAGACGGCGATCAGCACAAGGCCGACTTCATGCGCGTGAATCCCAAAGCTCGCGTGCCGGCACTGGTGGTTGATGGGAAATTGCTCACCGAAAACGTTGCCATCCTCACTTACCTCGGTGGCGGCTACGCCAGCCGTGGACTGTGGCCGAAGGAAACCTGGAAGCAGGCCGAGGCACTGTCGCTAATGGCATGGATATCATCAAGCGTACACATCGCGTTTGCCGGCATTATGCGTGCCGAACGCTACTCAAGCGACCCGGGAGCCAAGGAAAGTATCAACGCCACCAGCAAAGCTAATCTGCTCAAATACTATGCCGATATCGAAAAAATGCTCACCGGCAAAACTTTCGCGATGGGTGGTCAGTACACCGTGTGTGATCCGTATTTGCTGGTGTTTTATCGCTGGGGATATCGCATCAATCTGGACATGAAAACGCAGTTTCCAAACTGGACCAAGCACGCGCTGCGGGTTGCCTCACGGCCGACGGTGAAGCGGGTGTTTGAGGTTGAGGGCATCAAAATTGATGGGTAGAAATACTGCACCTTCTGCTTAGTCGAGTATCAGGCAGAAAAACGGCCAAACATACAGCCCAATAAGCGGCCAAATTTTTAACCCAAAAAATCCGCCCGAATCGCCCACCTTAACTTGGCCGAAGTTGAGCGCGGATTACTGCGCTGTTCCTCGCCCGACGGTCGGATTGGGTTGGTGGCGATAGCCGAATAAACGCCCGTAGCAAACGATTTTTGAAATGACTGTTCAACTCTTCGGTCTTCGCCTGAGTGGAAGGTCAGTATCGCGATACGGCCACCGGGCTTCATACACCAAGGTAATAAATCCAGGAAACGATCCAGCACGCCGAATTCATCGTTGACTTCGATGCGCAGCGCCTGGAACACGCGCGCCAGGGTTTTTTTATGTTCTTTCTCCTCGGTAATCCCGTCGAGTGCGGCCCGAACGGCATCGGCCAATTGTTGCGTTGTGTCGATGGGCGCCGAATTATTTTTTATTTCATGCGCAATCAGTGTGGCCTGAGGTTCGTCTGAATTTTTAGCCAACAATTCTGATAATGCAGCCTCGGTGACGGATTGCAGCAAAGCCGATGCTGAGATACCGCGTGCAGGGTTTAAACGCAGGTCAAGCGGGCCATCGTTTTTATAGGAAAAACCGCGTGCGGGATTATCAAGCTGCATGGAGGAAACGCCAAGATCAGCAAGAGCACAATCAAATCCGCCACCAGCCTCAGGCAGCAAACTGGCGATGCCAGCAAAATTTATTCTGCGAATGACCAACGCATCTTCAGTAAAACCAAGCTTGCGCAAGCGCTGCTCGGTGCGCGGCAACTCGATTGAATCCACGTCAGTCGCAAACAGTCGGCCACCAGGCAGCAGGTGCGGCAGAATTGCCTGTGTGTGACCGCCAAAACCCAGCGTCGCATCCAGCGCTGTCTCGCCTGCAACAGGCTTTAGAATCGCGAGGATTTCATCCACACAAATCGGGCGATGGGTACCGGCGGGCGTCTGGCCGCGCGCGATCACTTTTTCTACATCGGTAACGAAATTTTGGGAGTCCAGTTCTTTGTATTTCTCTTCAAATTTTCGCGGGTGAGTGCCGCCATAACGTTTGCGGCGCACATGGGGTGGTGGTGCTTCTGTTGACATAGGCTGAGCCTGTGAATGCGCTAAGGGTGGGGTTATGCTGCCAATGGGGTTGCCAATTGAACTGTACTTTCAATGCCGCAAGATTAACACTTGTCATGTTAAACACGAATACAACTATCTGAATTGGCAACATGGCCGCGGTAGCGCGTAAAATGCGCCTTCTATGTCATCCGCACCTATTCCAACCTCGGCAATACCACGCCACCATTCGATCCCCAACGATCTCCTGCTCGCTGACCGGGGTCGACTTATTACACTTGATCGAAAACGTCGCGATTTTATCAAGCAGGGTAAGCCACATGATCAGCTGGATCAAAAAATTGCGATTGAATTAGCGGCGGCACAGGAACGCTATTCAGCCCGAAAGGCTCGCCACGCCTCGATTGTGGGCTTGTCTGGCCCCCAGTATGATGATGCGCTGCCGATTGCTGAACGCCGCCACGAAATTGCAGAATTAATCCGCAGGCATCAGGTGGTGATCCTGTGCGGTGAAACCGGCTCCGGCAAGACAACCCAGCTGCCGAAGATTTGTCTGGAGTTAGGGCGCGGCATGAACGGCATGATTGGTTGTACCCAGCCGCGACGGATCGCCGCGCGTAGTTTGGCGACCCGACTTGCCCAGGAGTTGAAGCAAACCGGCGGCCATACAGTGGCCTACAAAATTCGTTTCAATGACCGCACTGATGATTCGACCTTCGTCAAGGTGATGACAGACGGTATCCTGCTCGCCGAGACACACAGCGATGCTTCGCTCAGGCAGTACGACACGCTGATTATCGACGAGGCGCATGAGCGTTCCCTGAACATTGATTTTCTGCTCGGTTATGTGAAACGCCTGATTGTCCGGCGTCCCGACCTGAAGGTAATCGTCACGTCAGCGACGATTGATCCGCACAAGTTTGCGAAGCATTTTTCGACAGGTTCGGACATTGATGCTGTACTGGCTCCCATTATCGAAGTCTCCGGTAGAACCTATCCGGTTGAGGTGCGCTATCGCCCCGAACATTTTCTGGATGAAGCCGAAGATGCGGTTGATATCGAAGACGCGGTGGTGCGCGCGGTGGATGAACTGCTGAAAGAATCGCATCAAGGTGATGTGCTGATTTTTCTGCCGGGCGAGCGGGAGATTCGCGATTGCGCCGAGGCGCTTCGCAAACACACGGTCAATGCGCCCGGCGCTGGCGTTCGAGCGCATTTGGAAATTCTGCCGCTGTATTCCCGCCTCTCGAACGCCGAGCAGGATCGGGTGTTTCAACTGAGTGGCCGGCGTCGCATCATTCTTGCCACCAACGTAGCTGAAACCTCTCTCACTGTGCCGGGTATTCGCTACGTCATTGATGCTGGTGTCGCCCGTATCAACCGCTATTCGCCGCGTTCAAAAATTAATCAGCTGCTGATTGAGCCGATTTCACAAGCTTCAGCCAAGCAGCGCGCGGGTCGCTGTGGACGTGTGGCCGAAGGTATCGCAATACGTTTGTATAGCGAGGAAGATCACGACGCGCGTCCCGCTTTTACCACCCCGGAGATTTTGCGCACCTCGCTCGCGGCGGTGATTCTGCGTATGAAAGCGCTCGATTTGGGCGATATCGCCGACTTCCCGTTTATCGAGCCGCCCTCGTCGCGCATGATCGAAGACGGTTACCGGCAATTGTTTGAATTGGGCGCCGTGGATGAATCAAAGGTGCTCACCCCACTCGGCACCACGCTGGCGAAATTCCCGGTAGATCCGGCATTGGCACGAATGCTGGTGGCGGCGGCGAAAGAGTCGGCGCTGACCGAGGTGCTGATTATTACCGCCGCTCTCTCGGTGCAGGACCCGCGCAATCGCCCGCACGACAAGCAGCAGGAATCGCAACTCGCGCATGAGAAATTCGCGGATCCACAGTCGGAGTTTTTATCGTTTGTGAAGATGTGGGCGTTCTATGAAGAAGCACTGAAGCATAAAAAATCCAACCGAAAACTTGATCAGCTGCTGATCGAAAATTTCCTGTCGCCGTTGCGTATGCGCGAGTGGCGTGATGTGCATTCGCAGTTGTCTGAAATGGTGACTTCCCTTGGCTTGTTGCTGAATGAAGCGCCAGCCCGTTTTGAAAACATTCATCGCGCACTGCTTACCGGCCTGCTGGCCAACGTCGGCACCAAGGCGCTGGAAGGTGATCACTATCTCGGCACCCGCGCACTAAAATTTCAATTGCCGCGCGCAGCACAGCAGCACGCGGGCCAGAAAGCGACGCGCATGAAATGGGTAATGGCCGCCGAGCTGACTGAGACCACGCGTGTGTATGCCCGCACGGTGGCGAGTATTGAGCCGGAATGGATCGAGCAGCTTGCGTCGCACCTAGTCACGCGCACCCACTTTGACCCGCACTGGGAACGTAAAAGCGGGCAGGTAGTGGCGTTCGAGCAGGTGGCGCTTTACGGCCTGATCGTCAATCCGCGCAAGCGCATTCATTACGGCGCCATTAAGCCGATTGAATCCCGGGAGATTTTTATTCGGCAGGGGCTGGTCGCGGGCGAGGTGGATACGCACGGCAAATTTTTGCAGCACAATTTGCACCTAGTGGATGAAATTGAGGAAATTGAAAATAAGGCCCGCCGCCAGGATGTGTTGATCGACGAGGAGGAAATGGTGGCGCTGTACGACGCGATTATTCCGGCAGATATCGTCAACATGGCAGGTTTTGAGCGTTGGCGTAAAGAGGCAGAACGTACCAATCCAAAAATTTTGCAGTTCACGGTGGAGCAGTTGATGCGTCGCACCGCACAGGAAATTACCTTTGAGCTATTTCCTAAAACGCTCAAAACCCGTGGTGCCACCTATCCTCTCAGCTATCGTTTCGAGCCTACCCACCCGATGGATGGGGTCACCATTACCTTGCCGGTTGCGGTGCTGAATCAGGTGCCACCGGCGCGCTTTGAATGGCTGGTGATGGGTATGCTGCGGGAGAAAGTGGCGGCCGTTATTAAAACCCTGCCGCAGCGTTTACGCAGTCCGCTGGTGCCGGTGCCGGATACGGTTAGTGAATTTATTGAGCACATCTTAAAAGCAGATGGTATGCGTGATTTATCCGTTGCTGAAACACCGCTGACGGATGCTCTCACCGCTTTCTTAAAACGCGCCAAAAATATTGAGCCGCCAAAAGACGTATGGGATTTAGCGCGTATTCCGCCGCATCTCAATATGAACTTTTGTATAGTCGATGCGGACGGTAAAGAACTGGCGATGTCGCGTGATTTCGCGGCGCTGAAATTGCAATTTGCTGATGCTTCGCGCACGGTATTTTCCACACTACACAGTAACCGCATGGAACAGGACGGGTTAAAGGCTTGGCCGAAAGAAACCGGCGAGATTCCCGAGACAATTAATTTTGAAAAATCGGGTATTCGTTACGATGGTTATCCGGCATTGATGGATCATGAAACTGATGTGGCCATTCGCATTCTGGATGAACCGTTGTTGGCCAATCTCAACCACCGGCGCGGCTTGACAAGGCTTTTCATGCTGGAGTTGGCTGAACAAGCCAAGTTCGCTGAACGCGCTGTCAAGGTCTCGCCTGTCGCCGCATTTCAATTCGCTAATTTTTTCCCCGAGGCGAAAAATCATGCGCAGGATGCTCTGAAAGTCGAATTGGTGTTTGCCGCGTTTGCGATGAGCTTCGTGGATAGCGACGATGATAAGCCAATGATTCGTGATGCGGTGTTATTTGCCAGCATGCGCGATGCGATGAAATCAAAGGTGATTGCCCATATCCAGGCTATTGGTGCGGCGATGGATGAATCACTCTCGCTGGTGGCGGACATCAGGAAGCTGTTGGCGGAGCGTTACGTCAAAGGCTGGGAGCATATCGGCCCCGATGTGGAAGACCAATTGCGGCATTTGTTCGGTAAAGAATTTTTGCGCGAAACCCGCGGTAGCCAGCTGCTTCATTATCCGCGCTACCTGAAAGCGATTGCAATGCGCATCAACAAAGCCAAGTTGGGCGCGATGGAGCGCGATCTGGAACAGTACAAATCCATTCGGCCGCTATGGCAAAATTGGTTGGACGTGAAAAATCAGCTTGAACCCAATATTTGCGAATACCGTTGGCTGGTTGAGGAATTGCGCGTCAGCTTGTTTGCACAGGAGCTGCGCACGCTGTATCCGGTGAGCGTGAAGCGCGTGGGCAAGGTATGGGAAGAAATACAAAAATAATGAAAAAACGAGCACACAAATGAATGCGGAAATGAATGCTGAAGCAGCACAACAAAAAATGCATCGTCTGGCTGACCGAATGTCTCATATTGCGCCTTTCGAGGTAATGGAAATTCAAACCGCCGCGCGCGAATTGGAACGTCAAGGCCATGACGTTATCCATATGGAAATCGGCGAGCCCGATTTCACCACGCCGCAACCCATTGTTGATGCCGCGATTCGCGCGCTAAACGAAAAATCCATGTTCTACACCTCGGCATTGGGTATTCCGCCGCTGCGTGAGGCGATCGCGGGGTTCTACCAAAGTAAATATAAGGTAACGGTCGATCCTGCCCGCATCATTGTCACCGCAGGCTCCAGCGCAGCGCTATTGCTGACGATGGGCGTGCTGCTTAATGACGGCGACGAAGTACTGATGGCCGACCCGGGTTATCCGTGCAATCGCCACTTCGTGCGGGCCATGGGCGGTGTACCAAACACCATTCTGGCCGGCGCTAATGATGGTTATCAGTTGACGGCCAAACATATCGACGAAAATTGGGGGCCGCGAACAGTGGCGGCGCTGGTGGCAACACCATCAAACCCGACCGGTACGTTGGTAAGCACGGCTGAACTTCGGGCTATCCATACAGCTGTTACTGCGCGTGGCGGCACGCTTATCGTTGACGAGATTTACCAAGGGCTGACCTACGGTGTCGAGCCATCGACCGCGCTATCCTGCGATGAAAAATCACAAGCTAATTTATTTGTCATCAACAGCTTCAGCAAATACTTTCAGATGACTGGCTGGCGACTCGGCTGGGTGGTGGTGCCACCGTCTTATGTGCGCGAGGTCGAGAAGCTTGCGCAGAATTTATTTATCTCGCCATCCGCTCCGGCGCAGCATGCGGCTATTGCGGCGTTTTTGCCAGAGACGCTGGCGATTGTTGAAGCGCGGCGTCGCGAGTTTGAAGCAAGACGAAATTTTTTGATGCCCGCTCTGCGTAAGCTGGGTTTTGTGATTGAGGTGGAGCCGCAAGGGGCGTTTTACATTTATGCCGATTGTTCAAAAATTGCGAACGACAGTTTTGCCTTGTCACGACGTATTTTGCAGGAGGCGCATGTCGCTATTACACCCGGCAAGGATTTTGGCTTAAATAATCCTGAGCGCTATATTCGTATTGCCTACACGAACAATATCGCGCGTTTGCAAGAGGCAGTTGAACGGATCGCCCGTGTTTTGAGAACATCATGAGCATTAGCGCCAAAGGGTTTTTGATGAAAAATCTTTTTTTTATATTTTTGATATGGGGATTGTTTTTATCGGCCTGCGGAACATCAGTGCCAGTGCAGGAACGGGCTATCGATGAAAAAATAACCGTCAAAGCAAGCGTGGAGGAAGTTTGGAGAGCGTGGACAACCAGCGAGGGCATCAAAACATTTTTTGCCCCCGATGCCGAGGTCGAGTTGCGGGTTGATGGCCCGTTTCAAATTTACATGAACCCATTCGCGGCACCCGGCTTGAAGGGCGCCGACGGGATGCGTGTGATTGGCTTTCAGGATAAAAAAATGTTGTCTTTTACCTGGAATGCGCCGCCCTCATTGCCTGAGGCGCGCAAGCAGCGCACCGTGGTGATCGTGCGCATGGTGGCGCGTGGTGAAGCGCTAACAGATGTTTCGATACACCATGTTGGTTGGGGCGAGGGCAGCGAGTGGGACAAGGCATTCGAGTATTTTGCGAAGGCTTGGCCCAATGTGCTGAAAAATCTTAAGAAACGCTTCGATGATGGCCCTATCGATTGGACATCATGGCTTGAACAGCTCAAGCCAAAAGCACCTGCCGCCGCTTCCGCCCCTGGCCCTACTTCGGCCGGAAAAAAATAACGGTACACCACGCAGGCATGCTTAGCCCGTTAATGGCCAAACATGCAGAATTTCATACGGTATACCGCTGGTATTTTGATGGGCCTGCACCAGCGAGAAGGCGGTAATCGGCCAGGTAAATTCCTGGGTGGACATAGTTTCGAACGCCGCGGGCAAATTGCGGATGAGGGTAATATGCGGGCGGAAAGGTCTGATATCGAGCGGGAATCCCGCCTTGACCACCTGGCTATCAATGGTCGATTGCAGCTTCAGCAACGCTTCGGGCACTTGCTTGGAGCTGGCCCACGCGACTCTTGATTTTTCAAAACAACTGATTTTGTTGATGTGAAATTGAAACGATCTTTGGCGAATTTTATTGCCAATCACAATCAACTCATCCAGGCGGTCGGGTTCAATTTCCCCCACAAAAGATAGAGTGAGGTGAATGGTTTCTGGCACTATCGGACGGCCACCGGTGATTTCAAGCAGCCGCGTCTGCACGGCTTCAATCGCCGTCAGCGTATCGGCATCTAACCATACCGCAAAGAAAACTCTCAATCGACCTCCCCAAAGCTTCGTTCGATCTTTGATTTGCCTACGGCTTATGGGCGCCGCTTGCAACTCAATTTATTTGATTTGTGTGGCTTGGCTTATGTGACGAATCAAGCTGCCAATTTGATGTTTATACGCTTTTCCTCAACGGCATGACAAGCCACCTGGCCGCCTTCCGGATGGTAAATCATTTCGGGGCGCTCGCGCTTGCAGCGCTCATTTGCATGCGGGCAACGCGGATGAAATGTGCAGCCGCTGGGAGGAGTCAGCGGATTGGGCACTTCGCCGGCGACCGGTGTACGCTGTTTTCCAGTCATTTTTAAATCGGGAATGGCCGATTGCAACATCTGCGTGTAGGGATGCAATGGCGTCGTAAAAATTCGTTGGGTATCGGCTACCTCGACGAGACGACCCAGATACATGACGCCAACGCGGGTGGAAATATGCGACACCACGGCCAGATTATGCGAAATGAACAAATAGGTAAGCCCGAACTCGCGTTGCAGGTCTTTCATCAAATTCAAAATCTGCGCTTGCACCGATACGTCGAGTGCAGAAGTGGGTTCATCGCAGACTAAAAATTCAGGGTTGCTAGACAAGGCGCGCGCAATTGAAATGCGCTGACGCTGGCCACCCGAAAATTCATGCGGAAATTTATCGGCGTCGAGTGGTGACAAACCAACCTGGGTAAGCAATTCGCCAACCCGAGCTTTGAGTGCTTCGCCGCTGGTGGCCAGCCCATGCGATAAAATCGGCTCCGCAATAATTTTGCCAACGCGCCAGCGTGGATTCAGGCTGGCATACGGATCTTGGAAAATCATCTGGAAGCGCGCTCGCAGGCCGCGCAGCTCATCACTGCCGACCTTGGCCATGTCGGTGCCGTCGAACACAATCGAGCCGCGTGAAGGCGTGTAGAGGCCGCACACCAGCCGTGCCACGGTCGATTTGCCGCAACCCGACTCGCCTACCAGTGCCAGTGTTTCACCGCGGTTGATGCTGAAACTAACTCCGTCGACAGCTTTGAGAATTTGTTTGTCCTGGCCTTCAAGTAACCGGTTAAGCCACGGTCTGGAGACATCAAACTCTTTGGCGACGTCGGTAACTTCAAGCAATATTTTTGAGGCGCTCATGCGATCACCTTTTGTCGGGCCGCCAAATCCATTTTTGTGAGCGAGCTGTCATGTAACCAGCAAGATGCCATCGTCTTGCCGGCTGGCAGCAAGCTCGGCCGCTCGGTTGTGCAGCGCTGATTCGGTACATCCTGAACACGAGTACAGCGTGGGTTGAAAGCACAACCACGCGGAATCGCCGTCAGACGCGGCATCGAACCATCAATTTGCGCAAGGCGTGCATTGTTATCACCAACGCTTGGGATCGCACCCATCAGTCCGATCGTGTACGGATGCTGCGGATGATGAATGACTTCGGCTACCGGGCCGATTTCGGCAATGCGGCCCGCATACATGACCGCGACCCGATCGGCCGTTTCAGCAATCACGCCCATATCGTGAGTAATCAGCATCACGGCCGTACCGTGTTCGCGGCCGAGTTTTTTAAGCAGCGTGATGATCTGCGCCTGAATAGACACATCCAGCGCGGTGGTCGGCTCATCTGCAATGATGAGTTTCGGGTTGGCCGCCAGGGCCAATGAAATCACCACGCGCTGGCGCATGCCACCCGAGAATTGGTGCGGGTAATGATCAATGCGTTTATCCGCAGCTGGAATGCCGACTTCTTCCAGCAATTCAATCGCTCTTGCTCGCGCTTGGGTGTGGGTAAGCGGCAAATGCGTCTCGATCGTTTCGGTTAGCTGCCGGCCGATGCTGTAAAGCGGGTTCAATGAGGTGAGCGGGTCCTGAAAAATCGCGCCGATTTCGCGGCCGCGAATTTTACGAATCTCTTCAAACGGTAAATTATCAATACGCTTGCCGTTGAAAATAATTTCACCGCTGGCAATACGGCCCGGGGGCTCCAGCAAACCAATGACCGCTGCGCCGGTGAGTGATTTACCCGCGCCAGATTCGCCCACTACGCCGAGCACTTCACCCGCGGCAATGTCGAAGCTGATGTCATCAACCGCGACCAGCGTACCGCGTCGGGTGGGAAACTCAATCCGCAGATTTTTAACTTGTAAAAGAGGGGTTGTCATGATGTGCGGCGCTTAACGTTAGCGAAGTTTCGGGTTCAGGGCGTCACGTAGCCAATCCCCGATGATGTTAATTGACAGCACCAGAATCACCAGCGCCAGACCGGGGAATACGGTTATCCACCATTCGCCGGAAAATAAAAAATCATTGCCGACGCGTATCAGGGTACCAAGCGAAGGCTGAGTAGGCGGTACACCGACACCAAGGAATGAAAGCGTTGCCTCGGTAATGATGGCGGTACCGACATGCAGGGTGGCGAGCACCATCACCGGGCCCATCACATTGGGCAACACATGCGAGAACATAATCGCCAGCGAGCGCCGACCAATCACCCGCGCAGCCTGTACATATTCTTTGTTGCGCTCAACCAGCGTAGAACCCCGTACTGTGCGGGCATACTGCACCCAGCCGGAGGCGGCAATCGCGAAAATCAGCACATAGACAGCCACCTGATCATGATGCTCTTTACCGATCACGGCGCGGGCGACGCCATCAATTAACAGCGCAATCAAGATTGCCGGAAATGACAATTGGATATCGGCTACTCGCATGATGAACGCATCCACCGCACCACCCACATAGCCACTGATGAGGCCCAGCGTGATGCCGATGACCATCGATAAAAATACCGCGCAGATGCCCACCACCAGCGACACACGAGAGCCGTGCATGATGGTGGAAAGCACGTCGCGGCCCTGATCATCAGTGCCTAGCAAAAACTGCGATTTACCCGCTTCAGTCCAGGCTGGGGGCGAGAACGCATCCAGTAAATTCAGCGTCTTCAGATCAAACGGATTGTGCGGTGCCACCCACGGCGCGAATGCGGCAGCCAGCAGGCAAATCAGGGCCAAGATAGTGGCGATAATGACCAGTGGGTTGCGCTTGAAGCTATACCAAAGGTCGCCATCAAAAAAACGTCGTAATGAATCGACCATATCAATGGCCTCCTGATGCAGCACGGTCAACACGCAGGCGCGGATCCACCACGTAATACAACATATCCACCATCAAATTAATACTCACAAAAATAAAACCGATTAAGCACAGGTAAGCAGCCATCACCGGAATATCGGCAAACTGTACTGCTTGTATAAACAGCAGTCCCATTCCCGGCCACTGAAATACCGTCTCAGTAATAATGGCAAAGGCAATCAAACCACCCAGCTGCAAGCCGGTGATGGTGATCACGGGTACCAGGGTATTTTTAAGTGCGTGGCCAAAATGCACGGCGTTATTGGTCAAGCCGCGGGCGCGCGCAAATTTGATGTAATCGGTGCGCAGCACTTCCAGCATTTCAGCGCGCACCAAGCGCATGATCAGCGTGACCGGATAAAATCCTAGCGTAATGGCGGGCAACACCAGCGCTCTCAAGCCTGATTGGGTCAGGAAGCCGGTTGACCAGTAACCAATCTGGGTCACATCTCCGCGCCCAAACGAGGGTAACCATCCCAACCACACAGCAAAGATCAGAATTAAAAAAATACCGATTAAAAAATTGGGTAGCGACACACCAATCAGCGAACCGGTCAGGAACAGTTTCGACAGCCAGATATCCCGCTTTAACGCCGTCAGAATGCCCATCGGTATGCCGATCAACAGCCCCAGCACTGCGGCAGTCATTGCCAGCTCCAGCGTGGCCGGCAGGCGCTCGACCAGCAATTGCGAAACGGGACGGCCCAGACGGAGTGAGATACCGAAATTGCCTTGCACGGCGTTTTTCACAAACACGGCAAACTGCACATAAGAAGGCTCGTCCAGCCCCAGCGATTTACGCACCTCCTCACGATCCGCCTGCGTGGCTTCTGGCGGCAGCATCAGCGCGACCGGGTCGCCCGTGAAGTTGAACAATGAGAATGCGATAAAGCCAACGGCCAACATCACAAGGACACTTTGCAGCAAACGGCGAATAACGAAGGCGAGCATAGGCGATAACTTGACCGGTTGGGTGTAGTGAAACGTGAGGCTTAATTGATTTTGAAGCGGAAAAAATACGCGATGTTATTGGGCGCAAAGGAAGCCTCAATATTTTTGCGCATGGCCCACGGTATCACGGGTTGATGCAGCGGCAGGGTGGCGATATCATTTTGGTTCAGAAGCAGCGCTTCGCGAATCCAGGCGTCGCGCTTTTTCATATCAAACTCGGACTTAATTTTGCCGATCAATTCATCCATTTTGGGATTGGAATAGCGGCCATAATTCGAATCACCGCTGGCTGATAGCTCGCCCGCATTGGTGTTCAGAAGTGCTTGCAGCGTATAGAACGAATCGAAAGTGGTTGCACCCCAGCTCAATAGATAAAAACTGGTGTCGAATTTCTGCAGTTTCGAAAAATAATTGGCGAGCGGCACGATATTCGGTGTGGTGCGAATCCCAATCTGGGTCAACATGGCGGCAACAGCTTGGCAAATATCGGCCGGTGGCTGGTTGGCACCACAATCAAGCGTGATTGAAAAGCCCATGGGATAACCTGCTTCAGCCAGTAGCGTCTTGGCCTTTTCGCGGTCAAACAGTAAGCGCTTATCGGCCTCTTTAGAATAGCCTTGGGTACCAGGCGGCACAATGCTGCCGGTGGGGGTCGACAAGCCGCGCATCACAACTTGACGGATGGCATTAACATCAATGGCGTACCCAATCGCTTGGCGAACGCGCAAATCTTTAAGCGGATTTTTACCTTTTACGTTGCTGTACAGCAACTCATCACGGAATTGATCAAACGCAAAATACTGAATGCGCGCCTCGTTTCCTTCCGCAATTCTGATATTGGGATCGGCCTTCAATCGAGCCACGTCCTGCTGGGGCGGATCAAGCACGAAATCGATTTCGCCCGACAGCAGCGCGGCCACGCGCGTCGCGTTAGATTTGATCGGCAGCATTTCAACCTGCGTGACATTGCCTTTTTCTTTGCTGGCGTTGTTCCACCAGTTGGGATTGGCGATAAGCACGGTTTTCACATCTGGCTGGCGAAGCTTCAATATGAATGGGCCGGTGCCATTGGCGTTTCGCGAGGAAAATGTATCCTCGTTAGATTTGTAATTTTGAGGTGCTACCGCGTTGTTCTTGGTGGCCCAGCTTTTGGACATCACGCGAAATTGATACAGATGATTCAACAGCACCGGATTGGGCTCTTTCATCACAAAATCTACTGTAAAAGTGTCAATTTTTTTGGCGCTGGCCACGCCCTGTAATGATGATTTTAGTTGGGACAGTGGGTGCAAAGTACGCTCGACAGAGAACACCACATCATCGGCGGTGAATGGCGAGCCGTCATGAAATTTCACATTGGGGCGCAGCTTGAAACGCCAGGTTTTGTTATCGGGGGCGCTCCACCAAAGCGCCAACCCGGGGACAATTTTGAAGTCTTTGTCACGCGCCACGAGCGACTCATAAATTTGCGAAATCACACGATTGGTTGGTGTCAGGTTGGCTGAATGTGGATCCAGCGTTTGCGGATCGTCCTGGCTTGCATAGCGCAATATTTTTGCTTGGGGCGCGGCGGTAGCGGCATTGGTGGCAGCGGAAATAGTGAGCGCCATTAACAGCACGGTGGTGGAAAACATTGTTTTGAAATTCATCATCACTTCACCATTCAAAAAATTTCAACTTGATTGCAGCAACAAAGTAGTCCCTTGCTGCGGGGCGTCCGTTACAAATGTCACAAATAAACAGCCCGCCGGTAACAAGCCGACGGGCAGCGCATTGTAATGGAAATGTCTTAATTCAGCAGCGCTTGATTATTCCTTGCCGACCGTGCAGTCCATTCGGCCCATCCCATGGCATCACCTAAAGATTTCATCATTTAATAATCGCCCATTTGGCATGCATACGGTTGTCGGCGCGGTGAATCACGGTGATATTGCTGCGCATCGCCCACGGAATCACCTGATGATGCAGCGGTATGTGGCCGACATCAGCTTGGTCTAGTAATAGTGCTTCTTTGGTCAATTCTGCCCGCTTCTTGAAATCAATTTCAGTTTTGAGTTTTTCGATAATGGCATCCACCCTGGGGTTGGAGTAGCCCGAAAAATTCCAGTTGCCGTCGCTACCGGCAGTATGGGTGCGTAAAATGGATTGCAGGGTATACAGTGCGTCAAAGGTAGGCACTCCCCAACCCAATAAATACATGCTGGTGTCGCCTTTTTGCAATTTGGGCAAATACAGCGTGACCGGCATGGCGTTTAATTTTGCGCGGATATCAATTTTGGCGAGCATGCCGGTGATGGCCGTGCAAATCTGAATATCATTTATGTAGCGATCGTTGGGGCAATCAAAGGTGACATCAAAACCATTGGCAAAACCCGCACTGGCCATTAGTTTCTTTGCTTTTGCAATATCGACTGCCGGCCGGTTTTCAATCTCCTTGGTGTAGCCACGTACCTGCGGTGCAATCATCGACATGGTGGGTAGCGACAGTCCCCGCATCACAGTTTTATGGATGGCGTTAATGTCTATTGCCAGTAGCATTGCCTGGCGAACGCGCACATCTTTGAATGGATTTTTGCCTTTTGATCCGTACAGCAATTCATCGCGGCCTTGGTCCATGTTGAGGAAAAGGGTACGGTTTTCGTTGCCTTCTAAAATTTTGATGGCTTTGTTTTCTTTTAGCTTCGCGAGGTCTTGCACCGGCGGGTCTAAGACGAAGTCAAGCTCGCCCGAAATCAGGGCGGAGATACGGGTGGCATCCGATTTGATTGGGGTGTACACCACTTCCGTGACAGACGGATCAATCTTCCCCCACCATTTCGGGTTGGCAACTAGGACAGTTTTTACATCGGGCTCCCGGCTTTTCAGGGCGAACGGTCCGGTACCATTGGCGTGACGCGCCGTATAGGTTTCTTCCTTGTTTTTGTAGTCTTGCGGGCGCTGCGCTTTGAATTTGAACGCCCAGGCTTTATTCATGAGTCGGACTTCGGTCAATTGGTCAAGCAGTGTTGGTGTTGGTCCGTCAGTGATGATATCAACCGTCAGGGCGTCTATTTTTCGAGCTTCCTTGATGCCCTGCATATAGGCCGAAAAATCCGAGGTTTTCTCAAGCGCGCGGCTGATCGAGAACACCACATCGTCCGCCGTGAACGCGGCGCCATCATGAAACACGACTTTATCGCGCAGCTTGAAGCGCATGGTGTTGGGATTGATTTGTGACCATGAGACGGCCAGCGCGGGTTCCACCGCCATGGTTTTGCCACGGGTGACTAACGGCTCATAAATATGGTCAGACATATCGTTGGTGAGACCATTGTTTTGCGAGTGCGGGTCCATCGTGAATACATCGCCCCTACTGGCCCAGCGCAGCGTTTTGGCATCGGCAGTCGATGGTGATATCCAAATTGAAAATGCGAAGGCACAAGTGAGGCCACCGATACGCCATATCAAGGCATCGCATTTAATAGATGAAACGAATTTCATGAATAACTCCGAATGTTCAACCGCACGTAAGGTATTTTGCGGTAATCACTAATGCGCCAGCTGGTTAAGCAAGGCGCATACTGCTAGGTCAATGAGTCTGCACAAGCGGGGGATTGAAGTCAACGGTATGAGCCTATTAGTCGTCCAATACCCGCGCCCTCGTTCGCGCATGCCATTGTCTCTGTGGCGGTTATTGCTAAAGAGAGCTTGTTGTGATGCTTTGTGATTCCTTAAGCCAGCAAGCCGTCAGTACGGGTTGGGGTACTCGTGCAGCAAAAAAATATACCCTGAATGAGGGGTGTCGCGGACAGTTTCTGACTGATTCGGATGTTTACTTCCAGCATCAGTGGGCATAGCATCCACTGTTTGGTTTGTAATAAGGGTAATGTGTTCAGACCAAGCAGGTAAATGAGTAGCGCAGCTGGGGGGGTGGAGTCTGCGTGATGATCAAAAAAATGGAACTTCCATGAGACCAACAAAAATATCGTTCCAATCCAGCGCTGCAACCATCATTGCCGTTGCGTTAGTCTCATTGCTGACGCATTTAAATGCCGCTGCTAATCCTGCTTTGTATGACGAAGCGCGCCGCTTGATTACGGCACAGAATGCCAAGCAGGCCTATATGTTGCTGGTCGCCGAGCAGGACAAACTCGCGGGCAATCCCGAATATGACTATCTGCTGGGCGTGGCGGCGCTTGATAGCGGCAAAATCGATGACGCCATTATTGCCTTTGAGCGCGTATTGGCTGTCGAGCCGCGCAATGCCGGTGCACAGCTGGATTTGGCTCGCGCCTATTTCAACGCCGGTTCACTTGATCTGGCCGAAGGTACATTTCGCAAGCTGAAAGCATCAAACCCGCCTGCTGCCGCCCTTGGCGCGATTGATAAATATCTAAATGTTATTGCCGAGCGACGCAAAGCCTCCCGACGTATTTTCAATGCATGGGGCGAGATGGCGCTTGGCTACGATAGCAATCTCACCGGGGTGCCGACCGATTTCAGCGCGGCGGTACAGCAGTCATTCAATTTAGTCGGCGTTAACCCTACTGGCAATTCAATCAAACGCAAAGCGCCCTATCTGGGTGCGGCAGTCGGCGCCGATTTTATTACGCCCATTTCCGAAAAATGGAGCGGCTATGCTGGTGGCGAGCTGCGTGCCCGCGGGTATCGTAAGCAGGCGGAATTCAATTCCTATTCCGGTGATGCGCGGGCCGGCGCGATTTGGGATAGTGGCAGCCAACAACTGCGTTTGCATGCCGCTTTCAACCGATATGCCCAAGAGGGCGACGCCCCCGGCGCCCCTAAACCGACCAATGACCGTAGCAACGCTAACGGCGGCGCTGAATGGCGGATTAACATGAATGCGGCCAACCAACTCAGCATGGGCCTGAACGCCGGGCAAACCAAGTTCCTAAAAAACCCGACCGAGGATTTTGATTCCGTCATGGCATCTGCGGGCTGGTTGACCACGTTTGCCGGAACGGGCACCCCGCTACTGCAACTTTCCGGCTTTTACAGCCGGGATACCGCCAAGCACAAGCTAGCCGACGGACTCACCGATAAATCCAAGAAAACCGCGGGTGTTCGCGTCTATGGACAATACAATCTCTCTGATCGCTTGTCGCTGTTTAGCACGCTGGGTCATGCCCAACGCCGGGATGATAGCGCCTTTGCGCGCTCGACCACGGTTGCGCTGGGCCGCGACCGCCTGACTGATTTGACTCTGGGCGTTAATTGGCGCTTCCAGGATCGCTGCAGCATGCGTGGCCAGTGGGCTGCTTCGCGCAACGATTCCAATATTGCTATTTATGATTATACGCGTCACGAAGTGTCGTCGACCATCCGCTGCGACTTTATGTAATTTCTGGGACCAAGACCATGATCAAGAACTTGTCCACAACAACCGCAATTCTGCAAACGACGGCGGACACTTCGTTCCGTCATTATCTTGTCGCTGCCCTCGGGGCGCTTGTCAGCTCGCTGTCCATTCAGGCGATTGCGGCGAGCGGTCAGTTCACCTACGTGGCGGGCAATGTGCAAATTCAAAGTGGCGAAAGCCGTAAACCCGCCATCCGTGGCATGGAAGTGAACCCGGGCGATGTCATTATCGCGGGTGCGGACGGTATGGCACAGCTATCAATGATCGATCTGGCCAAATTATCATTGCGCTCAAATTCGCAGCTTAAGATTGAACGCTATCAAAAAACAGCGAGCGATCAGGACGGTGCCATCCTGTCATTATTGCGTGGCACCATGCGCACCTTCACCGGACTTTTGAGTGGCGCCAATCGCGACAAGTACCTGATGAAAACCCGAGTTGCCACCGTCGGTATTCGCGGCTCCGGCAACATTCTTTCGCACGAGGAAGAAGACGGCAAGGTGGTGACCATCAATCACACCATTGAGGGCAGTCATATTATTACCAGCCTCGGGAGTAACTTTGCGCCGTTCATCAGCTTCCCGAATGACACGGTCAAAATTGAGCTGGGACGGCCTCCCGAAAAAATCCCCACGCCACCACAAATTTTGTCCGCTTCCAATACGATGGTGGGCAAGGAAACGCCGGCGCAGGTTGCAGTTCAATCTACCGGCACCACCACACCGCCGCCGTCAATTGTGCCGACCAATACAAATACACCGACTACCGGCACCGGCAGCACGAGCGGTGGCACCACCGCAGGTACTAACATCATCAATACACAGACTCTGGCGGCGCCGGATCCTTCCGGTTTGCGCGATATCGTATTGGCAGGCGCTGGCAATACCTATAGCGGTCAGGCGTTGCCAAGCGGCATCACATTGGAAAATGGCAATTTACGTAGCTTTACCGCTGCGCCGGGCGGTGCAAACACGTCCGCCGTTATTGTTGGCGGTATGATTGCCAATGCCAGCACCATCGACCTGGGTGACAATTCTTCGATTACGCTCGGCCGTTGGAATGCGCCGTCCAGCAGCGAGGCTCTGGGTTTCGGCTCGCTCGCTGGCGGCAGCACCCATTTCATTTATGGCAGTTCCGGCTATCCGCCCTATTTGTCAGATGTCCTCACCGGCACGGTGATCTACACCCAAGTGGGCGGCACCGCCCCGACTAACCAGTCTGGCGCTGCTGGTGCCATCACCTCAACATTGCTTAGTGTGAATTTCACGCAGCGCTTGCTCAACGCCACTATTGCATTGTCAATGCCCACCTCGGCGGGCGCCAACAATTACACGCTGCAGGCGACGAACGTGCCGTTTTCACTCAACAGCTTTTTTACGTTCACCGGATTTGGCCTTACCGTTACCAACAATACGACCAATCAAAACTCCAACAATAATTTCAATATTTTCGGACAAATTGAGGGCAGCTTTGTCGGCAGCAGGCTGAATGGCGTGATTCTGGGTTATGGCTTTGTCGACAGTAGTGCCGCAACCAATGTGCAATCGGTCAGCGGTGTGCTGGCGTTTCGCGGCCCCGCACAAAATACGGCTGCTCCATTTCGCTATGGTTTGATTTCCGACTCGACCAGCTCACTTTCCCAGTCGAGCTATTCGCAAACCTATGCCACCATTAATCGAGCCGAGGAAGTAAATATCGATGCTAATGGTCGCGCCATCTCGTTCGTTGCGCCGTATGCGCGCGGCGATGGAACCATCAATGGCCGCACCAATTATGCGATAGGTACATCCCAAGCATTTGATACCGGTGTGGATGCCACGACCGGGCTTTCGTGGGGTCGCTGGTCCGGTGCCAGCGCAACGATTGGCGGTGTAGAGACTGGGCTAGCAGGACGCAGCCAGCATTACATCTTCAGTGCCGCTCAATCGGTGCCCACGACACTGCCGCTAACTGGTAGTGCGTCGTATGACGTAGTCGGCTCGACCCATCCCACCGATTTTCAAGGCAATGTCGGTAATCTGAACAGCGCCACGCTGAATGCCAATTTCAGCACGCGCACGGTTGATACCAGCGTCAATTTCACCATCGCCGGGCAAACCTGGAATGCCTCGGCCAACGGTGTGCCGATCTACCGTGATATGACCTTCGCGGTCAACACCGGTGGTGCCATCGTGCCCGGCCTGCCAACCCCCGTGGCGCTCAATATCACCTGCGCCCCGAGTTGCACGCAAACACGTTTCACCGGCAGCATCGATGGTTTCTTTACGGGCGCGACCGGACGTGGTGCCGGCCTCATGTACAACCTGAATAGCAGTATTTCAGGCGCAGTGGCGCTGCGTCGGCGAGGCGGATAGGCGCGAGCCCCGGCATAAAAAGGGCAAACTCGCCATTTGACGAGGGTTCGCAGGCATAAATGCTTGGGGAGCCTCGTCTGAAGGGGGGTGATTGGGTGCCAGATAGTGGGAAATTCAATAGCGAGTCATAAATTGCGAATGGTGGCGAAAATGTTAAAACAGCTCATGATCATTAAATGCTTCCTTGCAACGCTGGCATCGTCGCTGTTGCTTGGTATGGTCGGCGGCGCATACGCGCAGTCGATTGTGGCCACTGTTACAAATATCAACGACTCCGGGCCCGGCTCACTGCGACAGGCCATTACTGACGCCAACGCGGGTGGATTATGCGGATCCACGGCAACGATCAATTTCAATATTCCGGTACCAGGGCCGGTCGTCATTTCGCTCAATTCGCCATTGCCGACCCTCTCTTGTAACGACACCACCCTCGACGGCTATTCACAACCCCTTGCAACTGCTAATAAGCAGTTAACGGGTAACAATGCCAACATACTCATCACGTTAAACGGTGCATCATTGGGGATGGCGGGACCGGGTCTCGAGATTAACGCAAATAACATTGCGGTACGCGGCTTAGCTATCAACAACTTCGCGGGAAATCCCGGCGTCCTAATTGCGGGCGGCAACGGCGCTACTATCACCGGCAATTCAATCTCTAGCAATGGTTTTGGCGTGAAAATGACCGGCGGGTCCATGGCGAACATCGGCGGTTTGCTAGCGGCCGAACGCAATACGATTTCTTCTAATTCAGTGGGTATTCTTCTCCCCTTCGTCTCCGGCGCGACCGGAACGCGGATTGTAAATAACTACATCGGTGTCTCGCCATCCGGCGCCATTGGGTCGCCCAATGGCGGCAACAACGCCATTGAGATCTATGTTCCAAACACGGTCATCGCCAACAATCTCATCGCAGGTAATCTGGGTGCCGGCATTGGCATGTTGAGAGGGCCGGCCGATATCCACGACAACACCATCAACGCCAACTTGCAGGGTGGTATCCGCGTCTACGCGAGTGAATGCGCTCCGCAGGGCATCTCGATACGCGCCAACAATATCGGTATTCCGAACGGCGCCTATCCGGGAATTGCGCTGGGGGATATATTGGCGGGCGACGTCCGAGACAGTAACGCCCTTCTCAACAGTCCGGGTTGCTATCACGCCAATGGCGGGCAACCGGGTTCGCCCGCATTTGCACAGAATTATCCGATCATTACTGCGGTGAATTACGCATGGAGCGGCGCCAGCGTCGCCACGACTGTCGATGCCACGCTTAGCTCCGCAGCGAGCACAACATACGACATCGACCTGTTCGACAACACCAACAACATTGACACATCAAACCTGGGTATCGGCGTGAAATATGTGTTGACCGGCAAAAAGATCACTGACGGAGTCGGGTATACCGCCATTCAAATGATCACCAGCGGGCCCCCGACCTATCACCCGTCGATGACCGCATCGACGCCTGTCGGGTCGATTGGCGGAACGTCGGAAATTTCCGTGCAGGCCGTAACGCCGTTGATCTACACATCGACATATTCGAACTTTTCCATTGCGGCTGGCGGGACTCAATCGCAAACATTTACATTTACGAATGCCGACAGCGTGGCGGTGATGGTGCCACTGCCAACCAGCAATTCGGCAGCGTTCACCGTGACCTCCAGCACGTGTGGGTCAGTGGCCGCAGGTGCGAGTTGCCAAGTGGTGGTGACTTATAACCAACCCAGTCCCACTGTTACTGAAACGGCAACACTCACATTGGGACCGATTTCGTCTGCATCGCCGCCAGTTTTGCCCGAGACCGTGAAGCCGGCTGTTTCTTACGTCTTTGCGCTGAACGGAGCGGCTAGCGCGCCAGCAGCCGGTCCTGCGGTGACAGTTTCGGGCGCAACAACTTTCCCGAGCACTGCGGTCGGTGGATCCAGCGCGGTACAAGCCGTGACCATTCAAAATAGTGGAACTGCAAATCTCACATTCAGCCTGGCCCATTCGAATGCTGCGCTATTCCGCGATTCCTATTTCGACGATACTCGCCCGATTCCCTATAACTGGTGCTTCATTGGCGCTGATGTTAATGGCGCTCCACTCACCGGCATGCAAACTCTTTCCCCCGGCTCGTCCTGCACACTTCAACTGATATTCAAGCCGACCGTGCTGGGGCTGACGAGCGCGACGCTTACTATGATATCTAATGCCACCCCTAGTACGAGCGTCATTACCCTGAGTGGAACCGGGGTTGCCGGTAACGTACCTTCTGCACCGGGCGCACCCAATGCAAATGCGGCAAACGGTTATGCGATGGTGTCTTTTTCGCCATCTACCAACACTGGGTTTAGCAATACGGGGTACACCGTGGTGTCGTCACCGGCTGGCGGTTATGACAGTAATGCAGGCAGCGCCATTACTTCGCATATTGTTACCGGGCTGACTAACGGTACTGCCTATACCTTTACGGTGGTGGCGAATAACGGTGTCGGCAACAGCACATCTTCAGTGGTGTCCAATAGCGTGATGCCTGCAACACCTGCATTTGTATTGCCCGCTGCAGTGTCGCAAAACGGACTCCTCGCTTATTTTCCGTTTACCGTTGCGGCAAGCGACTTGATGGGGGGCGCTTCATTTTCGTTGAACCCTAGCGCCACATTCGCCAGCAATAGTTTGTCGATGAATGGTGTGTACAGTGGTAGCAACTCCTCCGGTTTGCGCGAAGGAGTTAACTATCGCCAATTTTCATTCATGGTGGATTTTAATCTAAGCACGCTGCCCACTAACGGCACGATACTCAGCTTCGGCACAAGCTATCGCGCGATGGAACTGGGTGTAACCCCGCTGTACGAGCCGCGCATCACGTTGAATAATGGTGTGAGCTCATTCACGCTCGGGGCACCGATGACGTTGAATACATGGCATCGGGCGATTGTGGTGGTTGATGTCTCCAAGTTAACAATCAATTTGTATATTGATGGTGTGTTGAAGACGCCCATTTCGCTACCAAGCGGATTCAATTTTGATGCGTTCTATTCCAGCGCCAATCCGTCCGATCGCGTGTTTTCATTCTTTAATTACGCTAACGGCGGAGCGTTTAACGGCCTGGCCAATAATCTGCTGATTTATGGCCGTGCATTATCCGGCGCTGAAGCGCTCTCGCTCAACAGTTTGATTGCCGCACCGGGTCTTGCTACTTCGCCCGCCATTACCAGCGCTACGCCGCCCGGTGGATCAATCGGCAAAGGCTACAGCTTTAGCTTTACCGCTGCCGGCAGTCCTACCATCACCTGGAGCATTGCGACAGGCACCATGCCAACGGGATTGAGCCTGAATACGACAACGGGTGTTTTGTCCGGCACACCAACCTTGGCGGGCAGCTATAGCTTCACCGTACAGGCCGCCAACGGGACGCTGCCGAATGCGTCAGCGACCTATACCGTTGTTATTACGCCGTTGGCCGCTCCGCTGTTCAGCGCCAGCGCCGGCATACTTACCTTCAGCGGGCAGGGAGTCGGCACCAGCAGTGCCCCGCAAGCACTGACCTTAACCAATACCGGTACGGCTGACCTTATCTTTGGCGGTGCATTTACCTTGACCGGTCCGTTCACGACAACGACATCCTGCAGTACGTCATTATTGGCGGTACCCCCGGCAAGCCCTCCCGCCAATACCTGCACAATCAACGTGACTTTTACCCCGACCGTTGCGGGTGCTGCCACGGGCACGTTGACCATCACGGATAATACGGTCAGCAGCCCCCATATCATTGCGCTCAGTGGCACGGGCATCAATCTCAATCCAACCATGACAGTCGCCGTATCGCCGGCCAGCGTACTCGCCGGTATCAATGCGCAGGTTACACTGACTCTCAGTACGCCGGCGCCTTCCCCCCAACTCATTAGCAGTGGCTCAGTGACCATGCCCGCGGGACTTCTGGTACAGGCTACGCCTGCGCCGTCCAACAACTGCGGCACTTTTCCCAGTATCGTAACTGGCGGTACCGGCATCACCTTTGGTATGGGCAGTATTTCGGCGATGGGTAGTTGCACCATTACGTTTGCAGTACGGGCTGCAAGCGCGGGCAGCTACACTATCAATGTTGTGCCTAGCAATCTGAGTGCCGGTGGTAACAATACCAATACCTCCAGCGTCGCGCTAATCGTCGCGCCAGCACTGGCACCAGGCATCACCGTTTCAACGGGCGGTTTGAGTTTTGGTGCGGTGAATGTTGGTGTATCCAGCGCCGCGCAAAATATCACCATTACCTCCAGCGGGCAGTTGCCGCTGGCTATTAACAACATTTCATCACAAGGTGACTTTGCGTTTAGTTCCAACTGCCCGCTTAGCCCAGCGACTTTGGCAGTCGGCGCGACCTGCAATATTAGTGTCACCTTCAACCCACTTGGCACGGGCTCCTCAAACACATTTCTGTTAATCAGCAGCAATGCACCACCGTCATCCGTAGCGGTGTCTGTGTCTGGTAGTGGTGTGGTTGTCCCGGCCCCCAATATTGCAGTCAGCCCGGCTGTGCTTGCGTTTGGCGATCAATCGGTTGGTTCAGTCTCGGCCATTCAGAGCGTCATTGTCACCAATGGCGGAAGCGCCAATTTATTATTGTCCGGCGTGGTGATCAATGGCGCGGGTCTGGTCAGGGCCAGTGCGCCAACAACCACGATACCGGCTATTACCGTGCCCAACTGCGGCACCACATTGGCACCATTGGCACAGTGCCACATCAGCGTGCTGTTTGCGCCTGCTGTGACGGGTGCGGTCAATGGCAGTATCACGATCACCCATAATGTCACTGCGCCCAGCACGCCGAACCCGTTGACCGTCGCCATCACTGCCAATGGCACGCCCGCACCGGCGCCGATTATCAAGTTGAGTGGCAATTTGAGTTTCACCGAACAAGTGATCGGTACGGTCAGCGCACCGCAGGTTATTACGATTTCCAACACTGGCAACGCGCCGCTGAACTTGGATGCCATCATCGTACAACCGGGAGCGAATACGCTCGCCAATGACTTTGCATTATCCGGAACCTGCGCGGCAACATTGGCGGCCAATGCCAGCTGCAGTTTCAATATCAGCTTTACGCCCCAGCTTGCGACAAGCCTCAACCCGGCCACCAAAACGGCCGTGGTCAGCATCCCGAGCAATGCCAGCAATGCGGCCATAGTCAACGCGATCACGGTGACCGGTATGGCCATGCCCATCCCGTCGCCGATCGCGAAGCTGAGTGCCACCACCCTGGGCTTTGGCAATGTCATTTACGGCAGCCTGGCACCGGCTCAGCGCGTCACGCTGACCAACGTAGGCAATCTGCCGCTCAATCTCGCCAGCATAACAACCGACAGTAGTTATTCCCAGACCAATACCTGCGGGACAGTGCTGGCACCCAATGCTTTCTGCACGATCAGCATCACGTTCAGTCCCATTAGTCTGGGGACGATAGCGGGGAAACTGGTTATTAACAGCAATGCACCGTCAAGTCCGGACAAGGTACTGCTATCAGGCAAGGGATGCCGGTACTTCTCGCCGGCTGCTGCGCGCTTCTTTCTGACTAGCTGTTGAAATTATGCCAGCCGCCATATCCTTGGCGGTTGGCGCAAACAGAACACATCGGTCTGCCGGACTTGCGGGCCGCCTTGTGACTTGATTTCTCGCGCTACTATCACGGCCTACGATTGATTTTGGCCGCAGATACGGGTAGATAATATAGCCATGTGTCTAATGCTATTCATCTAGAGCTATGTGTCTGCGGATATTTCCCCATGGCGTTGCGGCCCGCAATTACCTTAACCAACCGGATTACCCATGAATACGCTTTTGCTGCTGTTTGCTTTTTTTATTGGCTGCATGATTCCATTGCAGGCGATTATTAATAATTCGCTGCGTGTTGCGGTGGGCAGCGGCGCTGTGTTTGCGGCGCTCATCAATTTTTTAGTCGGCTCCGTTATTTTGGTGGTGGTGTGTGTGGCCTCGGGCGAGAAATGGGGCAGTGTGCTCAAGCTTTCCAGTGTTGCGCCGTGGCAGTTGATGGGCGGACTGCTGGGTGCCATGTTTGTCTTTGGCACCACGCTATTGGCGCCGCGCATTGGTGTGGCAACCATGTTGAGCCTGGTGATTGCCGGGCAGGTTCTGGCATCGCTGGTGTTTGACCGCGTTGGCATACTGGGGATGGTTGAGCGTGAATTATCCGCGCCGCGCGCCATCGGTGCGATGCTGGTGATTGCCGGTGTGTTAATGGTCAATTTTGGGGATCGGCTGCGAAGCTGAGCCATTTTGGGCTACGCTTAAGTGCGGGCTCGGCAGTTTGCAATCAGGGTCGTAATCGAATTGGTAATAAAAAGGATACTGAGATGACAACAATCGTGGTGGTTAAAAAAGATGGGATGGTCACGATCGCGGGTGACACGCTCACCACATTTGGCTCAACCCGTTTGGGCAGCGTGCACGATGCTGCACCGGAAAAATTACTCAAGCATGGCGATACTTATTTTGGTATTGCCGGTTCCGCCGCGCACCAGCTGGTGCTGGAAAGTCTGTTGAAGCGGCATCCCGAATTCAAGTTTTATGGCCGCGAGGAAATTTACGAAAGCTTTCGCAAAATTCATCCGCTGCTCAAAGATGAGGCATTCCTGAACACTAAGGAAGAAGACGATGATGCTTACGAGTCATCACAATTAACCGCGCTGATCGTCAACTCCAGCGGTATTTTTGGAGTGTATTCGATGCGTGAGGTGTTTGAGTTTGATCGCTTCTGGGCGATTGGCTCGGGCCGCGATTTTGCATTGGGTGCGATGTTTGCGGTTTATGAACAGCACAAGGGCCGCAAAGCAGCCGAAGAAATTGCCAGGATGGGCGTGCTGTGCGGCGCCGAATATGACACCGGCACCGGGCTGCCGATGAATATCGCCAGCGTGAAATTAAGCGCAAGAGTGAGCGCGAAGGCAAATGCCAAGTCGCGCTGAAAGCAAGGCGGCGACTGAGCTCGCCGCGCCGCAAGTGCGGCTCGATAAATGGCTTTGGGCGGCACGGTTTTTCAAGACCCGCCAAATCGCCATCGACGCCATTAATGCGGGTCATGTCGATGTCAACAATGAACGTGCCAAGCCTGCCAAAACCATTAAAGTCAGTGATGTGCTGCTATTACGCAAACCGCCCTATGTATTTCATTTGGTCGTAAAAAGTATTATCGAAAAACGCGCATCGGCGGTGGTGGCGCGCGGTTTCTACGAAGAGACCGTGGAAAGCATCGCTGCGCGCGAACAGATTCTGCACGAGCAGCGCAATATGCCGCCACCGTTATTCAAAGGTCGGCCTACCAAGCAGGATCGGCGTGCCATTCAAAAATTTGAACGCCATGCCAACAGCACAAGCAGCGACCACGCGATGCGCGACGATGAGTAGCTTTATAAGTTGTCACAGAGGGCATCAATATTTTGCAACCCGTGTGCGCATAGTTGTTGCCACGCTGACGGGCCTCGCAATGTTTGTTGTGCCCACGATGGCGCATGCTCAACTGGCGGCACCGCAGTACATCATCGATCCGCATGAAACACACTCACGATTTGAAGCCATGTTTTTGGGTCTCATGACCGTGCGGGGGAAATTTAGCCGCACCACAGGTCATTTAATCCATGACCCCGCCCGTACCGATGTGCAGAGCCGCACTAATGATGCCATTACCGCCGTGATTGATGCCACTACGCTTTACGCGAATGTGGTGAATGCCAGTGCTACCAACAAAGTGTTGCGCGGACCTGATTTTTTTGATGTGGAAAAATTCCCGGCCATTGAGTTCAAGTCTTCACGCTTTGTCTGGGAGATTGAGCGCTTAACGAGTATTGACGGTTTGCTGACACTGCTGGGCAAGACCAGACCCGTTACGCTGGTGGTCTACAAATCAGGTTGCGTGCCAGCCAGCGCAACCAAGCGTGCCCGCTGTACCGCCGATGCCGTGTTGAATATTAACCGCTCCGAGTTTGGTATGAAGGCGTGGTCGGCCTCGGTGAGTGATGACGTGAAAATTATTATTGAGCTGGTGGCTTACGCGGCACCGACAGTCAACGATGCAGACAGCAAAGATGAAAAGAAGCGCGACGAACTGGTGGTGCCCGTTCTTCCGCCTGCTCCTCCGCCAGTACCGGTCAATACGCCACGGTAGTCGGGTACAGTTTTTTTGTTTAAGTCTTTGACCGGAACGCGAAACCAAGGCGTTCTATTTCGCGTTTCATCTCGCCCATCGCCAACGGTACTGCCGCGGGGTCGCCGCGAATGGAGAGTTCGATCATGCGGCCACCGGCAGCACTCGCCAAAAATTGCGGCAGGCTCGACAGCTTAGTCGTCGGATAATTGACGACGATACGATTCATCGCATCAATCAAATCACTTTCACCGGCCCGCTCGATAATGATGATTTCCTCCGCAAACGGGGTTCGATTAAACAGCGCCGAATATTGGGTGTCCAGCACCCACGCCATCATCGGCCATGACATTTCAGGAAAGCCCGGCAGGAAATGATGGTCACCGCATGAGAATGCCGCAATGCTGTTGTAGGGATTCGGAATGATCGTGGAGCCCAGCGGAAATTCCGCCATCTTCAAACGGTTGGGGGAGAGTTCAAAATTAGGTCTTGATGCCATAGCCGCCACTGCATCGGGGTGCTGGTGCAGTGCCACGCCCAGAGCGGCCGCCGTGCATTGTCGGGTGTGATCATCGGGTGTGGCGCCAATGCCGCCAAAACTGAACACAATATGATCGGTCGAAAATGACTGTTTGAGCGCGGCGATAATTCGTTCCGGCTCATCACCAAGATAATGTGCGTAGCTCAGCGACAGCCCGCGCGCGCCCAGGGTTTCGATGGTTTTGGCCAGATGCTTATCCTGTCTTTTGCCGGACAAGATTTCATCGCCAATAATGAATGCGCCAAAAGTTTTTTCTCGATTATTTTCCACGTGGTTTCCTTACCGCAGTGTTCAACTGGCTTTCCAAAAAATATCGTATGCATAGCGCAATATCAACGCGACCATCACAACCAAAAAGAACACGCGTAAAAATCCGCTGCCTTTTTTAATGGCCAATCGTGATCCGACCAGCGCGCCCGCCACATTAAAAACAGCCATTGGGATCGCTAATTTATAGAGGATATTTCCGCTCCAGGCAAACCATGCCAGAGCGGCCAGATTGGTCGTAATGTTGATGACTTTGGCCGAGGCCGAGGCCGTCAAAAAATTGAAGCCGAGCAAACCGACGAAGGCAAAAATAAGAAAGCTGCCGGTGCCAGGGCCAAAAAAACCTTCGTAAAATCCGAGCACTGCACCAATGCCCATGGCAATCCAGCGTTGTTTGGGTTCGGGCCATTTGGGAGCATGCAAATGGCCAAAATCTTTGCGCATAAAGGTATAGATGGCGACGGCAATCAGCAGCAGCAATATAATTGGCTTCAACAATGCCGGATCAATCAGCGTCACTGACCGTGCGCCAATAAAAGCGAAGATCGCGCCGACTATCGCAGCCGCCAACAACATGCGCCACGGCACCGTCACGTTGCGCGCTATCTGTGCCAGCGCAACCGTGGTGCCCGCGACCGAGATAATTTTATTGGTGCCAAAAATTGTTGCAACCGGTACCCCCGGCAGCATCACCAGCAGCGCCGGTACCTGAATCAAGCCGCCGCCGCCGATCACCGAATCTACCAGCCCCGCAAAAAAAGCCAGTACACAAAGGACGGCAAACGCCCAGGATAAATCGAACTCCACCGACTACTTGGTGGCGGGTGCAGCGGAAGGCGCGGTTGCGGGCGCAGGCGCAGGGCCTGGCGTCAGGGTGAATAATTCAACCTCAAACAGCAGCGTGGCGTTTGGTGGGATGACGCCGCCTGCGCCGCGTTCGCCATATCCCAGGCTCGGTGGAATAATAAGTGTGCGCTTGGTGCCAACCCTCATCCCGGCGAGGCCGCGTGTCCAGCCTTGAATGACGCGGCTGATACCCAGCGTGATGCTGAAGCGCTCGTTACGGTCCAGCGACGAATCAAATTTTTTACCTTTGCCGCCGGGCATTTTGGCGTCGTATAGCCAACCGGTGTAATGCACCGACATCACCGCACCCGGCGTTGCTGCTTCGCCCTTACCCAATGCACTATCGCGAATAATGAGATCGGTCACGACTGCCGGCATGACATCGGCCGGTGCAGGTGCATTGGCGGCCAGCGGTCCTGTGGCGACGGGTTCACGCGCGGGCAGCGGCTTCGGGGTTGGTGTGGGATTGACTGCGGTGGGAGTTGCTGGCGGTGCGGCGCAGGCGCTCATTGAACACAAGACTAATGCGCCCAGCAAATATCGCAATCGATCGCCGTTGTTTGATTTGCAGTGTGATGTCATTTTGATCTCCATATATTGCGAAAAAATAATTAACGACCCTTGGCAATGCCTTCACGCCGCGGGTCCGCGCCGCCTTGCCAGCCGTTCGCGGTACTCACGATGCCGTGCAGTCCGCTGCTTAAATCGAAGGTGCGGATTTGGTGGCCCATGGCACGCAATGCGCCCACTAAATTTTCGGCGGCGGTGCCACTTTCGATTTCGGTTGGTCCATTGCGGCTGCCAATATTGGGCAGTGAAATCGCGGCCTGAATATCAAGCCCCCAATCCAGCACGCCTACCAAAGTCTTGGCGACGTAATTAATAATCACGCTGCCACCCGGCGAGCCGATCACCATCAAGAGTTTGCCCTGCTGATCGAATACCAGTGTTGGTGACATCGCGCTACGCGGGCGTTTGCCCGGCCCCACTGCATTCGCTACCGGCAGGCCGTTATCAGTGGGCGTCATTGAAAAATCGGTCAATTGGTTATTGAGTGGAAAGCCGCGTACAAAAAGTCGGCTGCCGAAAAAAGATTCAATGGTTGTTGTCATGCTGACGGCGTTGCCATCCTTGTCGACAATCGAGATGTGCGAGGTGGAAGGAAACTCCAGCGTGTCGCCGTCCGCCATGGCGGTCTTGATGCCGACCGGTGAGCCGGCCTGCGCTTTACCCATGGATTTTTCACGCTGAATCAACAGCCCGCGTGCATGGTTGTAGGCGGGATCAATCAAACCCGCAACCGGCACGTTGACGAAGCGGTCATCACCCACATAGCGCTCGCGATCAGCGTAAGCAAGACGGCCCGCTTCAGAAAATAAATGCACCGCCTCGGCCGAGTTCGGGCGCACGGCTTTCATATCAAAGCGTTCAAGCGCTTCCAGCATTTGCAATATCGCAATGCCGCCGCTGGATGGCGGCGGCATCCCGCAAACCTTATAGACACGGTAAGGTCCGCAAACGGGTGTCAGCGCACGTGCTTGGTAGTGCGCTAAATCAGCTTCAGTCAAGCCGCCTGGATTGCTGGCATGCCCGCGCACCGCAGCCACGATATCGCGGGCGATATCGCCTTTATAAAAAGCGTCGGGACCCTCTTGGGCGATGCGTCTGAATACGGCTGCAATGGCGGGATTTTTAACCAGCGTGCCGAGCGGTTTGGGGGAGCCATCTTCGTTGTAAAAAATGACCTTGGCTTCCGCGTTGTGACGAAGAATATTGTCATTTGCCAAATGCCGATGCAGCCGCAGAGTGAGCGGGTAACCATGCTCGGCGAGATCAATCGCGGGCTCGAATAATTTCGCCCATGCCAGCTTGCCATGACGAGCATGCGCCATTTCGAGCACCCGCAATACACCCGGCACGCCGACCGATCTGCCGCCGATCACGGCATCAATAAATTTCATCGGCTTGCCGTCATGGTCGAGGAATAATTCAGGCGTGGCCGCCAGCGGCGCATCTTCACGGCCATCGTAAGCCACGACGGTATTTTTCTTCGCATCAAAATGCATCACGAAGGCACCGCCGCCGATACCGGATGCATGCGCCTCGGCCAGATTCAACACCATCTGTACGGCGATGGCAGCGTCCACTGCGCTGCCGCCCTGGTCTAGCATTTTCAAGCCAGCTTCAACCGCGAGCGGATGAGCCGCTGCCACCATGGCGTGCTTGGCATTGGCAACTGGTTTTTGTATAAAGCCAGTGGCAAGCTCGGGCGCTTCACTGGTCGGTTCTCTAACCTTGGTGGGCTGCGCAAGCGCGGTGTGGGTAACAACCCCCAGCATTAAATAAAAAGCTAAGCCCAGCCAGAGGCGTGCCGTTTGGGTCATAAATGCCCCAAACCCCGCTTCAATGCTGGTGTTTATGTTTTTATTCCACATCGAATGTGTTTTCCTAAACGCCAATACAAAGATATTTAATTTCCAGATAATCCTCGATGCCGTACTTGGAGCCCTCGCGTCCCAGACCTGATTGTTTCACGCCACCAAACGGCGCGACTTCGTTTGAGAACATGCCGGTGTTGACCCCGACCATGCCCGACTCCAGCGCTTCGCTGACGCGGAATACACGGCTCACATCGCGCGAGAAAAAATACGCAGCCAAACCAAATTCCGAATCATTGGCCAGCTGAATTACTTCGGCTTCAGTGTCAAATTTGATCAGCGGTGCAACCGGCCCGAAGGTTTCTTCGCGGGAGGCCAGCGCCGACATCGGCACATTGGTCAGCAGCGTCGGCTCATAAAACAATCCGCCGAGGGGACTCTTCTTGCCGCCGGACACCACGGTCGCGCCGTTGGCAATTGCGTCAGCGACATGCGCCTCTACCTTCGCCAGGCCTTGCGCATCAATCAGCGGGCCGATGGTTACGCCGCTGTCGGTGCCAACACCAACTTTCAGCGAGGCCATTTTCGCTTTCATTTTTTCGGCAAATTTTTCATACACACCGGCCTGCACATAGATGCGGTTGGCCGATACGCAGGTCTGCCCGGCGTTGCGGTATTTCGACGCCATCAGGCTATCGGCGGCGACATCAAGATCGGCATCATCAAAGACGATGAAGGGCGCATTGCCGCCGAGTTCCAGCGATAATTTTTTAATCGTGGGTGCGCATTGCCGCATCAAAATCCGGCCGACCTCGGTGGAGCCGGTGAAGCTGAGCTTGCGCACAATGGGGTTGGCACACAGCTCACCACCGATGGCGGGCGCATCCCCAGTGATGACATTGAACACACCTTTGGGAATGCCTGCGCGATGCGCCAGCTCTGCCATTGCCAGAGCAGAAATCGGGGTTTGCTCAGCAGGTTTCAGCACCATCGTACAGCCTGCCGCCAGGGCTGGTGCGGCTTTGCGGGTGATCATCGCATTGGGGAAATTCCACGGCGTGATGGCGGCTGTTACGCCAATCGGCTGCTTCATCACGATCAAACGTTTATCCGCCATATGCGGTGGAATCACGTCGCCATAAATGCGCTTGCCTTCCTCGGCAAACCATTCGATAAACGAAGCGCCGTACATCACTTCGCCTTTTGCCTCGGCCAGTGGCTTGCCTTGTTCGGTGGTGAGGATCAGTGCTAAATCATCGGCATGGGCCAACATCAAATCAAACCATTTGCGCAATAGGGTACTGCGCGCCTTTGCGGTCAGCGCGCGCCAGCCAGGTAACGCGGCGTTGGCGGCACCAATCGCCCGCCGGGTCTCAACTGCGCCGCAGTCGGGCACGCTGGCAATGACGGCACCGGTCGCCGGATTGTCCACATCAAAACGCTTGCCCGAGTCCGCCTCAACCCAGTTGCCATCAATATAGCTTTGGGTGCGAAACAGTGTTGGGTCTTTGAGAGCAAGCGTGGTGAGGGGCTTCAGATCATGCGGGGCGTTCATGGCAATTCCTTGGGTTTTTGAAAGCAGTTGATATTTTGCGCTTTTTTTTCGCCGAACTTTAATGGCATCACATCAGCAAGTGGGGTTAAAAAATAATTCGACAGTACCTATCGAACGCCGTGCTACAGGTTCAGCCAGCGTTCACGCTGCTGCTTCGCCTCGGGCGGCGTATCCCGCGTGGTCAGGGTGCAGATGCTCGCGGGCTGTGCTTGCAACGTGACCTCAAAGCGCATCATCTCATCGCGACGAAAGGCAGTAAATTCAAGGGTGGTTGCCGATGCATAAGACTTGATGCGCCGCTCGATGTTATTGCTAGTGACGCGCAAGCCATCAATCGCGATGATGGTATCGCCAGCAGACAGTCCGGCCGCTTGCGCCGCGCCGCCATCAAATACCTGCGCCAGTTTGGCGTCGCCATTGGTATCGGCACCGATACGCGCGCCGATAGTGGGTGGCAGCGGATCGCCGGTTTTATTGACGCCCGGGACACGGGTGCCAATATCAATGCCGACATAGCTGAGCAGGGGCGCGAGTGCAATATCGCGGGTGCTGTAAACAGCTTCGGCAAAGAAGGCTTTGAGATCCAGGCCGGTCACCGTCTCGGCGATGGTTTCAAGCGCGCGTTCAGGCACACCGATAGCGGGTTTGCCGTACTCATTCCACAGTGCGCGCATCAAATCATCGAGCGATTTCGCGCCGTTACTGCGCTGCCGAATAGTGAGATCAAGCGCCATGCCCACGATCGCGCCTTTTTGGTAGTAGCTGACGATGGCATTGGGCGCGTTCTCGTCCTGGCGATAATATTTGGTCCATGCATCGAAAGAAGAATCGGCCACGCTTTGTTTCAGGCGACCGCTTTGCGAAAGTACGCGGCCGATGTTTTCCGCCTCGACTTCAAGATATTCCAGCGGCGTGATAAGGCCGGTACGGGCCAGCATCAAGTCGTCGTAGTAATCGGTAAAGCCTTCAAAAAACCACAGCTGCCGAGTGTAATTCTCACTGAATAAATCATAGTCCATGAACCGTTCAGGCCTGATGCGTTTCACGTTCCAGGTATGAAAATATTCATGCGAGGTCAGCGACAGCATCTTGCGATAGCCTGGCCTCACGGCGGGCACATGTGCCAGCGGCAAATCATCGCGACCGACAATCAGCGCGGTCGAGGCGCGATGCTCGAGACCGCCGAAGCCTTCGCTCACCACCATGATCAGAAACCAGTATTCGCGAAACGGTGCGGCTTGCGATTCCGGCTCAAACAAACGAATCTGCGCTTCGCAGATTTTTTTGAAATCGGCGCAAAGCCGCGCCATGTCTGCGCGGTGTTTACCGGTGATTGCAATATGATGTTGCACCCCGCAGGCTTCAAAAGTCGCGTGTGTGAAAGTACCCATCTCGACCGGATGATCGATTAACTCATCATAGTTAGCGGCATAGAAATGATGGACAATATTTTCTAAGAGTCCAATCTGGTCGGTCGTTTCCAAAGCAAAATGCTTTGCAATGCCCGCCATTGCTGGGGTCTGGCTAAGCGCGGTGGCGATGCGCCATGCGGCAGGCGCGCTGATTGTCACGGTGCAGGGCGCATCACCATAACCGTCGGGCATTAAAAATACGCTGCTCGCATTGAAAAAGCCGTGGGTCTCATCCAGATGTGCCGCACGCACACTCAAATCCCATGCATAAACTTCGTAGGTGAGGGTGAGAGTGCCCGCGCCGGCAGGACAGGGTGCGCACTGCCAGGTCATCTTGTCGTTTTTTTCCACAGCGACGGACGTGTCACCAAAGGTCGCTGTCAGGGTGATGATATTGCGCGCAAATTCGCGAATCATATAACTGCCTGGAATCCAGCTCGGTAACATGAAGCGCTGTCCGGCAGGATCCGGCTGATCAATGCTGACAGTAACTGCAAATAAGTGCGCGGCGGAATGCTTGGGGGCAATCGTGTAGCGGGTGAGTTGATGGTGCGATGCGCTATCGGTCTGGCGATTGGAATTCATGGCGTTTTAAATGGAGATCTTGCTTGTGATTTTGCGGCTATAAGTGTTCATTATAGACAGCGCTTTCGATTATGATGAGGTTTCTGCTGCTAACGCGCTTTATGCCCAAAAAAATATGAAAATTTTACTGAAAAACATCACCGCTTTATGCGCCCTGTTGCTGATCTCGGCGACGCTGGGAACGAGTGTCGGGGCCAAGACCCTGCGCTGGTCTAATCAGGGTGATGTTGCCACGCACGATCCGCATGCGCAAAACGAAGCGTTCAACAACCAGTTTAACGGCCAGATTTACGAGCAGCTGTTGTCGCGCGATAAAAACATGAAGCTGATCCCGACGTTGGCCACTGCGGTCAGGCAAACCGCGCCCACCGCCTGGCTGATCACGCTGCGCAAAGGTGTGAAATGGCATGATGGCTCGGCGTTCACGGCTGACGATGTGGTGTTCTCGATTTTGCGTTCTCAGGCGCCGACGTCAAATTATCGGGTGTACAGCATTGCGCTGGGTAAGCCGCGCAAGATCGACGACTTCACCGTAGAGCTGACCACGCCGGTGCCGAATTCAGTGCTGCCCGACATGCTCGGCAGCAGCACGCTGTTCATCATGTCGAAAGCCTGGTGCATCAAAAATAAAATCGAAAAGCCGCAGGATTTCACCAACAAGGAAGAAACTTTCGGCGTGCGCAACGCCATGGGCACTGGCCCGTTTACGCTCGTCTCGCGCGAACCCGATGTAAAAACCGTGCTCAAGAAAAACCCCAACTGGTGGGGCATCAGGGAAGGCCGCTTCGAAGGTAATGTCACCGACGTGATTTTTACACCGATCCGCTCGCCCGCTACTCGAGTGGCCGCATTGATTTCAGGCGAGCTCGATTTCATTCTGGACCCGCCGTTGCAGGATATCGCCAAGCTGCAACAGGATAAAAAAATCAAAATTTACGAAGGCCGCGAAAATCGAATTGTTTTTATCGGCATGGATCAGGCGCGTGATGAGTTGCTTTATTCCGATGTGAAAGGTAAAAACCCGTTCAAGGATAAGCGCGTGCGCATGGCGCTGTATCAATCCACCGATGTTGAAGCTATCAAGCGCTCCGTCATGCGCGGGCTTTCGATACCGACCGCTATCAATCTGCCCTCGCGCAGAGAAGCGGGCATTCCCGACTCGATGGAAAAACGCCACCCGATGATCAGTGCCGACGCCGCCAAAAAATTATTGGCCGATGCGGGCTACCCGAAGGGCTTCACCGTTACACTCGATTGTCCCAACGATCGCTATATCAACGATGAGCGTATTTGTGTCGCGCTAGCCGGCATGTGGTCCAAGATTGGCGTCAACGTAAAAGTCGCCTCGATGCCTAAAGCCAATTATTTTCCCAAGCAGCAAAAGCTCGACAACAGCCTCTATATGCTCGGCTGGGGCGGCTCAACAACCGACGCGATATTTACCCTTAAGCCGGTGCTGCACAGTCGCAACGACAAAGGCGCAGGCGAATACAACTGGGGCAATTACAAACATCCCGCGCTCGATCAGTTGATCGACAACATCGAGGGTGAAACCGATTTAAAAAAGCGGCAGGAGATGATCATCAAGGCGATGCAGATTCACCATGATGAAGTGCTGCATATTCCGCTGCATTTGCAGGTCGCCCCGTGGGCTTCAAAGGCGGGCGTATTGGTGGTGCATCGGCCGGATGCCTGGCTGGAATTGACTTGGGTGAAGTTGCCATAAAACGCGGCACCGGTTTCTGGCTCGGCCGGCGTGAAGCAAGGCTTCGCGAAATTGCCGCCTCACGTGGCTCAGGGGTGCCGAATTCTAATATCGGCGGGTTTTTCCAGCCATAATCGGCTCAAACGCCTCGCCAGTGCTCGTGTGTCCTTTTTTGACGTTAATCCGCTCTACCGAAAATACCTCGCCAATACACAGCACGGCGGGGCCGCGCAGTTGCAGTGACGAGGCGGTGAGCCCGGCCAGTGTGGTGAAAATTCTTTGCTCTTCTGGCAGTGTGGCGCTCTCGATAATTGCCACCGGTGTGGCGGCTGATTTGCCTTCAGCGATCAGTGCGGCAGCAATTTGCGGGGCTTGGCCGACGGCCATGTAGAGCACGGTGGTGTCGGCGGCGGCGGCGCTTTTGACCCATTCGCTTTGGCTTTCATCAGGGCCGCTGCGCGGGGTGGCGAAGGTTACGCTGCGGGCAACGCCGCGTTGGGTAAGCGAGACGCCGAGCTGCGCGCTGGCGGCAAGCGCGGCGGTGATGCCAGGCACTACTTCATAGGCGATACCCGCCGCAACCAATTCATCAATCTCTTCTTGCGCGCGGCCAAACATCATTGGGTCGCCCCCTTTCAGGCGCACCACGATTTCATAGCGGGCGGCGGCTTCCACCAAGCTGCGATTGATGAAGCGCTGATCAGTTGATACTTGTCCGGCGCGTTTACCAACAGCAATTTTTTTGGCATTCACCGCGAGGGCGATGGTATCGGCATGAACCAGCGCATCGTAGAAAACAATGTCGGCGCGCTCCAGTAATCGTGCCGCACGCAATGTGAGCAAATCCGGTGCGCCAGGACCTGCGCCGACCAAATAGACTTTTGATGAAGTGTTGTTAAACATCTGTCGGCTCCGAAAGAATCGTGCCTGCAGCCACCGTCGCATTAGTCGCTTCATCGAGCAAGATAAAACTGCCGCCAGCGTGGTTTGCCCAGTATGCATCGACCATGACCGGCTGGGCGACATGAATCGACAGCGCACCGATATCGTTGGTGTTCAGCGTGGTGGTGGCTGTGGGTTGCAGCGTGAGAATGTCGTAGCGCGAATTGACTGACGAAATTTTCGCGGGCACGGTACGGGTGCCGTGCTTGAGCAAATAACGTCTGGTTGTCGATAGCGGATCATTGCCTAGCCAGCACACATTGGCCCGGATATTTTGCGTCACGCGGGGTGGTTTGAAACGCTCGGCAATCACATCGCCGCGCGAAATATCGAGCTGACGGTCCAACGTAATGGTCACGGAATCCAGTGATTCTGCCGACTGTGCATTGCCATCAAGCGTAATGATCTCGGCAATGCGCGCAGTCTCGCCAGAGGGCAGCACTACAATATGGTCGCCTACTTTCACACTGCCCGATTCGACGCGCCCCAAGTAGCCGCGACTGTCCTGATTGGCGCCGAAGCGCACACGCGATACTAATTGCACAGGAAGCCGAAATGCCGGTACGACTGCTTTGCCTACGCGAACCGATTCTAAGAATTCCAGCAGTGTCGGTCCGTTGTACCAAGGCATATTGTTGGTGCCGGCACTTTCCTTGTTCACCACCATATCGCCTTGCAGTGCCGAGACCGGAATAAATGAAATCTCGCGTACACCGAGTTCACGCGCAATCGCGGTGAAATCACTTTTGATTTTCTGGAACACTTCTTTTTTGTAGCCAACCAGATCCATCTTGTTGACGGCTACCACCACATGCGGCAAATCGAGCAGCACGGCTAAGGCAGCGTGACGGCGTGATTGCGGCTTAATACCTTTGGCGGCATCAATCAGCACAATCGCCACATCCGCGGTTGAAGCACCCGTGACCATGTTGCGGGTGTATTGCTCATGGCCCGGTGTATCGGCAATGATGAAGCGGCGATTGGGTGTGGCGAAGTAGCGGTATGCCACATCAATGGTGATGCCTTGCTCGCGCTCCGCGCTGAGACCATCGGTGAGCAGCGATAAATCAAGCCCTTCTTGGCCGCGCTTGCTGGTGGTGCGCGCGATCGCGGCAATCTGATCTTCAAGAATCGATTTCGAGTCGTATAGCAAGCGTCCTATCAGCGTTGATTTGCCATCATCCACCGAGCCTGCGGTGGTGAAGCGAAGTGTATCGATAGTGGCGGCAATATTCGTGCTCATCAAAAGTATCCTTCTTTTTTGCGTTGCTCCATCGATGCATCCGAGGTCTGATCATCCAGCCGCGTGGCGCCGCGCTCGGTCAATCGGGACAGCAAAGTCTCTTCAATAATTTCATCTACCGTGGTCGCATCCGATGCAACCGGTGCGGTGCAGGTTATGTCGCCCACCGTGCGGAATCGCACTGGCTTGGTGATGACAGTTTCACCGGCTTTGGGCGGCGTCAATTCGGTGACCGGTACCAGCAAACCTTTGCGTTCAACGACTTCACGTTCGTGCGAAAAATAGATCGATGGCACGGCCAGATTTTCATGCGCGATGTATTGCCAGATATCGAGCTCGGTCCAGTTCGAGAGTGGAAATACGCGCACATGCTCGCCCGGATGAATGCGCAGGTTGTACAGGCTCCATAATTCAGGCCGCTGATTTTTCGGGTCCCACTGGCCCCATTCATCGCGGTGCGAAATAATGCGTTCCTTCGCGCGGGCTTTTTCTTCATCACGGCGCGCACCGCCAAATAGTGCATCAAATTCAAACTCCTTGATTGCCGCCAGCAACGTGGTGGTTTGGTGCACATTGCGGCTTTCATCGGGCTTTCGCAACACCACCCGGCCTGCACGGATATCCTCGCCGACCGAGCGCACGATCAATTTTTCCTGTAACTCGGTGACTTTTTGGTCGCGGAAAGCAATCACTTCAGGGAAGTTGTGCTCGGTATCAATATGTAATAGCGGAAACGGCAAGCGGTCCGGGCGAAATGCTTTTTCCGCAATGCGCAGCATCACAATCGAATCCTTACCACCGGAAAACAGCAGCGCGGGGTTGCGTGTTTCTGCGACCGTTTCGCGCATGATGTGAATCGCTTCTGACTCGAGCCAGCTCAGGTGTTTGCTCAACGATGCGCGGTTGTTGTTCAGACGCGCTTCGCTGAGAGCAGTGCCAGCGGGAATAATGGAATCAATGAAGCTCATACGCTTGCTTTCTGAAGGGGTGTTTCGATTGCGTTGATAACGTTGATGGCAATGGATGCATAGGCAGGGATGGCGGATGCCGCTGCTGATTCGGCCACATGCAGGCCGCATTCCTTCTGCTCAGCCTTTGATTCCCACCACCAGCGTCCAGCACGAGCATCTTCACCGGGCTTTACGGCGCGTGTGCAGGGCTCACAGCCGATGCTGGGGTAGCCGCGATCATGCAGTGCGTTGTAAGGCACCTCATTGGCGCGAATATAGTTCCATACATCATCGTTAGTCCAATCAATGAGCGGATTGAATTTGGTGAGACCGTGCGTCGCATCAATTTCAGATTCACCAAGATCAGAACGGGTCGGCGCCTGTTCGCGGCGCAGTCCGGTTAGCCATGCACGCTTGTCCGAGAGCGCGCGGGCAAGCGGCTCAACTTTACGGATATGGCAGCACGCTTTGCGGTTTTCAATACTTTCATAAAACCCATTAAGTCCAACGCTGTCGATATAGCTTTGTACGGCGCTAGCCGCAGGTGTATACGATGTCACATCGATATCGTATTTTGCCTGCGCGCGATGCATGAGATTGAGAGTTTCTGACGGCAGGCGGCCGGTATCAAGCGTAAAAATTTCAATGCCTTTGCCGTGGCGGGCGATGAGATCAAACAACACCATATCTTCTGCGCCGAAACTGGAGGCGAATACCGCCGGCGCAAAGTTTTGCTCGATGTGGACGAGCAGTACTTTGAGTGCGGCAATTTTGGCTTCAAGCGAGGCGTTCATGCCGAACTTTCTGATGGATGGGCCGCACGGCGGCGAAATAGAGGCACTGGTTGATCAGTGGAGCCCTGATAGGTTTCAGAAAAATCGTTCAGGGCTTTCAATGCATCCGCAATATCTTTGTCCGCGCGCACCGCAAAGGCATTGAAACCGACCCGCTGCATATAAAAGAGCTGGTCACGCAACACATCGCCAATGGCGCGAAGCTCTCCCTTGAAGCCGTATCGAGTGCGCAACAGCGCTGCTGCCGAGTAGCCGCGACCATCGGCAAACTTGGGGAAATTGATGGCGATCAGCGAAAGCTGACCAACCGAGTCGGCCAGTATTGCAACATCGCCATGACCATCAAGCCACACACCAATGGGTTCAGCGCGCGCGAGCAATTCATGCTTACGTAATCCCCAAACCTTGAGCGGCACAATCAGCTGGCCGCTCGGCCAGGCTGCGTCCTGATCCGCAACCAAGGTCCAATCATCATTGACAATCACGCCATCACGAATAATTTTTAAGCTAGACATTGGCGACCTCAACTTCACTGTGCCCGGCTTTTTTGTTGTATACGCTGGCCTTGAACGGCTCAATGCCGACGCGCTTGGCCGTATCCAGAAAATGCTCATCTTCAAAGCGCAATGCGACATAGGTCTTGATCAACTTTTCGACCACATCAGCCATTTCATCCTGTGCGAACGACGGGCCAATCACTTTGCCCAGTGCCGCCTGCAAACCCTGGCTGCCGCCAATCGTGACTTGATAAAACTCCGCGCCATGCTTGTCCACACCGAGAATGCCGATATGCCCCACATGATGATGGCCACAGGCATTCATGCAGCCTGAAATATTGATGGCGATATCGCCGATATCAAATAAATAATCCAGATCATCAAAGCGACGCTGAATCGCTTCGGCAACGGGGATTGACTTTGCATTGGCCAGTGAGCAAAAATCGCCGCCGGGACAGGCGATGATGTCGGTGAGCAATCCGATATTGGGGGTGGCAAAACCGATAGCTTTAGCACGTTGCCAGACAGTGAACAAATCGCGATTTTTTACATCCGCAAGAATAAGATTTTGCTCATGCGAGACGCGAATTTCACCATAGCTGAATTCATCGGCGAGATCAGCTACCGCATCTAGCTGTAGGTCGGTCGCATCACCGGGTGCGATGCCGGTTTTTTTCAGTGACAGTGTGACCGCGGCATAGCCCGCTTGCTTATGACCAAACACATTGCGCTCGACCCAGCGGTCAAAGGCTTTATGCTCCAGCAGGTTGCGTTCATAATCCGCATCAACGGCCGACAAAACCTCATAGTCGGGGTCGATAAAATAGGCGGCGACGCGATCAATCTCGGCCTGCGTTAGCGTCGAGGGGCCATCCTTCAAATGCGCCCATTCGGCTTCAACCTCAGCGCGGAATTTTTCGAGACCCAGTTCTTTAACCAATATTTTGATGCGCGCTTTGTACATATTGTCGCGGCGACCAAAACGGTTATAGACGCGCAAAATCGCGTCAAGATAAGTAAACAAATGTTGCTTGGGCAACGCCTCGCGAATCACGTGGCCGAGGATCGGCGTGCGACCCAGGCCACCACCCACCAGAATACGGAACACCACCTCACCATCATCCGTTTTAACGGTGTGAATGCCGATATCGTGAAACAAAGTACCGGCGCGATCCTCGACTGCACCATTGACGGCAATCTTGAATTTGCGCGGCAGGTAGGCAAACTCGGGATGGAAGGTTGACCACTGACGAATCAATTCTGCATAGGGACGCGGATCAATCAACTCATCATGTGCGACCCCGGCAAATTGATCCGAGGTGGTGTTGCGAATACAGTTGCCCGAGGTTTGAATCGCGTGCATTTCAACCGTCGCCAGATCCGCCAGAATATCGGGTACCCGCTTTAATTCGGGCCAGTTATATTGGATGTTCTGGCGGGTGGTGAAGTGCGCGTAGCCGCGGTCGTATTTGCGGGCGATATGTGCCAGCATGCGCATCTGCTTGCTTGAAAGATGGCCATAAGGAATCGCCACCCGCAACATCGGCGCATGCTTTTGCACGTACAGACCGTTTTGCAAACGCAGTGGACGAAACTCATCTTCGCTTAATTCGCCACGCAGAAAACGTTCGGTCTGGCCGCGAAATTGTGCCACGCGCTCGTCGACGATTTTCTGATCAATGGAATCATATTTGTACATAAGCTGTTACCTTAAAAAAACCAGACGGCCGCCGATAATCAGCAGCAACACCACCAGTGAGTGGCGCACAAAAAATTCCGGCAAGCGCGTGGCGAGGAGGCTGCCAATTGCCACGCCCGGTAACGAGCCGAGCAACAGTGAACCCAGCAACGATAAATCCACATGGCCCAGCGAGGCATGGCCCAAGCCCGCAATCAGGGTTAGCGGCACCGCGTGGGCAATATCAGTACCAACAATGCGTGGGATGGGTAATTTCGGGTAAAGCAAAATCAGTGCGGTGACGCCTACCGCGCCAGCCCCGACGGATGAAAGCGATACGGCGATACCAATAAAGGCGCCCAGCAACACGGTGTACAACGGTTTCCGCGAAGCGGTGATGGGTTCGGGGCTTCTGTGTGCAGCCCACTGTTGCAGACGCTTACGAAACACCAATGCCAGAGCGGTCAGCAGCAGCATGATGCCCAGAGAAAATGAAAACAATGATGAAAATTTCGCATCCGGCGCTGTGCCCGTTGTTCGACTAAACATCAGATACAACACCACCAGCAAACTGGCCGGGACACTGCCTGCAGCCAGCCAGCCGACAATTTTCCAGTCAATCGTTTTTTTGATACCGTGCACCGCCACCCCGCCCGCCTTGGTGATCGAGGCATAGAGTAGATCCGTACCCACCGCGGTTGCCGGGGTTATGCCGAACAGCAGCACCAGCAGGGGCGTCATGAGCGAGCCGCCGCCGACACCCGTCAGGCCGACGATGATGCCAACACCCAGTCCCGCAATTGAATAAACAAAATCCATTTCGTGTTTTCTAGACTGTTATTGGTGGAAATTTCTGAAACTCTTTACCGCTTGTGGTGAGTCCGTCGAGCCATGAACGGGACGAATATCTAAAATGCTATCTTTTTGATCGCAAGGTGTGATGTTAGTGGCTGCTATATAGATTGAAAAGGAATAATAAGTTAATATTAAATAGCTTTAAGCTATATAGAAACAGCGCATACAGGAATACGCCATGACTCTTCAACAACTCCGCTACCTATGCGAAGTCGCTCGCCGCAATCTCTCCGTGTCAGATGCGGCCGCCGCACTTCACACCTCCCAGCCCGGTATCAGTAAACAAATTCTCGCGCTTGAGGATGAGCTGGGCGTACAGGTGTTTGTACGGCGCGGTAAACGCCTGACCGAAATTACCCCAGCCGGAAAACGGCTGGTGGCGATGGCGGAGGCGGTGCTGGCCAATGCGGGCAATCTAAAACGCGCCGCGCGGGATTTGCAGGACGAGAATGTCGGTGAAATGGTCATCGCCACCACCCATACTCAGGCGCGCTATTTGCTGCCCAAGGTCATTCCGGTTTTCTTGAAGCGATTCCCGAAGGTCTCGCTGTTCATTCATCAGGGCAATCCCATGCAGGTGGCCGCTGAAGTGGCATCTGGCCGGGCCGATGTGGGTATCGCGACTGAGTATCTGGATGAGGTCCCCGAGCTGGTGACGATGCCACTTTATGCGTGGAATCGTGTGGTGGTAGCGCAAAAGGGGCATCCGATTTTAGCCAAGCGCAAACTGACGCTCGCTGATATTGCGACCTATCCGCTGGTGTCCTACGATATTTCCATGACCGGTCGCGGCGCGGTGAATCGCGCGTTTGCGGAACAAGGAATCACGCCCACTTTCGTGATTTCGGCGATGGACGCGGACGTGATCAAGACCTATGTTGAGCTGGGAATTGGCATTGGCCTGCTGGCGGAAATGGCTTATGACCCTAAACAGGACAGCGCACTGGGCGTAATTTCTGCGAAGCATTTATTTGCCGAGAGCGTGACCAAAATTGCTTTGAAACGCGGCGCATTTTTGCGCGGTTATACCTATGAATTAATCGAGCTACTGGCGCCGAAGTTAACGCGTGTGGCGGTGGACAGCGTGCTGGCGGCTAATTTGCTATCCCCGTAGCTGCAGCGGCAATAGCAGCAATGGCGGTAATGGCGACAATAACCGTCAAACCAGAAACGATTGGGCAAACCACGCCCAACCACCTGCAATCAATAAATAGCGGAACAGTTTGCCAATCGCCAATAGCAGCGTGCACGTCCATGCGTTAAACCGCAGCCAGCCTGCCGCAACACACAGCGCATCGCCGATCACGGGTATCCAACTCAACAACAGCGACCACATGCCGTAGCGCTTGACCCATGCAATCGCGCGGCCTTCGGCTTTGTTGGGTAAAAGTCTGCCCAGCCAATAGGAAGAAACACCGCCCAGCGTGTTGCCTACAGTGGCCACGGCGATGGCGGACCAGAGGGTGTCTGGATATTTGGCCAGCAAGCCAATCAAGACGACTTCAGAGCTGCCGGGCAGTATCGTGGCTGAGACAAATGCCGATGCGAACAGCCCCCATAAACCGGCTTCGGGTGAAAATTCAAGCATGGATTAATTAGAAATTAAATGGACGCAGGCTGAGTTTGTCTTCCGCTACAGCAGCGTATCAATGGCCAGCACCTCGTTCGCCGCCAGCTCGGGCCGCGTACGCAATTCGTCGTAATACGGCGTGAAATCAGGCGCAGTCGCCTCGAAAAGTTCTTTAAAACTTTTGATGACGAAGTAGGTTTCCTGAAAGGTGTCAATCTTGTATTTTGATTGCATCACACGCAGCAAATCGAAGCGGATGCGGTTCGATTTTTTGCTTTCAATGCAATATGGCAATTCACCACCGGATGATAAGATGCCCGCGCCATAAGTGCGCAAACCTTTGGGGGTTTCGATCAGACCAAATTCGACCGTATACCAGTACAGGCGCGCCAAATAATCGAGTGCGTTGAGTCCCTTGGCTTTCACGCCGCCCTTGCCATAGGCTTCCAGGTAATCCGCGAAAGTGCGGTTGAATAATAGTGGCACATGGCCAAAAAAATCATGAAAAATATCGGGCTCGACGATGTAATCAAACTCTTCCGGCTTGCGCAGCCAAACCGTGACCGGAAAGCGCCGATTGGCCAAATGTGTGAAAAAAACATCGTCCGGCAGCAGGCCGGGCACGGCAACAATCTGCCAATGGGTCGCGGCTTTTAACTTGGGATTGATGTCATCAAATTTGGGAATACCCGCACTGAAATTAAGTGTGTTTAGCGAATCCAAGAATTCATCGCAAGCATAGTCAGGCAGCAGGGCAGACTGCCGTGCGTAGAGCCGTCTCCAGAGATCGTGCTCGGCGGCGCTATACGCAGCCCAATCCTGATCGACGGTGAAATCCGCGCGAATATTGTCGTAGTTGCCGCGCAGGGCATGATCGGTTTGGCCAGCCATATTCTAGGTTCCGTACTTCACAAGTTTTTGTTCAATCGAGCCAAAAATCGTGTCGCCGTGGTGATCGAACATATCAATGCTGACAGTTTCGCCAAAGCGGAGAAAATCTGTTTGGGCTGCGCCCAACTCGACCTGCTCGACCAAGCGTTTTTCCATGATGCACGCATAGCCAGTGGCGACATTATGATTCGAAATGGTGCCCGAGCCAATCAGGGTGCCTGCTTTTAGTTCGCGTGTTTTGGCTGCATGGGCGATCAGATCAAACAGGGAAAATGTCATGTCATCGGCCGCATTCGGGTTGCCAAACCATTCATTGCGCACATGACAGATCAGACGGTAATCGAGTTTGCCCGCGCCTTTTTCGCCGCTCCATGCCGCACCGAGTTCATCGGGCGTCACAGCCACCGGTGAGAGGGCATTGGCGCCTTTGCTGTTGACGAAGCCAAAACCCTTGGCCAGTTCCGGCGGAATCAATTTACGGTATGACACATCATTGATCAGCACCAGCAAACGTACCGCCGCCGAGGCTTCAGCCGGTGTGGCGCCCATCTTGACATCACCCGTGATCACGCCAACTTCGCCTTCCAGATCAACGCCCCAGTCTTCACTGATCACGCGAATATCATCGCGCGGCCCGAGCATGGCATCGCCGCCACCCTGATACATCAACGGGTCGTGATAAAAACTTTCCGGCACTTTATCGTTGCGGGCGCGGCGCACGCGTTCCACATGCGAGAGATAGGCCGAGCCATCCAGCCACTGGTGGGTGCGCGGCAACGGTGCGGCAATTTCGCCATCGCGCAACAACGCCTGAAAATCAAATTCGGGCCGCTCATTGCCGCACTGCAGACCCTCGTAGGCGTCGACTAGCGCCCGCTCCAGATGATGCCAATTCTCAAGCGCATGTTGCAGCGTGGGCGCGATATCGGTCACGCTGGAAGCACGCTTCAAATCACGGCTGACAATGAGTAATGAGCCGTCAGGGTTCTGATTTTTTAGAGAGGCAAATTTCATTTTGTGTTTCCTGGTTTTGCGGCGATGTTGGCCACATTGAATCCTGTCCAAGCGGCATCGTAATTCGCTTGCAATTCCGGCGCTTCCAGAGCAAATTTCGTTGGCTCAAGTACGTAGCGGCTTTCAAACATGAACGCCAGTGTGTTGGCGATGTAATGCGGGGTTAATTCGGCGGTGGAGGCTTTTTCAAAGGAGGCTTTATCTGGCCCGTGGGCTGAAAAACTATTGTGCAGCGAGCCGCCGCCGGGGAAAAATCCTTCTGCCTTCGCATCATACGCACCGTGAACGAGGCCCATATATTCGCTCATGATATTGCGATGAAACCACGGCGGACGGAAGGTGTGTTCCGCCACCATCCAGCGTGGCGGGAAAATGACAAAATCAATATTGGCCGTGCCCGGTGTTTCTGACGGCGAAGTAAGCACGGTAAAAATAGAGGGGTCAGGATGATCAAAACTGACGGTGTTGATCGTATTGAATTTAGCAAGATCGTATTTATAGGGCGTGTAGTTGCCATGCCAAGCGACTACATTCAGTGGTGAGCCTTCAGTTTCATAAGTCCACATATTGCCGTGGAACTTGGCGATGATGGTGGTGGTCCCGGTGACCTCTTCAAACCAGGCGACGGGCGCTAAAAAATCACGCGCATTCGCCAAACCGTTGGCACCGATCGGGCCGAGCTCGGGCAAGCGCAACGGTGCGCCATAGTTTTCGCAAATATAGCCGCGCACCTGGTCCGTGATATCGACGCGAAATTTGATGCCGCGTGGAATCACCGCGATTTCGCCGGGCGATATTTCCAGAATACCAAACTCGGTTTTGAGCTGCAGCGCACCCTGCTGCGGCACGATCAGCAGTTCGCCATCGGCATTATAAAAGCAGCGCTGCATCGACTGGTTTGCGACATAGAGATGTACCGCTACGCCTTGTTGCAGACGCGCACTACCATTGGTGGCGATGGTCATCATGCCGTCGATGAAATCAGTTGGTTGGGTGGGAATCTGCAAAGGATTCCAGCGCAGCCGATTGGGTGGTGTGGCCACTTCAGAGCAAGGTGCGGTGCGGATCAGCTTGTTGTCGATTTTTTGATACGGCGAATGCGCGGCTGACGGGCGCAGGCGATATTGCCAGGAGCGCAAATTTTCGTGACGCGGCGCGGTAAATGCGCTGCCGGAAACCTGCTCCGCATACAAGCCGTGCGGTGCGCGCTGCGGTGAATTTTGTCCGTGTGGCAGCGAGCCAAGGATGGCCTCTGTCGCAAACTCATTGCCGAAGCCAGGCTGGTATTGCAGGGTGGAATTTTTCATATTGAATTCAGGTTAAAGTCAAGCGCTGGAGCGGATTTCAAGGCATTTTTGCCTAAAAAGCCGCGCCAGCTCTGGAGTTTATTAAAGTACACCGCGCGCTATTTGATCCGCTTCAATTGCTTCAAACAGCGCCTTGAAATTACCTTCACCAAAGCCTTCATTGCCTTTGCGCTGAATCACTTCAAAGAAAATCGGGCCGATGACCGTATCGGTAAAAATCTGCAGCAGCTTGTCTTCGTTCGATTCCTTGTCCAGGCCTTCGCCATCAATCAGGATTTTGTTTTTCTGCAATCGCGCCAAGTCCTCACCGTGATTGGCCACGCGCTTATTGACCAGCGAATAATAGGCATCGGGCGTATCCAGAAATTTTACGCCTCCGGCGCGCAGCGCTTCCACTGTCTCATAAATATTCGAACAGGCCAGCGCAATATGTTGAATGCCTTCACCGTTGTAGGCATCCAGATATTCCTGAATTTGCGATTTTTGATCTGACGGCTCGTTGATCGGAATACGAATTTTCCCGCAGGGGCTGGTGAGTGCGCGTGAGGTTAATCCCGTCTTCTTGCCCTTGATATCAAAATAGCGAATTTCGCGGAAATTAAACAGCTTCTCGTAAAACTCGGCCCAAGTATCCATGCGGCCGATATAAACATTGTGGGTCAGGTGATCGACATATTGCAGGCCGACGCCTATGGGAGTGGGGTCAGCACCTTCGATAGGCTGGAAATCCACATCATAAATAGTGCGCGGCCCGTAGCGATCAATCAAATACAGCAGTGAGCCGCCGATGCCCTGAATGGCCGGAATATTCAATTCCATCGGACCTACCGGGCCATCGTAGGCCTTGGCACCCAGTGCAATCGCCCGCTTAAACGCGGCGGCGGCGTCCTTCACACGGATACCGAACGCGCAGGCTGACGGTCCGTGTACCCGTGCGAACGATTGCGCGAAACTGTCTTTCTCGGCATTGACAATGAAATTAATATCGCCCTGTTTGTAGAGGGTCACATCTTTTGAGCGGTGCTTGGCCACGGCAACGAAGCCCATGCTCTCGAACAGGCGGCCCAAGGCCTTGACATCGGGCGCGGTGTACTCAACAAATTCAAAGCCGTCGGTACCCATCGGGTTATCGAATGGCAGCTTGGCTGGTTGGCCAGCTTGCCGGTCGGAGGCTTGATCAACAGGGTTATTAACAAGATTCATTTTGTCTCCATCATTCACCGGGCGGTGGGGAACGTATTAAAAGTAGAAGCGTCTGACTAATTGTCATCGCGAGGCGAGTTGCAGGCGTTTTAATTTGTTACAGGCCGGGCGCGACAAGCTGACAATGCCGCGCTAGAATGAATTTCTAGGCGTGGCAGTAAATGCCGGAATGGGATCCGCGTCGCTTAACGACGACCCATAAGGCCGAACGGAAGCAACAGCGTTGGGTAGCAGATTCTTTATGCATTGAGGATAGGAGGTGTTTCATGCAACATAGTTTACTCACAATTGGCAAACTTTGTATAGGCGCAAGTCTGATTGTGCTGGGCGGCTGCGCAACCATGGGCGGACCGGAACGTCAGCCGATCACACTGGAGCAAATTGTTGCAATGTCGAAAGCGGGCAAGGACGCGCCGACCATCATCAGCGAGATCAAGACTTCCCGTACTTCCTATGACGTCACCGCCAGCCAGTACGCCAAGCTCTCGCGCGATGGTGTACCCGACGCAGTGCTTGATTTCATGCAGCAGGGTCAGCTGAAAATGGCCGAGCGCCAGGGACGGCGCGAGGCTTATGAAGACAATTGGCTGTATGGGCGCGGTTGGGGTTGGGGATATGGCGGCGTCTGGGCCCCCCGACCCTATGTAGCTTATATCGATGGCCGTCCTTACATCAGACATTGGTAATGAGTCCCTTCACGCTGTGTGTAACAATTTATCGATGATTCGTGAAGTAATGGACCCGCAGAGTGATCTGTCGTGGCTGGATTCGCTGAGTCAGATTGACTGCATGAGCCTGACAGAGCCACATGATGCCATGCGACTCTGTCAACAGGAATGCCGCTCAGCCATTCTTCAACTGGGCTGCAGCGCGCCCCACGCTGAGGATTCTCCGGAACTAGACTGAATATCCGCCCCGTACTATGGTACGGAGTCAAGTGCAGCGAGCTGGGCGAAGTACCGATCAATCTTGCCTGAACAGCTTTTTGACTGCGGGCAGTATTTCGCGTATTGCCGCGTCGCCGGCTGCAATCAACCGCTCCCGGTCGCCAAAGGTCATTTGTCCCGTGGTCTTGCCCAAATCCGGTTTAATCACCAGATCAGCATCGACTGCCTCATACTCTTTTATACGATAAACAGAAATCGTGAATGCCTGAAACAGTACGCTGACCGTGCTTTTGAGAAAGGCATCTTCCGGCGGATAAACAACATCCACCGCGATCACAACTTTTGCACCCAGCGCGCGCGCGATGCTGACCGGTAGCGGACTTGAAATTTGTCCGTCACCATACCGATGCCGATTAATTTCGACTGGCATAATCATGCCGGGTACGGCAGATGATGCAACCACCGCCAGTCCTGCATCACCTGAATTAAATGCAACCGGTTTGCCAGTATTTAGATCAGTTGTAACGGCGGCGAATCGAATCGGAAAATCTTGTATACGGTGTTGCTTTAATCGGGCATCAATAAAACGATGCAGCTTGTTGCCGCGTACAAACCCCATTTCCCCTGGAAAAAATCCCAGGTTGGGCATGACAAAATCGGTAAACGTTGATTTGTCTAGTTGCGCGAGTGCGGACGCCAATTCAGAAGCGGTTAGGCCTGATGCGTAAAGTGCACCAACAATACTGCCAGCGCTTGTGCCAACGATGATGTCCGGCTTCAGCCCCTGCTCTTCAAGAACCTTAAGTATGCCGATATGTGCAAAGCCACGGGCAGAACCGCCTGAAAGTACCAAGGCGACAGGCTTGACACCTATTGGAAACGGCTTGGCAGCTACGGATCTCGGCGGGTCAATGACTGGCATGTGCGGCAGAAACGTAGCACAGCCGTTTAGCAGAATAATGCCTGCCAGAGTACAAACAAGTCTCAGGATGAAGTGTGATCTCATGTTGCTCTCCTATATTGACAACGCATTCGACCCTTCCAAGTGCAGGTGCCGCCTACGCAACAGCAGATACGCGACCGGTATCACCAACATCGACAGCAATGGCGCGGTAATCATGCCGCCGATCATCGGCGCGGCAATGCGCTGCATGACTTCCGAGCCGGTGCCACCGCTCCACATGATCGGAAACAGGCCGGCCAGAATCACCGCGACCGTCATCGCTTTGGGCCGCACCCTCAGCACAGCGCCTTCGCGAATGGCCGCGAGCAGCGAAGGCAAATCACTGTTGCCGTGAGCGAGTTGTTTGTCCCAGGCCTGTTTCAGGTAGAGCAGCATGATTACGCCGAATTCTGCTGCCACCCCCGATAACGCAATGAAGCCGACGGCACTCGCCACCGACATGGCATAACCCAGGGCGTACATCAGCCACAGGCCGCCCACCAGCGCGAACGGTAGGGTGGCCATGATTAAAATGGCCTCATCGAAACGCTTGAAGGTCAGATACAGCAACACGAAAATAATCAGCAATGTGAACGGCACAACGATTTTTAGTTTTGCGCTGGCCCGCTCGAGATATTCGAACTGTCCCGACCATGCAATTGAATAACCGGGGGTGAGCTTGATTTCTTTCGCCACTGCCTGCTGCATGTCGTTCACCACCGACTGCAGATCGCGTCCGCGAATATCGATATAGACCCAGCCCGAGAGCCTTGCGTTTTCACTTTTGAGCATCGGCGGTCCATCGGCGATCTTGATATCGGCCACGGTACCCAGAGTAATTTGTGCGCCGCGTTCAGTGACGATGGGCAGGTTACGGATGTTCTCGACCGAATCGCGAATCTCGCGCGGATAGCGCACATTGATCGGAAAACGCTGAAGGCCTTCCACGGTCTCGCCAATATTGTCGCCGCCGATGGCCGCTGAAACCACGCTCTGCACATCCGCCACATTCATGCCGTAACGGGCAGCAACCAGACGATTGATGTTGATATCGATATAGCGCCCACCGGTAAGCCGTTCCGCCAATGCCGACGTGACTCCGGGCACATTTTTGACAACGCGTTCAACCTCGCTGGCAATGCGGTCGATTTCGGCAAGATCAGTACCGGCCACCTTGACGCCCACTGGGCTCTTAATGCCAGTGGCGAGCATATCGATACGATTGCGAATCGGCGGAATCCACAGGTTGGCGAGGCCCGGCAATTTCACCGTGCGATCCAGCTGCTCGATCAATTTTTCAGGTGTCATGCCCGCGCGCCATTGCGCCTGCGGTTTGAATTGGATGGTGGTCTCGACCATCTCCAGTGGCGCGGGATCGGTGGCGGTTTCAGCGCGGCCAATCTTGCCAAACACGCGCGCCACCTCCGGCACGGTCATGATCAGCTTGTTGGTTTGCTGAAGAATTTCCGCTGCCTTGCCGCTTGATAAACCCGGTAGAGCCGAAGGCATGTATAGCAAATCGCCCTCGTCGAGCGGCGGCATGAATTCACCGCCAATTTGTGACGCGGGAAAAATGGTTGCCAACAGAATGACCAAGGCCACGGCAAGTGTTACTTTCGGAAATGCCAGCACCTTGTCCAGCAGCGGGCGATACAGCGCAATCAGAAAACGGTTCAGTGGATTTTTTTGCTCATCCGGAATTTTGCCGCGAATCAGGTAACCCATCAGCACCGGAATCAGGGTCACTGACAGGCAGGCCGCAGCGGCCATCGCATAACTTTTGGTGAACGCCAGCGGAGAAAATAACCGGCCTTCCTGCGCTTCCAACGTGAACACGGGAATGAACGAAAGCGTGATGATGAGCAGACTGAAAAACAACGCGGGACCCACCTCGGCCGCCGCATCCGCAATCACCTGCCACTGTGTATCGCCCTCCAGTTTTTGGTTGGGATGCTGGTGATGCCACGCCTCGATATGCTTGTGCGCGTTCTCGATCATCACCACGGCCGCATCGACCATCGCGCCGATCGCAATCGCGATCCCGCCCAGCGACATGATATTGGCATTCACACCCTGATAACGCATGACGATAAACGCCATCAGGATGCCGATGGGCAATGAAACAATCGCCACCAGTGCCGAGCGCAGATGAAATAAAAATGCGAAACATACCAGCGCAACCACGATGAATTCTTCGATCAATTTGCCGCGCAGGTTTTCAACCGCGCGCGTGATCAAATCGGAGCGGTCGTAGGTAGTAATGATTTCCACACCTGATGGCAAGCCCGGTTTGAGCGTTGCCAGTTTGGCTTTAACGGCCTCAATGGTCTCGAGCGCGTTCTTGCCCGAGCGCATGATAATCACTCCACCCGCTACTTCGCCTTCACCGTTTAATTCGGCAATGCCGCGCCGCATTTCAGGGCCGGTCTGAATACGGGCTACGTCTTTTAGCAATACCACTACCCCTGTATCGCTGGTCATGATGGGAATTGATTGGAAGTCGGCCAGCGTTTTCAGATAGCCGCCCGAGCGCACCATGTATTCTGCCTCGCCCAGCTCCAGCACCGAGCCGCCGGTTTCCTGATTGGCATTCCGAATTGCGGCGATGATTTTGCTATGCGGGATGTTGTACGCGCGCAGGCGATCCGGATCGAGCACTACCTGATACTGCTTGACCATGCCGCCGATGGTGGCGACTTCGGCCACATTGGGCAGGGTCTTTAATTCGTATTTCAGGAACCAGTCTTGCAGCGCGCGCAGCTCAGCCAGATCGTGTTTGCCGGTGCGGTCCACCAGTGCGTATTCGTAAATCCAGCCCACCCCGGTTGCATCCGGGCCCAGCGAGGCCTTGGCGTTTTGCGGCAAACGCGATTGCACCTGATTCAAATATTCGAGGGCCCGCGAACGAGCCCAGTAAAGATCCGTGCCATCTTCAAAAATAATATAAACAAACGAATCACCGAAGAATGAATAGCCGCGCACCGTTTTCACCCCCGGTACTGACAGCATGGTGGTGGTGAGCGGATAGGTGATCTGGTTCTCAACAATCTGCGGTGCCTGTCCGGGGTAGCTGGTGCGAATGATGACCTGCACATCCGAGAGATCGGGAATGGCATCGAGCGGGGTTTTGCCGACCGACCAGATGCCCCATGCGGTGACGATCAGGGTGACCAGCAATACCAGAAAACGGTTGACGATCGAGGCGCGGATGAGTCGCGCAATCATTTTTTCATCCCTTCAGATTTCATCGCATCCGGGGCAGCGCCCTGTGCAGCAAGCGGCTGAATACTGCCAAGCGCCATCTCGCCCTTCGGTGTCATCATCAATTCAAACGAGACCATCCCGCCTTCTTTGATGTTGGCGGGCACGCCTGATTTTGGCGCTTTGAATTCCATCGTCATAGCGCCCATCTGCATCGTCGGGATCGGCCCGTGTGAAATGATCACGCTGTCTTTGCCGATTTTCTCAACCTTGCCTTCGCCCTTATGCAGTTCTGGCGATGTTCCTGGCGCATTACTCATGCGCGTGGTGGTGGATTTGAGGCTCGCTTCGGAATCAATCAGGAATTGGCCCGACAGCACCACCTTCATCCCTTCTGACAGGCCACTGCGGATTTCCGTCATGCCATTCGCTTCAGCACCGATAGCCACATCGATCGGGGCGAATTGTTGTTTGCCATCCTGCGCACTATCGGCAACGATAATCACGGCACGCTTGCCGGTCTGGATTACAGCTTCGGACGGCACCAACAGTACTTCACGCGCGGCTGCGCCGGTCACGGTGACCGTGGCATACATGCCCGGCACCAGGCGGCTATTGGGATTGGCGACCTCGATGCGGGCCTTGAGCGTGCGAGTACTGGCGTTGATATCGGGCAGCAGCGCGGTGATGCGGCCCTTGAATACTTCGCCGGGATAGGCGGGTACGGTCGCCTCAATATTGCTGCCCGGTTTCAGCCACGCTACCTGCGTTTCCGGCACATCAGCATTCACCCATACGGTTGACAGCCCGTTGATGCGAAACAGCATCGCGCCGGCCATCACGGTCATGCCTTCACGCGCGCCGAGTTCGCTAATCACACCGCTGATCGGGGCCAGTAGCGTGATGCGTGGTCGTGTTTTGCCATCTGCCTCTATCGCGGCAACGGTTGATGCGGCCATGCCCAACAAAATAAGACGCTGGCGTGCCGCTTGCCGTAATTCATTGCTGGCCTGCGGACTGTTTCGCAGGGCCAGATACTCTTCCTGCGCAGCAACCCATTCCGGCGCCAGGATTTCCGCCAATGGCTGTCCTTTCCGGACAAGATCTAGTGGCGCGCGCACCCATAGTTTTTCGATAAAACCATTGACGCGTGCCTGCACCACTGCAACCGCGCGCTCATCGAATGTGACGGCGCCGACGGCCTGCACTTTTTTATCGATTGAGCCTTTGCTGACTGCGGCGGTGCGGATGCCCAGGTTCTGCACGATGCGCGAGCTGATTTTGACCGAGCCACTGTCGGCGCCGTCGTCACCAAACACCGGCACCAGCATCATGTCCATGAAGGGTGATTTGCCGGGCTTATCGAATTTTTGCTGCGGGTACATCGGGTCGTAGTAGTACAAGGGCTTTTTGTTGGCTGCATCGGCCGCACCGGAATCGGCTTGCATGGTCGTGTCAGCCATCATGCGGCGCATGGCAAACCAGTAACCACCACCCATGCCCAACCCCAGAATGATGGCGATGGCCAATATCAAGCTAAGTTTATTTTTCATTTGATTTCCATTTGTTTTCGTTTTCTTTGCTGCTGCTGATGTTTGTCTCGGGGATCAGAAAGTTGAGATGGGCCCAAGCGCGTGCCAGTTCGCTTTGCGCACCCAGGTGATTCATGCGTGTTTCGATCTCGCCTTTGCGCGCCTCGAGTACCGGCGCAAGATCGCTCCTGCCGCCGCGATAGCTGGCAAGCGCGACTTCGGTTCGTTCGTGCGCGAGCGGCAGCAGCTCGGTGCGATAACGCTGTACGCGATTGGCAGCGGCGTCCCAGTCAGCCAGCAGGGACTCGATTTCGGCCGTATGAATACGCTTGGCGTCTTCTGCTTGCGCCCGCACCTGCTCAACCAATGCGGCTTTGGATGCCATGGTCGGGTCCTGCCGGCGGCTCTGAAAAATCGGTAAGTCAATCCGCACCCCAACCGACAGCATATTGGAGAAGGCTGGACCGCGCTGCGCATAAGCGACTTCCAGACTCCAGTCGGGATGTTTGGCTGCTTCAGCCAGACGCATCTCGCTGTCAGCCATTGACTGCATCGGCGCATACATGGCGAGATGCGGATGGCTTTCCAGCCGCGCGATTAAATCGGCATGGCGATGGGCAAGCTGATCGAATGCCGGTGCGGCATCCAGTGGCTGCTTCGCGGCGGCACCAAGCCAGCGTGCCAAATTAATTTGGGCACGCGCCACCAGCCGCTCACTGTCGATGATCCGATCAGCAAGCTGGGCGGTGGCCAGACGGGCTGCAAACGGATCAGCAGCCTGCCCCTTGCCACCCGCGAGCGCGGCCTGTGCGGCGGTGATTTGCAGTTCACTTTCACGGGCAAGCTCTTTGAGCAGATCAAGCTGGCGCTCGGCGAAGTAGCGATCAATCCACGCCAAGGCAACATCACGCTGTAGGTTGACTTCAGTGAGCGCGAGTACGGCAGCTTCCTTGCGCACCTCAGCATTGGCGCGTTCGCCACGGAGCTTTAGTTTTTCCGAGCGGGTGAACTCCTGCATGAAGCCGATCTTACGCATCGTCATGAAGTCGCGCGTGAGGCTGAATCGGTCAGCGGTATCAACCGGCAAATTATCAACACCGAGGATGAGCTTGGGGTCGGATAATTCGCCTGCGCTCAGGCTCGACTGCTGTGCCGCGCGCAGGATGGCGGCTTGTGCGTCAACGGCAGGCGCGTCTTTCGCGGCAAGGCGCTGAGCTTCGGCCAGCGATAGTGCCGCATACGACGGCAAGGATATGAGCAATGAAACAGCAGACAGCAGGGCAGCATAAAAATGACAACGCATAAAACCTCCGGACGAAAACAATCAAGGCCGGACCCCGTTGGAGTCAGGCCATCAATGCGTCAGGAGATCAAATACGGAAACAGCAGTTTCGAATCGACAGCGGCGGGGAAGTGGCGTGATGCAGCGAGGGAGCAGCAACAATTGTGGTTTCAAATGTTGTGGTAACGGAGACTGTAAGAGTGACCACGAAGGCAGGAATAAATGCGAGCGCGGATGGGTCCAGCGGCGAATCATTGTTGATTTGCTGGTTATCTTCGCAATGGTGCTTGCACATCGCCGGTTGGGCCATATCCATATCATCGCAAGTCAAATCAGCATAATTAGCCATTTGCATTTGCGCAGTGACGCTGCTATTCAGCATCGGGCATGCATATGCCGACCCCGCGAGCTGCGCAAACAGCAAGGCGATGATGGCGATGAAGCTGATTATTTTGCGTTGAGAATATTTCATGCGAGATAAATCATAAAGTCCAAATATAGCTTACACCACAAACAACTGCTTACCTTCGGATGTTTGGATTGCGTGCGGATGATGAGAGTTCAACCCAAATTGGGCAATCAATTGTTCTATGAAAAACCAGCATCTACGGGTATCACCAGCCCATTTTGCTCTAAAAGCCGCGCCAGTGCTTGTGAATGTTGTTCTGTCACGCGCTAGTTTTCGCCATCCCAATATTGCAGCGTTGCCGATTTACGATAGATTTCGCCGAGGCCGCGCACCATGACCTTATCGGAATCAGGATAGACCGCGACTTCGTTGGGGTTGCGCGGGCCGAAGCATAAATATTTGCAGGGTTTGTCGCTGTTATTAATCAGGCAATGCCCAAGCGCTTCACCGGCGGGAAAACGGATGTAGTCACCGCCACTCATCTCAAATGTTTTATCGCCCAACCTCAGCGTCACGGTACCTTCCAGCACCATCAAGTGTTCTTCTTCGAGCAGGTGGTAATGGAAAGGGCAGGATTGTTTCCCGGGTGGCAATTCCTCAATGATGACGCCGATCTGCGCACCTTTTCGCGAATCTGCCAAGCATTGCACGCGGCTACCGAAACGTTCGCCTTCGCCCCAGCTTTCCCACGGCAGCGCATCAACTTTTACAGGCCCGATTATTGCTGCCGATGGAATAGGTGTGGGGCTGTCGCTCATGATAGTCTTCCCTTACGTGCAGCGGCTAGCTAATTTTGAACTCACTGAAATTCGGCCCGCCCATGCCCGGCTTGGTGGGCAAGTCGCTGGCCTTGAATGATTCCATCATGCCGCTGTTGCCGACCAGGAGCGAGAGGTTGGTGGCGGAATCAGCATTGAGCATTCCTTCCTCAACCGTAATACGGCCTGCCTTGATGAGCCGGAATAAATCCTGCTCAAAGGTTTGTGAGCCGGGGGTCAGGGATTTTTCCATTGCTTCCTTGATCTCCGATACGCGGCCTTCCTCAACCAAGTCTGCAATATTCTGGGTATTCATCAGCACCTCGACGGTCGGGCTGCGGGTACCTTCGATATTTTTCACCAGCCGTTGCGACATGATGCAGCGCAGCGCCACCGCCAAATCGCCCAGCAGCACAGCGCGCTGCTCCAGCGGGAAGAAATTGATAATCCGGTTCAGCGCATGATAACTGTTATTGGCATGCAGCGTGGCCAGACACAGATGGCCGGACAGTGAATACATCATCGCCATCTTCATGGTTTCGACATCGCGAATCTCGCCGACCAGAATGCAATCGGGTGCCTGCCGCAACGCGTTGCGCATCGCGTCATGGAAAGAGTGTGAATCGCTGCCAATCTCACGCTGGTTGACGATGGATTTTTTCGAGGTGAACATAAATTCGACCGGGTCTTCAAAGGTCAGAATATGACCGGTCTTCATTTGATTGCGGAAATCAATCATCGCTGCGAGCGAGGTCGATTTGCCGGAACCCGTCGCACCTACCACCAGCACCAGACCGCGTTTTTCCATGATGACCTGTCGCAGCACATTGGGCAGCTCAAGCGATTCAAACGGCGGCACGCTATTGCTGATGAAGCGAACCACGGCGGCGACACTCGCTTTTTGCATCATCATGTTGACGCGGAAATTACCGATGCCTTCAATCGGATAGGAGAAATTAAGCTCCAGCTCTTTCTCGAATTTTTCGATTTGTTGTGGCTTCAAAATTTCATAGCAAACTCGTTTGCAGTCTTCCGCCGACATGATTTGCGGATTGACCGGCACGGCGTTGCCATTAATTTTGATATGAATTGCGGCACCCGCGGAGACAAAAATATCCGATGCTTTTTTTTCCGACATGAGGCGAAATAGTTTTTCGAGAATCACCATATTGTCTCCCTGCTCCCTTGAGATAGCGCTGCTAATCAGGCTCTGAGTAAATCGTTGATGCTGGTTTTCGAGCGCGTTTGTGCATCCACTTGTTTGACGATAACCGCGCAATTCAAGCTGTACTTTCCATCCGCCGAGGGCAAGCTGCCCGCCACCACGACTGAGTATGGCGGTACTTTACCGTAGCTGACCTCGCCAGTGGCGCGGTTATAAATTTTGGTCGATTGGCCAATGAATACGCCCATGGATATAACCGAGCCCTCGCCAACAATCACGCCTTCGACAACCTCTGATCGTGCGCCGACAAAACAGTTGTCTTCGATGATAGTCGGGTTGGCCTGCAAAGGCTCCAGCACCCCGCCGATGCCGACACCACCACTCAAATGTACGTTCTTGCCGATCTGTGCGCAGGAGCCGACAGTCGCCCAGGTATCAACCATGGTGCCTTCATCAACATAGGCGCCGATATTTACATAGGAAGGCATCAGCACCACATTTTTACCAATGAATGCGCCACGCCGCGCAACGGCAGGCGGGACTACACGAAAGCCGCCTGCGCGAAAATGGGATTCGGTGTAGTTCGCAAATTTGGTTGGCACTTTGTCGAAGTAGGCTGCGACGGGTTGGCCGTCACCAGCCATCACTTGGTTATCATTGAGTCGGAACGATAGCAGCACCGCTTTTTTTACCCACTGGTGCGTCACCCATTCGCCGCCGATTTTTTCAGCGACCCGGATCAGGCCGGTATCGAGATAGGCGATGGTGCGTTCTACTGCTTCGCGCAAATCGTTGTTGACCGTGGCGGGGTTCAGATTTGCCCGAGTTTCCCAGGCGGCGTCAATAATGGTTTGCAGGTGATCGGTATTCATGGCGGATTGATTTCAGTTTGATTTGGGGTTGTGGGGATAGGTAAAATATATAATTTTGTATTGCTAAATAGATAAATAAAACTCACCAGAGGCAGAAGCTTCGTGCGATTGCCACGCCCATCTGCGCGGCACACCACGCTTAAGCAATCTTCATTATAAGGGCTCACTCTTGTTTCATCATTCAAGTCAGCATTCTGCATCAACTTCTCGTCCTGTACTGGCGTTACTGCTTGGTGCCACATCATGGGGCATCCTGTGGTATCCGTACCGATTATTGCAGGGGGCGGGTCTGGCGGTGCCGGTCGCCACGCTGCTGACTTATCTGGTCTCGATTACAGTTGGCGGCCTGCTATTCAGGCGAGCGTGGCGTGAATTTGCCCCGCGTCCGGGAGAATGGCGCTATCGGAACGCCGCGTGGATAGCCGGTATTGGCTTGTCGGTGGGCATCACCAATGTGTCCTATCTGGTTGCCGTCATGGAGGCCGAGGTGCTGCGCATCGTGCTGCTGTTTTATCTGGCACCGCTATGGACAGTGCCGCTGGCGCGCATGATACTTCGCGAACAGCTAACGGCAGCTGGTTACGCCACCATGGCACTGGCGATGGCCGGCGCAGCCACCATGTTGTGGCGGCCGGAATTGGGCTTTCCCGCGCCGCGCAATGGCTATGAATGGCTGGGGCTTTGCGCGGGCTTCGCGTTTGCGCTTTGTAATGTGCTGGTAAAGGGTGCCGATCATTTAACGCCTGAGGCAAAATCATTGGCAGGCGCGATTGGCGTTGCGACTGTTTCCGCGCCGGTTGCATTGCTATTGGGGCCCAGCGTTATGCAGTGGGGCGCGCTCGCCGCTCCGCATTTTGTGTTGATCGCGGTCATCGGCGTGGTACTTTTCTCAACCAGCGTCGCGCTTCAATACGGTCTGAGTCAGCTCACGGCCAATCGCGCAGCGGTTATTTTATTGTTTGAGTTGATTGTTGCCGCCATCGCCGCTCATTTTCTGGCCAATGAAAATGGACGACTGCAAGACTGGCTGGGCGGTGTGATGATTGTAGCCGCGGGGTTGGCGACGACCTTTGGGCAGCAGCCGGCAACGGGTGCTGCCTCCGAGCAGGGTTAATTACTCAGCAAATTTTTTCATCGCCTGTTGCTGCTCGCGTTTGCCGTCTTTTTCTTTTTCGGTGGCGCGCTTGTCGTATTGCTTTTTACCTTTGGCCACGCCGATATCAAGCTTCACATTGCCTTTTGAATAATGGAGATTCAGCGGCACCACGGTATAACCGCGCTGCTCGACCTTGCCAATCAGCTTGTCGATTTCAGCCGCGTTCAGCAGCAGCTTGCGGGTGCGCACAGTGTCGGGGGTGACATGGGTGGATGCGGAATCAAGCGGTGAAATATGCGCGCCAATCAAATAAAAAGCGCCATTTTGCAGCACCACATAACCTTCTTTAATTTGCGCGCGACCAGCCCGGATAGCTTTGACTTCCCAGCCATGCAGTACCAAACCTGCTTCGTAACGGTCTTCGATAAAATAATCAAAAAACGCTTTTTTATTGTCAACAATGCTCATAATGCCTTCTCGTTAAGTATTGATTTTAACTGATCGGGCTTGTGCCGTCGCCGAAATTCCTCGCTCATTACAGCTAATTACCATGTCTAAAGTCGTAAAATCCGTGCTCGTTCCCCATTCTGCCGAGATGATGTTTAATCTCGTCGATGCGGTCGAGTACTATCCCGAATTTCTGCCCTGGTGCGGCGGCACCAAGGTGCTGATGCGCGATGCTGCACAGACCATTGCCACCATCGATATCCGCTATGCGGGGGTGTCGCAATCGTTCACCACCGAGAACACCAAAGAGCCGCATGAATGGATGGTCCTGAGCTTGCGCGATGGCCCGTTCAAACAATTACAGGGGCATTGGCACTTTGTGGCGCTGGCGGCTGATGCGTGCAAAGTTGAACTACAGCTTGAGTACACATTCGCCAATATTGTTCTGGAACACACCATTGGCCCGGTATTCGGCATGATTGCCGACACCATGATTGATCGTTTTGTATCGCGGGCCGAGACATTGGCGGCGCAACAAAATTCTTCGAAGAGTCAGCATGGATGAACGAGTGAAGAGGCTTAATGTGTCTGTTGCCTACGCGGGGCCTGAATGGTCTGGTGAAATTGCGCTGAGTATTCCAGTGGGTGCGAATACGCGCGATGCAATTATCGCTTCCGGAATTCAGCAGCACATCGAAAATTTTTTAATGGAGAACGCTTCTTGCGGAATATGGGGAAAGACAAGACCGGCAGACTATGTGTTGCGCGATGGGGACCGGGTCGAAATTTACCGGCCATTGCAGGCGGATCCAAAAGATGCACGGCGCGCCAGAGTAAATACAAAAAAGCGTTAAGCAGCGAACCGCCATGATAGCCCGGCTATTGTTTGCCAATCACCTCAAACCGCAACCCTACCCAGTCACCGCCCTTGCGCAGCACCCGATTGATACGAACGCGGAATTTATTTTTTTGGGTGGTGAGGCTGAACACATTTTTTAACTGGAAGTTACCAGCGGGCATTACCAGAATGTCGACTTTGCCATCAGCGTCGCGGCCGGGCAAGTAAAGGGCACGAATCGGAGTTGCAATTGGATCCGGTTCGGCGTCTCGTACATGGGCATAGCGCATAAGCGTTACCGGTAGCGGGCGATAGCATAGTATTTCGACGCCCAGCAGGGTTTCGCCAACGGTGCGCTGAGTGAGTTTGCGCACGATGACACCCATCAGCCAATGTTCGAGACCGTCGGGTTTGATGGTCAATAACTGGCCGATACTGACCCGTTCGCCGGTGGCGCGATCAACCAATAGGCCAACGCCTTTTGAGCTGATGTCGTGTACTCGCCAGCGCGTCCAGCGAGTGTTTTGTGTGGCTGCTTCTGTACTGAGTGCGGGTTTTTCTTCATCCCCCACAGCGGTAAGTGCGTCGTTCAAGTCCAGACGAATATCCGCCAATAGATTATTGACCTGCATACGTTCTTCAATGCGCGAGGCGCTGGCATTGAGGAGGGTCTGATACAGCCGCTCGATAGTCGATAGGAGCGCAACATGTTGCTCCATCGAAAATGCATTGGGTGTGCCGCGACCATGATAGGGGCGACCTGCCCGCAGCTCGATACGAATGGTTTCAACCTGATTTTTTAGGCTGTCCATGCGCAGGTATCGATAGCTCGGTTTTGCGGTATTGCCATTGGCAAGTTGCAGCCCGGTCCCGGCGTTCAGATCAACAAACAGACTGTGGGCGCGCGGCAGATAGGCAGTATCAAACAAGTAATCGGGCGACCACTCTGCCAACCAGCCATCGGCTATTTCAACCTGTTCAATCGTCAGGCTGCCGGTGTTAAGCACCTCCAGCAATAAGGCGCGTATATAGAGCGATTGCGCAGAGGTTGGATATAGCGCCTCATCGTCAAAAAGCCTGACCGACTCAGTTGCGAAATAATTTTGTTCAGCAAATAAAAATAGGCGATGCAACTGCGGCCAGACGGTTGCTTTAACGGGCTCGTGACGAAAGAACGACCACTTGATTGCGGCACCATGATGGTAAAGCGAAAAAGCAAGGATTTGATGAAGCAAAACATCGCTGTCCGAGCTTGCCCATTCGCCGCGACGTTCAATGAGCTGCTCAAGAGTAAGGGCGGCAATGCTGTGAAGAAGAAACACATCGCGCGCAAATTGCAACGCTTCAGTTTTGTTGGCGAGCGAAAAAAACCAGAGTTTGTCGGCTTGGATAAGCGGGTACAGCTTATTTTCAAAGACAATAATTTGGCGCAGCGTTTCGGCGGCGATGGGTGAGGGCGCATCGGCAAAAGATTTCACTGCGCTAATAATGCTTGCGCGCTGTTCCCGCAACTGGAGCGAGGTGAAGGCGGGCGGTGAAATCAGTTCCAAAGCGAGGCTCGGGCTTTGCGGATTGAGAGGAGGTAATTCACCGGTCTGCATGGTGGTATCAACGAGAAGTGGCAGCGTTTTCAGACGCTGAGGTTGCTGACTCATGCAGCGCTTTGAGTGTCGCGGCTATTTTTTCGAGGTCGGCGGCATTGACGTCATGGTCGTCAAATAATGACTGCCGCATCTCGCCTACCAGTGCGTCGGAAGTGAAGTCCATCGGTGCCAACAACCAATTCTCAGCCAGCGAATCAAATCGATCACTTGCCAGTGAAGCGCCGCCCGCTGCAGCGAATAACGGATTGGTCGGATCAAGTTCATGGCCGACGTGGCGTACTTTCGGCCATGAGTCGGTGTGACCAAACATGACATTAAATTTGTTGCCCAGTTCAGAGAATTCTTTAGCGAGGTTATCGAGGCGATAAATTTCAAATTGCGCAAGCCAGAAGCGAATTTCCTGCGGGCGCTCCTCGATCGCAAAGGTCAGCAGCTCGCAAGCTTTATCGCGCGCACTTTCAGTTTTGGCTTCCTCGTAATAGAGCCGAGCAGCATTGATAACCGAATCAGGTTCGTCAATGGAGACCGTTTTTGACGCGAGTTCCGGGTAGCGGCCAAACATATATTGGAGCCGGCGAACATGATCATGATTAGCGAAGTCGTCGCCACTCAACAAAAAATCAACCGTGGTGGAGGGTGATGTATCCAGCTCAAAACGCGCAGTCTCGATGTCTGACAGGTCAAGTGCCGGCATCTGGCCTGTGCGTCGTTGCCGGATCATTTCCAGTTCAGCCTCATCGCGTATTGCCGTGGCTTCAGCTTCGGCATGCAAATTTGCATCATCAGGAGTTGCTGCCTGGTATGAAGTTGTCGCAACAAAGCCGTCCCGAGCATCGTTATTACCGGAGGATTCTGCAAAAAAAATATCCGGGGAAATTGCTGGGTTGTTGTTAGCCAGAGCGGCTGCATCGTCGTTTGCCGTTGACTGTTCAGCACCGCGCCGGTATAGCCAGCGCAGCACAACCATGACCGCAATACATGCAAGCAGCAGCGCCGCTAGCCAAGTGATCGGCACACCGAAAAATTTCGAATCCAGCCAGCCAGCCCATAAATCAGCTGTTGCCGGCGCCGCAGCAGGCACGGCAGGCACAGCAGGCGCAGATTGGTTTGCATCTGGGGCGGGTGGAGTCGCCTTGACGGGCATGGGCAACGTGGCAGCAGGTTCGGCCGCTGGTGCTGCGGCAGGGGCAGAGGTAGGGGTGACTGCCGGAGTGGAGGCGAGAGTGGGCACAGGGGCAGGCGCAGAAGCAGGGGGCGCTGGCGTGGTTTTGCTCGCCGCGACAGCTTCTGGCATTTTTAACTGAATATCGTTTAGCCGTAGCTCCAATTGTTTGACCGTATTTTTCAGCGATAACAGTTGTGCGATTTGGTCGTCCGCATCCAGCAATAATTGTTTTTCACGCAACCCTGCACGCATCTCTTCCGTGATGCCGCGGCTGCGGGATAAATCGATTTCCGAGCCGGACAGACGCAACTGAAATCCACCACGGGTTGCTTTCTTCGGCGCTTCAACAACCGGGGGCGATACTGGGATAGTGATGGTGGCCGTGGGTTTTGGCGGTTTTGATGGGGGTGGTGTAATGGTGGTTGCCGATAGCGGTGCTTTTGTTTTCGCGACTGGTGCAACGACGGCAGTTTCCCGGGGTACCGGTAATGGAGGATTGGCTCGTGCCGATTTCGTCGGCACAGCAGGCCGCTCAGCACTGGCCTTGGGTTCGGATCGTGGTGTTTCGTTTGCCACTTTAGCGGTGCGTTTCGTTGATTCCCGTACTGCTACTGCGCTGCTTGGCGCCATACCGGACAATACCTTCAGATCGGGCAAAATCAGGTAGAGATCAGGCGGCAGCGGGGCATCGTCGGCCACGCCCGAGAGCGATGGATTGAGTGTACGCAACGCGGCAATATATTGGGCACGACGATTGCGGTTTTTGGGATGAATTCCCTTGGCAATCACGGCTAGTGTATCGCCTGAATAAACTTGCCATTGTCCTGCCGAGGCAAGCGCGGCGGCGCTTGCAGTGGACTCAGGCGATGCTGAGAAAGATGCCATGGTGACGGGTGTTGCAATAACGGGGAACGGATCAAGCAACACCACGTAATCGCGGGTAGTTGTCTGCTCATCTTTACAGCCCGAGCGCAATGAAAGTTTGGCTACGGGCTCATTGAAGCCAAGCTTTCCGCGCAATTCCAAATAACGTGCGGCCCGGGTTTCAACCAGCGTAATACCCATATCACGCGGCAGAATTGTCGATTCAGTTGTCGAGGCGGTGGTGCTGTTATTGGCGGTAGACGCAATCGCAAAACACGCCGCGTCCAATACTTCATCGGCGGCAGCCTTGATGCCCACACGCAAATTGAGTGGCTGCCCCAAATAGGAACGGATTTCCAGTTCGCCGAGACTGCTGGCAAATGCAGAAACTGTAAACAGCATGCAAAACATGCAGCTCGTTGCGAAATTTACCGGAATTTTTCTGCGCGTAACAGCAATAGCGCGAAACGGGGCTGCAAGCCATTTGCTTACGACAATATCGGCATGACCGTCTGTCATCAGTCGTCAAGGCCGCGAAAGCGGGCGGGCAGCGCAATCAATATCATGGTTAAGGGTGCTGGCATCTGCGCTTGGCAATAAATAAAAAATCAGGTCTTCAGGATTTGTTTGCTATTTGCAGGATTCCGCCATCGCGGCGCGCATACGTGCGGCCTCAGCAGCGCGTTCCTCATCACTTAAAAATGAACGATCACCGTTTGCATCAGCGCGGCTGATAGGACGTCCGCTTTCAAACTCGCGCAACGCTAGGGTTGCGCCCTTGCAGCGATCTTCATTGACTTTGGCGACTCTGGCTAATTCTTCGTCATTCTTGGCTTTGATTGCTGCTTCTGCGCGTTGCTTTTCAGTTTCCTTGGCAATTTCTTTGGCAGTTGGTTTGGCTTTATCTTTATCTTTGGTTGCCTTGGCCGTATCGCCTGGCTTGCCTGCAACCGCAGGAGTCGGCGCGGTCGTCGGCGCATTGGCAATTTTTTTCTGTTCAGCCTTGGCGGCACCCGGGGGCGGCGGCGAATCCGAATATTGTGTCTGGCCGTCTTTATCTACCCACTTGTAAACTTGTGCGGCCACCGTGGCGGTGGCGAGCAGCACCGCGATAGCAACAAATAATTGGACAGGCGATTTCATCATTTTGCGCGTGAAACCCTGGCCTTCAGGCCGGGGAGGTAGAGCGCGGAAGGAGAAGCCTTCCTTTGCTTTGGTGGATTACCGCTCACGTCC
>JAYVEV010000131.1:0-36237 GCA_043773745.1 Burkholderiales bacterium | reverse complement strand
CTCCTTATAGGCTTTGACACTTAAAAGGGTACCGCTTTTGCCTCACCTCACCCCTTCCCGTTCAACCTGAGTTGCGACAAGTCGTACGCGAATTCACCTAAATGGCTCAAACGGCAGCCTGCATGCGGAGTTTACGCCTTAAATTTTAGCGCGATCAACCCGTGCTGCATAACATCCACGACGTGCGAAGTGAAGATGAATATACGCAACTGCATCATTGGCAAAAAATTGCTCAATGAGCGTTTCAACTTCTGCTCCATCGACTACCTCCGCTTCGACAATTAAATCATTGCGGTCATAAGCTCTGCCTGACAACAAGCGACTGCGTATCTGCTCCGGCACGGCATTGCTCGCCAGTTGAGCTTCGACTGCTTGCTTGCGCACATAAATGGGCCCCGTCGCACGATACGGCGATGGCGCGCTTTGATGCTGGTACGACACCAGCAACAGCTCTTCGCCCAGCGCGGCGTGGGCGAGGCTGACACGACAGGGTGCGGTGTCATCCTCAGCAAACACGCGCATTGCCTGGTGGCTTTTGAGGGTGGCTTCATCCATACTGAAGTAGGGCTGAAAGGGTGCTAACGGCAGGCCGCTTATTTTAAAATTCATATCAAATTTTTCCTGTATTTTCCTGTACTGAATGATTTTTCGTGGTCCAGCAACCATTGTTTACGGGCCAAACCACCACCGTAACCGGTTAGCGAGCCGTCGCTGCCGATGACGCGATGACAGGGAATGATCACGCCGCGAAAATTATCGCCGTTCGCCCTTGCCACCGCGCGCACTGCTTTGGGCGTACCGAGATTGCGTGCGAGGTCAGCATAGCTGCGAGTTTCGTCACGCGGAATGGCAAGCAGTTGTTGCCACACACTGTTTTGAAAAGGTGTGCCCCATTGCGCCAACGGGGTTTCAAACGCGATTAAAGTGCCTGCAAAATAGGCTTTCATTTCGCGTTCAATCTGCGCCAGAATCGGATGCGAGCCGGGCACAATCGCCGCACGCTCGCGCGCCCGCAGGCGCTCAATCGCGCGCTCAAGCCCGCGCCGATCAACCCAATCCACGATATGCAAGCCGCGATCATCGGCTATCGCCAACATCGGCCCAAGCGGGGAATCCAGCCATTTGGCCAGCAAACAATGAACGCCGCTTGCTTTGCTCGGCGGCGTGCCAAACACTTTGGCAAATGCCTCGCGAAATCCACTGGCTGATTCAAAACCATGGTCTAACTGTGTATCGAGCACTTTGCTACCTTTCCTGACGGTGGCCAAAGCCGAACCCATGCGCCGCGCGCGCTGATAGGCGTGAAACGACATGCCGAAATAACGCTGAAACTGGCGCCGCGCTGTCGAGGGATCAATGCCCATATCCAGCAGATTACGTTCTCTGAGCCGACCCGCTGGATCGTTCTCCACCAGCGCCCGAAGCTGCTCAACCAGCGGCGGCACTTCGGCAACCGTATTCATCGGCTTGCAGCGCAAACACGGTCGATAACCCGCATGCAGCGCCTCACTTTTTGCCGCAAAAAATTCGACATTTTTCAGCAGCGGCTTACGCGCCTTGCAGGTGGGCCGACAAAAAATCCGCGTCGTCTTGACGGCCGCATAGAAAATGCCCTCGTAGGAGGAGTCTCCGGCCATAAACGCTTTAATCACTTCATTAATCGGGGGCAATGTATGCATGTGCGAATTGTAGGCTAGCGCAATTTGAAATGCTGCCGATTTTCAGGCAGGGATGTTTTGCAATGTCGCAACGTATTTTGCGTGCGGGCGCACCTTGTGATTTAATTAGGGCGGCTTAAAATATAGCCCCACAGCAAGTAAAACCCAATTATGGTTTTCATGAGAAATTGGGTTGCCTCAGTATGCAGCACAGCATCACACGGCTGATCATTGTTCATTACTACAACTCACTCACACAGGAATAACCATGAAAAAAATCTCTACCCTCACCGCTCTGCTGGCATCTGCCTTGATCGGTATCGCCGGTTCTGCTTTGGCCCAAAAAGTAGAAGCACCTAAAGCCGCTCCAGCCGCAACCGCCAAAGCACCTGCCGCAGCACCGGCAAAAGCGGACGCAAAAGCTGAAGCCAAGGCCAAAGTCGAACTGATGGATATCAACAGCGCCGACAAAAAAGCGCTAATGACCCTGCCCGGCATCGGCGAAGCCTACGCGACCGCCATCATCAAGAACCGCCCCTACAGCGGCAAGGATGACCTGATGACAGCCAGCAACAAGAGCAAAAAGGCGATTGTTCCAGAAAAAACTTACGACGGTATCAAGGACATGATCATCGCCAAGCAAGCACCGAAGAAGGAAGAAATGAAAAAAGATGCCAAGAAAGACGACAAGAAAAAATAATTCTTGGTCATGGGCAAGATCAAACAGGGCCGCCGATGCGGCCCTGTTTACGTCTAATTGATTTCCATCCAGAAAATGGCGACTAAAACCCGTGAAAATGCCCGAGCAAAGCCCACTTTCTGCATAAGTAGGTTGGAAACTGAGGGCGTTTTCGCTATAATCGCAGGCTTCGCCGGGTTAGCTCAAAGCTCACCCGTAGAAACGGCCCGGTAGCTCAGTCGGTAGAGCAGAGGATTGAAAATCCTTGTGTCGGTGGTTCGATTCCGCCCCGGGCCACCAAAAGTCAGCAATAAAAAAGCCCACCTAGATTTGGTGGGCTTTTTTATTTTTCATCAGCGATTGCGCTAATTAATTGCGCAAATCGTGATGATGGGTCGTGCCGTAGTAGGTGTGCAACTCACCTTGCCAAGTACGATCTGCCATATCGGGCCATTTATCCTTATCAAAGCCCGGCGCTTTTTCAAGCTGTTCTTTGTTCATATTGAGAACAAAGCGCTTATTGGCGGTATCCAGCGTTAGCGCTTCCCACGGCACGGCGAATAGTTTTTCGCCGATGCCAAATACGCCACCGAACGACAACACGGCATAGCTTACTTTGCCATCGGCTACGTCAAGCATGATTTCCTTGATGCTGCCCAGTTCCTCGTTCTGCATATTGCAAACATCGTTACCGACCAGGGTTTCAGCCCCCATCAGTCTTGGGCCGGGCCCACTGTGCCCATTTTGGTAGCGGGCATACATGCCGTACTGATCATTTTCAAGATAACTCATATTGTTTTCCTTTACTGTTCATTTACTGGGAAGAGTTGACTTATGGCCAACTCACCGCGCACCAACGTCAATGCGTTTATTGATACTAATGACGATGCATTGTTGACAATGTCGGCTAAACGAAGAAGTTTTCGTAGGACATTTATATTCATTCAACTGCCGATTTGTCCTAACTCTGAAGGGGAAACCCGTGGTTAAAGCCCCGCTTCCAGACGAGTATTTCAATTTAATGTAAACAAATGTCGTGTGCGCACGTTTACTGATCAGTAGAACCAACTGACGTTTTTAACTCACCACTAGGAGTCTCACATGAATAAATTTATCGCCGTACTGGTTGCATCGTTATTTGCCTCAAGCGTGTTTGCACAAACGGCAACACAAACCATCAAAGCCGATGCGAAAGTAGCAAAAACAGAAGTCAAAGAAGAAGCAAAAGAAGTAGCGGCAGGTGCCAAAAAAGTGGCCAAGAAGGTCAAGAAGTCCGCCAAAAAAACCGCCGTTAAGGTGAAAGACAAAGCCAAGGATGTAAATACAGAAGTCAAGGAAGAGGCGAAAGAAGTGAAGGCAAAAGTAACGAAGTAAAGCAGCTGTTTAGCATTCCCTATCGCACATCCTAGAGCGACGTGCTTTGTGGGATAGCGAACAGATAACCGCAAGCATCCCGCCTAAGCTGTTATTTCAGCAACCCCGCATTTGGCGCAATAGTTGATTGCGGATGCCCCATATTTTATTGATAAGGAAATCATCATGAAAACAATGTCAGCACTTGGCATTACCGTTGTCACCACTGCAGCTTTGCTGGCCGGCTGTGCAGATATGCCTTCTAACCAGCAGCAGTATCCTCAACAGAGCTATCCTTCACAAAATTACCGACCGCAGGGCACCTCCTACGGAACCGTGGACCGGATTGAGCTTGTAAGAAGTGGTGACTCCAATAACGTAGCCGGCACCATCATTGGCGGCATCATTGGCGGGGTCATTGGTCATCAGATTGGCAATGGCAATGGCCAGACCGCCGCAACGGTGGTGGGCGCTGCAGGCGGTGCCTATGTAGGCAATCAGGTCGAGCAACGTCGGCGTGCCGCCAACGAGACGTTTCGCGTAACAGTGCGCATGGATAACGGCTCGTATCAGACTATTACCGAGAACAACATTTCAGATTTGCGGACAGGCGACAGAGTTCGCATTGATGGCAATGGTCTCTCCCGTTATTAAAGCAAGAAAAGACAAAAAAACAGCAAAGCACTAAATGCAAGGCGCACGACAGAATGGTCTGTCGTGCGCCTTTTTTCTGCCGGATAACGGCTACCGAAGTCAGCCTTTCTTCAAATACTTATCCAAAAATTCCAAGATTTTCTTGTTGGCTTCTAGCTGGTTTTTCTTCTTGGAAAAACCGTGGCCTTCGTCGGCGAACACAACGTATTCAACAGGTACACCGTTCTTTTTAACGGCCTCAACAATCTCATCGCTCTCGGGTTTGATCACGCGCGGATCGTTTGCACCCTGCACCACAAATAAGGGTCGGCGAATTTCTTTGGCGTGAAACAGCGGCGATGCGGCGATTAGCATGTCCTTGTCTTTAACCGGGTCGCCGATTTCTTCATAAAGCGATTTGCGGAAAGATTCCCAGTAAGGCGGAATGGATTCGAGCGTGCGCAGCCAATTACTCACGCCGAAGATATCGACGCCGACTTTGAATGCCTCGGGGCGAAAGGCCAAAGCGGCCAGCGTCATGTATCCGCCGTAACTGCCGCCCATGATGCCGATACGTTCTGCGTCAATATAACCAAGGCTGGCGAGGTAGGTTTTGGCTTCCACGCAATCCCACAGCGGCTCGCGACCATGCTTGCGGTCATCGGCGGCGAAAAACGTTTTGCCATAGCCGCTGCTGCCACGGTTATTAATACCCAACACGGCATAGCCATGATTCACCAGGTATTGAATCTGCGCGTTGTAGCCGCGGGTGGTTTGTCCTCCTGGGCCACCATGAACATAAACCACGGCAGGCACCTTATTAGCTGCCGTCGCTTCATGTGGCTTGTAATAGATTGATGGGATAACCATGCCGTCAAACGATTTGAAGCGCACCACTTGGGCCTCGACCAAATCTGCTGAATTGATTGCTTTGCTCAGACTTTGTGTGAGTTGATTTACTTTTTTCGTGGCGAAATCATAGACAAACAAATTGCTCGGTGAGCGATCTCCGTTCACATAAAAAGCCATGCGAGCGCCACTCTTTGAAAAACTAACGCCACGAATCTCACCGCCCGGCAGCTTCGGTAGCGCGACTGGTTTTTCTGTCGCGCCTTCGACAATGCGGATCACTGTGCTGCCATCCTGGTTCACGCCGGTCACGCGGAAACGACCATCACGCGAAAAGTAGGTGTAAGCCACATCCCAGTCGGCCTTTTCGTGCTCCTTGATTTTGCCGGAGGCCAGATCGTAGGTGCGCAACCCGGTGAATTCGCGGCCTTCGTTGGTTAGGAAAAATAGCTTGGTCGAAGCGGGATCAAAGGTGGCAGCATTGAATGAGATTGCGCCGGCATGCGGGGTGAGATGTTTGGTCTCACCTTTCGCCACATCGTAAAGATAGATATCGCTGTCGAGTGTTGTATTGGTTTTGTTCAGCGCAATCCATTTTTCATCGCGGCTGATGGCGGCCAGCGCATAAGCCTGCTCGTTTTTATAAATCATGCTGCGCGCGTAGGTCTTGGCGTCGTAGCGATATAAGTCAAAAAATTTAGGGTCCCGTTCGTTGCTGGAAACATAAAATGCGACACCGTTCGGCTGCCATGCAAAGAAGCTGGCCTTGGTTTTTTCGCCGGGGGTCAAATCTTTTTCGGTGCCGTTTAGCTCGCGAACATAAAGATGACTGTTCTCGTCGCCACCCTTGTCGCGGGTGAAAAGAACCCGATCATCTTCGGGGAAAAAACTGACGGAGTAAGTCGTGTCGGCGGCCGATTGGGTGACTGGCTGCGGTGCTGATGCGGTGCTGCCACCTACCGGCAAGGTGTAGGCGTTGAAGATACCCGTGGCATTGCTATGGAACAGGACACGTTTTTCATCTGCGCTGAACGATGCCCCACCCAAGCTGGTGGTCGCCATGAATTGCTCAATGGTGTAGCGCTTCGGCGCAGCCGCTTCTATATTGACAGTTGCCGCGCTGGCGAGAACCGCAAGCATGGCGAGGATGAGTGAGGGCAAACGAGGTTGCATCATGAATCTCCAGTTATGAAATGACGATGTCGATTGTAGGCGGGATTTGCCAAGCAGAAATATAGCGGCTCTCAAAGCACAAACACCAGCATTGACGGGCAGTTTGGGCAATAAATGGCTGAAAAAGCTCGCCAATAAACGGGTTTGGCATTCGTCACCTCATTTCATCGCAAGTGTCGCAGGCGGATTTGCTATAATCTTGAACTGCATTTTATCGCAATCAATTTTGTCCCTCCACCCTCTTCCCGCAGGAACCTCCATGGCTAAAATCAAAGTTAAAACCCCCGTCGTTGAAATGGACGGCGATGAGATGACGCGCATTATCTGGCAAATGATCCGTGAAAAACTGATCCTGCCGTATCTTGATATTGACCTCAAATACTACGATTTGGGCATGGAGCACCGCGATGCGACTGACGACAAAGTAACGGTAGATTCTGCCAATGCCACCAAACAATATGGGGTGGCCGTGAAGTGCGCCACTATCACGCCGGACGAGGCGCGGGTAAAGGAATTTGGCCTGAAACAAATGTGGAAATCACCGAACGGCACGATCCGCAATATTCTTGACGGCACGATTTTTCGCGAACCCATTATTTGTAAAAATGTACCGCGTCTGGTTTCGCACTGGGATAAACCGGTGGTGGTGGCGCGTCACGGCTTCGGCGACCAATACCGCGCGACTGATTTTCAATTCCCCAGCGCGGGCACCCTGACCGTTAAATTCGTGCCCGCTGACGGCTCGGCACCCATTGAGCGAGAGGTATTCAAGGCGCCTGGTGCCGGTATTTCTCTTTCCATGTACAACTTGGATGAATCGATTGCCGGTTTTGCGCGCGCTTGTTTGACTTACGGTCTGCAACGAAATTACCCCGTGTATTTATCGACCAAGAACACGATTCTGAAAGTCTATGACGGCCGCTTCAAAAATCTGTTTCAGGAAATTTTTGATGCCGAATTCAAATTGAAATTTGATGCCGCCGGCATTACCTATGAGCACCGCTTGATTGACGACATGGTGGCCTCAAACCTGAAATGGAGCGGCGGTTATTTATGGGCCTGTAAAAACTATGATGGCGATGTGCAGTCCGACACGGTTGCCCAGGGCTATGGCTCGCTCGGCTTGATGACGTCAGTGTTGATGTCACCCGATGGTAAGACAGTAGAATCGGAAGCCGCTCACGGTACTGTGACGCGCCACTACCGTATGCACCAGCAGGGCAAACCCACTTCAACAAACCCTATTGCATCCATTTACGCTTGGACGCGCGGCTTGCAGGCGCGCGGCCGCATGGACGACACGCCGGATGTCGTTAACTTCGCGCTGACGCTGGAAAAAGCCTGCGTGGATGTGGTTGAAGCGGGCAAGATGACCAAAGATTTAGCGATTCTGATCAGCCCGGATCACCCGTATCTGACCACCGAAGAATATATGCACGAAGTGGACGCTGAGTTGAAGCGCCGCATGGCCTAGCGCCTGTACGCGGTTGCAATATAAAAAGGCTTTCTACCAGTCTGTAGAAAGCCTTTTTTAATTGCAAATGCGGTGACTTAAAGACTGGCCGATAGGCGGTCGTCCAAAATCGTGATCATTTTTCGCTGTACGTCGATATAGCCTTCGCCTTGCAGATCTTTCAGCGTACGGTTCACCATTTCGCGCGAGGCGCCGACCATATCCGCCAAATCCTGCTGCGTGAACGGTGATCCGACCACGCGACGGCCGTTGGACATAATGGCCAATTCAAGCAACGTACGCGATACCCGGCTGGAAATATCAGTCAGCGCAAGCGCGCCGATTTTTTGATCGGCGTGGCGCAGGCGTTTGGCGAGAACGGCCATCACACAGCGGGCAATATCCGGTGATTTTTCGATTGCGCGATGAAATGCTTTGTAAGAAAGTACGTGCAAATGCACTTGGTCCATGGCCGCTACGCTGGCAATGCGCGGCTCATGGTCAAACATTGGCAGCTCGCCAAAAAAATCGCCCGGGCCCAAAGTTTGCAAAATGACTTCGCGGGTCGGGTCAGCCTCATCACTCATGTAAACCTTAACCTGTCCCGACATAATCACGTAGCTGGAATCCGCCGGCTCGCCGCTACGTAAAATCACCTCGCCCTTTTCTACCACCCGTAATGCGGCATACGCACCCAGGCTATCAAGCTGGGAGGGCGAAAGATTACAGAACAATGGGATGGCGTCAAGGTTATGCATGAAAATCCTGCTGCGTAAATTAGGCCGGGTAATGACAGCCGGTGAACAGCCCGTTGCTGTTTTGGGGTCGAGAGCAAAGTATCGCGCTGTTTACACCGGCACAATATGAAATCCATCACATTTTACGAATCATTGCACTCGCGATGCTGGTTTGAGCCTTGGGCTTACGCGCTCTTGGTTAATCGCGCGCATCAGGCGCGCCAGCGGCAAGCCGCGATACCAGCCGCTTGATGATGTGCAGACGCAAATGAAAAAAATGATCCGCATCCGGCACGACGATAACCGGAATATTGCGCAGCCGCGCCCAGTCCATGGAGTCAGCAAGCGGTACCGTTTGGTCTTTTTCACCGTGGATAATGATGGTCGTTTCAGGCGGCTGCGTTTGATCCTGCTGACCGTTGCTTATTTCTTTCCATCTCGAGAGCCGTTCGAACGCGGGTGCGACCAACACCATTTCGGCGGCCCGGACATGCTCGCTCGCGGCCAAAGTAACCGCACCGCCAAACGAAAACCCGGCCAGCCAAAGCGGCAAGCCCGGATGCAGCGACTGCACATGTGCGATGACAGCCAGCATGTCCCGTGTTTCTCCACGGCCATCGTCATGCGCGCCCGCACTGGTCCCCACACCGCGAAAATTAAACCGGTACGTGGCCGCATCGGCATCGTAAAAAGCGCGCGCAATAGTGGTCACGACTTTGTTATCCATGGTGCCGCCGAACAGCGGGTGCGGATGTGCCACCACCGCGACGGCACACGGCGCAACCTCCACAGGAACATGGGCACGCAGCTCGATAGCGCCTGCTTCGCCCTGAATAACGGCGGAAATATTGGGGAACGGACCGGCCATTTTTATCGGATATTTTTTGATTAAATTTTTAAGCGCTCTACCACGCGCCCGTTTTGAATATGCTCGGAAATAATTTCATCCACATCGTTTTTATCGATATAGGTGTACCAGACATTGTCGGGATAGATGACCATCACGGGCCCTTCATCGCAACGATCCAGGCAGCCTGCAGTATTGACGCGCACTTTGCCCTCGCCATTCAGCTTGAGCGCTTTAATTCGATCCTTGGCATAAGCACGCACCCCCTCGGCATCGTGCTGATTGCAGCAGGCGCGCCCGTCATCGCGTTGGTTAACACAGAAAAAAACATGGTGTTGGTAATAGCCCATCGCAGATTTTCTTTCTTCGTGAAGTAAACGCTATTTTAGTGGTCGCGGCGATGCTTCACAAAGACTATCGCTAAAAACAAAAATGCGGCCAACGGCCATATTTCACTTAGCCAGCGGGTTAGGCTCGCAAAATTGACTAATTGCCCATACGGCCAGTCAAACAAACGCAATGTTTCATCAAACGCGTTGTACACACTCGATATCTTGGTCATGCAGCCACCCGCAAATACAAACAAGGTTGCGCCCAGCACCCGCCAGTGGTATTTCACCCTCGAAAAATACGCGGCCAACAATAGTCCTGAGGTCAAGCCGATCACGGTGCCGGGCCCCATCCACGCGATCATTTGCGGGGCTTTAAGCATGAGCGAAGCCATCGATACTTTGGCAACAAAGCCCAACAGCAAGACGACCCAGATATTTGCCCATATCCGCTTGGCCGGATGCAACAGCAGCGTGACAAAGAGCACAAAACCGCACACATTGAGCGCGATACCGACTGCCTGTGGCAACAGATAAAGCGGATCATACGGGTGCGGCTTCTCGCCTGTAGTGAGTTGATTGACGATATTGCCCGCTTCAAAAAATGGGATAGCGGGATTTAACTGCGCGAACAACCACATGCCCAGCAGCAGCAACCCCCAGTCAACCTGTTTGCCTGCCGCAAAGTGCCGGTAGCGCCAACGCTCCACCCCTTCCAGCGCCATGCGTCCCAGCGGGGCAACGATAAACGCGGCCCCCAACATGGCGCCGAATACATTTGCAAGCCAATCAAGCGGCGAACTGACGCGACCCGGCAAGAATGACTGCAGTGACTCCAACGCTACCGACAGCAGGCTGGCCATCAACACCGCTAACAACCAAGCTCGCCACGCCACGGTACGAGAGTTTGCCAATTGCCTCGACAGCGGTTGATCGCGCCGTCGCATAAACGCCACCAGCAATGTCGCCCATAAAACGCCCAGTGGCAAATACGCCAAAATATTAAGCCCTATATCAAATACGGTGAAATATTTTGGCCAGGTGAATAGCGTAAAAATTTCGGGCGCGCGCCAACCAACAAACGGATTTAAGCTCGCATAAATGATGACGAGTGTGTAAAGCAATAAGGCGCCGCGCCCCGCGCGCCACGGCGCTGGCTGGGACTGAGGCCAGGCAGGGTTGTATGCGCGGTAGGTGCCTGATTGGTCGGTGGGATGCGGCATGGGAGTCGCTAATGCTAATACTTAAAGCTCGGGATTGCCGCTGTCGGTTGTGGCGTCATTTCAAACTACGGTGACGGGTTTTAAGCTTTCCAGATAGCGCGCCGCATTGTCTACATAATGCTGGGCAATGCCGCGGATCATGGCAACATCATCGTCGCTCAAAGTACGCACTACGCGGCCGGGTGAGCCTACCACCAGCGAACGATCGGGAATGACCTTGCCCTCAGGGACCAGCGAATTTGCGCCAATTAAACATTCTCGCCCAATCACAGCGCCATTTAGCACCACTGCCTTAATGCCGATTAGTGAGCCTTCGCCAACAGTACAACCATGCAGCATGGCCATGTGGCCGACACTCACATCTTTGGCCAGCGTTAGCTTGACGCCCTCATCCGTGTGCAAGACTGAGCCGTCCTGAATATTGACGTTTTCACCCAAGGTGATGGTGTCGTTATCGGCGCGTATCGTGACGTTCCACCAAACATTGGCGTTTTTTTCCATCACTACATCGCCGATCACGGTGGCATTGGGCGCAATGTAGTTATTGCCTTTGAGTTGCGGGGTTTTATTGCCGAGGCTGTAGATCATCTTGGGCTATTCAGAGAAGGGTTTCGAAAAACGAGAACATCTGCCAGAAACAGAGCGACTTCTTGTTTGACGTCGCCCGTTTCGACAAAACCCATTTTGCGCCAAAATGCGCGTGCTGGCACGTTGTTGGCAATCACAGCGGAAGACAATCACGTCATGCGCTACGTTAGCATTCGTAACGAGATCAACGAACTGCTAACTACATCTGTTTAAACAAATGTGAGAATGGCCTGGAAACGGTAAGATTTTCTTTTCGGCCTTTGACTTTCACGGTTGCCTGCCCGCGAAAATCCCGCGTTACGGCTTCAATCGCGGTGGCGTTTACGACTGTTGAGCGATGTATCTGCCAAAATTTTTCGGCATCCAGTCCATCGAGCAACTCTTTAATCGGTGTCTTGATAAGCGCATCAAATTCTTTGGTCGCGACAAGCGTGTATTTTTCATCTGACTGAAAAAACAGCACATCATCAACGGGGATCAGGCGCAGATTCGAGCCGATATTGGCCTTAATCCACTTTAGTTTTTCTGCGCCGCTGTTCAGCTTGGCAGCAAGATGCTGTACCAATGCCTCCAGATTTTGCGGCTGCGCGGGCACCGCGTTGAGCCGTTCTTTCAGTCGGTCCACCGCGGCTTGCAGGCGCTCATCCGAATATGGTTTCAGCACATAATCAATCGCGCCCGTATCAAAGGCTTCGAGCGCGTATTGATCAAATGCCGTTACAAACACAATATGGCATTTAAGCTCACGGTTTTGCGACAGACTCTTGGCGACTTCAATACCGGTCATTTCGGGCATTTGAATATCAAGAAAGGCAAGCGTGGGCTGGTGTTCGGCAATCGCCTCCAGCGCGGCCTCGCCATCACCCACATCGGCAAGAATTTTAAGTTCGGGCCATAGCTTGTTGAGCTTTGTTTTTAATTGTGCGCGGAGAATGGGTTCATCCTCGGCAATGATAGCGGTGAAATTCATTTAATAACCTGAGTTAAATAAGTTCTAAATTGTCGCTTAATTTTGCGATGCTATGTCGCTCTTCACGTCGTTCACGGCGCTGTTCTTGGTACCGCTCTTGGCGTTACTCTGATTCGTTAATTGTTTTTTACGTTGTCGCTTTACCAGCCACCAAACAAACAAACCGAATAAAATAAAGGGCACCATAGCCGGGACCATGGAAATTAAAATTACGATGGGGACACCAATCAGGAGTGCCGCAAACAATACCCCCAGACCATAGGCAAGCACAGCCAACACAATCGCTACCAGCACCAGCAGACAGAAGGCCAGCAGCAGCGCGACCGAACCCAGGGCCATCCCCTCAACGCCGGTCAGTTCCGTGTTAAAAATTTGGAAGGGCATTAGCCCGGTAGCCATGCCAGCGAGGCTTAGCAATAAAAATACACCCAACAATATCATGACGCCAACAAAGGCCACCGTCAGAACGCGCAGCCAAACACTGTGGGTTTTGCGTGCAATCCACCAGGTGCGAGCGGCGAATCCGGATGGCGCGGGCTCACTCGGTTTGCTCGGCTTACGCATTGCAGCCGTTGTGCCGGCGATATTGCTAGCAGCATTAAACGGTGGAATCAGCACAGCTGGCACTTCAATGCTTGCCACCACACCTTTGGGTGAGTTGGACTCCAAGGTGAGCTTGGCTTGATCGCCAAACAGACCATGCAGGCGTTCGCGAATATTCGAGAGTCCGACTCCGCCGCCCGCCTGTGTTGGGGCATCAGTCAGGCCGCGCCCCGTATCTTTAACCGTGAGCCGAACTGTGCCGGTCGCGCCTTCGCCGATTTTTTCAGCGATTACGTCAATACGCCCACCTTCGCGCAACGGTTCCAGTCCATGCTTAATGGCATTTTCCACCAACGAAGGCAACATCAATGGCGGGAATGGCGCGTTTTCCAGCTCTGCAGGCAGGGTGATGTCAAACGCCAGCCGCTCGCCCATGCGCATTTTAAGAATATTCAAATATGCTCTGGCCAACTCCATTTCCTGGCCCACGGTTGAAGTGGTTTCGCGCATCTTTGGCAGCGCGGCACGCAGATATTGAATCAAGTGGCCAACCATTTTGTTGGCCTGGGGCGGATCGACCTCGGTCAGCGCCTGCACATTTGCCAAGGTGTTGTAGAGAAAATGTGGTTCCACCTGCGCTTGCAAGGCTTGCAGACGCGCCTCCACAATTTGGCGATTGGCGCTTTGAAACTCTGCCTCCCGGGTTTGCGTCTCAGCATAGGCGGTAGCACGCCGCGAACGGTCGATGAAATATTTTGCGACCAGCAACATAATAAAGAGCGGGATAAAAATCAAAATTAATACAGAGCCAACACCAATACGCTTTGCAGAGGAGGCAACGGTGGCGTGAATATTATCGCTAAGCTCAGGTGGCAACGGCGGTAAAGGTGGCGCAGGTATCGCGGGCATTTTTGGCAAGTCAACACCCGAAACAATAATGGTTGGGTTATCTGTGCCATCCAGATCAATACTGCCTTTGATAGGCTCATTGCCTATATTGCCGTCGAACTTAAGATTAAATTTGGCGGCTTCACCTGAAGCGGCTTTATTTTTCTTCTTGCCTTTCGCGCCGGCATCAACAGCTACCTCACTGGCTGATACCGATTTTTTGAGCAAATCTAGCGCTTTTTGCGCAGCCGCTTCTTTGGCCTTGGCTGCCACTACTTGTTCATCAAGCGCTTTTAATGTGCCCTCTGAAGCAACGCCGGCCGATTTGAGCGATGCCTCTACATCACGTCGAGCCCCTTCAATAGTCTCCCGCCCCTCACGTGCTCCATCCAGCACCGCTTCAGCGGCATCCTTGGCGCTTTCCAGTGCGGCTGCCGCGGCTTCGCGAATCGATTCCCGCTTAGCCTCGCTTGCTTCGTCAGCTAAGTTTGCGACATCACCACGCGCTTTGAAAACTTTTTGCCGCGCCCGGGCAATCTCTTCCATAGCCCTATCTAGCTCGCCCTTGCGCACCGGATCATAGGTACGCTCGCGCATATTGGACACGATTCCCTCAACCACGCCGAGTGCCGAGTCGCCGAAAGCGGAATCTATTTCTTTTTTTATGGCGCGCCGCTGTTCTATGGTGGCGCCACTTTCTGATAAATGTATGAGCTGGAACGGTATCGTAAACACCACCAGAAACAGGAGCGTCGAAATGCCGGCCAGAGCCATGGCCCACCAGGGAGTTTTGTTAATCAGGGTGCCGATTGCTTTGAACATATTGATTCCAGTTTTCGTCAGTTTACGTGGAGCGCGGCAGAATTCGACAACCGCTTACTCGTACGCTGTCAGAATAAATGGCGAATCATCACCGCTCAAGCGTCGAAAGCTGATTTGCAGAAATAGCGGGATGGAATGCAGGCATATGAAGATATGCCCGTTACAGCAGGTTTCGAATGCCGGAAACGTTATGAGACGTGGCTTTTGCGGCAATCACACAACTGTGAATTACATCACATTTGTTTGAATAAATGGGTGTAGTTTCGGCTCACGGTGAGAACTTCAGGGCGGCCATTCAGTTTGAGGTCAGCCTGATCACGCAGCCCGCGCACTACGCCGGCGATAGCGCGGGTGCTGACAATAGTGGCACGATGAATTTGCCAGAATCGGTCCGGGTCCAGCTCATCAATCAGCTCTTTGATCGGTTTGCGGATTAAGACCTCACCGTCTTCAAGAACTACGCGAGTATATTTATCATCCGATTGAAAGTAGAAAACATCATCGATCGGAATCAGGCGCACAGTTTGCCCAACGCTGGCCTTAATCCATTGTAAATAGGCAGTGCCGGGTTTTATTTGCGCGGAAAGCTGGCGCAATACGATACTAAGCGCATCGGTGTTGTCACTCTCGACATTATCCTGCCCGGCGGGAGGGTAATTGGCTGAAAAGCCGCTCTGGATGCGCTCCTTGAGCCTGTCGACCGTTTCAAATAGACGCGCTTCATTAAACGGCTTCAACAAATAGTCGATCGCGCCGCGCTCAAATGCTTCCACCGCATGCTCATCAAAAGCGGTAATAAAAACAATATGCACGCGCCGTTCACGGCCGCGGCCAATTAGCCGCGCCGCATCTAGGCCGTTCATAACTGGCATATGAATATCAAGGAACACAATATCCGGCTCGTGCGCTTCATAGTCGCTAAGCGCCTCGGCACCATTGGTTGCTTCAGCAACAATAGTCAGCTCCGGCCAAAGCCTGGAAAGGCGCAACCTGATTTGCTCTCGCAGCAGTGGCTCGTCGTCTGCAATTATGGCAGTAGGCATTTTCTTCGCTCTCTTCAGGCCATTCTGACCATTATATCGAGCAAGGAATCGAAATCCGCGCGACAACGCCACAGGGCGTGTTTTCTTCAAGCACTAGTTTTGCGGTTCTTCCATATAAAGCAGCCAAGCGTTCGCGGATATTGACAAGGCCAACCCCGATGCTGCTCGCCTCAAGCAGCCCTTGGCCGGTATCAATCACACTGACGACCAGCACTCCATCACACAGCTCGGCAGCAACGCGAATTACGCCGCCTTGTTGCAGCGGGTCGAGGCCGTGCTTGATCGCATTTTCTGCCAAAGTCAGCAGCATCATTGGCGGGAACGCTGCACCGCGCAAGTTTTCGGGCAATTCAACCGAAAATTGCAGGCGCACGCCCATCCGTAACTGTTGAATATCCAGATATGCTTTTGCCAGCGCAACCTCGCGGCCCAAGGTGGTGCCGTCTTCACGCATTTGCGGCAGAGCGGCACGTAAATAGGCAATCAAGCTTTCCAGCGTGCGTCCGGCAAGAGGGGGATTGGTCTCAACCAGATGCTGAACATTGGCAAGGGTATTAAATAGAAAATGCGGCTCAATTTGCGCCTGCATGAGCTTGAGACGCGCTTCCAGCACCTGCTTCTCAAGTTGATAGCGCGTCGATTCTGAGGCTCGTAAATTAGCGTGCGCTCGCGCCTCGCGTTCTCGATAAACCAAGAACATAGCCGCAACTACACCAACCGTGATGCCCGTAGCCGTAAAGAACACCATGCCCCAGAACATGGCATCGACTGTAAACATTTGGATGAGCGAACGGCCAATCAACAAGCCCGATAAAATGGTGCCAAAAAACGCTGCCAGGATCAGCGCAATCAGTTGTATGTGTTCGCGCCTCAGCCATTTGGCCCATACCGGCAGCTTCAAACGCTCGACTGGCAGGTTGCCCGCTACGGTCATTGAAAGCAACATCACGACTGCCACGACCAGCATGCGCAACCACAATGTTTCAAATGTGACGTTGCGGCCAAAATAAGGCATGACAATAGCCGTGCCTACCGTAGTCAACAATAGTGTAATCAGCACCCGTTGGGGGCTCATTCCGCGAAACCAATGGGACAAATTCATCATGCGCAAAGCATAACGCCGAAGGTTTCAATTTTTATGCGTCAAAAGACGAAATACGGTATTTCAACCATAAAAGGTTGAAAAAAGGCGGGCTCATATGAATGACATCGCCAACGCGGCCCTGCTAATTACTATTATTGTCTAGCTGACGTGCACCCGATGGGGATCCTTCCAGCGTGAGGCCAAACCGGGACGGCGCAGGGCTGCGCCGGCAACGGTCGGTGCTCGAGTAAGCTCGGCCGCACGAATGCTATATGCGGTAAGTGCCGTCAGTTTTTGCCGGGGCGTACCGGCACTTGAAACCTCAGTGATATAAGCAGCAGCGTCTGCTTCTAGTAGCTTAGCGGGGAGTTTAGGGTTGCCCGCCGCCCGCAGAGCCAGAATGACTAATGCAAACACGCCTATCCAGGCCAGTGCCGTCACCGCGCTTAATCCCAATATCGTCATGTGATACCCCAAACCGTGTTTGTCAGAATGATTGCCTGCCGCGAGAGTAAGTTTGCAACTCGAATATGAAAGTGCCATGACGACAAAATGGCTAAAAAGTGTCATTCATTGATTAAAAAAATGCCCGGGCCGTGTAACAGCCCAGGCAAATAGTCGAGTCAAACTTCGACTAGGGGACGACGTACAACAGGAGGCTTAAAATTTAGAGCTTGGCGGCATCACTTGCGCCCGCAATTGGCGCATTGGCAACCAAGCTGTTCGCTAATCGGGGCGCGCTGACAATAATTGCGGCCATTCTCTCAGTGCGGATGCGCTTGGCGGTAACCGTGATTGTTTCCATCTGCAGCGCGGGATTGGTACGTTCATAAGCCGTCGTTGCCGTTGCTGTGACTGCCCATGTTGCGATAAAACTAACGGTTGCCAGCACTGCCATTGCAGCAGGCCAAGCTTTGAAATTGGTTTTGATGTCGGTTTTCATATGAGTCTCCTAAGTGCCTGTTTACCGGTTGCAGCTATGTGCACTTTTAAATGGGTTGGTAATGCGCTACTTGATGACCTCACTGTATTTAGATGTGTCAGTCTGCTCAATCGGATTGCGACGAAATGCAAAAAGGGCGGGTTGGGGAGTCAATAAGGCAGACGTTTCAGCAGCACGACGCACGGCGCTTCGATTAAATGCAGTGCGCAAAATAAAAAACGGCGCAGAGTCTGCGCCGTTTTTTTGAAGTGGTTAGCCGTTAATCAGCGTGACTGTGCAAGCGGCCATGGCCATGCCCCGCTTCTGGGTGTGCGTGGTGCTCATGGGGCTTAGACAACAACGAGCCTGCGACCATACCTACTCCAGCCATGATGATGCCCATCAACTGTGCCGGATACTCTGCGCCGAGTGGGGTAAGCAAGAAAATAAGCCAGGTAAAGATACCCAAAACAATCGAGGCAATGGCGCCATGCCGTGTTGCGCGTTTCCAGTAGAGCCCGCACACCAATGGCAAAAATGCGCCCACCAAGGTGACCTGATAAGCGCCTGACACCATTTCATAGATCGGCGTGCCCTTCATGACCACGGCATAAAGTAATACACAACAGGTAAAGAAAAACAACGTCACCCGAAACGCTAATAACTCCTGCTTATCGGTCAGGCCATGGCGCAAATGTTTGTAAATATTTTCAACAAAACTCGTTGACGGCGCCAGCAAAGTCGCCGATGCACAGGATTTGATCGCCGAAAGCAACGCGCCAAAAAATACCACCTGCGCCCAAAACGGCATATGCGTGAGGATCAGCGTCGGCAGCACCCGCTGCGCCATTTGCGAGCCGCCATCCAGTAAGCGCTTGGTTTCATCGGGCATGATAATCACCGCACATGCCACAATAAACATGGGCACAAATGCAAACAGCAAATAAGATATACCGCCGATAATTGCGCCTCTGGACGCGGTCTTGGCATCCTTAGCGGCCATCACGCGCTGGAAAATATCTTGTTGCGGAATTGAGCCAAGCATCATGGTTATCGCGGCGGCAAAAAAGAACATCGCGTCCTTAAACTTGGGATCGGGCAGAAAATTAAATAAATCCCTGCTGATCGCCAAGTCATACACCTTGCCCGGACCGCCTGCCAAATCACCGGCCACGAACGAGATGATGGTTAAGCCAATAACAAGCACAATCATCTGGATAAAATCGGTCCATGCAATCGCCAGCATGCCGCCAAAAATAACGTATACAAGCACGGATAGCGTACCAATCACCATGCCCAGTTCTTCGCTGATTGCTCCGCCACTGACCACATTAAAGACCAGCCCCAGCGCTGTAATTTGTGCGGCCACCCAGCCAAGATACGAGAGAATAATGGCAACAGAGCAAAAAATTTCAACCGTCTTGCCGTAGCGCTTTCGATAAAAGTCGCCGATGGTCAATAAATTCATGCGGTACAGTCTGGCCGCAAAAAACATCCCCACAAAAACGAGGCACATGGATGCGCCAAACGGGTCTTCGACCACACCGTTAAGTCCGTTTTGCACAAATTTGGCGCTGATGCCGAGCACCGTTTCCGAGCCAAACCAGGTGGCAAAGGTGGTGGTGACAATCATCACTAGCGGCAGACTGCGGCCCGCCAGCGCGAAATCGGTTGAGGTTTTAACGCGCGTCGCGGCGTAGAGACCGATCGCGAGAGTGCCTAAAAGATAGAGTACGACCAAACCCAGCAGGGACGTCATGAGCGCAATCCTTGATGTAAAAAGAAATGATGGGCAATTTTAAGCAAAGACGCGGCTACTGCAAGCTAAAACGGAGCAAAAGTGTAACAAATCAGGCCGGTTTAGGCGACATACAAATAGGCTGCTGCGCTTGTTTGCCCACTCTTGCGTCTCGATAGCCGCTCTAGAATGGATATAAAAACAGCAGATAGAGATACCCACCTGCCGCCAACACTAGCAAAAACAGCAGCCCCATTAGCACCGTAGTTTGAAACCGCTGGGTGCGCTCAACCCGGTTGATGGCGCGCTCAATATCGGCGAGACGCTCGCTGGGATTTGCCTCAAGGGCGCGGTGGATAAGCCGCGGTAATTGCGGGATGGTGGCTGTCCACTGGACGCCCTCTTTGCGCAATTGCTTTATGAGTCCACGAAACCCAACCTGTTCAGACATCCAGCGCTGCAAAATTGGTTGTGCAAGCGGGCGCAAATCTAGTTCAGGGTATAGCTGGCGGCCGAGGCCCTCAACTTGCAACAAGGTCTTTTGCAGAAGAACTAGCTGCGGTTGAATTTCCATGCGAAATCGTCGCGAGACCTCAAACAGGCGAAGCAACACATTGCCAAAATAAATTTCATTCAGAGGCTTATCGAAAATGGGCTCGCAGACTGCACGGATAGCGCCCTCCAGCTCGTCGACGCGGGTATTTTTGGGCACCCAGCCAGCGTCAAGGTGTGCAATGGCAACCTCTTTGTAATCGCGCGCAAAAAAAGCAGCGAAGTTACGGGCGAGGTAGGTTTTATCAGCATCCGAGAGAGAGCCCATGATGCCGAAATCGACCCCCGAGTAAATCCCGTTGCGGCCGACAAAAATATTGCCTGGGTGCATATCAGCATGAAAAAAACCATCGCGGAAAACTTGAGTAAAAAATATTTTCACTCCATCAGCGGCGAGACGGGCAATATCAATATTGTGCGCCTTCAGTTGCGCAATATCGTTGACGGGAATCGCATCAATGCGCTCCATCACCATCACTTCTCGATAGGTGTAATCAAAATAGACTTCTGGCACATAGAGCAATGTGCCGTCGGCAAAATTACGCCGCAGGGTGGAGGCATTAGACGCCTCTCGAACGAGATCAAGCTCATCGTGAATGGAATTTTCAAACTCAGCTACCACCTCTTTTGACCGGAGTCGCTTGCCATCCTCAAAAGTAGCCTCAACCAAGTCCGCGACAACGTAGAGCAACGCAATATCGTGGTCGATTGTTTTGCGAATATGGGGCCGCAGTATTTTGACCGCGACCTCACGACCTTGAAGCTTACCGTCTGCCAATACGCCAAAATGAACCTGTGCAATCGATGCACTTGCTACCGGGGTGAGATCAAACTCTGAAAACACTGCCTGATAAGGCCGCTGGTAAACGCGGTTTAGGGTTTCAATTACCGCTTCAGGACCAAACGGTGGCACTTGGTCTTGCAGCTTTGATAGCGCAATCGCAATATCAGACGGTACTAGATCGGGACGGGTTGATAACAACTGTCCAAATTTGATAAAAATCGGGCCCAGTGCTTCGAGTGCCAGCCTCAGGCGTACCCCGCGCGGCTCACTAAAATTGCGCCAAAAGAAAATACCGCTAAGCAGCGACCGTGAAAATCCAGCGGGCAGAAATTCATCGAGACCAAAACGGACAATAATCGAGAGTATTTTTAGGAGACGGAGAAGGCGCATGAATTTCAGAACGGGTTTCTATGAAGGGCCTGTACAAGTCGAAATCCACTGTGCCGGATCACACCTTGATGGTTAAAAGTCTCAATTTGCTGCTCTATGGCTAGTGAAAATGCACCTTATCACAAGAGTCGAGTTTCGCGTTGCTCCATAATCTAGCGCCCTGCGGATGCTAACCACCAAACAAGTCGTGCCACCACATCTTCACTCGCAACTTAGTGGCGTGCATCCACACCCGTATGTGCTGATAGACAGGCAGTGCCCGCACATAAGCGTACAGCCATTCTTTCCACGCCGTAACCGTAAAATTGATTTTTGCAAACCACTTAATGGTCATAAGTGCGTTTTTAGTCAGTGAAAAAATACGCGCCAAAAAAGCGGTTCCAATGATTTTGGCGATTATAAAAATAATTGCGCCGAACAGACTTTGACCATGCGCGATCAACCAGAATGCGGCAAGCTTGAACGGTAGCAAAATCGCAGCGGGAATCAAAAAAGCAAACAACGCCGCATAGGGAGGCAGTTGGGCAATTTGGCTTTCCAGCCAACGCACGGGCGGCAGTTGCGCCAGCCATGCCATGAATACCAGCATCGAATCCCATAGCCACTCTTCCAGAAAAATCCAGAGCGCCACAGGAACAGTGATGAGCGCCTCTAGGATGCGCCGCAGCAGATTTTTGCTTGGGTCCGGTTGATTCACGCTCAATTGCACTGATATATGGATACGCCGTGAATCAGACACGACATTGGCATTATGCGACCTTGGCGAGTTTGGCGAGCCTTGCTTCCAGACGCGCAACATCATCACGCAAACTTTCATTGTCTGTTGCGAGCGTTTCAAGGCACCGTTGGGGAATAAACGCGCGCTTTTCTTCCGTCAGGTATTCCGCCAGATTTTCAGTCAGGCGCGCCTTTGTATCTAGCTGCCATGCATCCATCGTTTTGACGGTACCAACAAAGCGATGTGCCGCAATATCACCGACAGCCTTGCTTAAATCTTCTTCAACATCCCATTCAATATTGCGGGCAATCGTGGAAAGCGTCGCGGCAAATTCACTATCACCCGAAAACGACACTTCCGAAAATGCTGATTCATCACCCCGTATCAGCCGCGGTATTAACTGGGGCGAAATCACAAAAGCCACGTCTGGCGAGGAGCTTGGGGCGGTTTGAGCATGATTGCTGGCACCGATACCGACCATTTCCATGGTCCCATCTGCCGTTATCCGCACAAGCATCGCCATCGCGTCAATCGGCCCGATTTGTACAGAAACAGTTTTACCCGCGTGCTCGCCCAGACTGTTACGAGCCATCGGGTAATCCGACAGCACGCGATTCATTAACTTAACCGTCAACAAATTGGCGATATTCACTTGGGCAAAAGTGTAGGGTTAGGCCAACTGCTGAATACCGGCCAAGCGCCACGTCGATTGGGCATCAGCCAAATTTTTCACGACATGCCAAACCTCATCAAATGTATCCAGCGCAGTACTCACACCTTCGCGCAGCGTACCGGTGTAACGCACGCTTGCGATCGCGCGATTATTTTCAGTTGTCACTTCAAGTACGGTCACCGCCAGCGCAACGACTTCTGTACGCTGGGTTGTGGTGCCGCGCTCCTGAATTTGCAGCGCAATTTCGGCATACATTTCAGGCGTTGAAAAATCTCGAATATCCTGCAAATCGCCGGCATCATTGGCTGCCTGCAACCGAATAAAGGCGGCGTGCGCTTGACGTTCAAATGGTGAAATTTCAAAGTCTGCAGGTATTCTCGGATTACTCGTAGCCTGCTCAATCTCCGCCTCTGATGCCACGCCGCCTGCAAGACGACTGCCGATCTCTGGGGCGATGAGTCGTCCGCCTCCCGTGACTGCGGCAGGCGATGGTAGCGAAGAGACATCACGATTGGCCTCACCTGCACCAACGTACTGGATGGCGTTAGTGCTTCCGCCGTCAATACTCTGCTGCGCTTTCTTGCGCATGAATGCACGCAGCAGCATGAAAGCACCCAATGCCAACATCGCCACAAGCAAAATATCCATAAACTTAATACCGTCGAATCCGTGGCCCATGAACAACGACGCCAGCAATCCCCCTGCAGCCAACCCTGCCAACGGCCCCAGCCATTTGCTCATGCCGGTTTTCGCTGCCATCGGTGCCGCCCCTGCCAAAGGCGCCGCGGCTGCTGTTGGCGTTGCCTGCGGTGGTAGTGCGGTTTTTGCGGCGGTGCCTGCATCTTTTTGCACCGACTCTCGCTGCATACCGGTTGATTTGCCTCCGCCCAGACGGGGCTTTGCGTCAACCGTCAAGCCGAGCGTGAAAATAATGACTATAAAACTGGCGAGGATGAATTTCATATTGCCCTTAATGGATATTGAAAAATGTGAGTACATCTTGGCTCTATGACTGCACTTACTGTTTTAAATTCAACTGCCCAACTCTTGAGAATCATACAGCCCGCTACCGACATGATTTATAACTTAACGCCTTTGTGCAATGCCACTACACCAGCGCTCAGGTTGAAATACTCAACCCGCGACAGGCCCGCCGTTTCCATCATGGCTTTAAGGGTCTCCTGATCGGGGTGCATACGAATCGATTCAGCCAGATAACGGTAACTCGCCTCATCTTTTGCGACATATTTGCCCATTAGTGGCAACAGGTTGAATGAGTACAGGTCGTAAGGTTTTTTGAGGGCTTCATGCACCTTAGAAAACTCCAGCACCAACAGTCTCCCTCCAGTCTTAAGTACCCGTGTCATTTCACCCAGCGCAACATCCTTGTGCGTCATGTTTCGCAGCCCAAAAGCAACCGTCACCAGATCAAAGGAGTTGCTGGCAAACGGGAGCTTTTCACCATCGCACAGCGCACTAGGCGTGGCATGCCCTGCATTGATTAAGCGATTGCGCCCAACCTTGAGCATAGCTTCGTTGATATCAGTCTGCCATACATTGCCCGCACCAGCGGCTTTCGCGAAGGCGATCGCCAAATCACCTGAACCCGAGGCGACATCCAACACGTTTTGTCCTGGTTTGACGCTGGCAAGATCAATCGTGAATTTTTTCCATAGTCGATGCATGCCGCCAGACATCAGATCATTCATGATGTCGTAACTGGGTGCGACCGACGCAAACACTTCGCGTACTTTGGCAGATTTTTCGGCTTCGGGAACCTCCTGAAATCCGAAATGAGTCGTTTTAGTCATTCAAATTATTCCCGCTTGCTATTCTCTGTTGGCGCCCGCTTGCTGCATTCGCGCAAGGTAGGTTTGCCAGTAGCTATCCTGCTTGACACCAAGATCATAAAAATAATCCCAAGAATAGAGCCCCGTGTTATGCCCATCTGAGAAGACCAATTTGACGGCGTATGTCCCAACCGGCTCTATGGCGGTTATGCCTACATTTTTTTTTCCTACTTGAAGCACTTCCTGACCCGGCCCGTGACCGCGCACTTCGGCGGATGGTGAAAAAACTCGCAGTAATTCACAGGAAAAACGAAACTGTTTGCCGTCATCGAAAACAATTTCCAGTTCACGCGATTTTTGGTGGAGCTTGATTTCTGTCGGGCGGGGTGAGGTGGGCGTAAGGCCAGCCATATCGGTTACCGGTTAACAAGAGTTGACATGATACTTGGAGACCGAGCAGTCAGGTGGCAAGGGCTGTACTCTGACACGGGTAATCACGAAGATAGCCGACATAGAAACCCTGTCACACAACCTTCACGAACCTGAAATATGATGGTCGCATGGTTAAAAGCAAACTCGCATTGCCAAAGGTAAAAAAATGAACCCAACTATTATGGTGGTAGAGGATGAGCCCGCGATTCAGGATCTCATCCAAATTAACCTGGAAATGAGTGGTTACCGCGTATTGACGCACGATAATGCGGAAGAAGCACTTAAACATATTCAGGTTGAATTGCCCGACTTGGCATTACTCGATTGGATGCTCCCCGGCATGAGTGGAGTGGAATTAGCGCGCCGTCTGCGGGGAGACTCGCGCACCAAAAGCCTGCCGATTATTTTGTTGACCGCGAAAGGCGAGGAGCAGGACAAACTCAAAGGTCTTGAAACCGGTGCAGACGATTATATGGTGAAGCCGTTTTCAGTTCGCGAACTTGAAGCCCGCATCAAGGCGGTACTTCGCCGCCGCGCGCCAGAGCTAACCCAGGATGTCATTGAATACCATGGCTTAAGGCTCGACCCTGCCTCGCATAAAGTGTCTGGCAACGGTAAAACACTGAGCATGGGGCCGACCGAGTTTCGCTTGTTGCATTTTTTTATGACCCATCTGGAGCGCGTTTATTCACGGACACAATTGCTTGATTTTATCTGGGGCGACCATGTGTTTATTGAAGAACGCACAGTAGACGTGCACATTCGCCGGTTGCGCGCTGCACTGACGCCTTCCGGCCACGAGAACCTGATTCACACGGTGCGCGGTAGCGGCTACCGGTTTGCATTGGAGTAGCACTGGCGGCGCTCGTACCCGCTGACTTATGCGGCTTCGCGTAACATGGCAATACAAGTATTGCGCCTCGCCGTACTAGCCGATCAATAATTGCTGAGTGTTAAGTTGAAGCCTATGGCCATTTCAACCGTACAAAAAATAACATTTACTGCGCTTATGCGCGTTGCGTTACTGGCCTTGATAATCGGCGGTATTGTTGGTCTCATTTTTGGTGAGACGCCCGCTTGGATCGTCGGTGCAACTATCATTTTCGTTTGTTTTGCTTATTACGCTTGGAAATTAGCCCAACTTTCGGAGTGGCTGCGCGACCCCACAGCGGCCACCTTGCCAGATGGTTTTGGCGTTTGGGGTGACACGCTCGGAGCGCTATACCGGTTGATTCGTCAAGAACGCACGACCCAGCAAACTCTCGCCGCCACACTCGGTCGCTTTCAGGAGGCCGCTACAGCGTTGCCAGATGGGGCGGTCATGCTCGACGATCAATACAATATTGTGTGGTGCAACCCGAATGCCGAAACGCATTGGTCAATCTCGCTGAATCGTGACCGCATGCAAACGATAACCTATTTAATACGTTATCCCGAATTTATTGATTATCTGAATGCGCGCAAATTTGGCACTCCTCTGCTACTTAAAATTTCACAGTCGAAGAATTCCTCGTCCGGAACAGACATTACATTAAGCGTCCAGCTGGTATCGTTTGGCGACGACCAAATGCTACTTATTTCGCGAGACATTTCAGAGCGCGAGCAACTCGAAACCATGCGCCGCGATTTCGTTGCCAATGTTTCACACGAACTGCGCACACCGCTCACCGTATTGCTTGGCTTTCTGGAAACCATATCCACCGCGGGCAGTCGGAATCCGGCCGTTGTCGAAAAATCGCTTTCCCATATGGGCGCACAGACGCTACGCATGGAGCGCTTGGTTAATGACTTGCTGGCACTTTCACGACTGGAAGATAACCGCAATCGACTTGCCGCCGCGCCGATTGATATGCCGGAATTAATCGCCAGTATTACCCTCGATGCTCAACATCTATCCGCGAGCAATCATAAAATTACCCCGACAGTTGATGCGGGTTGGCTGCTGGGCAATCGCGATGAAATTGCCAGCGCGTTAAGTAATTTAGTGACTAACGCCGTTCGCTATACCCCGGCAGGCGGGGAAATTTGTATAAACTGGACAACGGAAAACGGTGCTCCGGCTTTTTCGGTGCGCGACAACGGTGAAGGTATTCCTGCCGAGCATTTACCGCGTTTGACCGAACGTTTTTATCGCGTTGATCGTGGCCGCTCGCGTGCTTCAGGCGGCACCGGACTGGGCTTAGCGATTGTAAAACATGTCTTGCTGCGCCATGGCGCACGGTTGGAAATTAGCAGCACGCAACAGCTCGATGCCCATGGCACAACATTCAAGGTTGTGTTCCCCGCCGATCGCGCTTGTCCGCCACAGGTTCATTTACAAGCCCAAAACTTAGACGCCGCAGCTGCTTAAACGGACAAGCAGAAACGCAAGTCTCCGGCCGCATCGGTTAAACTTACGATTAATCTTTTCTGAGCTGTCAAAAAACATGATTGGTCTACTTATCGTCGCCCACGGCACACTGGGCGAGAGTTTAATTCACTGCGCCTCGCATGTGATGGGCAAGCGCCCTTTGTACCTGCGCCAGCTGGGGGTAACAATCCACGATGATCCTGATGCGATCTTGCCACAGGGCCGCGATTTAATCCGGTTTCTGGATCAAGGTGACGGCGTGCTGGTGATGACTGATATTTTTGGCGCTACGCCAGCCAATATCGCCTGTCGCTTGCTGGAGCCGGGGCGCGTCGAGGGCGTGTCAGGAATTAATTTGCCGATGTTGGTGAAAGCCCTAACTTATCGTGAATTATCGATGCAGGCATTAATTGAAAAAACCCTCTGCGGGGCCAAAGACGGCGTTATTTCGATGCCTTCCAACTCTTGCGGTCAGTTGGGAACAGGGGCATCGTCGTGATCAAGCAGGATATCGAGATTACTAACAAGCTCGGCCTGCACGCACGCGCTTCTGCAAAACTTACCCAAACCGCAGGGCAATTTTCGGCCGATGTGTTTATTTCAAAAGCGGGTAAACGCGTTAATGCAAAATCAATCATGGGCGTAATGATGCTGGCCGCAGGCAAGGGTACCAAGATTGAACTTGAAGCAAGTGGTGCAGATGAAGCTGCGGCTATGGCAGCCGTTGTGGCCCTGATTAACGATAAATTTGGCGAAGGCGAATAGCATGGCCTTTACGCTGCACGGTTTGGGAGTTTCGGGCGGCATTGCAATTGGCCATGCGCATTTGGTCACCAATACCTCCCTCGAGGTGGATCACTACCAAATTCCAGAAGAGTTCATTACTCGCGAGGTCAAACGCTTTGACAAGGCCGTCAAAATTGTGCGCGCCGAATTAGACGCTCTTGAAGCGGATATTAAGCTAACACAACGCGGCGATGCCTCGGCCGATATGGCCGCCTTTGTAACCGTGCATCGCATGATTTTGGAAGACCCGTCGTTTACCGAAACTCCCCGTGATGTCATCGCGCGCGAATCCTGTAATGCCGAGTGGGCGCTAAAGCTGCAGCTCGATGATTTGCTGGCCCAGTTTGCGGATGTACAGGATGAGTATTTGCGCGAGCGCAAAACCGACGTGCGCCAGGTCGCCGAGCGCATAGTTGCCGCACTGTCTGGCCAAGGCGGCGCTGTTCCGGAAAAATTGCGTGAGCGCGCTGAAGATACAATCTTAGTCGCGCATGACTTATCGCCCGCCGATGTCATTTTATTTAAAGACCATCAAGTCGCCGCGTTTGTAACCGATGTGGGCGGCTCAACCTCACATACCGCAATCCTCGCCCGCAGCTTAGCCATCCCCGCGATCGTCGCGCTGCATACCGCGCGTGAATTAGTGCGTGAAGACGAAGTGATTATCGTTGATGGCACACAAGGCGTGGTGATCGTTGATCCGGATGAAACAGTCCTTGCGGAATATCGCCTAAAGCAAAGCCAGTGGAAGTTGGAGCGACAAAAATTATCACGGATCAAAACAGCAACCGCTGAAACTCTGGATGGCACCGTTGTTGAGCTGCATGCCAACATTGAGTTGCCGACTGATTTGGCGGCAGTCAAATTATCGGGTGCAACAGGCATCGGTTTATTCCGAACAGAATTTTTGTTCATGAATCGCAAAGATAGCCCGGACGAAGAAGAGCAACTTGCCGCTTACAAAGCCGTTGCTGAAGGAATGCGCGGCCAGCCAGTGGTGATTCGCACTCTCGATATTGGCGCGGATAAAACTCTGGACAGCGCAGACTCAGGGATATCACACTCGGCACTAGGGTTGCGTGCGATTCGCTATTGTTTATCTGAGCCGCAGATTTTTAACACACAACTGCGGGCCATTTTGCGTGCCTCACGTTATGGCGATGTGCGAATTTTGATTCCGATGCTGGTTTCTGTCACTGAGCTACGGCAAACCATTGCGGCACTTGATGTTGCCAAGGCCCAGCTAAAGGCCGAAGGCAAAAAGTTCAACAATGAAATTCAGGTTGGCGGAATGATCGAAATTCCGGCCGCAGCTATTGCTTTGCCAATGTTTTTAAAGACGCTTGATTTTCTTTCGATTGGTACCAATGATTTGATCCAGTACACACTGGCTATTGACCGGACCGATGATGCTGTCGCGCACCTGTACGACCCACTTCACCCGGCTGTATTGATGTTGATTTCAAGCGTGATTCAGCAGGCCAATGCCGCAAATGTGCCGGTCGCTGTATGTGGTGAAATGGCCGGAGACGTAGAGCTGACAAGGCTCTTGCTTGGTTTTGGTCTAAGGCATTTTTCGATGCATCCCGCCAATTTATTGCCCGTAAAACAGCGCGTATTGATGTCAAATCTGCCCGATATAGAGCCGTCAGCCGCAAAAATTCTGAAGTCTGGCGATCCGGAAAAAATACGATCCCTGCTGGATAAGTTAAACGCATAAACGAAGAACGTTGTGATGCTGAGCGAAGTCAAACATGTAATCCAATATGAGTCCAATAAGCGCCGCTGGTTTCATGTTAATTTTTTTATCTGAACGCGTGGGAAAACTGCGGCGGCGATCTGCCCGGCTTTCAGCTTTGCTATGCCAAAAATGACGCCCAACGTGCGCTGCGTTGGTCGCCTGAAGCTGGCTATCAACATGAGGGGGTTGATCAACCGGAAGACAAACCGGGTCGCGCAATGAGCGCGATCTTTGTTGCCGATGGTATTTTTGATCCCAATAGTATCGGTGCTCGTTTTGCACATGAGGCTATAGAACTGCCGCCCAAAATTTCTGCTTTTGTTTTCGAAAAAATTCACTCGTACCAGGTTAATTTTTAGCCTGCGCCCAATTTTCAGGCTTGGTTAAATCTCCTCACACTCTGTTGTTGAAGAGCGGACACGCAGAACCAGACAGTAACCTTAAAGGCACATTGCCATGAATCGACGAGTTTTTAGCTTGGGCATCGGCATCATTCTAGTAATGCTGTCGGGCTGCGCCGGTAATCCGCTTTTACCGAGCGAGATTCGGTTTAGCCATCAGGAACTTTCCGAGCGGATGGCAAAGCGCTTTCCGCTGGAAAAAAGTATCGCGGGTTTGTTGGAGGTAAAACTCACGCGCCCGATCGTCGGCGCGCGTGAAGAGAGTGGCAAAATCACACGCTTGGGTTTCACTTTTGATGCCGAGGTGAAACTGCTGCTTTCGCACAAAACCCTGCTTGGCACCATCATTATGTCCGGCGTACCGCGCTATAACCCTGCCACGCGTGAGATATTTTTAAACGATGCAGTATTGGATATCGTGCGTACCGATAATATGCCGGACGGATTATCGGCAGCATTGGCAAAAGCGGCCTCCGGGATTGCCAAGGATTATCTGGACGACAAAGCAATTTACAGCTTTAAAGAAACGGATTTGAAGCGCTATGGCCTGGCGCTCGAACCGCAGCGTATAGAAGTACAACGCAATGACATTGTATTGGTGATGCGATAGCGAATTTTCTGCGGAAATATTATTGCTCCTGCGACACCAACACAGGCTTTCAGATCAGTATTGCTATCCTTGTAAGGCGCGTTGATCTGCAGAGTTTATAAATATGCACATTCATTTTAGGGGACTCATTTGGATCTTTTGCTGCTACTCAAAGCGTTTATTCTGGGCATAGTTGAAGGCTTGACTGAATTTTTACCGGTCTCATCCACAGGACATTTAATTTTGGTGGGCGATCTACTCAATTTCAACGACGAGAAGGGCAAGGTTTTTGAAATAGTTATTCAGGCGGGTGCGATTTTGGCAGTATGTTGGGAATACCGGGCAAAACTTCGCGCCACTTTTTCCGGCATTCTCAATGATCCAATTGCGCAACGGTTTACGCTTAATTTATTTGTCGCATTTTTACCCGTCGCCATCCTCGGATTAGCTTTCAATACCGCCATCAAAGCGGCATTGTTCAAGCCGGTACCTGTTGCGTTAGCCTTCATGATTGGCGGTGTCGTCATTTTATTTGCGGAACGCTGGTATAAGCGACGCATGGCGAATAATTCTACGGTGCTGATTGACAGTGTTGATCAACTCACTTGGAAAGATGCATTGAAGCTTGGCTTCGCGCAATGCGCCGCATTGATTCCTGGCACATCCCGTTCAGGAGCCACGATTATCGGCGGATTATTTTTCGGTCTTTCTCGTAAATGCGCCACTGAGTTTTCGTTTTTTTTGGCCATCCCTACGCTCTTTGCTGCAACTTTTTATTCGCTCTGGAAAAGTCGCGGCCTTCTATCAGCCGCTGATTTGCCGATGTTTGGCGTCGGATTTTTTGCCGCATTTATCAGCGCGTTTATAGTCGTGCGCTGGTTGATTCGCTACATTAGCAACCATGACTTTGTTGTCTTCGCTTGGTATCGTCTTGTCTTCGGGCTGGTTATATTGGGCACGTCTTACTTTGGCATCGTGCAGTGGACAGCAAACTAAACATTTAACGTTAGCGGTAAATAAAAAGCCCTGCGACAACCGCAGGGCTTTTTATTTAAATCTCGGCAGCTAGTTTGGCCCGCGAAAACAAACGCTAAGCGGGAGCCATATGACGGGTATATTGCCGAATCAATGCCATCAGTTGCTCTTCCTGATAGGGCTTGCCCATATATTCATTAACGCCTAACTCCATTGCACGATTGCGGTGTTTGTCAGCAGTGCGGGACGTAATCATGATGATCGGGATATGTTTGGCTTTGGCATCTGCCCGTACATTGCGCGCAAATTCGAAGCCATCCATTCTTGGCATCTCAATGTCGAGCAAGATGATGTCTGGCTCAATGTCCTGAAGCTGCTGCAGACCATCAACACCGTCTTTTGCCGTCGCAACCTCGAAGCCTTCGCGCGTCAACATTCGGCTGGTAATTTTTCGGACTGTTAACGAGTCATCTACTACCATGACCAAAGGAATAGTGCGCTTTAGTACGGTCTTTTCCCTCGGCGCACCTGAGTCATCAAAGGTGTTAGCGGCGATTCCCTGAGCAAGTGATGGCCCCTGCGGAGTCAGCGTGGCCTCGACTAATGTTACTTCCGCTGGGATTTGGATATCGGCATCCATCCCCACAGCAGTGCTGACAACGGGCACAAGTTTTTCCACAACCACGGTGGCGGCTTCACGGAACGCAAGTTGCACAGGATTCATGATCAAAATGACCTGGCCTGAACCCATCACCGTAGCGCCCGCTATGCCGACCAGACGCGCTAATTGTGGGCCAATGTTTTTCACCACAATCTCTCGGTTGCCGATGATATCGTCGACCTGTACAGCGGCGCGTTGTTGACCGCTCTTGGCAAGAATGACAAAGGCTTTACGTTGCGGCGATACAGTTGGCTTGCCGCCCACCAACGCCTCCATCGAGCGCAGCGGATATTTATTGCCTTTCCAATCGATCTCGCTGAGTTCGAGCAGCGGCTCGTAGCGCTTGCCTTTGTATTCTTGAACCTGCTCAATCATGACAGATGGAATCGCATACATCGTCTCGCCAACAGTGACCATGACCGCCTGTGTTACAGCCAATGTGAGCGGCAGCGCAATCGTAAAGGTCGTGCCGCGACCCAACGTTGATGTGATGTCGATGCGTCCGCCAAGAGAGACAATTTCGCTGCGGACTACGTCCATGCCAACACCACGGCCGGCAACTTGGGTAATTTCTTCTGCCGTAGAGAAGCCCGCCATGAAAATATATTGCGTTAGCTGTGCTTCGGTAACTTCCGCATCGGCGTCCAGCATGCCTTTCTGAATGGCTTTCTCGCGAATGCGGGCAAAGTTTAGTCCTCCTCCATCATCAGCCAAGGTTAACATCACCTCATTGCCGACCTGCTGCGCATCGATGGTTATCTCACCAATCTCCGACTTGCCATTTGCCGCGCGTTGATGAGGCATTTCTAATCCGTGCGCGACGGCATTGCGCAACAAATGCTCAAACGGTGCTGTAATTTTTTCGAGCACTGATCGATCAATTTCTACGCGCACACCACGGAATTCCAAGTTAGCTTTTTTATCGAGCTCCTTGGCAGTTTGGCGAACCAGGCGATGGAATCGATCCTGCAAGTTGCCCAACGGCACCAAGCGCACGCCCATTAAACCCTGTTGTAAATCCCGATTCAGACGCAACTGCTGTAGCAAGGCTGCATCTGACTCATCCAGATTTTTTTGCAGCGATTGTTGCAATGTCACGACGTCGTTCAGACTTTCTGCCAAGAATCGGGTCAGTTCCTGCATCCGTGAGAAGCGATCAAACTCAAGCGGGTCAAAATTCTCGCCGTGCTCTTGTTGCTCTTTGATGCGCGATTGAATTTGCGTTTCTGCCTGAATTTCAATTTCGCGGAGCTGCGATTTCATGCGGCTGACGTTGTCGTTCAGCTCCAGCAAGGCACGCTTGAACGCCTGCATTTCAAGATCAATACGAGAACGGGCGATGGCCAATTCTCCCGCTTCATTAACGAAGCGATCAATCATGTCTGCATTTACACGCAGCAGCGCTTGCCGTTCACGGCCTTCAAGTTTCTCGCCTTCGGCAACAATTTCGGCGCGGGCAGCTGCCAGCTTCGCCATGGGCGCGGGCAGCTCATCGGGCACATCCAGGATGATGGGGATTTCAATCGGCGCAGCAAGCTCACCTTTGCTTAAATTATCAATTGCCGTATTAAAGCGATCGAGCCCGTCATCTACATCATCAAACTTGCGCGGAGCAGGGGTAGCCTCGGCATCCATGTTGATAATCTTGGCCTCGAGCACGTGGGCAAGCTCGCCCAAACGCATCAGGCCGGCCATACGGGAGGAGCCTTTTAAAGTGTGCAGATGGCGCGCTAATTCCGTTACGGGCGCATGATTTTGCGGTGTAGCACGCCAGCGGCGCAGTGCATCACCCACTTGAGGCACAATTTCACGGGCCTCTTCCAAAAAGATCGGCAATAAATCGGCATCAATATCATCAACAACAGCGCGACGATCTTTACCGGATTCAAAAGCGGCTTCCCGCAAATCTTGCGGCGCTGTTACTAAAGGCGCACTGACCGCGGTTACTTCAATTGGTACCACTGGCGCACTACTTGCGAAGGATGACAGTGAAACGTCATCGGGAACCATCACAGCAGGGGCAACGGGCAATTCAGCCGCAGTAATCAGAGGCTCTTCTACTGGCAAAATTTCTACCGCTGTCGATATAACCTCGGGCTGGACGGCAGGCTCAATGAAATCGAAATTGATTGATTGCTCTGGCTGCGTCTCCTCAACTTCTGTCCTGATAGGCTCCACTGCAACCGGCTCGGCAGCAAACATTTCTACGGATGACGCAACGACATCAGTCGATGACACTTCAGGCGTTGGGTCAAACAGGTGAGCAATAGCTTCTGAGGCTGAGGTTTCTGTATGGGGCGAGAGCGGCGGCAATGTAGACGAGTGCCCCGTCGGCGCACGCAAGTTTGTGCCCTCTCCTACTCGCTTAGATTGTTTGAGCTCATCGCGCAGCTCAATTAATCCCTGCGCGAGGTCTGGACGCGCCATCGGCCATTCATGGGTGAACAAACCCATTACCATAGTTGCCAGCGCATCTACCGCTTGACGCGTAACCGTCAGCCGTCGTTCGTTCCATTCTGGCGGAGTTTCAATGGCGTCCTGCAACCACTTTTCAAGCGTGTGGGCGACATCAGCAATCATGTTGAAGCCGGTAGTGCGGGATGAGCTGGTCAAGGTATGCGCCGCACGCATGAATTCGTGCGAAACCGGTCGCATTGGATTTGATTCAATGGCCCCCATTTCGTTGTCCATCGTGCTCAGATGGGTCTCGGCTTCACCTAGATAAATACCGAACAACTGCGCAGGAACAGAAACGGCGCCAATAACAATTTCGTCTGACTCCTCATCCAAGTCTTCAGAGTCGTGTGTTTCTGCAGTAACTTCGGCTTCTAGCGGCGTTAGATCCAACGATGGGAGGTCAGCTAGCAAACTGCTAGACGCAGCCGAAACATTCAGCGGCTCTTCTGAAGACAATTTAACGTCAGCGGTGATATTTTCAGCACCCGATTCAAATGCCGGCGTTATTATTTCGGCCGTCTCAACAGCGGACGTAGAAGCGACCAACTCGCCATCATGAGCCGCCGTGGCGATGTCAGCTTCAGGCATCTCGGCAGAATGTTCTGTCGCTACGGGCGTCACAGGATTAACGTTTGGCAGCTCCAGCTCTTTATCATTCTTAAGCAGGTCGGCCAAGCGTGCAATTTCCGAACCGTCAATCTGCGCAGTCCCACTCGACTTCAGGCTATTCACCCAAGCGCTAAACGAGCCCGTAGTAACTTCAATAAAATAAACCAAGCTTGGGGATGCTGGTTTGTCGTCTTTCAACCATTTATTCAGCACCTGCTCGCAATTCCAACCAACTTCACCAAGGTCATTCAGGCCAACCATGCGACCCGACCCTTTCAGCGTGTGATAACCGCGACGAATTGTTGTGAGCGCTTCCTTGTCATGCGGGCTGCTGCGTATTGAATCTAAATTCTCGTGGATGGTGGTAACAACTTCGCCAGCCTCCTCAAGGAAAATCTCAAGAATTTCCTGATCGACTTCATTAGCTGGCGCATCAATAAGCTGGACCGTTTGCGCCAGCGGTGCTTCGGCTGGTTTGCTTGGTGCAATTTCTTGAATTGCCTCGCTGACACCCGTCTTCGTCGGGTCGAAGGTGGCATCGATTGCTCTCAATACGTCTTCACTTTGCTGGGCCGACTTACTGTCAGCGATAAGCTCAGCCTCTTGTTTAAGCTCTTGTACCGCATCGCGCAAATGTTGGCGCGAGGTAGTCGCTTCCGGCTGTTGTTTCCAGTCTTCGTAAAGTCCCTGCACTTTTTGTTTGGCGACGTCGACATCACTTGCCGAAATCGATGATTTAATCATGCTCCTTTCGGCCTCAACTGGTTTGGCGGCCAAACCAAATCGAATCAGCGCCG
>JAYVEV010000130.1:0-25077 GCA_043773745.1 Burkholderiales bacterium | reverse complement strand
GCTGCGATGCACATAACGATAAATCGCGGCCACACTGACCGACAGCTTCAGAACATGAACGATCTGTTCGGGCGAGTACCGCCTGAGGATAGCCGCCTCAATGCGCCGCCGCAGCGGGCAATCTCGCGCTCGATGGTGCGTTTGCTACGCTGAAGGCGCTGGGCAATAACAGCAGTCAAAAAACCAGAACGCAGATCGCACTCAATCAGGTAACGTTGCTCTCGGGTGAGGGGAGGCATGGCGATACTCCTTATAGGCTTTGACACTTAAAAGAGTACCGCTTTTGCCTCACCTCACCCCTTCCCGTTCAACCTGAGTTGCGACAAGTCGTACGCGAATTCACCTTTTTGCTTGGAACGGCAGGTCAGTCCTAGGCCTTTAATATTTTCAACTTTGTCTTGACCATGTTGTAACATTGTAATAACTTATATCGAGTGCAACTATTTTTAAACAGTGATTCCAGCAAGGCCTGCAAGGTTTAATACCATCATGAAAACCACCATCCGTTCGATTGGTAATTCCCAGGGCGTGGTCATCCCCAAGCCGCTACTGCTGCAATTGGGACTGGAAGGCGAAGCAGAAATCACCATCGAAGGCGATGCCTTAGTGTTGCGCAAACCGCCGCAAACGCCTAAACCTGTGCGAGCCGGTTGGGCGCAAGCCTCAAAAAAATTAGCCAAGGCCAGTGACGATGCGCTCGTTATGGGCGAGTTTGCCAATGCAGACGATGCGGAGCTTGCTTGGTAGCGCGCGGCGAAATTTGGCTCGTCAATCTTGATCCCACTGTTGGCAGCGAAATCAAAAAATCGCGTCCTGGCGTAGTCGTATCACCAGCCGAAATGCACGATCATCTGCGCACCGCCATCGTCGCCCCGATGAGCACCAAAAGCCGCGTCGCTCCCTATCGAATCGCCGTCAGCCACAATGGAAAAAAGGGATTAATTTTGCTCGATCAAATTCGCACGGTGGATAAAGTGCGATTGGTTAAAAAATTAGGAACCGTTTCGCAGAAGGTATTGGCGACGACGCTTGAGACCTTGCATGAGGTTTTTGCAGTTTGAGTTTTATCATCCAGCCCCCGTTCGTCTCTGCTTAAACAATAATCAGCCTCATCCCCTCAAACCCCGCCTGCTCACCCTTGTTCGCATACCCCAGCGGATTCGCTACCACCCGGCAGCCGTTGAGCAGGTAGTCTGAGCGGCAATGCAAATGGCCGTGTAACCATACATCGGCCTTGGCAACGAGCTCATCCAGGTGATTGCAAAAACCAGCGGTACCAGGAGAGATGCCGAAACGCGGATCGGCGCTTTTCAAACTCGGCGCGAAGTGCGTTACCACCACCGTTTTACCGGCAAACGGCACGGCCAGTGCGGCTTTAAGCCATGCTTGATGTTCCCGACTCAATGCGGCCACCGCGGGCGCATCGAACGGCGCGCCAAAGCGGGTGGTGGCGACCATATTCAAATGATAGCGGGCGGCGCGGTAGGATTTTTCGCGCATGGCCATGTTATGCGTCATCGCGCCAGGCATGTGGTCGGGCCACTGCGAGAGCGCCTCAAAATCAGTCCACAGCGTGCTGCCGATGAAGCGCACATTGCCCAAGATCACGACTTCACGATCTAGCCAGGTGATACCAAGCCGCGTACATTCGGTCTTGAGTGCGGCGTGCGTTTTATCCACATCCGCGCCGTCATATTCATGATTGCCGGGCACATACAAAACAGGGACAGGCCAATGTCTAAGCGCATGCGAAAAACGTAGCAACCCGTATGGATCGTCAATGCCAAGCTTGCTGCCAGTCCCGTCGCCACGGCCTTGGCCGCCGATATCGCCTGCCAGGACCAGCAGATCGGCATCGGGCGCGGGAGTCGGCTGGTAGGACAGGTCGATTTCAAAATGCAGGTCAGATAAAAGTTGTATCTTCATAGTCGGTCAAGTTTACGTGAAGGTGGCTTACGTCACCGTGTACGGATGATGCTGCATCTTGATGTTTGTCATGTGCCTTCGTGATGGGGGTCGCTATGCTTTATGCAAATACAAAAGCATCACCTGTTGCGCAAATATTAATCGCCATACAACACGATTCTGCAGTGTGCTTCCGTGTCAAAAGAGACAATATTTTTTCAGAGAGTATTCGATGAACGACCGTACGACCATCACTATCCCGCTTGCTGAAGTGCGCAGCAAAATGAAGGCGCGCAACACCCCTAAAGGCCGCCAGGTTGATCCGCAGGCGCGTGCCGATGTAGCCTTGTTGCTGGCGACGTCAAAATTTGCGGGTGAGCTGCGACGCGATTTGCTCATCGAGTATTTGCATCTCATCCAAGACAAGTTTGGTTGTCTTTCTTCCGCGCACATTAATGCATTGGCCGAGTCGCTCAAGCTCGCCCAAGCCGAAGTTTATGAAGTCGCCACGTTTTACCATCATTTTGATGTGCTGAAAGATGACGAAGCGGCGCCCGCCGCATTGACGGTGCGGGTCTGCGAAACACTAAGTTGTGCGATGACGGGCGCAGATGCGTTACTGAAAAAATTACCCGCCCTGCTGGGAACAGAAGTGCGAGTGCTTGCGGTGCCGTGTATTGGCCGTTGCAGCGAAGCGCCGGCGGTATGCGTCGGTCAAAATGCATTTGGCGATGCCACGGTTGATAACGTTGTGCAGGCCGTTCAGGCCCAGCAAACACGGGCAGTTCCGGGCACTTTTGCCCCGTTAGCCTCTTACAGAGCCGAGTTTGGCTATAAAACTTATCTTGATGTGGTTGAGGGCAGGCGCGATATCGAGGCCACCATCAAGGAAATGGAAGACTCGGGCCTGCGCGGTCTGGGTGGCGCGGGTTTCCCCACCGGTCGCAAGTGGCGCATTGTGCGCGGCGAGACCGCGCCGCGCCTAATGGCGGTGAATATTGATGAAGGCGAGCCCGGCACGTTCAAGGATCGCTACTATCTTGAACGCGATCCGCATCGTTTTATTGAAGGCATGTTGATCGCGGCGCAAGTGGTCGGTATCGATGCGATCTATATTTATTTGCGCGATGAATATCATCACTGCCGCGCTATCCTCGAAGCTGAATTGGCCGCACTCAGAGCTGATCCGCCGGGCGGACACGCATTGCCACTCATCGAAGTGCGGCGCGGCGCCGGTGCTTATATTTGCGGTGAAGAATCCGCCATGATTGAATCGATCGAAGGCAAGCGCGGCATGCCACGCCTGCGTCCGCCGTATGTGGCGCAGGTTGGCTTGTTCAACCGGCCGACGCTCGAACATAATTTTGAAACCCTGTATTGGGTACGCGATATTCTGGAAAAAAGCGCGAGCTGGTTCGCCAGCCATGGCATGAATGGCCGCAAAGGACTGCGCTCATTCTCGGTATCCGGCCGTGTCAATAATCCGGGCGTGAAATTAGCGCCTGCTGGTATTACCGTCAACCAACTCATCAAAGAATTCTGTGGTGGTATGCGTGAAGGGCACAGCTTTTACGCCTATTTGCCTGGCGGTGCATCGGGCGGTATTTTGCCGGCCAGCATGGGTGATATCCCGCTCGATTTTGATACGCTACAGCCGTATGGATGTTTCATCGGCTCTGCCGCCATCGTGATCATGTCGCAGCAAGACAAGGCGCGTGATGCCGCGCTCAATCTGATGAAATTTTTTGAGCATGAAAGCTGCGGACAATGCACGCCGTGCCGGGTGGGCACCGAAAAATCGGTGCAGTTGCTGGCAGAAACAAAATGGAAAACAGGGCTGCTGGAAGAATTGTCGCAGGTGATGGTTGATGCTTCCATTTGCGGGCTGGGTCAGGCTGCACCGAATCCGATTCGGTGTGTGATTAAACATTTTTCGCACGAGATTTCCTGATGAACGCCATGACTGAACCACTGATAGAACGCAAGCTGGTCGAATTCACCCTCGACGGTGAAAAAATCACCGCCTTCGAAGATCAAACCCTGATCGAAATCGCCAAAGAGCATGGCAAAGAAATTCCCCATCTTTGCTATAAACCCGGCTATCGCGCCGATGGTAATTGCCGCGCATGCGTGGTGGAAATCAAGGGTGAGCGCGTGCTGGCGCCATCGTGCTGCCGACACCCGGCCAACAATATGGACGTCACCACCGATTCGCCGCGTGCCCTGCATTCGCAAAAAATGGTGATGGAACTGTTGACGGCGGATGCGCCGAAAAAAGATTACAAGCCGGAAGGCAATGAGCTGTTGAAATGGTCAAAGTCACTGGGTGTGAATGCATCCCGGTTTCAGCCCAGACTGCATACCAACCCGGATTTCTCGCACCCCGCGATGACGGTGAATCTGGATGCGTGTATCCAGTGCACCCGCTGCGTCAGGGCCTGCCGCGAAGAACAGGCGAATGATGTGATCGGCTACGCGTTTCGCGGCGCGCATTCCAAAATCGTGTTCGACCAGGATGATCCGATGGGTGACTCCACCTGCGTGGCTTGCGGTGAATGTGTACAGGCTTGCCCCACGGGTGCGCTGGCCCCTGCAAAAGAAGCGTATCAAATCAAAGCAGATAAAACTGTTGATTCGGTGTGCCCGTATTGCGGTGTGGGTTGCCAGCTCACTTATCACGTCAAGGAAAATAAAATCATCCGGGTTGAAGGCCGCGACGGACCGTCCAATCACAATCGTCTGTGCGTGAAAGGTCGCTACGGCTTCGATTATGCGCACCACAAACAACGTCTCACCAAGCCGCTGATTCGCAAAGCAGGTGTGCCCAAGTCGGCAGACTTCAATATGGACCCCGAAAATTGGCGCGATGTGTTTCGCGAGGCCAGCTGGGAAGAAGCGCTGGATTTAGCAGGCAGCACGCTGACGAAAATTCGCGATACCGTGGGCAAAAACGCGCTGGCCGGTTTTGGTTCCGCCAAGGGCAGCAATGAAGAAGCCTATCTGTTCCAGAAACTGATTCGCACCGGATTTGGCACCAATAACGTCGATCACTGCACCCGTCTCTGCCACGCCTCCTCGGTGGTGGCATTACTCGAGGGAGTGGGGTCCGGCGCGGTATCAAATCAGGTATCCGATGTGGCCAAAGCGGAAGTAATTTTTCTGATCGGCGCAAACCCGACGTCGAACCATCCAGTCGCGGCCACCTGGATAAAAAATGCCGCGAAAAATGGCGCAAAATTAATTGTCGCCGATCCGCGCAAGAACGATATTGCCCGTCACGCTTGGCGCTATTTGCAATTCAAACCGGATATGGACGTGGCGATGTTAAACGCCATGATTTACACCATCATTGATGAAGGTTTGGTGAATGAAGATTTCATCAAAAACCGTACCCATAACTATGAAGCGCTGAAAGAGAACGCCAAGGGATTTTCGCCCGAGGCGATGGCGCCGCTGTGCGGCATCCCGGCTGAAACCTTGCGCGAAGTCGCCCGCGCTTATGCCAGCAGCAAGGCCTCAATCATTCTCTGGGGCATGGGCATTTCGCAGCATGTGCACGGCACAGATAATGCGCGTTGCTTGATCGCGCTCACACTGATGACCGGCCAGGTCGGTAAACCCGGCGCGGGGCTGCATCCATTGCGCGGCCAAAATAATGTGCAGGGCGCCTCCGATGCAGGGCTGATCCCGATGATGTTCCCCGATTACAAGCGGGTCGATAATCCCGAAGCTCACGCGCGGTTTGAAAAATACTGGAATACCAAGCTCGATAACAAGCCGGGTCTGACCGTGGTGGAAATCATGGACGCCGCCTATGATGGCAAAATAAAAGGCATGTACGTGATGGGCGAAAATCCGGCGATGTCAGACCCCGATGCCAATCATGCGCGTGCCGGTTTGGCCAAACTTGAAATGCTGGTGGTGCAGGATATATTCCTGACCGAAACCGCTTATCTGGCCGATGTGATTTTCCCCGCCTCGGCATGGCCGGAAAAAACCGGCACGGTCACCAATACCGACCGGATGGTGCAGATGGGCCGTCGCGCGCTCGATATGCCCGGCGATGCGCGGCAGGATTTATGGATTATCCAGCAGCTGGCAAACCGTCTTGGCCTCGACTGGAATTATCAAGGCGAAGAAAGTGGTGTCGCTGAGGTGTATGAGGAAATGCATAACTCGATGGCCTCCATTTCCGGCATCTCTTGGACGCGGTTGAATCGTGAATCCAGCGTTACCTACCCTTGCGCGGATGACAACGATCCCGGCCAGTCTGTTGTGTTTATCGATCAATTTCCAACCAGCGATGGTCGTGCCAAATTTGTTCCTGCCGATATCATTCCGGCGAATGAACGCCCCGATGAGGATTATCCGTTTGTGCTGATCACCGGACGCCAGTTGGAGCATTGGCACACCGGCTCGATGACGCGGCGTGCGAGCATACTCGATGCGCTTGAACCCGCGGCGGTCGTGAGCATGAACCCGCTGGATCTGCGCCATATTGCGGCTTTTGCCGGTGACACCATTACGGTTGAATCGCGGCGCGGCATAGTGGCGATTAAAGCCCGCGCCGATGAAGGTATCCCGGTGGGCTCGGTGTTTATTCCGTTTGCCTACTATGAAGCCGCTGCCAATATGCTGACCAATTCTGCGCTTGATCCGTTCGGCAAGATTGCTGAGGTGAAGTATTGCGCGGTGCGGGTAAGCCGCGGCGGCGAGGTCAAAGCACTGACCAGCTATGGTGGCGGCAAATCATTTGATGTGGTGGAACATTGAGTATGGCGAAGTAAACGGTTTTTTCAAAGTGCGCACAACACACTAAACTAGTAGCGTTGCGCGGCAAGATCGCGCGTTTTTCAGTATTGCCTCATGCTTAGTTATCGCCATGCCTTCCACGCCGGCAATCACGCCGATGTGCTCAAGCACTGCTCACTGGTCGCGCTTGCCCATTATCTGGGTGAAAAAGACGCGCCATTTTGGTACGTCGATACTCATGCTGGCGCCGGGCTTTACGCGCTTGATGCAGGCTATGCCACCAAGCTCGCCGAATATGTTGATGGTATTGGCCGTCTCTGGGATCGCGATGACCTGCCCGCTCCACTTGCGGATTATGTCAATCTGGTGCGGGTGCTGAACCCGGGCGGAAAATTGACCGCCTATCCCGGTTCGCCGTGGATTGCCCACCAAACCTTGCGCGAGCAAGACCGCTTGCGCCTGTTTGAATTGCACAGCAGCGATAGCGAATTACTGCGAAATAATTTTCGTGAATTCGGGCGTCGCGCGAGGGTTCAGGCAGGTGATGGCTTTGCTGGCCTCAAAGCCCTGCTGCCGCCGCCGCCGCGCCGCGCACTGGTATTGATTGATCCCTCCTATGAAGACAAAGCCGATTATCGAAACCTGGTGACGGCGCTGGAAGACGCCTTGGTGCGCTTTGCGACCGGCGTTTATGTGGTCTGGTATCCGCAACTGTCAAGAGCCGATTCCCGCCAGTTGCCCGAGCGATTAAAACGCTTGACCGCCAAAAATTGGCTGCATGTCAGCTTGACAGTCCAGCGTCCAAGCGATGATGGCTTTGGCATGCACGGCAGTGGTCTGTTCATTCTCAATCCACCTTGGACCTTGCACGCGACATTGCAGCAGATCATGCCGTATTTGGTTGGCGTCCTTGGGCAGGGTGCGGGGGCGGGCTATGTGCTGGAGCAGGGTGGTAGTGGCATTTAAAATACTGTCTGCCCGCATAAATATTTTAAAAAAATTTTCTCGCGTTAATATATCGGTACGGTTAAGTCTACAAAAAACTACCAAGGACGCACCATGAACCTTACGTCGCAACAGCTTGCCGATATCCTCGCCGGTATTACGCGCTCACAACAAGCAATTATTGATGCCATTGATCGCGCCAATCCCGGTTGGCGCAATACGTACCTGCTGCCAACCCTGACGGTCGCTGCCAATCAACGACTGGCGGCAGTTCGCTTGCTTGATCTGCCCTCGCGGATTTTGCTGCGCTCGCAGGGCCGCAACGCAATGGATCAACCGGATGTCGAGCGAAGTTTAAATGAGGCGTTGGGACTTTCAGGGAGCGTGTCTGCCACACCGGTTACATCCGCAACTGCACCAGCTGCCGCGCCAGTCGCCGCTCCGATTGCTGTCGCGTTGCCACCAACCCCTGCCTCAAAACCTGCTGCTGCTCCGGGCAGCGATGACCTCAGCAATTTCTTTGATACTTGAACGGGGCACAGAAATTCTATTCATTCAAAAATAAAAAGAACGGTGCACATGAAATATTTCATTGGTAGTTTGGCCACTCTTTCGCTCATGTTAGTCACAGGCTGTGTCACTCAGCAAGAGGCTCGCATCAATTTTGCCCGCGAGCGTGCTATCGATACCGCGCTGATTGGCAGTTGGACCGTAAAAAGCACCGATCTTGGCGGCCAGCCCTTTTCTATGCCGCCCGGCATGGAGCTAAAAATCAACGGTGCCGAATATGGGATTCGTGACCTCAATAAGAGTTCCAGCTATGTTGATACAGGCAAACTGGTTTTTTTCGGCGATGAACTTGCCGGAGAACCACGGCGGCTTGATGTGCTCGGCAAGGAAGGCCCCAACAAAGGCAAGCGAATTCCGGCCATCTATCGCGTCTCGTTGAGTGGCCGCGAGTTGGAAATCTGTTACGACCTCGACGAGAAGGAGCGGCCTACCGATTTCGTCAGTCGCGCAGGCACGCAGTGGCTGCGCGTGAGCTATGTGCGTAAACCGCTATGAATGAGCTGGAAGCCCTGCGCCAACAACTGCGCAACTTTGCGAGCGAGCGTGATTGGGAACAATTCCTCTCGCCCAAAAATCTCGCTATGGCCCTGTCGGTTGAGGCGTCTGAATTAGTCGAGCATTTTCAGTGGCTCACTGAAGAGCAATCCAAACGTCTGTTGCCTGAAGCGGTCACTGAGGTCAGCCATGAGGCTGCCGATGTGCTGCTGTACTTAATACAGTTAAGCGATAAATTAGGTATTGATCTGATCGCTGCCGCAAATCGAAAAATCGCGATGAACGCGGAAAAATATCCCGTCGACAAAGTCCGTGGCACCGCAAAAAAATATACTGAGCTTTAGCGGATTTTGTCACGCTATAAATATCTGCTGTCGCATTAACCCCGGAGAAATCGCATGACAGCCAACATGAAAATAATCCGAGCCCAATACGAAACAAGGGGCCCGGTGCCGCAGGATGTTATTCGTGCAGTGGAATTTTCCGCACCCACACTCGCCGCAGGCCAGGTGCTGGTGGAAGTGCTGTCTGCCCCCATTAACCCGTCGGATGTGCTCACGCTCACGGGCGACTATGGCATCCTGCCGCCGCTACCCGCGATTGGCGGCAACGAAGGCGTGGGGCGGGTGGCCGAGCTGGGGCCAGACGTAAAATTTCCGCCGGTGGGCCAGACAGTATTGCTGCCCGTTGGCTGCGGAACCTGGAGCAGCCACGTCGTGGCGGAAGCGGCAAAATTGATTCCGCTACCCAATGAGGCTGATCCGAAACAGCTGTCGATGATGACGGTGAACCCACCTACCGCCGCGCTGATGTTAAGTGAGTTTGTGGATTTGAAGCCGGGTGATTGGGTGATGCAAAACGTCGCCAATTCTGGTGTGGGCAGTTATCTCATCCAGCTTGCCAAAATTCGCGGCTTCAGGACGGTCAATATTGTGCGACGTGATTCTGCTGTAGCGGACGTCAAAGCGCTCGGCGGCGATGTGGTGCTGGTCGATGGTGAAAAACTTTCCAAGCGTGTAAAAGAAGCTACCGGCGACGCCAAGATTTTGTTGGGCATTGATGCGGTAGGTGGTGAGGCAACTGATCGATTGGCAAGCTGCTTATCCGCCGGTGCAACGCTGGTGAACTACGGCATGATGAGCGGCGAGCCGTGCCAGATTTCGCCGAAATATTTTGTCTTTAATGACATCACCCTCAAAGGCTTTTGGCTCGCCAAATGGTTTCGCAACTCAACCCGCGATCAACAGACAGCGTTATATGGCGATCTCACCAAACTGATCGCCACCGGCAAGCTGCATGCCAGCATTCATGCGACCTTTGAGGTGAGCGAGATTCAGGCCGCGGTGGCCGCCGCGAATAAGGGGGAGCGCAAGGGCAAAATTTTGGTGGTGCCGAAGCATGGTTGAGCATTTTTCGTTAGCATCTCAAGATAAGATAATTGGTCTAAATTGCTTCGGTACGCGCCTGCACACCTAACCAGTCAACGATTAAGGTAAGACATGAACATCCGCTCCTGCGTCATTGCCGCTCTCTTCCCGTTGTGCCTCCTGTCCGCGTCATTGGCTGCACATGCCGAGCTTTCACCGATCGAGCAAAAAATCGTGGCTGCCGCCAAGGCGCGCGCGGAAGTCGCGCTGCAGTTTCTGGAACGAACGGTTAATGTCAACAGCGGCACCATGAATCATGACGGCGTGCGCGAAGTCGGCAAGATGTTCCGGGCCGAATTCGACCAACTGGGCTTCACCACGCGCTGGGCCGAGATGCCGCTAGCGATGCAACGCGCCGGCCACCTGGTCGCCTCCCGTGAAGGTAATCAGGGCAAACGGCTGTTGCTCATCGGCCATCTCGATACTGTGTTCGAAAAGGATAGCCCGGTGCAGCTATGGGATCGCAAGGGCGATACAGTGCGCGGTCAAGGCGTCTCTGATATGAAGGGCGGCGACGTCATTGTCGTCGAGGCCCTGCGTGCGCTGCAAAGCGTTGGCGCATTGGACAATACAACGATTCATATTGTTTTTTCCGGCGATGAGGAACGTGTGGGCGTGCCGATCAATGTCGCTCGTGCCGATATGATCGCTCTCGCCAAACGAAGCGATATTGCGCTCGCTTTTGAAGGCACGGTCGTTGACAAAAATGGCAAGGACACCGCGACTGTGGGCCGACGCGCATCGTCCGGATGGCGGCTGGATGTCACGGCAAAGCAGGGGCACTCGCAAGGCGTATTTCGCAATGGTTACGGCGCGGTGTATGAAGCGGCACGCATCCTGAATGCCTTCCGCGAGCAGGTGATCGAGCCCGATCTCACCTTCAATCCAGGCGTAATTCTCGGCGGCACTGAAGTCACCTATGACGACGCACAATCGAAGGGAACAGCTTTCGGCAAGAGCAATATTATTGCGCCGACAGCAACGGTCAAAGGCGATCTGAGATATCTTACTTATGAACAGCGCGACCGTGCACACAAGCGCATGCGCGGGATCGTCGCCAAGAGTTTGCCGGGAACCAGCGCGAAGATTGAATTCTCCGAATCTTATCCGCCAATGGCACCCACGTCTGGCAACCTCAGTCTGCTCAAAATATACTCGCAGGCGAGTAGCGATGCCGGGCTCGGGCCGATCGATCCATTGCCACCCGGGCAACGTGGCGCTGGCGACATACAGTTCGTCGCACCCTTTATAGACAGTCTCGACGGCCTTGGCGCGACTGGCGAAGGCGCGCACTCACCCAATGAAAATCTATACTTGCTGTCGATTGAACGTGCGACGATCCGCACGGCATTACTGATCTATCGGTTGACGCATCAGAAATAAGGCGCGTGGATTTCAGCCGTCGCGTTCACAGATTGTCCGCACCGCTGACATTTCTGACTTTGTTGACTTCGAGAATAGTCACAACTCTCAACCGGAAGCCAAGGCTGCTGTTATGTATGCTAGCGTACGGAGCTGTTTGCAATTGTCGACTAAGCTTATTTTTCAAAATATTATTTTGAATGATTGATGACATCCAATGACCGTTCGGTGGCATCGCAACTTTATTGTGGCGTCGAACGATAATTTTTTAGACTCGAAAAAAACAAGGAAATTAACATGAACCTCACACTGGCTTTTGGTCCGCTCATTTCCCTTCTCGCCGGCATTCTCATTCTCGTCATGCCAAAGTTGCTGAATTATATCGTCGCCCTCTATTTGATCATTATCGGGCTGGTGGGTCTCTTTGGTGGTGGCAATTTCCATTTCCGTTGATCGCCGTTGCCTTCAATTGAGTGTTAAGCGAGCGCTAAAGCCCGCTATCCCCGCACATGCCCCCGTTCCCTTATCGCAGCCATGACAGCAGCCAAACGCTCCCGCTGCGCCGCATCGAGCACCGCATGGCTGAGTGCTTCAGCGACTAGCTGTTCGATATTGCCGGTTGGGGCGCTGGATGCTTTGCCTTCAAGAGTTGCTTTCAAAGCGCGCAACTTAAGATCGCGGCGTGCGGCCTGAGAAGCGGGTGGTGAAGGAATATCAAGGGCGGATTCGAGCTGCAACAGCGTGACGTCAAGAAAGGTATTGGGTGCCTTGGAAGTGCCGCTCAGCGCCGCCTTGAGTCGCGCGTGCAAGGTCTGCTCCCAAGCGGCAGGTAGCGCAGGCAAGGCTTGCCAACGGGCTTCGATTTCAGAGTCCGGCGATGATGATTCAGCTTCTGCGCAAAGAGATAGCTTTGCATTGACTGAGTCGCAGGTTGCGTACCAGACGCGATTGGCGCTGCCCGCGAGATGCTTTTGAGCCTGATCGCGTGCGGCACGGAAGCGGGCGTCGATTTTGGCGGCGTCATCGCGTTTAACTTCGCCCGCACGACGCCATTGGGTGTCTACATCGGCCAGTGTGCGTTTAATTTCACCGGCGGCGGTATCGGCCGTTAATGCGGTCAGCCGCGCAATGATGGCTTCACGTTGGTCGCGATTGGTTTTAAATTCTTGATCGCGTACGCTAAACGCAGCATCACGTTGCGTAAACACGGCATCGGTGGCAGCCTTGAATTCTGCCCACAATGCGTTCTCAATATTACGTGCAAGCGGCAATGACTTGGCGTGGTGTTGCCATTCTGTTTGCAACTCACGAATTTTGGGAATGATATCGCGGCTCTGGGGTTTCGCCGCCACTTCTGCCGCCAGCACTTTGGCGCGGGCGATAAATTTCTCGCGTGCTTGTTGCGCAATAACGCGTGCCTCCTGAAGCGGCGCTTCGAGGCGCGCCATCGCAACACGCATGCGCTCAAGCAGCTTTTCACGCGACTTGTGCGGCACGGTATGTTCTACCGGACCTAACTTGCGCCATTCGGTCTGGAAATGCTCAAGTGCTCTGGCAAGTTCGCGATAATTTTGCGTTGCTGCTGTAGTGGTGGCCTCTGTCTCGGACGTTACCGGTGCGGCAAGTTTCACGCTATCGAGTGCAGCAATCAGTTTGTTGCGGGCATCCAAATTTTCTTGTCGTGCGGCTTTTAATTTAGCCAGGTGTTCAGCCACCGGCACATAAGCCGCCTTCAGCGCCGCGTCAAAACGGTTCCACAAAGAACGGCTGGACGCGCCGCCTAATTTGTCCAGCTCTTTCCAGCGCTCACGCAATTTTTCAATTGCGTCGGCATGCTGCTTGATCGAAAATTTTGGCGGCAGTTTAGTCTGAGATTTTTTAGGGTTTGCTTTTCGCTCGGGCCTGCCAGCGGTTTTGGTGGGCGCCGTTGTTGTTGGTGCTGTTGTTTCTGCGGCCGCTTCAACTGAAACATCCGTGGTTGCGCCGACAGGGGCTTCGGCAGCTGTATCAGCTGGTAAATCGGTAGGCACATCAGCAGGTGCATCGGGCGGCGTCAAGGATTCCGCTGCAACCTCGGGCTTGGCAGTCGCGACAGTTGGCTCCTTTGTAACCGTTTTGGCGAGTGCCTCGGCTTCCAGCACAAGATCATCGCGTACCCGCCCGCCACCCCAATGTTGCCAGCCTTTCAAGCGTGCATACTCGGCTTGCAGCGCGTCAATACGTCCGCGTAAGGCTCCCGCTGGGGCGCCATTTTCGAGTGCGCTGTCGATGGCAACCAGGTGCTTGTTCATCTCGGCAAGATGACCATCAGCCAAACAGGTTTCGGCAACCTGCAACAGTTCAGCAAGCGCTAAATTGCGTTCGTGCTTTACCGCTTTTTTATGCTCGTTCACTTCATGACGCTTTTCAGCGTGATGGGCTTTGCGTGCATCGGTTTTTGTGCGTTGTAATTGATCGAAGCGCGCGTTTAACAAATTCGCAATTTGTGCATCAGCAATCGCGGGCAGCGCATGCCAGCGCGCAACTGGGTCTGGCTGTGCAGGCGCAACTTGGGGTAATTCAGCAGCAGGCGCAGCAATATTTTCAGCACCAGTAGTCGTCTCTAGATACCTCTCGGCCACGGTTTCGGTTGCGGCATTAGGGGTGGCATCAGGGGCGGCCAGAGCCACTACAACAGGCTGTAATTCATCCAGAAGCGCAAGCCGTACTTTAATTTGAGCCGCTGATTGCAAGCTGGCTTGCAATGCCTGCGCAAGTGTTGCGCTGGTATCGCCTTCGGGAATTGATTTGAGCAATGCCGTTGCCGTGTTGCAAGGAGGCGCCAGCAGGGTGTGATCTTTAATGCCCGCCGCCACATCGCCGGCCGTTACATTCAAGTGCAGCAGTGCCTGCTTGGCATCGGCTGTCCAGCGGTTCAGATGCAGCTGATGCTCGCCGCGTTCGCGGGTGAGGGTGGTGAGGTCGGCTGCCAGTGCGGCAAATTCATCACGTTGGGACGGGTGGACCAGCGCAAGATCCAGCGCCAGCCACGCGCGATCCAGTTCCACTAATCGATTCGCTGGGATTTTTGCCTCCTTGACTAAGGCGGCGGCGGCTTCAATTAATTTCCCGGCGGCGTCGCGGGCTTCGCGTTGTGACACCATCGCTTCGTAGCGTTGTTTAGCCGCACGGTGGACACGACGGTCGTGAGTGCGAAACTCACGCTCGGCTGATTTGAGCGATTCTTCACCCGTCAGCGCCATCACGGCGGCGAGTTTAATATCGACTGACGGCGCCGCTTTGGCAAGCGCCAGCAGCGCGGCATCGTCGCCCATTGCAGCATCCAATTTGGGTTGCCATGTCTCGGCAACTTGAGCGGCCTGCAGCGCGGCTTCCGCAGCGGCCTCTTTTTTGGCTTGAGTTGCTTGGGTCTTTTCGCTTGCTTGGGTGGCAGCGGGTGTTTCAGTTTTCTTGAAGATCTTGTTAAGCATGATTTTGCGGGTTTTCTAAAAGCGGAATGCGCATTGTGCCAGTTGTTGGATGTTTGGGTTGTTATACGGTTTTTCTGCCGTTTATGATGACAAAGAATAAGTCATGGAAAAAATCAGGGCTAGACTAATGACTTAACCAAGCTCAAGCATTGACGCGGCTTTTCAAGCACATTTTCGCCATGATGTCCGTCAATAGGCGAGTTTGAGCAACGCGGGCACAATTCATCGCCAATTAATAATTGATAAGCAAAGCACAATGGCTAAAACCCAACACACGATTGAAGCCTCTGAAGAAGGTGGCGTACGCTTTTTGCATTTCGGCTCTGAATGGGTGCAGGGCGCAATGCGGATAGCGCGGCCTTACGCGCTCGAGCTTGAGTACACCCGCGAGATGATGGGTTGTTTGCTATTGCGCGCTGAAAGTGATTGGCCACAGCGGGTGTTACAAGTCGGGCTGGGGGCTGCGTCACTAACTAAATTTTGGCATCGCTATTTCCCGAACACGGCACAGACGATTATCGAAATCAATCCAGCAGTAGTGGCGATGGCTTATCAGTCGTTCAAGCTGCCCCGCAACGACGCCAGGATTGATATTCAAATTGCCGACGGCGTGGCGTGGATGAAGGGTGTGGGCGAGCCAAATGAAAAAGTGCGCCGGGATAAATTCGATTGCATCATGGTGGATGGGTACGACCAAAACGCGCGGTTCGGCGCACTGGGCACAGAAGCGTTTTATCGCGATTGTCGGGCGCGGCTGAGCAAGCGCGGTTTGCTGGTGCTAAATCTGTTTGGCCGCACCCACGGCTACCGTAGCCAGATTGAAAACCTGCGGGCGGCATTTGATGGCCGGGTATTGGCGTTACCGCCGGTTGAGGGTGGGAATGCCGTCGCTTTTGCGGCAGTGGGTGAGGCGATTTCGGTAGATTCGCAGGGCCTTAAAATAGAAGCTGCAAAAATTTATGAAGCAACTGGTCTGAAACTGGCAGCCACGATTGCGCGGATTGAGCAGGTGGCAACCAGTATCGATGCCAGTACAGCGCGGGCCAGTAACAATCTTTCCCACGCTGCACGGCCAGTGCGTGCTCGTAAAGCACGTTAATTTATTTCAATGGGTTAAACCACGCCAGGCTGTCGTTAGTCAATCCGCTCGGCCGATATTCAGCGGCAACCCAGCCGTCATATTTCAGCTTATCCAACTGCACAAACAGGGCTGACATGTCGATGCGCCCTGTTCCCGGTTCGTGTCGCCCGGGCGCGTCAGCAAACTGGATATGACCGATGCGTGGCAACAGGCGAGGAAGACTGTTGGCAATGTCATCCCCCATCATGGCCATATGGTAAAAATCATATTGCAGCTTGATATTTTCAAGCCCTACTTGATCCAGAATGCCAATGGTTTCAGCGGCCGTATTCAGAGTGAAATTAGGCATGTCGATATGGTTTAACGGCTCGACCATCAACTCCAAACCTGCGTTGGCAAATTCGCGACCGGCACAGCGCAGGTTTGTAATGAGTACCGCCTCAATTTCGCGCCGCGCTATATCGGCAGGCTTATTGCCCACCAGACAATTGCAACGCGGCGTCCCAAGCCCTCTTGCGTAGTCAATAGCAGCATCGACAGTCACGCGAAAATCCGCTTCGCGCCCCGGCAAGCAGGCTAGTCCAAACTCGCCTTTAGTGGTATCGCCCACGGCCAGGTTATGTAGCACGGGCGTTAATTGGTACGCATCCAGTCGCACCTTAATGTCGTAGTAGTCGGTATCGTAGGGGAAATGAAATTCAACCCCGCGAAACCCGGCCCGGGCGGCATGCTCAAAGCGCTCCAAAAATGGATACTCGTTCCAAAGGAAGGTCAGATTGGCGGCAAAATTTGACATCAGTTCACAACTTGGGCACATGGCCGGATAAGTGGCATGGTATAAAAGTGTAGCAGTCAGCTGTTCGCGCAGGCGTATTTTCGGTTTGCGTCATTAAAGTATTAATCAAACATTGGACCAGTTGGTGAATCAACGAACCACAGAATCAGATCGCGGCAATGCCTCGAGCAATCCTGCTGAAAAACGCCGTCGCGTTAATAAGCGGGCGGAGCCGATTGCGGGCGGCAGTATCAATTATCGTCGCGCCTACTTTGTTCGCATGCTGGCACTTCCACTGCTGGACTGGGGTGTCACGGGCATTTTTATCCTGATTACCAAGCGTTATGACGTGATCGGCTTTGTGGTGGCCAATTTGCTGTTATTGGTGGTTGCGGGCCTCGTCGCCTCGTGGTGGCTGTATCGGCCCATCGCACAATTTGAAGCAAACAGAACCGGTGAGGAGGCCGCGGCAGAACGCATTCAGCAATTGCCCAGCTATAGCGCCTGGGTGGCCGGTTGTCTGGTGCTGATTTATAGCCTGACCGCATCAGCCCTAGGCATCTATGCCCCGCCCGATGTTGATCTGACCCACATTCCCCAGCAGATGATTATCCTGGCCATGCTGTTTTATGCGGGCATTTTCGCGTCGTTCTACAGTTACTTTATTTACTTCTTCGTGAACGACCTGACGATCAAAATGCGGCGTGAGCTGCGCGATTTATTGTCGTTTGTGCCAAGCGCACGTCAACGCAGCATCCGTTGGAATGATGTCTCCATAAGTGAGGGGCAGACTAAAGGCGGTCTGGCCCGCAAGCTTGCCGCGATCTTCTTCGTGATTGGTGTGCTGCCTGCGTTATTGCTGGGTTTGGATTTAACATTTTTTGCACCTATTCGCGCCATACAGGGGCTCACTACCGGCAACGTCATTGCACTCGATTTGATCGCGTCGCTTTATGTGATTTTGGCGTCGGTGGTGTTTGTGAGTCGCAGCTTGTTGGCACCGACACGCGAATTATTTGATGCCCAAGAGGCGGTACGCGCGGGCAATCTGAACTATAAAGCGGCCGTGCTGACCAATGATGAATTGGGCGAAGTGACCGCCCGGTTTAATATTATGGTGGGCGCGCTGCGCGAACGCGATTTGATCAAATCTGCGCTGCATCGTTACCTGAGCCCGACCGTGGCCAATGAGCTAATCGCGTCCGGTGGCATGATTGAATCGAAGTCGGTAGAAGCAACGGTTATGTTCACCGACATTGAAGGCTTTACCACGCTGTCGGAAACATTGAGCCCGCAGGAAACAGTGGACTTACTCAATGCTTATTTTTCACTGTTGAATACGATCATTCACCGCGAAGGCGGAACCGTAAATAACTTTGTGGGTGATGCGGTGGTCGCCATCTTTAACGTGCCGACTCCAAACACCCAGCATGCGCACGCGGCGATCAAGGCTGCACTGGCCATTCAACAAGCCCTGTCGACAGAGCGGTTCATCCTGCCGACGGGCCGAAGTGTTGCGCTGCCCACGCGTATCGGTATCAATACCGGCTCTGTTTGTGCGGGTTCTATTGGTTCGGCAGAGCGGCAGGGTTACACCGTTTATGGCGACGCCGTAAACCTGGCTGCACGTATCGAGCCCTTGAATAAACGCTATGGCACCCACATCTTGGCTTCAGAGAGCACGATTCAGCTCGCGGTACAACAAGGGCTGCCTTCTGATCGTTTCACGCCATTGGAACGCACCACCGTTGCCGGACGAAGCGAGAGCGTGATGGTGTATCGTGTGAATGATGTGGAAGGTAGTATTACGCCCTAGTGTCGTAGTGGGTATCTGTAGTGGGTATCAACGCGTTGCTCGAGCATTCCCCATGTTCATTGGCTGGGTTATCAGACGTTATGCGCCGCAGGCAGGCGCAGATAACGCTGCGCATAGCCACCAGCGTCAAAAATTAAGTTGAAAGTATTATGTCTGCATCCATGCACACGGGTAGTCAAGCCTCATCAAAATCGGCAGATACGGCCGCAACGGCCATTACGGACAAACGGTCATCTGCTGACGCCGACCGACGCGTGCTAGCTTCGCTAATCCCTTATCTCTGGGATTTTCGCTGGCGGGTGGCACTGGCCATCAGTTTTCTGGTGATGGCAAAAGTCGCCAATATTGGTGTGCCGCTGCTGATGAAGCAGATTGTCGATTCACTCGATAAATCCAGCGCGGTGCTGGCCGTGCCGTTCATGCTATTGATGGGCTACGGCCTGCTGCGCCTGTCGAGCACTTTGTTTGCCGAACTGCGCGATATTGTTTTTGTAAAAGTTACGCAGCGTGCCATGCGCAATATTGCGCTCAAGGTGTTTCGCCATTTGCATGCGTTATCACTGCGTTTCCACCTCGAGCGCCAAACCGGCGGGGTGACCCGCGATATTGAGCGCGGCACGCGTGGCATCTCAACCCTGCTCTCGTACATGCTGTTTTCGGTGATCCCGATCATCCTTGAAATCACCATGGTGACCGTACTGCTCGCGGTTAAATTCGACTGGACATTTGTGGTTATCACGCTATGCGCGATTGCCCTGTATATCGCCACCACCATTGCCATTACCGAATGGCGTACCCAGCATCGTCGGCAAATGAACGATATGGATTCCAAGGCCAACACCAAGGCGATTGATTCGCTGCTCAACTACGAGACGGTCAAGTATTTTGGTAACGAAGAGTTTGAGGCGGGCCGGTACGATAAAAATTTGCAAAAATATGAAGTTGCTGCCACCAAGAGCGAGACTTCGCTCGGTATTCTGAACGCCGCGCAAAGCATCATTATCGCCACGGCGGTCACGCTACTGATGTGGCGCGCCTCGGAAGGCATCGTCGCGCATCAGCTAACGCTGGGCGATCTGGTGATGGTTAATGCGCTATTGATTCAGCTCTACATTCCGCTTAATTTCCTGGGCGCGATGTACCGGGAAATTCGTCAAGCGCTAACCGATATGGAAAAAATGTTCCGCTTGCTCGGCGAGAACAAGGAGATTCAGGACAAGGTTAATGCCAAGCCGCTTGTCGTGAACGGCGCTTCAGTCAAATTTGAAAATGTGAATTTCGGCTACGACCCCAAGCGGCAAATTTTGCACGACGTCAGCTTTGAAGTGCCTGCCGGTAAAACAGTGGCGGTGGTGGGACCAAGCGGCGCGGGCAAGTCCACTATGTCGCGATTGATGTTTCGTTTTTACGATGTGGGGATTGGCGGGAATCATGATTTGCCATCGGGCCGTATCCTGATTGACGGGCAGGATATTCGCGATGTCACCCAATCCAGTGTGCGTGCAAGCCTCGGCATCGTGCCGCAGGATACAGTGTTGTTTAACGACACCATTCGCTACAACATCGCCTATGGTCGCCCGGGTGCGAGCGATGCCGATATTCATGATGCGGCGCGCAGGGCGCATGTGCTGGAATTTATCGAGCGTTTGCCGGATGGCTGGGAAAGCATGGTCGGCGAACGCGGGCTAAAATTATCCGGTGGTGAAAAACAGCGCGTGGCGATTGCCCGTACGCTGCTTAAAAATCCGGCGATCATGATTTTTGATGAGGCGACCTCGGCGCTAGATTCTGCGACTGAAAAAGCGATTCAGGTGGAGTTACGCGAAATCGCCAAAGATCGCACCACGCTGGTGATTGCGCATCGTTTGTCCACCATCATTGATGCCGACCAGATTCTAGTGCTCGATCAGGGGCGCATTGTGGAGCGAGGCAATTTCCGGGAGTTGCTGGAGCAAAACAATCGGTTTGCGCAAATGTGGCGACTGCAGCAGCAGGAGGAAGTTGAGAAAGCCCATTCCCATTCGGCCGGTGAGGTTGTAGCGCCGGTACTAGTTTAATGCGCCTAAAAAACGTGGGCCGCTTTGCTGCAGCGTTTTTCACAACGCATAAAAAAACAGTAAAGTGTCCGCCAGTTGGGCAATTTCAGCCATTTGTGCCTCAAAACACCCGCCAAATATAGAGTCTATAAGCTGAATTTTATGCGGTCATAAAATCCCTGAGCGCATCCAGTACCTCGCCGGGTGCTTCCTGCATCATGGCGTGGCCGACGTTGGCAAGTATCGTCATTTGCGCGCCCGTAATCAGTTTTGAAATCTGCGCATTGGCTTTGGGTGGCGTCATCATGTCGCGAGTGCCACTGATGATCAAGGTGGGCGCACCGATATTTTTGATGGTGGCTTCATCCATTGAAAATGTCTGGCACGCGCCTAGATCGCTCGCCAATACGCCCGGCCGGCTGTGCTCGAGCAAGCGTTTGTAAGCCATCATGAGTGAGGTGCCTGGAATCGCTGATCGAGCCCATTTCACCTGCGGGGCATGGCCCCAGATATTAAGCATATCGAACGCGTCAGCGGGACGATGGTGGGCTGCATTGAGCAGCACATCCGACACCGCCATTGGTACGCTGCATCCGAGCAAAGCAAGCTGACCAACACGGGTCGGATAGCGTGCGGCAATATCCAGTGCAATCAGTGAGCCCATGCTGTGGCCGATGAGTGCTGCCTGCTTGATGGCGCCGTTGTCGAGCAAATTAATCAGCCAATCCGCATATTGCGCAATGGTGGTTTTGGCCTCGCCAAAACTCTTGCCATGCCCCGGCAAATCGACCGCTAATACATTAAAGCCGTGATGCGCAAAGTAGCGCGTTTGCAAAGTCCACACACTGTGGTCATTCGCCGCGCCGTGGATAAAGACAATGCTGGGTTTGGCGGCATCGAATTCCCTGCCGCCGGTGTATACAAAAGCCGGTTGTTGCTGGACCAGAAATTTCATGCTGCAACCTTGGCGGCAGCCGATAAGGCCCGCGCTAAATCTTCGATTAAATCATCTGCATGTTCGAGGCCAATGGACAGCCGTAGCGTGCCCTCGGCAATGCCCGCGGCTTTCAGTGCGTCTGCATCCATGCGGAAATGCGTGGTGCTGGCGGGATGAATAACCAGCGATTTTGCGTCACCGATATTGGCAAGGTGCGAAAACAAATTCAATTTTTCAATAAAAGTTTTGCCAGCAGCGCGGCCACCCTTCACTTCAAAGCTGACCACGGCACCGGCACCATGGGGTAACAGCTGCTGGGCAATTTCATGATCCGGATGTGAGGGCAAATCGGGGTGCGTGACATGGGCGACGGTTTTGTGGCTGGATAAAAAACCCACAATTTTTCGCGTGTTGTCGATATGTCGCGGCATGCGCACATGCAGGGTTTCCAGCCCCTGCAAAATTTGGAACGCACTCATCGGCGCCATCGTCGCACCAAAATCACGAAGCCCTTCGCGGCGCGCCCGCAATGCAAATGCGGCAACGGACGATTCTTCGGTCATGACCATATTGTGAAAGCCGGCGTAGGCCTCGCTTAGGGTTGGAAATTTACGGCTGGCCGACCAATCGAAGCTGCCACTATCAATCAGAACGCCGCCGATCACTACGCCGTGACCCGACAAGAATTTGGTAGCGGAATGCATCACGATATCGGCACCTTGCGCCACCGGGCGCGACAGGAAAGGCGTGGTGATAGTCGCATCCACCATCAGTGGCAACCCTGCGGCATGTGCAATCGCCGAAACTCCCGGAATATTGAGCACATCCAAACCTGGATTGCCGACGGTTTCACCAAACAGCAGGCGTGTATTGGGACGAATGGCGGCCGCCCATTGATCGAGATCGCGACCATTCACAAAGGTAGTTTCTATGCCAAACCGCGGTAGCGTGTAGGACAAAAGGTTGTGCGAGCCGCCGTAAAGCGCATTAGATGCCACGATATGACTGCCGGTGCCCATTAATGTCGCAATCGCGAGGTGCAAGGCCGCCTGCCCGCTGGCGGTGGCAATCGCGGCAGGCGCGCCTTCCAGGGCTGCCATGCGTTCTTCAAATACCGCAACAGTTGGATTGGAAATTCGCGAGTAAACATGACCCGCACGCTCCAGATTGAACAGCGATGCGGCGGTCTCAGTATCCGGAAATACATATGATGCCGTCTGATAAATCGGCACCGCGCGCGCGCCATGCTCACTGTCAGGCGATTGCCCGGCATGAATAGCCAGAGTGTCAAGGTGAGGATATTGGGGTGTCGACATATAGGTTCTTAACAATTATTAACAATTCATGGGGTTGCAGGCGAAATATAAGATGTTGCGTAAACTCTTGCTATGTGGGAAACCATTTGTTAAGGTGGAAGTTCTTAATCAAGTTGAAATAATTATGCGGTACCTCATGCGGGCCACTCGAGCAGTTAATTATTTAGTAACCCATATTATCGTGATCGCCGCCGTTATTGGCGTCACGGGCTTTATTGCGCCCGAAGCCGATGCGGAAACAATCAAAAAACCCGCGCCGGCAACACGAAAAAAAGCGCCGAAGGTCAGTAAGGTCAAAGTCTCCATGGTGTCAGATCTTGGTCGTGATGGCGGGCCTAATTTGTTATCCCACGCCGCACTGGTGTTTGATCAGGCCACGGGTCGTGCCCTGTACGCCAAGAATGCTGATAGCGCGGTGCCGATTGCGTCCATCACCAAATTGATGACATCGATGGTCGTGCTTGAAGGCAAGCAAAGCTTGGATGAGCCGATCATGATCGAGCAAGCAGACGTTGACATGATCAAAAATTCCCGCTCGCGTTTGCCGGTCGGCACCGTATTTCGGCGTGAGGATTTAATGCGCTTGGCGCTGATGGCATCTGACAACCGTGCCGCGGCGGCGTTGGGCCGTACCTACCCCGGCGGCACGGCCACCTTTGTCGAGGCAATGAATGCCAAGGCAAAATTGTTGGGCCTCACCAACACCCGTTTTGTCGACCCAACCGGCTTGGCGCCCGGTAACGTGGCAAGCCCGCAGGATTTGGCGCTGATGGTGTCCGCCGCCGCCAGTTTTGATTTAATTCGCGCCTTCTCAACTGCACCAGCACTGAATGTGACCTTGCCGAATTCGGGCCGTCAGATCGGCTTTAATAATACCAATGCGCTGGTGAAAGCCGATGGCTGGAATATTGGCCTCTCCAAAACCGGCTTTATCAATGAAGCCGGTAAATGTCTGGTGATGCAAGCCATCATTGGCACCAAGCCGGTGGTAATCGTGCTGATGGATTCATTGGGCAAATTCACCCGCATTGGTGATGCCAATCGCATCAAGAAATGGCTGGAGAGCGGCAAAGCCTCCACTGCATTAGCTGCGCCTCCCGCGTCGGCTGAACTGCCGACTGGGCCGGTTGTAGTACTTCCGGTAAAAGCCATTTAGCGTCGAATTGCGCCCAAGTTTGTGTGAGCAATGGCTGATAGTGCGCTAACATCATGCACATGAAAGTCGGCCTTTTCGTAACCTGTCTAGTTGATCTCGTCCGCCCCAATATCGGCTTCGCCACCCTGAAGTTATTGGAGGATGCTGGCTGCGAAGTGATCGTGCCGGCTACCCAAACCTGCTGCGGCCAACCCGGCTATAACTCCGGTGCACGCGACATCTCGCAACAACTGGCGCGCAAGGTGCTCGCGGAATTTAAGGATTGTGATTACGTTGTGGCCCCATCCGGCTCATGTTCCGGACAGGTTAAAATTCATTATGTGCAGGATTTGTTTCGTGATTCGTCCGAACGGGCCGAGTTCGAAAAATTGTCAGCAAAATGGTACGAGTTGTCGGATTTCCTAATAAATGTACTCAAGGTCAAGACGATGCCCGCCCAGTTTTCAGGTTGCATCACTTACCACGACTCTTGTGCGGGGCTGCGTGAAATCGGCATCAAGCAACAGCCGCGAGAGTTGCTCGCGCAAACCGGTTGCACGCTTCATGAAATGAATGATGCCGAAAAATGCTGTGGTTTTGGCGGCACTTTTTCTATCAAGCTCGGCGAAATCTCGACCCGCATGGCGGACAATAAATGCGTCAATATTGCCGTTACCGGCGCTGATGCCGTGATCGGCGGCGACCTGGGTTGCTTGCTTAATATCGAAGGCCGACTGCGGCGCAATGGCGATACCAGCACCAAGGTCTATCACTACGCTGAGGTGCTGGCGGGAATGGCTAAATAATTATGCAAGTTCAATCCATGTTCTTCAAGCAAACCGCGAGCCTCAAACTCAATGATGCGGTCTTGCAGAAAGCACTGAAAAACGCCAAAGGCAAGTTTGTCGACGGCCGCGCCGCCAGTGTGGCCACTATCGATAATTGGGAAGCGATTCGCACCCATGCGGCGGCCTTGCGTGACCGCGTGATCGATAATCTGGATGCCTACCTGATTGAGTTTGAACAAAAAGCCATCAGCCGTGGCGCTGTCGTGC
>JAYVEV010000129.1:0-75415 GCA_043773745.1 Burkholderiales bacterium | reverse complement strand
GCCGCGCAGCCTTGCGAGCTCTGCATTCTGCTGTTCAATTTGATTGAGTAATTGAATGACGCCGATGTTTTTAATCGACTCATCGAGCTTCAAAAATCGGGCTTCGTTATCACGATTTTGCTGCTCGGCCTGGGCGCGAAGATTTTTAACATCTTTGCGCGCTTCCTCATCATCAAACAACCCCGCCGCTGCATTAAAACTTAATGTCAGACTCAACATTAGGCTTAACGCAGCGCTCAGATGGGCAAAGGAAATTTGATTAAAAGTAAAAGCGCGCATTAAACGTAACCCCGCGTAACCCCAAATAACCCCGAGCAACCCCAAGTAGCCTCGATCAATTTAATTATTCGCCGTCGTAGACGATTTCAACGCGGCGGTTTTGCGCCCAGGCAGATTCATCGTGTCCCGTTGCTTTGGGCTTGTCTTCGCCGAAACTAACGGTCTCCATACGATCATTGCTAACGCCCAGCACCGAAGTAGCTTTACGAACGGCATCGGCACGACGCTGGCCAAGCGCCATATTGTATTCGCGTGAGCCACGCTCATCAGCATGGCCTTCCAAGCGGATTTTACGGCCGCGATTGTTGGCTAAATAATTGGCGTGCGCCTGGATAAGAGCGGCGTATTCAGACTTGACAGTATCCTGATCATATTCAAAATAAATAACCCGTTTCGATAAGATGCTGTTGGGGTTTTTAAGGTCGTCACCTTTGATAGCATTGCTGGTTGTACCTGTGCCCTGCGTGGTTGCGGTTGGTGAGACTGTTGTGGTTGGTGTCGGGGTACGCTCCTCAACCTTCGCTTCTTTAATAGGTTCCTTGCTCGCACAAGCGGCCAGCAAGATAGCCAGACTCAGACCGATCAGTATCTTTTTCATGTTGTTCTCCTGTTAAAAAGCCGGTTTGAAAATTATTGTCTGCATCAGCACAGATGATGAAAAATTTTGCATTACAGACCCACCACTACAACAAACATCAATAATTATGCGCCAAACAACCTGCTTTTAGCGCACGACGCCCGCTGAGCCGTAACCGCCCCAGGCGGGCTCTCTTACATCACCCGCTTGCGATGATAATTTTGATTTGACCCGACCGTCGATAGAAACAGAACCCAGGACACCACGCCCGCCCGCTTTGGATTCATACAAAACGGTCCGGCCGTTTGGCGAGAAGCTGGGACTATCATCGAGTGGCCCATCCGTCAAAATATTGACCTGGGCGCTAGCCAACTCAAGTGTGGCGATACGCAGTTTGCCACCTTCGCGATTCACAAACGCAACTAATTTTCCATCCGGACTCATGCGCGGATTGACATTGTAGTTTCCTTCAAAAGTAAGGCGTTGCACATTACCGCCGCTCACCGGCACACGGTACAACTGTGGCCCGCCTGAACGATCCGACACAAAAATAATGTTTTGTCCGTCAGGCGTGAAGGTGGCGTTGGTATCAATCGAATTACTCTCGGTTACTCGCCGTGCATCGCCGCCATTGGCCGCAATAATATAAATTTGCGAGACCGAATCCTTGGATAGCGCCACCACTAATTTGCTGCTGTCGGGTGCCCAGTTTGGCGCGTAGTTGTCGCCTTTGAAATTTGATATGGTCTTGCGCTGCCCGGTTGCCAAATCCTGAACAATCACAGTCGATTTTCTGCTCTCAAACGAGACATAAGCCAGCTTGGTGCCGTCAGGCGACCATTTGGGTGAGCGAATCGGCTCCAGCGAGGAAAGTACTGCCTGCGGATTAAAGCCGTCCGCATCCGCTACCTGCAATTCAAAACGGGGGCCACGCTTCAGGACATAAGCTATTTTGGTCGAAAATACACCCCGTTCACCGACCAGTTTTTCATATATCTCATCAGAAATTTTATGCGCGGTTGCACGCAGCTGGGAGCCGGCAACGTTATATGAAAAACTGGCGAGCTGGTTTTGTTTAGCCACATCAAAAAGTCGAAACCTGACATCGAAGCGACCATCAGCCAGCGGATAAATGCCGCCGATTACCACCGCCTCGGTGCTACGTGTCGACCAATCGGCAAAATTGATTTCAGACGGTTCGGACGGTAAACGCGTGATGCCGTTGAGCGATACGAGGCTGAATAATCCGGTTCTCACCAAATTGTTGCTGATGATCGGCGTAATATTTTGTGGCGCCGTGGCTTCATTTGCAAACGGCACAATCGCGACGGGAATTTGGCGGCCCGCGCTGGTGGTGACATCAATGATTAGCTGCGCATGGGCTGTTGGCGCAATAAGCAGTGAGGCTACGGCTAATACCGCGCTTGCGAACAACAGTCGCAATGCCTGAAGAAAACCGTGGGGCGTAATCGGGGCAAAAAAGTCGCCCCTTAAAAAAGTAATCGCTCGAGTCATCATTTACCGCTCGTGTTCAATATTAAGTGTAAGTGTGCGAGTAGCCCCTAAAAGTTCCGGATTATCTGGAAGTGGCCACTGACGTATGCCATTGATTGCACGCTCAACCGCTTCATCATACACGCGGTTACCAGAAGGCGTGACGACCTGCGCATCGAACACAACCCCATTCACCAGCAAACGCAGGCGCACCGCGACTTTGGGCTTTCCAGTCACTGTATCGGGGATATTGGCGCGATTGCGAATTAGTGCGGCAATTTTGGATGTGTAGTCATTTATTGCCGCGCTGCGGGCGATGCGCACCTCGGTTTCACGCGCTTCCTGCTCGGCGCGCAATTTGGCGTCAGCGGTTTTTTGTTTTGCCTCATGGTCACGACGTTTTTTATCGTCTTCCACTTTTGTGCGATCTTCTTTGGCTTTAGTCTCATCACGCTTTTTTTTGTCTGCCAGCTCGCGCTCATTTTTTTGTTGCTTGATTAATTCTTCACGGTCGCGCTTGGCCTTCAATTCAATCTCAGCACGAGTGGGTGGTGGCGGCGTTTTTTCAACCACCGTCTCGGGTTTCCTGGCTACAGGTTCGGGTTCGGGCTCTGGTGGAGGTGGAGGTGGGGGCGCTGGCTCGGGTTGGGGCACCGGCTCAGCGTTGCGAACAGGTGGCAGGCTATCCCATATTTCGGCTGACAGCGGCATCGGATTTTTTACCTGCCAAGACACGCCAAACACAATCAATGCAAAGAACGCCGCATGAACAACGACCGCAAGAATGGCGGCAGGCAGCTTACCGGGATCATGCCGCACCGCAAGTCGCGCAATGTCCGGCTTGCGCTTTCCATTAGGAGAGCGTGGGGTATTGGGGTTGGGCAGATTTGGAGGATAAGTTGCGGCCATAGTGTTCGGATCAGTCCGAAGATTCAACCTTAGGTTGCTGGCTTGGCAAGTAGGCCAACCCGTTTGATCTGCCCTTTTTGCAGGGTATCCAGCACCCGCAGCACATCCTCATATTTAAGCGATTTGTCAGCAGAAATCACCACCGCCTGCTCGGGATGATTTGCTTGAATGGCGCGCACACTCAGCAGCAGTTGATCACGCGTGACGCTTTGTTCGCGACCGCCCTGCTGGCGATCCACCAGCACGATTTTCGAATCTTTGCCAATGCGTACTTCAAGTGGTGCAACGGTGGGGTTCAACGATTGGCCGACACTCGGCAAATCAATTTGACCGGGCGGGATCAGCGGCGAAGTGACCATAAAAATAATCAGCAGTACCAACATCACATCGATGTAGGGCACCACATTAATTTCGGCAATCGCTTTTCGGCGGCGGCGCATCAATTTCGGCAGCCTTGCTTTAGGCTACGGCCTGGCGTTGCAGGATATTCGAGAACTCTTCAATAAAGCTCTCGTAGCGATTCGCCAACCGATCAATCTCAGCGGTGTATTTGTTGTAAGCAATCACGGCAGGAATCGCGGCGAACAAGCCAATCGCAGTGGCAATCAACGCCTCGGCAATACCGGGTGCGACTTGCGCCAGTGTTGCCTGCGCCACATTCGACAACCCGCGAAATGCATTCATGATCCCCCATACCGTGCCGAATAAGCCGATATAAGGGCTGACCGAACCAACAGTGGCAAGAAACGATAGGTGTGACTCAAGATAATCCAGCTCACGCTGAAAAGTTGCTTTCATGGCGCGGCGAGTGCCGTCCATCAGTGCGCCGATATCTGATCCGGTGCGGCTTTTGAGCTTCATAAATTCCTTGAAGCCCGCTTCAAAAATACGTTCCATCCCCGCGGTTTCATATTGGCCCGAACTGGCACGCTGATACATGCCGATAAGATCGGAGCCGCCCCAAAACTCTTGCTCAAATGCATTCGCCATATTCTTCGCCCGGCGCACAGCAAACATTTTAACGAAGATGTACCACCATGACATGAGGGAGGCCATTACCAAAATACCGATGACCACCTTGACAATAATAGTGGCTTGGGCGATCAGCGAAAAAATCGCCATGTCTTGAGAAACATTCAGCACGTCGCCTCCATTTTTTTTCTAAGGTCTGCTGGGATTTCAATCGGTTTGAAATGCTCGGCGCCGACTGTAGCCACTGAGACCCGCGCTTTGGCCAATAATTCATCGCCTCGCCGTATCTCTTGATAAAATGTACAGCGCACGCGGCCCAGGGTTTCTACCGACGCGGTAATTTCAAGCGCATCATCAACCCGCGCGGGCTTGATATATTGAATCGCAATTTCGCTGACAACCCACAGCATTTTGTATTTACGATGCAAATCACTATTGTTAAAGCCCAAATAACGCAGCCACTCGGTGCGGGCTCGCTCCAAAAAATGAATGTAGCGGGCGTGATAGACGACTCCGCCGGCATCGGTATCTTCGTAATAAACACGTTGCGGATAAGAGAACGTAAACAGTTGGGTTTGCTGCGCGTCTTTCAGTGAAAGCTTTGCCATCGTCAGAAGAGCTCCGGTATTTGAGCATTATTGGCATGCGATGGTGGCAGAGTAATACCGAAATGTTGATAAGCGAGCAGTGTCGCCATTCGACCACGTGGCGTGCGTTGCAGATATCCCTGCTGAATCAGATAGGGCTCCAGCACATCTTCGATCGTATCGCGCTCTTCGCCGATTGCTGCGGCCAGATTTTCCACCCCGACGGGGCCTCCGGCAAATTTTTCGATAATGGCGAGCAGCATGCGGCGATCCATAACATCGAGTCCAACCGCATCAACATCGAGCATTTTTAACGCATCATCAGCGATAGCTTTATCGACCTTGCCATCACGTTTGACTTCGGCAAAATCGCGCACGCGGCGCAACAGGCGATTGGCAATGCGCGGCGTGCCCCGCGAGCGGCGCGCAATTTCCATTGCGCCCTCATCAGTCATATCAACGTTTAACAAATGCGCGGAGCGGTTCACAATCGATTTCAATTCGAGTGGTGTGTAAAACTCCAGCCGCGCCACAATGCCAAAGCGATCACGCAGCGGATTGGTAAGCATGCCCGCACGGGTAGTGGCACCAACCAGCGTGAATGGCGGCAAATCCAGTTTTACCGAGCGGGCGGACGGCCCTTCGCCGATCATAATGTCGATCTGATAATCCTCCAGCGCGGGATACAAAATTTCCTCGACGACCGGATTCAGGCGATGAATTTCGTCAATGAACAACACATCATTCGGCTCAAGATTGGTCAGCATGGCGGCAAGATCGCCGGCGCGCTCGAGCACGGGGCCTGAGGTCTGCCGTAAATTCACCCCCATCTCGCGCGAGATGATATGTGCCAGCGTGGTTTTTCCCAGCCCGGGAGGGCCGAACAACAAAGTGTGATCAAGCGGCTCTTTGCGTTTGCGGGCCGCTTCAATAAAGATGGAAAGTTGGTTGCGGATTTTTTCCTGACCGACATATTCCTGCAAAAATTTTGGCCGCAATGCGCGTTCTTGCGCTTCCTCCTGAACGGAGGCGGGTGCGGCGGCGATCAGGCGCCCAGTTAATTGGTCAGGCTCTAGCATGAAGACATTTTAGCTGACGCTGGGCAATTTTTCGCTGTTTGATTTTTTATGGGTGCCGCTAGGCTTTTGACGAATATAGAGCGTCTTATCAACAATGGCCACGATTTTTCTGTTTTCATCGATCACATTGACTCGGTAGACCGGCTCAAATTTTTCACCTCCCTTGGTATTTTCACGCACCTCAGCAAGCTCCTCATTGCCCAGTTTGAAATGAGCGAAGACTGTGCCGCGCCCGGGCGCAACAAATTGAATCGTGCCTGCCTTGTCCCAAACCACGTAATCACGCCCAAGCGCATTCATCATCATCATGAAGAATGGATCCGTCATGGAAAACAAGCCGCCACCAAAGTGGGTGCCGACAGCGTTCTTATTGCGCATCGAAAGCTTCATGCGCACAGAAACCTCGCGCCAGTCCGGCGCAATCCGTGTATTTTGAATTCGCATTCCCAAAAACGGCGACCACCAATTCATGATATGACGCATCATGCCGGGGCTGATTTTGAAGCGGCTATAAAGGCGTTGTTCGGAAGATGACATTTGATATTTTTAGATAAACACCAGCATTGGCCGGTATTTTGAAGCATTTTGGCCCCAAACGCCGCTCCAGTGCTAGTGTTTAAATTAGGTTTTTGAAAGTGACTTCAATGCCTGACGAATACCATCAGACACCGAAATATCGCCCGGTAACAATTTCACCGCCATCAGTGCCTCACGCTCGCTATAGCCCAAACCGATTAGCGCATTCAAAATATCGGAAGCGCTTGTTACCTTTGCCGGCGCACCACCCGCTGAGATACGAACATCCACCTTCAATTTATCGCGTAATTCCAGCAGCAATCGCTCGGCGGTTTTTTTGCCTATGCCCGGCACTTTCACCAGACGTCCACTCTCTTGCGTGGCCACAGCCTCGGCCAAATCATTCACGCTCATGCCGGACAACACGGCCAATGCTACTTTCGGCCCAACCCCGCTGACTTTGAGCAGGGTACGAAAGGTGGCGCGTTCGGCGTCGGACCCAAAGCCATAAAGCAATTGTGCGTCTTCACGTACCACCATATGGGTCATGAGTACGACCTGCTCGCCGAGCTTGGGCAAACCGTAAAACGTCGACATTGGCACATCAATTTCATAGCCCACACCCTGCACACCCACCAATACCTGCGGCGGATTCTTTTCCAGCAATATGCCGGTGATGCGGCCAATCATTCGTCAGACTCCGCCACCTTTTTTGCGATGGGCTTTTTTGCTGCTGTTTTTTTTGCGGCAGGTTTCTTGACAGCCGGTTTTTTTGCGGCAGGTTTCCTCGCTGGCTCACCACCCGCATCATCCGTCGTACTTTCGAACGCGCTTTCGAGTTTGGCGATCTTGGACTTAGTAACCTTTTTGGCTTTGATCGCCACCGAGGGCTCTTGCGCTACATCCGCCACGATTACAGCAGCCTTTAAATTCTTTCTGATCGCCTCCAAACCCGCTTTGATACTGGCCCCAACATCGCTATTGAGCATGTGCACGACTTTGTAACCCTGCGCCTTAAAGAACGCGGCGCGAGCTTTCTCAACTGGATTCGAATCAGGTAGCTTGTCGTTCAATTCAACAATCAGCTTGGCTTCATCGCAAACAAAATCGACAATGTATTTGCCAATGGGTCGCTGCCGGCGAAAGCGCAGGCCATCGAGCTGTTTATCGCGAAGTTGATGCCACAATTTTTGTTCATCCACCGATGTCTGGCGACGTAATTTACGCGCCCGCTTGGCAGCCTCACGTTCGCCGCGGCTAAGAACCTGCGGTGCCAATACCTTGTCGGCAGGCTGGGATGGTTGTTTTGATTTTGCGGTGGCCATATTCAACTTTCATTTATAAATTCATTGCTGCGCTCATTGCGCACCATTATCTCAGTGTGGCACGCATGCACACACTTTTACTTCACTAATCTGCCACCCTTGACCCGATAACCTTTGGTTGACATCCCGCCAATCGCCGCGCCATGCGCATGACAAATCGCACACGCCAGTGCATCAGCTGAATCGGTGCCCGGCAATCCCGTCAGCTTTAGCAGCCGCTTGACCATTTCTTGCACCTGCTCTTTATCAGCATGCCCATTGCCAACCACCGCCTGTTTTACCTGCAAGGCGGTGTATTCCGCAACGGGCAAATCGTGCAACACCGCCGCGCAAATGGCTGCGCCGCGCGCCTGACCGAGCAGCAGGGTCGATTGGGGATTCACATTCACAAATACTTTTTCTACCGCCACCTGATTGGGCGCAAAAAGGTGAATCACTTCTTGTACCGAATTCAGAATATTTTTAAGCCGGTCGGGCAATTCACCTGTCGGGGTTTTGATGCATCCGCTGGTGATATAAATCAGGTTATTGCCGATTTTTTCAATCACCCCGTAGCCGGTTACACGCAGGCCCGGGTCGATGCCAAGAATTTTCACGTCAAGACCAGCGCATACATGCAGGAATCGCGCAGGCTTCCGTCTGGCGCGCGAAAATTTTGCCGCAGAATACCCTCAAGCACAAAGCCGCAGCGCTCGGCGACTCGACGGCTTTTTTCATTGAGCGGATCGTTGCAAATTTCCAGTCTCGTTGCACCCAGCTCGTTTTTTGCAAATACCGCCATCGCCTTGACGGCTTCAGAACAGTAGCCGTTTCCAACAGCCGAGCTGCGCAACCAGTAGCCGATTTCAAGCTTGGGTATGGTCCAGTCAGTATGGTGAAAACCACATTTTCCCACCAGCTTGCCGGTCGATTTTTCGTAAATTTGAAAATCAAGAAAATCGCGCGCGAACCAACGCGAGCGTGCGTTAGCATGATGTTCGGCAATCCCCTGCTGCGTTGGCTCAGGATATGCCCACGGCATCCATGCGCTTAACTCATGGCGCGACTCATGGGCCGCCTCAAAAGTTTCCTGAGTATGAGTCTCATTGGAAGCCAGCAGAATGAGCCGCTCAGATTCACATTTTTCAGGCAATTGCAAAGCCCGCGCACGAGTGAGCGCATCCAGCGTTGGCGTTTGCATTGACAATAACGCCGTACTCATCAAATATCCTCAAGCACCACAGCGGTACCCGTGACAGATACCAACACCATGCCGCGGCCGCTACCGTGAATAATGTAGTCAATTTTGGTTCCCACAATCGCGTTACCGCCCGATTGCTCGGCACCCTGCATTGCGCCGCGCAAGGCCGAATCGCGCACCCCGGGAATGACCTTATGATACGAATCCGCAAAACCTGTCACGGGTTTATCAGAAACCAGATTAACCTCAGCGCTCGCCTCACCTGTGACAATTCCTAGGTAACGCGCGATGCGTTTGCCTTCGACATTGTCAGTGGTCGTAATCAGGACCGTCATGGCGCGCTGGTTTCGTCCATGACTGCCGAGGTGTAAACATCTTGCACATCGTCGAGTGACTCCATCACGTCGAGCAGCTTGCGCATTTTGAGCGCATCCTCACCCTCCAGAACAGTCTCTACTGACGGTTTCATGGTCACTTCGCCGATTTCCGCTTTAAATCCTGCTTTTTCGATGGCGACTTTCACCGTCGTAAAATCATACGGACCGGTGATAACTTCAAACGAGCCATCGTCGTTTGCAATAATATCTTCCGCACCAGCTTCCAGCGCGGCTTCCATTAATTTTTCCTCATTGGTACTGGGTGCATACATGAGCTGGCCGCAATGCTTGAACAAAAACGCAACTGAGCCATCGGTGCCCATATTGCCGCCATATTTAGAGAAAGCATGACGCACTTCCGCCACGGTGCGCACCCGGTTATCGGTCATGCAATCGACAATAATCGCCGCCCCTCCAATACCATAGCCCTCGTAGCGAATTTCTTCGTAGCTAACACCTTCTAGCTCACCCGCGCCGCGCTTGATGGCGCGCTCAACAGTGTCCTTTGGCATATTGTTTTCGTAGGCTTTATCCATCGCCAGACGCAGGCGCGGATTGGAGCCCGATTCACTGCCGCCCATACGGGAGGCGACGGTAATTTCCTTAATCAGCCGCGTAAAAATCTTGCCGCGCTTCTCGTCCTGACGGCCTTTACGGTGCTGAATATTGGCCCATTTGCTATGTCCTGCCATGTTGTTTTCCTTGGAACTTGCGCCTCTCCCTGTGCGGTAGCATGGGACGTCGCTTTTTGAAGTAATTTTGAAGTTGTGATGTTACCATTCACTTACATTACGTTCCATTTGAATCCAGCTCAAACCCCATGACCAACTCTCTGTTGATTGCCAAAACCAGTGATGCCTCATTAACAGAGCTCATGCTACTGCCCAACATGGCTAACCGTCACGGTTTGATTGCCGGGGCGACCGGCACCGGGAAAACCGTTTCACTGCAAGTGTTGGCAGAACATTTTTCGGGCATCGGTGTGCCGGTATTTATGGCGGATGTGAAAGGCGATTTGACAGGCATTTCCCAGCCTGCAAAATCAAATCCACGCGTCGAAGAGCGCGCAAAATTACTCCGACTGCAGCTCAAACCTGCAGGCTGCCCGGTCACTCTGTGGGATGTGTTTGGTGAGCAGGGTCACCCGGTTCGGGCAACCATTTCTGAAATGGGGCCATTGTTGCTATCGCGGGTATTTAATCTCAACGAAACCCAATCAGGCGTATTGACGTTGGCGTTCAAAATTGCCGACGATAACGGGCTGCTATTGCTGGATTTGAAAGATTTGCGTGCGTTGCTGTCATGGGTGGGCGAAAACGCCAGTCAATTCACCACTGATTACGGCAATATTTCCTCAGCCTCGATTGGTGCGATTCAGCGGGGCCTGCTGAATCTTGAACAGCAAGGGGGCGATAAATTTTTTGGTGAGCCTGCCCTGATGCTGGCTGATCTGATTCAGACCGTGGATGTGGACGGCAAACAGGCCGGCGTCATTAATATCCTTGCGGCCGATAAATTGCTTTCCAGCCCACGCCTGTATTCAACTTTTCTGCTGTGGCTATTGTCTGAATTGTTTGAGCAGCTACCCGAAGTGGGTGATGCCGATAAACCAAAGCTCGTATTCTTTTTTGATGAAGCGCATTTGCTGTTTAATGAAGCGCCGAAAGAACTGCTGGAAAAAATCGAGCAGGTCATACGATTGGTGCGCTCCAAGGGCGTTGGCGTTTATTTTGTCACGCAAAACCCGCTCGACATTCCTGATACCGTACTCGGCCAGCTAGGCAATCGTATCCAACATGCGCTCCGCGCTTATACACCGCGTGATCAAAAAGCGGTTGCCGCGGCGGCCACCACATTCCGCACTAATCCCAAACTCGACGTCGAAAAAATTATCACCGAGCTGAGTGTGGGCGAGGCGCTTGTTTCGTTCCTCGATGACAAGGGCCGTCCGACCGTGGTTGAGCGTGCTTATATTTGCCCACCCCAATCGCAAATTGGCCCGATTACACAGACAGAGCGCAGACAGCTCCTCAGCACTTCTGTTGTTGCGGGTCAGTATGAAAAAAACATTGACCGTGAATCGGCATTTGAAAAACTCAAAGCCAGGCGCGGTGATACCAATTCAAGCGCGCCGTCACCCGATAACAACGCCGGTGGATTAGGTGGTATTTTTAGCAAAATCGGTGGTGCATTAAGCGGGACTGAAAACAGTAGTGGCAATTCGCGGGGACGTGAAAGTGTCGCAGAAGCCGCGGTAAAAAGCGCTGCACGGGCAATGGCGAGCGAAGCGGGGCGGCGCATTATTCGCGGTGTATTGGGCTCAATTTTTGGCGGACGTCGTTAAGCCATATTAGGTAAAAACGATCAGATATTTTTAAAAGCGGGAGAAAAACATGGCCAAACGAGAGCCGGGTGAGCGTCGGCGCGCAATTCTACATATGCTGGCAGAAATGCTGGAACAACCCAAAGGCGAGAAAATCACCACAGCCCTGCTGGCGTCGAAACTCGATGTTTCCGAGGCGGCGCTGTACCGCCATTTCGCCAGCAAGGCTCAGATGTTTGAAGGGTTGATTGAATTCATCGAAGAGACTGTGTTTTCGCTGGTAAATAAAATTCAAACTGACGAAACCATGAAAGACGATGGCATGAAGCAGGTTGAGTCGATCGTCGCCATGCTGCTGAATTTCGCGCAGAAAAATATTGGCATGACGAGGGTGCTGATTGGCGATGCACTGGTCAATGAAGACGAGCGATTGCAAGCGCGAATGAATCAGTTACATGATCGGCTCGAGGCCTCATTGCGCCAAAGTGCCCGCCTGGCGGCCACTTCGGGGGCGTTGCATAGCACGCTGGACCCCAACGCTTTTGCCAATGCCTTGATGGCCTTTATCGTTGGACGCTGGCATCAATTTGCTAAATCCGGTTTCAAACGTACGCCGAATGAAATGTGGGCCGCGCAGTGGCCAGTATTTGCGGGTTAATAAGGTCATGGCAAACGACCCAGTCCAGGAACAGTTGGAAGCCTATAACACCGGTGATGTGGCACGCTTCATAGCTTGCTACACACCTGACTGCATCATCGAGGACGGCGCAGGAAATCGTTTGTTGACCGGACACGCAGAAATGCTGCCGCGCTACGAAACACTATTCAAAAATTCACCTGATCTTCACTGCGAAATAATCAACCGTACCCGCATCGGTAGCTATGTGATTGATGAGGAACGGATCACCGGCCGCATACCAACCATGAATCACGCGGTGGTAATTTATCGCGTAAAAGATGACCTGATTGAGCACGTTCGTTTTATTCGTGAGACGGATTAACTCGCGCGCCACAACCCATAACATGCCAGAACTCAAGCTCGAAACTGAGCGCCTGATCTTGGCTCTGCCACAGCTCGATCAGGCGCAGCAGGCACCGCAATTTCTCGAGCACAATTGCGCTCATTTTTCGCCGTGGGCACCACCAGTATCCGAGGGATTTTATACAGAAGACTATTGGGCCGCACAAATTGCAGCCATGCACGAGGCATTCGAAACTGGAAGTGCGGTACGCCTTTGGTTGTGGCGCAAAGACAATCCCTCATCTTTGATCGGCACAGTTGGTTTCTCGCAAGTTTTCCGCGGGCCGTTTTGCTCGTGTATGTTAGGTTACCAGCTTGATCACCGCTTTGAGGACAAAGGCATCATGCGCGAAGCCCTGCAAGCTGCTATCCGCTATATGTTTGCTGAACAAAAATTGCATCGAATCGGCGCGAACTATCGTCCGGAAAATGTACGGAGCGGCAACCTACTCACCAAGCTTGGCTTCTCCATTGAAGGCTTTGCCAAGGACTATTTATTTATTGACGGCGCTTGGCGCGACCATGTTTTAACTTCAATAACCAACGATATATTTAGGCCAGAATGGCTGGCGGGTTCACCGCAAACAACGGACAAACCCGCGTACAGCAATCGTGCTGTATATAAACAAAAATTCTAGCGCCACCTAGCTCAGCGCATCTGCCCAAATGTTTTTTGCCCACGTCATCGCATACTGCGCTTCCAGCTCATTTGCGGCTGACGACACGCCGCCCGATCCCGGCACTGTTTTCATGGTTTTATCTTGCGTATCGTATTTGTGAACAGAGGCCACATGCACAACTTTTTCTGCTGAGACAAAGCTGTAGCAGGTATTAGTCAGTGTAGGGCTGGCATTGGGTTGTTCGCCGGTGAGCAAAGCGACAACCGCCGCTGCACAGGCTTTGCCTTGGGCATTTGCCATGTGACCAGACTTCGGCATGAGTGGTGCTATTTGCAATGCATCACCCAGCAAATGCACGCCAGGGATATTTTTTGACTCGTAAGTAAGCCAGTTAACCTCGCACCAGCTTTTATTGACGGTGATAAACGGGTTAGCAATACCACCCGCTTTCATGGGCGGCAGTACATTCAGTACGTCTGCTTTAACATCATCAAATTCTAGTTTGGCCGTCATGGTACGTGTATCGACATCAACCAGTTTTGAAGAACCACGATACTCAATGATGCCAGAATACATTTCTGCAAATGCTTTTTTGAACAGGCCCGGCTTGGAAACGATATCCATGTTCGCGTCCAGAATCAGCACCTTCGATTTCGGTTTTTGCTGCTTAAAATAGCTGGCGACCTGGCAAGCGCGCTCATACGGCCCCGGGGGACAACGAAACGGTGTCTCAGGAATGGATATGGCGAATACACCCCCATCGCGCATGGTCTCAAGCTGCTTGCGCAACACCAATGTTTGCGAACCTGCTTTCCAGGCATGAAGCACTTTGGCTTGCGCATCAGCATTGTTGAGACCAGGCACCATGTCATACATAAAATCGACGCCAGGCGAAAGGATTATACGGTCAAACGGAATCGAGTCGCCGCTGGCCAAACGTACATTTTTTTTCTCTGCATCCACTGCGATAGCTTCGCCGCGCATCATTTTTACGCCGTATTTTTTTTGCAATATCTCGTAGCTCAGCGTTATATCCTTCATTGTCCGCGAACCGCCTAGGACAAGATTTGAAAGCGGGCAGGAAACAAACTCGGTATCACGCTCAATCAGCGTGACATCAATGTGGGGCCCCCACATTTTGATATATTTGGCTGCTGTGGCGCCGCCGTAACCGCCACCCACAATCACGACTTTTGGCCCGCTGTTGCCAATAGTGGCGCAACCTGACAGGGCAGAAACAGCAACGGCACTAGCCGCACTTGTTGACTTCAAAAAGGTTCTGCGATTCATATTCATTGCATTCTCCTCAATTCTTTTGAGTTGGCTTTGCATTTGCGCGAAATGACTCATCCGCTATTTTTTTTGCGCAGCGAAAAAGTCCGCCATGGCAGAAATCTCTGCGTCGCTGTAGCCCTTTGCAATCTGGTGCATCAGGGTTGCCTCACGCTTGCCCTCTTTGAAGAGCTTCATTTGACCAACCAAATAATCTTTGTTCATGCCGGCAAGCCCGGCAACCGCACCACCTGCGCTATTGCCATTGGTGCCATGGCATGCAGAGCAATTGGCCGCCAGCGCACGCGCGCCCACAGGGGTCAAATTAGGGGCGGCAAATGTCGGAGGTGGCCGTGGCACCGTCGCCGCCTGGGGCTGAGTGGGGACCTGTGCGCTTAGTTCCATGATGCTCAGTACCGATATGGTCGCCGCTAAAAAAATCGATGTTTTCATCTGACTCTCCTTTTTATTTTGGCTATGCAAACTCCTGTTACTAATAGCTAAGATCAGGATAGCTCATGTCGAAAAATACTGCCAATAAATTCCAGAGGTTAATTTTGCCTTATCGCCTTTAGCGCACCCCTATTTTGTGCCCCAAAAAAATGGGGCCCATACAAAGGCCCCATTAATCGTTGTTACAAATCTACGACTAAGATTCTTGTGTTACTGCTTCCTTTTCCTCACTGATATCGAGCTTCACTTTGTTATCTGCATCAATATCAATGGTCACTCTGCCGCCGTTAGCCAGTTTTCCAAACAGTAATTCATCAGCCAATGCGCGGCGAATAGTGTCCTGAATCAGCCGCGCCATGGGACGCGCGCCCATCAGCGGATCAAACCCGTTTTTAGCCAAGTATTTTTTCAGCTCTTCGGTGAACGTAACTTCCACTTTTTTCTCAGTCAATTGGGCTTCCAATTGCATGAGGAATTTATCTACCACCTGCAGGATAATTTTCTCATCCAGTGGCGCGAATGAAATAGTGGCATCCAGACGATTGCGGAATTCCGGTGTGAACATGCGCTTTATTTCCGCCATTTCATCACCGGCTTTTTTGTCGTTGGTGAAACCTATATTGATTTTTGATAACTCCGCCGCACCAGCGTTAGTCGTCATCACAATCACCACATTACGGAAGTCCGCTTTGCGACCATTGTTGTCAGTGAGCGTGCCATGATCCATCACTTGCAGGAGCACGTTGTAAATATCTGGATGCGCCTTCTCGATTTCATCTAGCAGCAGCACAGAATACGGGTGCTTGGTAATCGCCTCCGTCATGAGTCCGCCCTGATCAAAGCCTACATAGCCGGGAGGCGCGCCAATCAAACGTGAAACAGCATGGCGCTCCATATATTCAGACATATCAAAGCGAATCAGCTCCGTGCCAAGGATAAACGCCAGCTGTTTGGCCACTTCAGTTTTGCCAACACCTGTCGGGCCAGAGAACAAAAATGAGCCGATGGGTTTGGTGGGGCTGCCAAGCCCCGAGCGAGCCATTTTGATTGAAGTTGTCAGCGCTTCAATCGCCTTATCCTGACCAAAGACAACAGACTTCAAATCGCGTTCCAGGGTTTTCAACTGATTGCGGTCATCGCTTGAAACACTGCGCGCGGGGATCCGCGCAATCTTGGCGACAATTTCTTCAATCTCGGGCTTGCCGATGGTTTTTTTCTGCTTTGATTTTGGCGCCACGCGCTGAGCCGCACCGGCCTCATCAATCACGTCAATGGCTTTGTCAGGCAAATGGCGATCGTTGATATATTTGGCGGCGAGTTCGGCTGCGGTAGTCAATGCAACAGCGGTATATTTTACGTTGTGATGTGATTCAAAACGTGATTTTAATCCTTTGAGAATTTCTACCGTTTCTGCAATGGACGGCTCGGTCACATCAATCTTTTGAAAGCGACGGGATAGCGCGGCGTCCTTCTCAAAGATGCTGCGGTATTCGGTGTAAGTAGTAGCGCCAATGCATTTCAATTGACCCGACGATAAAGCAGGCTTCAATAAATTTGAAGCGTCCAGGGTGCCCCCAGACGCAGAGCCGGCACCAATCAGGGTGTGAATCTCATCAATAAACAAAATCGCATTCGGGTTTTCGGTGAGTTGCTTCAAAACAGCCTTTAGGCGCTGCTCAAAATCACCGCGATATTTGGTTCCTGCCAGCAGTGAACCCATATCAAGTGAATACACCTGCGATTTAGCAAGAATTTCTGGCACTTGTCCATCGACGATTCGTTTCGCCAAACCTTCCGCAATAGCTGTTTTTCCAACACCCGCTTCACCCACCAACAATGGATTGTTTTTACGACGGCGGCATAGAATTTGAATCACCCGCTCGACTTCATGATCGCGACCAATCAGCGGATCGATTTTGCCATCAATGGCCTGCTGGTTTAAATATTGTGTATAGCTTTCCAAGGCGCCGCCGGATTGCTCACCTTCTGCAGCCTCGCCATCGGTCTCTGTTTTCGCAGGTCCCTGCGGTGATATCTTGGAAATACCGTGCGAAATAAAGTTAACCACATCCAGGCGTGAAACACCTTGTTGGTGCAGAAAATAAACCGCATGTGAATCTTTTTCACCATAAATGGCGACCAGCACATTGGCACCAGTAACTTCTTTTTTCCCAGATGATTGCACGTGCAATATAGCGCGCTGGATAACCCGCTGAAAGCCCAAAGTTGGCTGGGTGTTTACTTCCCCGTCACCGGCCACGATCGGAGTGTGCTGCTCGATAAATTCAGCCAGTGCTTTTTTTAAATCATCCACTTTGGCCGCGCAGGCTTTCAACACTTCCTGAGCAGATGGGTTTTCGAGTAGGGCAAGCAATAAATGCTCTACCGTGATGAACTCGTGGCGTTTTTGCCGCGCCTCAACAAAGGCCATATGCAGGCTAACTTCGAGTTCTTGGGCAATCATGTTTTACCTTTCTTTACCTTCCGTGAATGTGCTCATGCACATCCGCCGTATTAACTGAAACTGGAAACTGAGCAACGTTATAAATCTTTATACGACGACAGCATTCATCAAGATTCAAATTTCTTCCATTCCGCAATGCAACGGATGCTCATGTTTTTTGGCGTAATCGCCAACCTGCTCAACTTTCATCGTTGCCACATCGCGTGGAAAAATGCCGCATACCCCGCGTCCTTCTGTATGTACTTTGAGCATTATTTGGGTTGCACGTTCATAGGTGTGACCAAAAAGCTGCTCCAGGACATCAATCACAAATTCCATCGGCGTGTAATCGTCGTTGTACATGACTACCTGCCACATCGGCGGTGGTTTGGTCTGGTTCGGCTTCTCTTTCAGAACGGTATCCCCGTCAGAGCCCGGTTTGTTTGGTTGTTTAGTAGCCATACCTTACTTATGGGTGCTTGGCAAAAATACGCCGATAATCGTCGAAAGCAAATTAAATCTCAAAAATCAGTGTAGCTAATAATATGGATAACAGTAAGCCGATTTCAAGTGCAATACTTCACTATCTTGAGAACAATTCTTAGCTGTCTGATAAGCCATTTTTGGGGAATATTTGCATTCATGCAACAGTGGGCTTGAAAAATCGCGCCAAGCTGTTGACTTCGCTCAATTTTGCCGGTAAAAGGCAGTTTGGAGTTTAGCTTCATGGTTGACTGCATTTGCATTAAAGCGGTTGCGGGCCTTGATAGCAAAACGATCCCGGGCACTCCAACCCGATTTCATTTTAAGGAAGCAACAGCAATGGCAACTGGTACAGTCAAATGGTTTAACGATGCTAAGGGTTTTGGTTTTATCACTCCCGATGATGGTAGCGAAGATTTGTTTGCGCACTTTTCGGCGATCGATATGAATGGTTTTAAAACCCTTAAAGAAGGCCAAAAAGTCGCGTTTGAAGTGACCCAAGGACCTAAAGGCAAGCAAGCGTCAGCCATCAAAAACGCTTAATGCTTTAAAATTTAAGTAGCTGTTAGCTGCACAAAATATAAAACCCCCGCAACGCAAGTCGCGGGGGTTTTTCTTTTCTGAGCTATCATTCGGTCACAATGCTTCCTTTAGGCCTCGATGCTCATTTTATTCAACAAGCCTTACGGTGTAATTTGCCAATTCAGCCCTTCCGGGGATAAACCAACGCTGAAAAATTACATCAATATTCCCGATGTTTATGCTGCCGGCCGACTTGATACGGACAGCGAAGGCCTGTTGCTCTTGACCGATGATGGTGTGTTACAAGCGCGGATTGCCGATCCCCGCTATAAACTAACTAAAACCTATTGGGTTGAAGTAGAAGGCACTCCGACCGATGAAAATCTAAAGCCGCTTAGGCAGGGTATTGATTTAGGTGACTTTATTGCACAACCCGCCCATGCCCAGCTCCTGAGTACCCCCGAAACGCTGTGGCCACGTGATCCGCCGGTGCGGTTTCGCAAGGAAATCCCCACAAACTGGCTTGAAATCGCCATTCAAGAGGGTAAAAACCGGCAGATACGTCGGATGACTGCCCGTATCGGTTTCCCAACGCTTCGCCTAATTCGCGTGGCTATCGGTAAATGGCGCCTTGACGATATTGCGCCTGGAGAGTGGCGAAAAGCGCCGCCAGGCACAGAAATAATGAGGGCAAGAAAAGTAAAAAAGGCTTCAAACTGAATAGCTTAGGCAAAACTAAATGATGACTTTTTACCCAAAATGGTTCCCAAAACCGTGTCAACCGACTATACTCACGCGCGTTATGCCCTCTGACAGGCGATAATCTGTCTGGAATGATTAACTAGCTAACTCACTCACTCTCATAGGAAATACTCATGAAATCCATCTCTACCGTTGTTGTTGCATTGATTGCAGCTGCTGCATTAAACGCATCTGCCCAAGCTACTAAAGCAGCTGCTCCAGCCCCAGCTGCTGCACCCGCAGTTGCTGCCACACCAGCTAAAGCAGCAACGCCAGCAGTTGCCGCTACACCAGCCACTGCAGCTACCCCTGCCGTTGCTGCTACACCAGCTAAGCCAGCAACACCGGCTGTAGCTGCTACACCAGCTAAGCCAGCAACACCAGCTGTAGCTGCTCCTGCTAAAGCCGAAGGCAAAAAAGGAATGACCAAAGAAGAAAAAGCTGCTGCTCGCAAAGAAAAGAAAGAAGCCGCAATGAAAGCAAAAGCTGAAAAAGCTGCTGCTGCCAAAGCTAAAAAAGACGCACCAGCTAAGTAATTCTGGTCGTTTTCAAGCTGAACAAAGGCGGGGCTTCGGCCCCGCTTTTTATTTGCTGCATTCTTTAGTTCCATAATCATCCGGCATATGTCGAACAATCGCGTCGTAGTAGGTCTTTCAGGCGGTGTAGATTCCGCCGTCTCCGCTTTGCTTCTCAAGCAGCAAGGCTATGAAGTTATTGGCCTTTTCATGAAAAACTGGGAAGACGATGATAACGGTGAATATTGCTCCACTCGCCAAGACTTTATTGACGCAGCCGCTGCTGCCGACGTAATCGGCATTGATTTTGAAGCGGTCAATTTTGCGGCCGAATATAAAGATCGGGTGTTTACCGAGTTCCTGCGTGAATATTCTGCCGGTCGCACCCCCAATCCTGACGTGCTCTGCAATGCCGAAATTAAATTCAAGGCATTTTTAGATCACGCCATCAAGCTGGGAGCAGAGAAAATTGCCACCGGACACTATGCGCGCGTGCGTGAAACTAACGGGACATTTGAGTTGCTGCGGGGACTGGACGCCGGTAAAGACCAAAGCTATTTTCTGCATCGCTTGAGCCAGGCACAGCTTTCAAAAGCGATGTTCCCGGTAGGACATTTACAAAAGTCGGTGGTGCGCACTCTGGCAGCAGAGGCAGGGCTACCAAACCACGCCAAGAAAGACTCTACCGGAATTTGTTTTATCGGCGAAAGACCCTTTCGTGAATTTCTGGAGCGCTATCTTCCACGCAAACCAGGCGATATGGTGACACCAGATGGGCAACGCATTGGTCAACATCAGGGATTGATGTACTACACCATAGGCCAGCGCCAGGGGCTGGGAATTGGCGGCACCAAGAATGGTGAAGGAACGCCCTGGTTTGTGGCGGACAAAAATATTGAATCGAACGAACTCATCGTCGTGCAAGGTCACGATGACCAACATTTGCTTAATCAAGGCTTAAGCGCTGATGATGCCTCATGGATTGCTGGCCCCGCATCGGTTGCTGGTGAAGCAATGGAGGATAACCAACTCGGCGCAAAAACACGTTACCGGCAGGCGGACGCAGCTTGCTCATTTGCGGCCGAAAAGGGGCAATCGTTCAAGCTCCATTTCGAACATCCGCAGTGGGCCGTGACGCCAGGGCAATCGGCCGTGCTCTACAAGGGAGAGGTTTGTCTTGGTGGCGGAATTATTTCAGCGCGGCTGTAAATAGTTTGCGCTGACTTTTGCGGCAACCTCAATCTTAAGCCGGCGGTTTTGTTTCCACAAACGAAGGTCGCGCTTCGATGCGCTCCATCCATAACGCCAGATTGGGATAAGTCGAGCGCCACACTACTTCGGGCAAGCGAAACTCCAGCCAAGCCAAACCGCACGCAAGCGAAATATCGCCGAGTGTTAAATTTTCGCCGTGGCAGAACTTGCGCTCGCCTAACTCACGCGCAGCGGCAGCAATACCACTTTCAATCTTGCCGCGTTGACGGACTATCCAGTCCTGACCTTGTTTTTCCTCGGGGCGCTTACGCTCGAGAAATATCGCAATTCCCGCATCTGCAATCCCATCACCCAACGCTTCCCAACGCTTGACAAGTGCGCGCTCCCGACCCCCTTCAGGGATAAGACGGGAAACCGGAGTCACACCATCCAGAAATTCTGCTATTACCCGCGAATCGTAAAGCGAAATACCATCATCGAGCAGTAATACGGGGATTTTTGTGAGCGGATTATAGAGTGTGGCTTGGGTATTAGGCGCCCAGACATTATCTTCAACAAATTCGCATTCAATACGCTTTTCCGCCATAACAATACGGACTTTACGGGCATACGGGCTGGTATATGAGGCAACAAGTTTCATGAAATTTCCGGTGCATGGAGAGGACGCCGTCGGTCACGTCTGATACCTTGGATTATTGCCCGACTTAGATTTATTTTATAAGCTAATTATAGCATTCGCGCCCGCGCAAACTGTAGCCGGGCTGTCAATTCTTCGCAGAAAAAATTAAGCCCGCGCGAGTGAGCGTGATAAAATTTTAATTTAATTGTCGCGTCACTTCCGCGCTCACTGCACAGGCCCTCATGCTTCCACTAACACCTGTTACTGCACTCGGCCCACTCGATGGCCGCTACGAAAAGAAAGTCGCGATCCTTCGCGAGTTTTTTAGCGAATATGCACTTATTAAATTTCGTGTCCAGGTTGAGGCGGAATGGCTAATTGCCTTGTCGCTGGAGCCGGGCATTGAAGCGTGCCTGCCACTTTCGGCTTCCAGCATCGCTGAATTACGTGCGCGTGTGAATGCTTTTACCATTGCCGATGCCGAGCGCGTGAAAGCCATTGAGGCCATCACCAATCATGATGTGAAAGCGGTTGAGTACTGGCTACGTGAAACCTTCACAGACAACGTTGAGATTGAACGCAACAAGACCTTTATCCACTTTGCCTGCACGTCCGAAGACATCAATAATCTTTCGCATGGCTTGATGTTAAAAGCAGCTCGCGATAACGTCCTCATCCCGGCGTTAACGAATATCCATGAAAAACTTGCCGCCCTCGCACATGTCAACGCGGCATTGCCCATGCTGGCGCGCACACATGGCCAACCCGCAACCCCAACTACTGTGGGCAAGGAAATGGCCAACGTTGCCTACCGCCTGCAACGCGCCCGCACGGCCATCACGCAGATCGGGCTGCTCGGCAAGATCAACGGTGCAGTGGGCAATTACAACGCACATCTTTCGGCCTACCCTGCTCTTGACTGGGCAGAATTTGCGAAGAAATTTGTTGAAAGCCTGGGCCTAGAATTCAACCCCTACACAACACAAATTGAGCCGCATGATTACATGGCTGAATTGTTTGATGCCATTGCCCGCGCCAATACCATTCTGATCGATCTTGATCGCGATATCTGGAGCTACATCTCACACGGCTACTTCAAGCAAAAAGTGAAGGCGGGTGAAATTGGTTCATCCACCATGCCGCATAAAGTAAACCCGATCGATTTTGAAAACTCGGAAGGCAATCTGGGCCTGGCAAATGCAGTATTGCGTCATCTGGCTGAAAAATTACCCGTCTCGCGCATGCAGCGGGATTTGACCGATTCAACCGTGCTGCGAAACATGGGGGTGGCGTTTGGCTATTCACTGCTGGCTTATGAGTCGCTTGCGCGCGGCTTGGACAAACTAGAAGTGAACCCCTCAGGCTTGGCCGAGGACCTGAATGCCAATTGGGACGTGCTCGCCGAGCCGATTCAAACCGTTATGCGCAAATACGGCATCGCTGATGCCTATGAGCAATTGAAGGATCTCACCCGCGGCAAGGGCGGCCTGACCATTGAAGCAATGCAATCGTTTGTCAAAACATTACCCATTTCGGCAGCCGATAAAGCGACCTTGATTAACATGAGCCCTGCTACCTACGTCGGTATCGCCAAAGAGCTGGCGCAACGAAGCTGATTTTGCTTTTCGCTATGTTTTATTTCAAAGACACGCTGCAATTCAAGAATTAAGGCCATGGTTTTTTTTGCATCGAACATGCCGTTTTTGTCCGCTGCCATTTTTTTCATCATGTCGGCAGCACGTTTCATCACCTCAGCTTTCGAGACCATGCCGTCTTTATCGGTATCGCACATTTTGACAAAACGGTTTGCATCTTCAACGCTATCAGCGAAGACGGGCAAGGATGTAACCATCACGGCTGCGGCAATGACTGCAACAGCCATGGATTTCAATAAATACCTTTTCATAAACAACTCCTTAATGTGAGATTCTGAGTCGGGCAGCAGAATATGCTGGAATCGCAACCAATTATCATTCAGGCTGCCACGTACCGTATAAGTCGGCTAGAACCTTACAAGCGCATGTTTAGCAGGCTGCTCTAGCGTCTATGGCGGGGCACTATCCCAACAGCTTTTTCAGTTCTCCATTGACCATCAGGCGGTCTAAATCATCGGCACCGCCAATTAGCATGCCGTTTACAAAAATTAACGGGAAAGTCGGCCAACCGCTCCATATTTTGAGCGCGTTTCGTCGACGCCAATTATTGAAGTAGCTGCCATATTCAAGATAATGATGAACGATGCCTGCGGCATCGAGCACCTTGCGCGCACGCTTTGGCATGGGATTTTGTGCCATCCCCACCACCACGACTTTGTGGGCAGAAATGGCAGCTTCAACCTCCCTGACAATATCGGCATGATGGGTGGCGACGGTTTCACGGATAGAGGTGTGAATACGCGCTTCGTCAAGAATTTGGCGGGGCATGGTGAATCCTTTTTATGGGGTTATGAAGCCAAATTACGAAAATAAATCTGCGACTAGAACCTGCGCCTAAAATCTGCGAAACTATTTTTAATAAGGGCTCGCCTGGTCATCCATCACCATCCGCTTGTGTCGACCTATGCCACCCACAATCGATAGTGCAACAGCTTCGGCAGCCTTGATGCCATCGACACCAGCCGACATAATGCCACCCGCATAGCCAGCGCCCTCGCCGGCGGGAAATAAGCCACGGGTATTGATGCTCTGAAAATCATCATCACGGCGTGTAATGCGAATCGGAGACGAGGTACGGGTTTCCACGCCGGTCAGCACCGCATCGGCCATGGCAAATCCTTTAATCTGCCTGTCAAATGCAGGCAATGCTTCGCGAATCGCCTCGATGACGAAATCCGGCACCACGCTGCTCAAGTCAGTCATTTTCACACCGGGCTTATAGGATGGCTGGATAGAGCCCAGTGCCGTAGAAGCGCGACCCGCGACAAAATCCCCCGCCAGTTGCGCGGGTGCGCAGTAATTTTCGCCGCCTGCCTTAAAGGCTTGCTCTTCCCAATGGCGCTGGAAAGCCATGCCTGCCAGTGGATGACCGGGATAATCGCGTTCCGGCGTGATGCCAACCACAATACCTGCGTTGGCATTACGCTCATTGCGTGAATACTGGCTCATGCCATTGGTAACCACGCGGCCCGGCTCAGAGGTGGCTGCAACCACGGTTCCACCGGGACACATGCAAAAACTGTACACCGATCGGCCATTGCTGGCGTGATGCACCAGCTTGTAATCAGCCGCGCCCAAAATATCGTTGCCCGCATTGGGGCCAAATCGAGCATTATCAATCAATGATTGCGGATGCTCGATGCGAAACCCGATCGAGAATGGCTTGGCCTCGAGATAAACCCCGCTCGCATGAATACTTTCAAATGTATCGCGAGCGCTATGGCCAATCGCCAATACAACATGATGGGTCTGGATATGCTCACTATTAGCCAACAGCACACCGCGAATATGGCGAGTGCCATCAGCTTGCTGTTCAATATCAAAGTCAACCACTCTTTGCTGGAAACGAATTTCGCCACCCAGTGACTCAATAGTGGCACGCATTTTTTCCACCATTGTCACCAGTTTGAAAGTGCCGATATGCGGTTTCGACACATACATAATTTCAGGCGGCGCCCCGGCCTTCACAAATTCGTCCAGCACTTTGCGACCCAGAAAAAAGGGATCTTTAATCTGGCTCCACAGCTTGCCGTCTGAAAACGTTCCCGCGCCTCCCTCGCCAAACTGTACATTGGACTCGGGATTCAGTACCGATTTTCGCCATAGCCCCCATGTGTCCTGGGTACGCTCGCGCACCGCCTTGCCGCGCTCTAATACAATCGGCCTAAATCCCATTTGTGCAAGGGTAAGCGCAGCAAATAAACCGCAAGGGCCCAAACCAATCACCACGGGACGCAGCGGTAATTCTGATGGTGCGTGCGCCACGAATTTATAGCTTGTGTCAGGTGTGACCGTGAGTTTGGGGTCGCCGCGAAAGCGCTTCAATTGCGCAGCCTCGTTTTTAACCTCGCAATCAAGCGTATAGACGAGATGGATATCGGCGCGCTTTCGCGCATCGTAGCCCCGCCGAAAAATAGTGACTCGAATGAGTTCGGCAGCATCAATTTTGAGGCGCTTCAGTGCCGCTGTCTGGATGGCAGCTTCATCATGATTGAGCGGAAGTTTAATTTCGGTTAGGCGTAGCATATTTGGATATTAATACGCCTTAAGCGCCCTTTTCCGTTTGCGCGATCCACTCCTCAACCAATTGCTCAAGTATGGTCAGCGGCACCGCGCCGCTGTCGAGCACGACCGCATGAAAATCTTTAAGCGAAAACCTAGCACCCAAGGCAGCTTTCGCTTTGTCGCGCAGCGCCAATATTTTGAGTTGTCCGACCTTGTAAGCGCAAGCTTGACCAGGCAGCGCCATATAACGCTCGATCTCGGTCGTCACTTCTGATTCACCCATGCCGGTGTTGTTCACCATGTATGCGATGGCTTGCTCTCGCGTCCAACCTTTGGCATGTATGCCCGTATCAACCACCAAGCGCACGGCGCGAAATATCTCGGCCTGCAAACGACCGAGATCACCGAACGGATCATCTTTATAAAGCCCAATTTCGGCAGCGAGCCGCTCTGCATACAACGCCCACCCTTCGACATAAGCGGTATAAATTGACTGCTGCCGAATCAGTGGTAGACCTTTCAGGCCTTGCGCGGTGGCAATCTGAAAATGATGGCCCGGAATACCCTCATGGTAAGCAAGCGTTTTCATGCCCCAAGTCGGCATTTCCTTCAGGTCACGCAGGTTGGCGAAGAACGTGCCGGGGCGCGAGCCATCCATAGCCGCAGAATTATAGTAGGCGCCGGCGGAGCCTTTCTCTGCCGCAATAGGCACGCGTTCCACCACCAGCTTTTCAGGTGGCAAGGTCTTGAAATACTCTGGCATGCGCGCGTTTACTTCATCCAGAATTTGTCGGTACCGTGTCAACATTTGCGCGCGCCCTTCATCAGTTGAAGGTAAAAGAAAGCGCGGATCTTCACGCAGCGTCTTCGTCCGCTCGGCAACAGTTCCTGAGAACATACTCTGGCTTTTTAGCAGCGTATCCATTTCCGCTTCAATGCGGGCGACTTCGCTCAAACCTAACTGGTGCACTTGTTCGGGTGAATAATCTGTCGTCGTCATCTGCCTGAGCATATAGGTGTAATAGCGTGCGCCGTCAGGCAAACGCGCGGCACCTGCGCTCTGCTCGACAGCCTGCGGACGCAACGCAATCAGCGCGGCGGACATCCGCTCATAGGCCGGATAGACGCGATCCTTGATGGCTGCTGTTGCCGTACCTAGCAGTTCAGATTTCAGAGCGGGCTCCAGCGCACTGACTTTATTCATCCGTTCCGCAAAACTGGTCACCAGCGCGTTTTCTGCCGGAGCTGGCTTAACGGTATCTGCAATCACGGCGAGCGACTTCTCCAGCAGTGAGGCTGGCAGCACCACGCCCAGCTTGGCCTGCCGCTGCATTTCGTTCGTCAGTGCATCAAGCTTTTCGCCCATCGCTTCAAGACGACTCACATAATTTCGTGCCGTCTTTTCATTCTTCACCACATGCCCCGATTGCAAAAAGCTCGGCAATGTAACCTGCGTGCCAAACATGGGGCTAATCGGGTACATAATCGGGTGCAGTCCATCCGATGACAACCATTCAAAACGTTTGTACTGCAAGGATGAGCCGTAGAAATCTAGCAAAATACCGTAGGTGATTTGATCTTGACGGCTTAATTTGGCGCGATCAAATTCTTTTACTTCGGCAATTAGTTTCTCGACAAACGCATAATCCTCATCGCGTTTGGTCACGCCAACAGCCGCAAGCTTGCCGGAGTGCCGATCAAAAATTGTTCCGTCGACCGCGCCAATCTGGCTAAACAGCTCCGGATTACGAATCAAAAAAATCACGGCCTGCCGGTTCGCCAACATATTGATTGTAAACGGGGTACCCCAGCCGATTCGATAAACCGCATAAGCGGTGATAATCAACAGCGCTAGAACAAACCAACGAGCCACTTTCCAAATTTTTTTCATTTGCTCTTTCGGGAGAAATTTTGCGATCTGCAACGCCTACCTAGCGATTTCAAAGCTTATGCCATTACTTAAGATTCCGAGATTATGAACTACTCATCACTGTGCTTTCCAGACATAAACCGCTAATATCGGCGGGCGTTTTGGAGCATTTATGCTTGAAAATGCCCGCCGATATTAGCAACTTGCCCTGTGTTAATCAAACAAGAGATAAACTGCCGATCCAGCATTACCTCGACAGTTATGTAATTAGCCGGAATAACGCAAAAAACGACTACAAAGCCTAACCATGTAAAAAATGCTTGCCAGGCCATTTTCGTAGTAAAATCAGTTAATCGCACGACATCAAGCTAATTAATTCAGTACAGTCTGTTGTTTCTTTCTTGGTTCGAACGATGTGAGCATTTGCTCGATCAACTTAATAATTAGGAAATTAACAATGGCAACTGGTACCGTAAAATGGTTTAACGATGCAAAAGGTTTTGGCTTCATTACCCCTGATGACAAGGGCGAAGACTTGTTTGTGCACTTCTCAGCTATCCAGTCGAGCGGCTTCAAAACACTCGCTGAAAACCAGAAAGTGTCTTTCGAAGTAACGACAGGCCCTAAGGGCAAACAAGCAACCAACATCCAAGCGCTGTAAGCTTCGATTTAGTTGCAAAGTTCTGCAATAAAAAACCCCGGCTTGCCGGGGTTTTTTATTGGGCACTAGGCATGCGATCAATGCGAACCCGCCTCGCTGCGCATGAACGCAAAATAACGATCACGCGCCAGCGTGGCAATCTCGCCAATCGGCAACGCCTTCGATTCATAGCGATTGCAAGGTTGTACCTTGCCAAAATTGCCTGTATTAAAAATTTCCCTCGCCGAGTCGAGTTCAGCCGGTAATACGCTTCGCTCTTGCACCATCACTCCGGCCTCGGCCAACAGTTTTATAACGCGGGCACGGGTGATGCCCGCCAAAAAAGTTCCGTTGGGCACTGGCGTCACCACCTCGCCTTGGCCGGTCACCAAAAATAAATTCGAGGTTGCAAACTCGGCTACATGACCACGACTATCCAGCACAACGGCATTATCAAAGCCGCGCGCTTTGGCATCCCGCAAGGCACGCGTTGTATTCGCATAAAGGCTGGAAGCTTTGGCATCCGTTACAGCCATCAATGGTTCGGGACGCTGTAACTGAGACAGGCACGCTGCAAACCCTGTAAACGTGGGCATGGGGGCATCAAATAGCGTAAGCGCAAAACCGGATTTTGTTGAATCAGGAATCAGCAGACCTTCCGTGCCAAACACCAGCGGCCGAATATAAAGCTCGGCGTCGGTGGGGAAACGAGCAATGCCTTCATTCACGAGGGCAGTCATTTCAGCCACGGAATAGGGGCAATCAAGCCCAAGCTTTTCAGCGGATTGGCGCACACGTTCCAGGTGCAGCGCCAAGTCTGGCGTACACCCGGCAATGGCACGCGCGCCGTCAAATACTGACGATCCCAGCCACACACTGTGATCCATCGCGCCAAAAATACCGACATTACCCTCACACCATGCGTCGTTAATAAATGTCTGATACATACTGCTCCCGTATTAAAAATTCATATTCAAAATCCAACTGCATTATCCTCATATCGAACCAATTAGTCACCGGTGATAATCGCTTGCCGTTTATGTCCATTCGCATCATGACGGGCTATTACCACTTACAACCCTTCTCCGTCACCGCATCACGTACCAGCGGAATCACCGCCGCCAACCCAAGTGCAGAATACGCATCGCGGCAATCCGGACGCTTCAGCGCTTTATCAAAAATTTCCTGTTCCTTTTTCTTTACCACCACTGGCGGCTTGAGCGGAAAAGAAAACAATGCGCGAGGCGCATTACCTTCGCTTGTAATAGCGCGAGCCCGATTGCGCAGAGCATCCAGGTCAAGCTTCGGCGCAGACTTGTTTTGACCCGATGGCACGGCGTTCGACGCTGGCCCAAATGGCTCATCGCCAGAATTCGATTTCGCGGGCGACGCGCGAGGTAATGCTGCAGCGGGGGATATCGTTGTAACCGGCTCTGCTGCGCGAGTTGTAATCTCACTGCTCACCGGAGCCAATGGTTTTTCAGCCCGGATTATTTCGGCGGACGGCATCGCAGCAGGCTTGATCTCGGGAAGTCTAATGTCGGGCAGCTTTACATCAGACATCACTATTTCCGGAACGGTTATTTCTGGCGGCCTTGTCACAGGCCTTACTTCAATCTTGGTCTCAAGTTTCGGCTCCGGCAGCTTTTGCACACGATCGACCTTAGGCGGTACAACGGTTTCGGCAACAGGAGATCGCACGATCGGCGCAGGCGGCAACGTAATAGGCATTTCAACGGGCGCCGTCTCCAATTTCGGCGGCACAGGCACTATCAAGGCGCGTTCTATCTTCGGCGCGGGGATCACCAAGGGAGCCGGTAGCAAGGGAGGAGGGGCAAAATTAGGCACCGGTATGTCAACCGGTAGTGTTGCCACCGGCGGAGCATTAAGCATCGTAGCTGGCGTAACCGATGCGACAGGCGCGCGCAAAACAGGCGCTGCCACAGCGGGTTCGATGGTCGGCGTTGAAACAACGAATGATGTGACGGGCTGTGCAACTTCTTTCGCAATAAAACGCAGCGCCTCGGCTGTCGGCAATGTGCCTGCCTGTGCTGGATCGGCAGGCGCACCTTCTTTTACCGGTTGGGGCGCTTCCGTTGGCGAAGACGCAGGCTCAGTCTTTTTCGGTGCTGACACGTCCGTTTCAACGGCGGCTTTGATCGTGTTATCGGCGTCTGCGGGGGCCGTTGTTGGCGGTAGTTCCGTGGTCATGCGAGGCTGGCGCTGCGAGATTATTTTTGATGTCTTGCTGCCCCGGTCAAGCTTAAGCCCTGTCTCTGGTACAAGCGCATCGGATTGCAAGGTTGCATTAAATTTAAATACGCTCGTACCCCATAGTCGGTCACTAAGCTGAGCGCCGGTGCCCGCGGCATCACCAAACAACATAATAATGAGCGCATGCAACAACAGGGACAGCAGCAAAAACTGCTCAAGCGTTGGCTGCTCGGCAAACTCGGTTAAAAATGTCCGCTCGGTCGGCTTAACAAAAAAGAGTGGGGGTACGACTCGCGCATGCATGTGTCGCCAATCAATTCAGCGCTAAGCTCTCGCCAGCGCGGGATTTTTCTTGAAGTAACCGCGAATGCCATCCGCAATCGCTTCGGCTAATTTATCCTGATAGGCAGGATCGCGCAGCTTTTTTTCTTCATCCGGATTTGAAATAAAGGCAGTTTCAATCAGGATGGATGGTATATCCGGTGCCTTTAACACCGCGAAGCCCGCCTGCTCAACGCTGGCCTTATGCAGCCGGTTAAATCCGCCCAACTCGGCCAGCACCATCTTGCCCACCTTCAGGCTGTCGTTAATTTGTGCGGTTTGCGAAAGATCCAACAATGTGCGGGCGAGATTGCCATCACGCACATTTAAATTCACGCCACCGATTAAATCGGCATCATTTTCTTTATTGGCCAGCCATTTTGCGGCCGTTGATGTTGCCCCGCGCTCTGATAGCGCAAACACACTTGAGCCGTTGGCTTGCGGCTGAATAAACGCATCGGCATGCACGCTGACAAACAGATCAGCCTTCAACTTACGCGCTCGCTGCACCCGCATATGCAACGGCACAAAAAAATCAGCGTCACGGGTCAGTGCGACCCGATACTGAGGATCATCGGCAAGTGTGTTTTTTAATTTTCGCGCAATGGTGAGAACGATATCTTTTTCACGCGTGCCGCGATGCCCCACCGCGCCCGGATCTTCGCCACCGTGTCCGGGATCAATCACCACCACAAATGGCCGTAACGAGGTCTTCTTGGGCGGGGTCGGCTTAGACTTGGGTTCCAGCGGCAGCTTTTCTGCCGAGCCTATATGGCCATCTTTTGCCAGCGGCGCTGGATCAACGGGCGAAGGCTCGGTGCGCAGCTTGGCTTTATCGGGATTGCTTAAATCACGACCAAATCCGGCGACATCTTCATTTAACAATGCCAGCATTGGATCAGCAGGCTTGGCCGGGTAAATATCAAGCATCAAGCGATGCGCGAATTCTCCTGCAGGTGGCACCGCAAAAACCTGCGGTTTTACTTCAGTTTTTAAATCCAGCACTACCCGAATCACGTTGGGACGATTGACCCCGACGCGCACGCTTTGGATGTACGGATCATCTTTGCCAATTTTATCGGCTAACTCTTTCAGTGCGGGGCCCATTTCGATATTTTCGATATCGATCACCAAACGCTCCGGGTCTTTGACAAAAAAAGTTTGGTACTTCAGAGCAGTCGGCGATTCAAACGTCACGCGAGTGTATTCACTGGCTGGCCATACGCGGGTAGAGCTCACTTTGCTCGCGGCGTAGGCATTGGCTGGAACCGCCAGCAGTGGCGAAAGTAGCAGGGGAATCGATAAAAACGCGCGTCGATGATTGTTGACCGCGGAGGCTGCCTCAGCCCGCTCAACTGAGGTACTGACAATGCGGCACGCAAGACTGCCGGGCATTTTGATGTTGCTTGAATTTGGCGCTAAAGCGTCAGCGTCAACAGGTTCAATAACTGCTGTCCGCGCGGCGTGTGCGTCGTTAACGTGGCAATTCTCGACGCTTCCTGCGTTGGGTTGAGCGTGATATTCAGGTCTGGCAGAGGCAACAAGTCCTGGGCCTTTTCTGGCCACTCCACTAGGCACATGTTCTGTGGATTGAACAGGTCGCGAAATCCGGCTTCTTGCCATTCCTCAGGATCGCTAAAGCGATAAAAATCAAAGTGATATAAGTTTAACTTAGAAATTACATAAAGTTCAACCAATGTGTAAGTTGGGCTTTTAACACGGCCGACAAATCCCAGCGCCCGCAGCAGGCCGCGCGTGAGGGTGGTCTTGCCCGCCCCCAAGTCGCCGGACAAATAAATCACTGTGCCGGGCAATAGCGCCGCGTTAGCGGTGAGTGCTGCACCCAGCGCCATCGTTGCCGCTTCGTCAGCTAACGCTATTTTCAGGGGTGTTTCAGTTAAATCCAGCACACGCATCCGCTACACTCTTCATATGGAATCTCGCATTAATTTTCAAACACTCGCTGATCAAATAAAAAACTGGGGCCGCGAACTTGGCTTTCAGGAAATGGGCATCAGCGATACCGAGCTCAGCGTTGAGGAAAACTATCTTCAACAATGGCTTGGCCAAAACTATCATGGCGAGATGGATTATATGGCGCGCCACGGCACCGCGCGTGCCAGACCGCAGGAATTAGTGCCCGGCACCGTTCGCGTCATTTCGGTGCGCCTTAATTATGTCGCGCCTAATGCTAAAGAGAGTTGGGACGTGATTGAGGATAGTGAGGCCGCGTTTATTTCCCGCTACGCGCTGGGCCGCGATTATCACAAGGTATTGCGCGCGAAATTACAAAAACTCGCCGATAAAATTCAGGCAGAAGTGGGCGAATTTTCCTATCGGGTTTTCACAGACAGCGCCCCGGTGATGGAAGTCGCGCTGGCCCGCAAAGCCGGCCTTGGCTGGCGCGGCAAACATACCTTATTACTGAGCCGCGATGCAGGCTCAATGTTTTTTCTGGGTGAACTTTATACCAACTTGCCATTACCGGTTGATGGCGACACCACGGAGCATTGCGGCAGTTGTACCAAATGCATCGATATCTGCCCTACTCAGGCAATCGTGGCACCCTATAAACTCGATGCGCGCCGCTGTATTTCCTACCTCACTATTGAGCACAAGGGCCCCATTCCTGAAGAATTCCGCGAGGCAATGGGCAACCGTATTTATGGTTGCGATGATTGCCAGCTGATATGTCCGTGGAATAAATATGCACAACTCGCTGGCGAAACTGATTTCCAGATTCGACATCATCTCGATGATGTCACGCTCATCGAATTATTTAACTGGACTGAGCAACAATTCATTGACCGCATGGCTGGCAGCGCGATTCGACGTATTGGTTATGAGCAATGGCGGCGCAACATTGCGGTGGCGATGGGTAATGCCTTGCGCAGTGAGCTTGCCGAAGATCGCAAACAATTGGTGCGTGCGGCGCTGCAGATTGTCCATGGCGCTGCATCAGCATTGTTAAAAGAGCATATTACGTGGGCACTTGCCGCTTAGTATTTCTGGCTGTTGGTGTGGGTGGAGTAGGTGGAATGTGGCGCCCGATCACCCTACTTATTTGGTTACATATTCAGCCATCGGAACCTAGGATCAATGGAGTAATCTATTTATCGGGCTTTGGCGTTTCAAGCCTTTTATATTTTTGTAGTCCCATTTTCCACTCTTGATCGGAGGCAGTATGAAAACACTCAACACGTTCATCGCCACACTAAGCATCGGCCTGTTTAGCACCGTTGCATTCGCTGAAGCACCTGCTGATGCACCCAAAGATGCCCGCGGCCATCATAAAATGCATGATTGCAGCAAAGTGCAGGATGCCGATAAAAAAGCCAAGTGCGAAATGCATCAGGACGCCATGAAAAAATGTAAAGACTTGAAACCGGAAGACCATAAAAAATGTATGCACGAAGCCATGCCTAAAAAAGGCTGAGCCGAACGGTTGAATAAAAAAGCGGAGGCCCAACAAATTTGTACCGTTTGTGAGCATCCGCTCGTTCGACCGACAGTCCGATTTTTAAGCTTTGTCAGACATTCCGTGCCGACAGGGTTGCAATAATCGGGCATGCCCGCGGACGTTTACCCGATTCACATTCGCCAATTAGCGTCTTAAGCAACTTTCGCATGCGTGCCAGATCGGTAATTCGCTCCTCAATCATTGCCAACTTCTTCTCGGCGAGCAAGCGCGTTTCACGGCAGCTTTGCCTATCCTCAAGCGCCAAAAGATTGCGCACCTCATCAAGCGTAAAACCGAGTTGTTGGGAACGTTTGACAAAGCGCAGACGCGAAACAGTCGAACTGTCATAGCGCCGAAATCCGCCTGCGGGGCGGGCAGGCTCGTTAATCAAACCAAGCCGCTGGTAGTAGCGGATAGTCTCGACATGCACATCAGCCAGAGTGGCGACCTGACCAATAGTCATTGCTTTGATTGTCATGCTGATAAACTCCGTAAATTGGTACAGGCTGCAATCTATATACCGTACATCAGCACAAAAGTTCCGCTCGACAAAATCTCGTCAGCTGGCAATTATCTATTCTCAATGCGCAAATACCGCTTGACTCGGTAGTGTAGTACGGACTGTAAGATGATTTTCATGAACTCAAAAACCGTTTATAAAACTTCTCTGGCCGCCGGCATTTTGGCCGCCTTGGGCGCAACGGCTTGCTGCTTTGGCCCTCTCCTGCTGGTAACGCTGGGGATGGGCGGGGCTTGGGTATCTTCGTTGCGTGCGCTTGAGCCCTATCAGCCGATCTTCATTTTTCTGACACTGTTGTGCATCGGCTATGCGTTCAAGCGGCTCTATATACAAGCGCGCCAATGTGCTGTGGACGAAGTATGCGCAGTACCCGCCGTGCTCAAACGCCAGCGCATTATTTTCTGGCTGGTTGTTGCTATTGTTATCGCAATATTTTCTTTCCCTCTTTTTTCGCCGCTATTTTATTAAAATGAAAAATCTTCAACTCATTTTTGCCTCAGTCTGTTTTGTGCTGTTATCAACCAGCGCCGTAGCGACCGAAACCCGTTCCGTTACCCTTGCCATCAGTGGAATGGACTGCGCAAGCTGCCCCATCACCGTCAAGCAGGTTCTGAAGAAGGAGCCCGGCGTCAGCGAGGTGAGCATTGACCTTAAATTGCGCGTGGCAATGGTGAAGTTTGATCCGGACAAGACCCAACCTGAAAAACTGGCTAAAGCAGTCTCTGAATACGGCTATCCCACAACGGTGAAAAAATGACTCTCGCCAACCCAGTTATTTTAGAAAGTATCATCACCTGCCCGTCATGTGGATTCGCCAGGCAAGAAACCATGCCAACCGATGCCTGCCAATGGTTTTACGAATGCATGGGCTGCAAAACCCTGCTCAAACCCAAATCCGGTGACTGCTGCGTATTCTGCAGCTATGGCACGGTAAAATGTCCGCCTATCCAGGAACAAAAAGGTTGCTGCATCACCTGAGGAACAGGCTGCAGTGGCCGGACTGAAGCCTGTCATCGCCAATAGACGGAGCTTTAAGATGTCACGCAAGCAGGTTTTTGTTCTGACTTTGTTGGCCATGATGGCCTTTGCCGGCAACTCACTGCTCTGCCGACTGGCGCTGAAAAATACCAGTATTGATGCCGCCAGCTTCACATCGATTCGACTCATCTCCGGCGCCCTTGCACTTTGGCTGATGGTACGAATTCGCGGTAATGCACCCGGTATCGCAGGCAATTGGTCGTCTGCATTGGCGCTATTTGCCTATGCTGCCTGTTTTTCATATGCCTATATCAGTCTATCCGTGGCGACGGGCGCGTTGCTGCTGTTCGGTGCCGTGCAGGCCACCATGATTAGCTATGGGTTATGGCATAAGGAGCAGCTACAAGCACGAAAGCTATTGGGCTTCATCTGCGCGTTTGGCGGCCTAGTTGGCTTGCTGTTACCCGGACTGACCGCGCCACCGCTTCATGGCTCCCTGTTGATGCTGGTATCTGGTGTCGCTTGGGGCGTTTACTCATTGCGCGGCAAATGTACCGGCAACCGTGTTGGCGACCCGACCCATATTACCGCCGGAAATTTTTTACGCGCGGTTCCGTTTGCGATAGCGTTGAGCTTGGCTATGCTGCCCTCATATTCGGCGGACAGTGCCGGTGTATGGTATGCGATCGGTTCAGGCGCACTGGCATCGGGTGTGGGTTATGCAATCTGGTATACCGCATTGCGCCATCTCAAGACCACCAACGCCGCCACCATCCAACTCAGTGTGCCGGTCATTGCCGCCGTCGGCGGTGTTATTTTTCTTGGCGAAGCCATCACCCTGCGCTTGCTGATCGCCGGTAGCGCAATCTTGGGCGGCATTGCACTGGTCATCACTGACAAAAAATCGGGCTAAATTTTCGCCAAGTTAGCGTCGAATTTTCGTCAAGTGGGTAATCAGCCCTTGGTCCGCACCCGGGAACGCCCACCATCCACCGCAAACACTTGTCCCGTAATCCATCCTGCTTCAGCCGAAAGCAAAAAGTCCGCTAGCGCCGCATGATCACCCGCCTGCCCTAAACGTGAAATAGCGTGCATGCCCGCGATGGCCTCTGCCATGTTGGCGTTAGCGGTGAGTTTGGCAGCGAGCGGCGTATCCGTCAGACTGGGTGCGATAGCATTCACCCGCACATGCGGGGCCCAATCTGCCGCAAGCGCACGGGTGAGACCTTCGACCGCGCCCTTCGCGGCGGAAACGATAGTGTGGCTTACGAAACCTTGCGCGACTGCGATGGTAGAGAACATGACCATGGCGCCTTTGGCGTCTTTCAGCGCAGCTGCCGCTTCACGCGCGGCGATAGCAGGCCCCACAGCGTTTACACGAAACGCGTTAACCATGGCGTCGCCGGTAAGCTGGCGCAGCGGCTTCAAATCAATCGAGCCGACGCAGTAGGCAAGGCCCGTGATGCTCGCGCCATCACAGGCGTTTTTTACCGCACTCGCTAATGCCGCCTCATCCAATACATCCGCCATTGCAAATTCGCCCTGATTGGCGGCAGCGACTTCCGCCAAAGCGGCCGCGTTGCGTCCAATAAGGTAAGGCCGAACGCCGCGCTTAGCCACGCGTTCAGCCAATGATTTACCGATGCCACTATTGCCGCCAATGATGATGATGCGATCCATTTTTCAGATGTCCATGAAAGTTAATACTGTGGAAAGCCTCGCCAATGCTGGCGCTCCAGCCAGTTCGTTGCTTTTTAAAGGTTAAATTGCTTGTTGCTGCCTAGCGATTCAGGATCAGCGTATTCAACCGCTTCACAAAACCTGCCGGATCTTCAAGTTGACCACCCTCGGCCAACAATGATTGCTCAAACAATAGATGGCTCCAATCGCTGAATTCATTTTCGGCGACACCGGCTTTTAATTTCTCCAGCAACGGATGGGTCGGATTGATTTCCAGAATCGGCTTGCTGGCGTTTATTTTTTGTCCTGCCGCTTTGAGCATGCGTTCCAAGTTACCCGACAACTCGTTTTCATCGACCACCAAGCATGCCGGTGAATCTGTCAGGCGGTGGGTCACGCGTACATCTTTTACGCGCTCGCCGAGGCTAGCCTTGATTTTCTCAAGCAGGGGTTTCAACTCTTCCGCCGTTTGTTCCTGGGCTTTTTTCTCGGTCTCATCGGCGAGCGATCCCAAATCCAGATCACCCTTTGCGACTGACACCAATTTCTTGTCTTCAAACTCTTCGAACTGGCCCAGCCACCATTCATCAACAGACTCAGTAAGCAGCAATACTTCAATGCCCTTTTTCTTGAAAATTTCCAGATGCGGGCTGTTTTTGGCCGCGATATAGCTTTCACCCGTAACGTAATAAATTTTCTCCTGGCCGTGCTTCATGCGCGACACATAATCAGCGAGCGAGACATTCTGCGCATCGTCGACATTGTGCGTGGAGGCAAAGCGGCTCAGCTTGGCGATTCGATCCTTGTTGGCAAAGTCTTCACCAATACCTTCTTTAAACACGCGGCCAAATGCCCCCCAGAAAGTCGTATATTTCTCTTTCTGGTTTTCGGCCAAATCATCGAGTAGGCCCAGCACTTTTTTCACGCAGCCATTTTTAATGGCATCGACATCTTTGGACTGCTGCAAAATTTCGCGCGAGACATTCAGCGGCAAATCGTTCGAGTCCACCACGCCTTTTACAAAGCGCAAATAGCGTGGCAACAATTGCTCAGCATCATCCATGATGAAGACGCGGCGTACATACAGCTTGATACCGTGTTTATGTTCACGATCCCACATATCGAACGGCGCTTTAGCGGGAATATAAAGCAGCTCCGTGTACTCCTGCTTGCCTTCAACACGGGCATGTGTCCAGCCAAGCGGCTTCTCCCAATCATGCGAGACATGCTTGTAAAATTCTTCGTATTGCTCGTCAGTAATATCGGTTTTCGCGCGGGTCCATAATGCGCTGGCGCGATTGACAGTTTCATCTTTGTCGGTTAAAACATTTTCGCTTTTTTCTTGATTCCATTCGGATTTTTTCATCACGATGGGCATCTGGATATGATCGGAATATTTGCGAATAATCGATTTAATCTGCCAATCGTCCAAAAATTCTTTGGCATCATCTTTCAAATGCAGGGTCACTTCGGTACCGCGCGCCGTTTGCTCAAGCGCCTCCAGCGTAAATTCACCGTCGCCTGCGGACTCCCATCGAACCGCCTCGCTGGCGGCTGCACCGGCGCGGCGGGTAGTCAGGCTCACTTTGTCAGCAACAATAAAGGCCGAATAAAAGCCGACGCCAAATTGACCAATCAAATGCGCATCCTTTTGTTGGTCGCCCGTGAGTTTGGAGAAAAACTCCTTGGTACCGGACTTTGCGATGGTGCCGATATTAGCGATTACTTCATCGCGCGACATGCCGATACCGTTATCGGTAATCGTGATGGTGCCCGCCGCTTTGTCCACAGCGATGCGAATTTTTAGATCGCTGTCTGTTTCAAATAATGCACTATTGGTAACGGCCTCAAAACGCAGCTTGTCACAGGCATCGGATGCATTGGAAATCAATTCCCGCAGAAAAATTTCGCGATTGGAATACAACGAGTGAATCATTAACTGAAGTAGTTGTTTAACTTCAGTTTGGAAATTCAGGGTCTCTTTGGCAGTATTACCTGCTTCAGCCGGGGCTTGGGTGGTGTCCATATTGTCTCCATGATTGAACATCTGTCTTACTGTTGTGTAGTCGACAGATTGAGATTGCGGATTTTTGACTCAGATTAAATGGGGGCTGGATTTTATTTTTCAAGCGCTTTTACCGGCGAAAATTCACAACTTGGGGGTGCGGCGTAAAAACAGCCAGGAATCGGCAAGTATTTGATTTTATTTCAGAACTTTTTTTTGCCGTGATACCTCAGCAACGCAAACATGATCGCTGGTCTCCTCTCAACAGCAAATTTGTTGCAACGCAGTAGAAAAACTTATGAACTAATTTATGCCACTGACGACTAATTAGTGATTGTTGATGTTTGTAGTGAGTGTTGTTCCCTGAAGTGAGTGAGTGAGTGAGTGGTACTTTTCAAGGCTCCGGGCAACCGGAGCCTTTTTTATGGGCATTGGTAGGTTGCTACAGTTCCTTAGCTGCCATCGCCGCTTCGCCGGCCGCGCGGATCGCACTTAAGGTGGCGTTGGGGGTAATTGCTTCCGCATCAATGCGGACCTCAATTAGGGCGGGCCTAGCGGCCTTTATTGCGCGCTCAAACGCGGCGGCAAATTCTGAGGTTTTTTCCACAACCTCGCCGTACGCGCCGAATGATTTGGCAAAGGCCGCAAAATCGGGATTGACCAGCGCAGTGCCGTGCACATGACCCGGAAATTCACGCTCCTGATGCATGCGGATGGTGCCGTACATACCGTTATTCACCACAATAAAAATCACGTTGAGCTGGTACTGCATTACTGTTGCCAGTTCTTGGCCGGTCATCAAAAAACAGCCGTCACCGGCAAAACAAACCACGGTGCGTTGCGGGTACACCGCCTTCGCCGCGATCGCGGCGGGCACGCCATAGCCCATCGCCCCTGAGGTCGGTGCCAGCTGCGTGCGAAAGCCACCGTAACGATAAAAGCGATGCACCCAGCTGGCGTAATTGCCCGCGCCGTTGGTAAGAATGGCATCGCGCGGTAACACCGATTTTAAATGCTGCATCACATCCCACATTTGCACCGCGCCAGGGGTTTCGCGACGGTCTTGCCACTCGCTATATTCACGCCTGGCCTCAGTTGTGCGCACATCAATGCTGGCCTTGGTCACACGTGGCATGGCAGCAATGGCGCGGGCAAATGCAGAGACAGTTGAATTAACCATCAGCTCAGCTTGATAAACGCGGCCCAATTCCTCCGCACCCGCATGGACATGAATCAGCCGTTGGCGCGGAATCGGCGACTCAAACAAGGTGTAGCCGCCGGTAGTCATCTCCCCCAAACGCGCGCCGATACACAGCACCACATCGGCCTCTTTAATTCTCGCCGCCAGCTTGGGGTTAATACCGATACCGACATCACCCGCGTAGTTGGGATGCTCGTTATCCAGCAAATCCTGGAAGCGGAAGGTACAGCCAATCGGCAGATTTTGCGTCTCGGCAAAATGCTGTAAATCGGCGCACGCCGCCACACCCCAACCGCTGCCCCCGACCATCACAAATGGCCGCTCTGCTTCTGCCAACAGGCCGGAAATCCTCGCCAGCGCTGACTCTCCGGGCGATGGACCAATAGCGGCATTGGCCTGACCATGTTGATATTTCAATGCATCGGCGACCTCAACCACGCTCGACAGGGTATCTTCCGGCAATGCCAACACCACGGGCCCCATGCGGCCACTCGTGGCCACCTGAAAGGCGCGGGCAATAAATTCTGGAATACGATCGGCACGATCAATTTGCGCAACCCATTTCGCCATCTGCCCAAACATGCGGCGGTAATCGATTTCTTGGAACGCTTCGCGCTCAATAAAATCACTGCCGACTTGGCCGATAAATAAAATCATCGGCGTTGAATCCTGAAACGCGGTGTGCACACCGATTGACGCATTAGTCGCGCCCGGTCCGCGCGTGACCATGCAAATTCCCGGATTACCGGTTAATTTGCCGTACGCCTCGGCCATATTGACTGCACCACCTTCATGGCGGGTGGTGATGAGCTTGATCCTGTCGCGGGTTTTATACAGCGCATCGAGCACTGGCAAATAGCTTTCACCCGGCACACAAAAAGCCATATCTACGTCGTGAATTTTAAGCTGATCAACCAGAATTTGCCCGCCGTTGCGCGGGGGGGGGGTCATTGCAGTCTTTGCATTCTCCACTACCGCACTCATAGCTGCCTCACCTTATAACCCTTCATTTTCAATTGCTCGATCAAGCCGCGCGGCCCGACCAAATGCAGCGAACCCACCGCGACGAAATAAGCTTTATCGTCGGTCAAATAGCCCTCGATTTTTTTCAGCATATCGGCATGGCGGTTATACAGCAGTACTTCATCTAGTTCAGTGCTCATACGCGCATTCTTGGTTACATCGGCGGTCACATCTTGCATCAGCTTCACATCACCGCTTTGCCATGCATTGACCATGCCTGTTACCTGATCTGCCGACTTGTCCGCCTCAAGCGTGGCAATGGCGTTTTCAAGGAAAGCCTCCTGCAAGGCAGGCGGCATATCATTAAGCATATTGATCTGGCCAAGCTGCGACTCCAGTTCCAGCACCGGTTTTTTGCTCTCTCTCGCCATTGCGATGAGGTAGGCCTCCACGCCGAGATTCATGTCGTAACCAAGGCGCGTGAATTCAGAAATCGACAGCATTCCGCCGGCCAAAAACGGTTTCATTTGCTTGATGCTATCCTGCGGCAGTTTGAGACGGCTAGCTTGCTGTTTCAACCGCACTAAAAGCGGTGCAGGAATATGCTTTTCCAGCGAATCAGGTGGCGTATAGGCAATCAGCTTGCCGATATCCGCTGTACCGTCTGTGTTGGAAATATCCGCCTCCAACACCAGCTTGCCAGATCGCTTGAATGCATCCTCGACAACGGGCGGCAGCGGATAAAAACTTTTCTTGCCCACATGGATGGTGCCGAATAAAAAGATGGTGTTCGTGCTGGATTTAATTTCCCAGATAAATGATTTTTTCTCACCCGCTTTGATGAATTCTTCCGCCTGCTTGGGCGCAGGCTTGGTCGGATCGTAAGCTGCATCGGGAGCGGGGATCTGTGTCTGGGCCAATGACGGCAGCCCATATAGGCCCAAGCCCATACCAATACCCGCCAACGCCGCCAAGCTTGCGATGCATGCCTGACCAGAGCGGAAGGTTGAACCAAAAATTGAAAATCGCATTGATACCCTATCATTGAAAAATTCTAACGTACTACAATTATCCCAGAGCCGGGCCTTGGTAGCACAAGTTTGCCGCCCTGTGCGCCGCAAGCTTGTCGTCCCGTGTCCCGCAGGCTTGCTAGAATACGACATCTTTCATGCGCCCAATCATTCAAGCGCAATTCGATTTTCATCTCGGTTGGTACCGCACTCCAGAGAAGTCGATTCACCAAACACCAAAGGAATTTCAGATGCAAATCGGCATGGTTGGATTGGGTCGTATGGGTGGCGCGATGGCAAGCAAGCTTTGCCGCGCAGATATTCATGTGGTTGGCTATGATGCGGACGGTAAATCAGTCGATGCCTTGATCAATGTGCCCGGCTTTGATGGCGCGTACTCACTTGATTCTTTGCTGAACGCCATGCCCGCGCCACGCATCATCTGGCTGATGCTGCCCGCGGGCAAAGTAACCCATGCCACTCTCGAAGAGCTGCGTCTCAAACTCGCGCCGGGTGATCTCATTGTCAACGGCGCCAATCACTTTTACAAACAGAGCGTTACCGAGGCCGAGGCGCTTCGTGAAGCGGGCATCTCACTCGTCGATGCGGGTGTATCTGGTGGTATCCACGGCGAGGCAAATGGTTACTGCCTCATGCTCGGCGGTGAGGCGCTGGCGGTCAAACGGATCGAGCGTGTGCTGAATGGCCTAGCACCCCATTCCAACCAGTGGCTGCACTGCGGGCCTTCTGGTGCAGGACACTTTACGAAGATGGTTCACAATGGTATTGAATACGCGATGATGCAAGCCTATGCCGAAGGTTTCTCTTTAATGAGCGCCAAACGCGAATTCGATCTGGACATTGCCGCGATCGCGGAAACCTGGCGAAACGGCAGCGTGCTGCGCTCATGGCTGCTCGACTTAACCGCTGATTTTTTGAAAGTTGACCGCGCACTGGACGGCGTGGCGCCGGTGGTGCCCGATTCTGGCGAAGGCCGCTGGACCGCACTCGAAGCGATAGAGCTCGGTGTACCCACGCCAGTCATGTCGTTGGCGCTCATGTCACGCTTCGCCAGCCAGGGCGAAGATGACTACAGCGCAAAATTATTGGCGATGATGCGTAAGGGGTTTGGCGGGCATGCGGTGGCACGAAACGACGATGCCAGCTAGGGCCGACCCCATCATGGTGTGGCTGATCACAAAATATTTCATTACCGCCGCAGTGGTCGTGCTCATCTCCGAGCTGGCCAAGCGCAGCGACCGGCTGGGCGGTTTTGTCGCCGCACTGCCGCTGGTTACTTTCCTCGCGCTAATCTGGCTTTACGTTGAAGGTCAGCCACAGGAAAAAATCGCGAACCATGCGTGGTACACGTTCTGGTATGTGCTGCCAACGCTGCCGATGTTCCTGATTTTTCCGCTGCTGCTGCCCCGCTTCGGCTTCTGGCCAGCGTTGTTGGCGTGCATCGTCATTACCGTTGTTTGCTTTGGCCTGTTTGCGCTAATGATGCGGCGGTTTGGGGTTGAGTTGCTGTAAGCAACGTCGGTGCGCGGGTATCCACCTTAACTTTAGCCTGGTAATTTCATCACTAGCCGTAGGCTTTAGCCCTCAGCCAACCTAACCGCATTCAAACTAATCGGCGCCTGCGGGACAAAATCATCGGTGTGGATGGCGCGATATTCGACGGCCACAATATCCAGCTCCTCACGCCCACCCGGGGCATTCAGAACCACAGTATCGCCCTCTTTCGTTTTCATCAGGGTTCGCGCCAATGGCGATATCCAGGTGATGTAATGACGCGGCAAATCCAGTTCGTCGATACCAACAATGGTCACGGTTTTTTCTTCGCCTGCCTGATTCGAGTAGGTAACGGTGGCGCCAAAAAAAACGCGTTCGGCTGCATCGTCCTCGCGTGGCGCGGCAGGGTCAACGACTTCGGCATTGTCTAATCGTTTGGTTAAAAAACGCAGACGTTTATCGATTTCGCGCAGACGCTTTTTGCCGTATTGGTAATCGGCATTTTCGCTGCGATCGCCATTTTTGGCCGCCCACGAAACGGCGGATGTGACCGCCGGGCGTTCTTTGTGTAGCAAGTAGGTGAACTCGTCTTTCAGTCGCTTGTGACCACCGGGCGTGATGTAGTTTTTACTACCGGCGGGTATCGGCGGCATACCGGCCTCGACGTCATCATCGTCGACTTCATCGTTTTCTTTGGTGAAAGCTTTACTCATTTTAGAGGCTCGGACAAACCCAGCTCGGCGCGCAATTTTCGTGTCAGCTTTGCGGTGACCAAATCATAGGAGCGGCGCAGCAGCGCCTTCAGTTCAACATCACCAACCTGGCGAAGATCTGTCACCTGTACCCATTTTGCGCGGGCCAGGTAGGGGGCGGGGATGAAGCCGGGGCGATCCGAGATTTGTAAAAAAAGATCGTCATCGACCTTGAACGAGACAAAGGGCTGCCCTTTGCGATCGATCATCGCCACCGCAAACATTTTTGCACCGATGGTGTAAACATGATCGACTTCCCACTTGGTTTCGCTTTTTGCGCAGGGCAGTGAATCGCAGAATTTTTTGATGGCGGCAATGTTCATAAACAAAATTTTAAACTCGTTTACTGGCGCGGCTCTTGGACATAAAAGGCCTCAAGAACCCCGTCTATACTAGGGTTTTCTCTTGGTTTTTGTGTTGGTGCCCGACTTCGTTTTATCAATGATTTGATAAAAGGTTTCATCAGCCTTGATCATCCCAAGCTCAACCCGGGCGCGCTCTTCAACCGCATCGATGCCCTGTTTCAGATCGCGCACTTCGGCATCCAGCCCCGCATTGCGGGTGGCGAGTTTGATATTTTTTTCTTTTTGCAGATCGACTTGTTTGGACATATCCCACACCCGTAACCAGCTGCCTTTACCGATCCACAGCGGATACTGGATCGCTATCAGCAGCGTGATGAGGATGTGGGGAAGATATCTCACTGCGATCATTTTTTTGTACTGGCGTGTGTGAATTATCGCAAGTTATAGAAAGCCGATTTGCCCGGATAGCTGGCGGCATCACCCAGCTCTTCCTCGATGCGCAGCAGCTGATTGTATTTCGCCATGCGATCCGAGCGTGATGCCGAGCCGGTTTTAATCTGCAGCGCGTTGGTGGCAACGGCGATATCGGCAATGATGGTGTCTTCGGTTTCGCCGGAACGATGCGAGATCACCGCCGTGTAACCCGCACGCTTGGCCATTTCGATGGCGGCGAAGGTTTCTGACAATGTGCCAATCTGATTCACTTTGATCAGTATCGAGTTGGCAATGCCTTTGGAAATTCCTTCGCGCAGAATTTTGGTGTTAGTAACAAATAAATCATCACCCACTAGCTGAATTTTTTTACCGAGTTTTTGCGTCAGCGTGGCCCAGCCGTCCCAATCGTTTTCAGCCATGCCGTCTTCGATAGAAACAATCGGATATTTGTCGGCCCAGGTCGCCAAAATATCGGTGAACTGCGCCGAGGTAAACGCCAGCTTCTCGGCTTCGAAACGATATTTTCCATCTTTGTAGAATTCGCTCGCGGCACAATCAAGTCCGATCAATACATCTTGTCCGGCGATATAACCGGCTTCTTCAATCGCTTTCACCGCATATTGAATCGCTGCTTCGTTAGTCGGCAAATTAGGGGCAAAGCCGCCTTCATCGCCCACATTGGTGTTGTGGCCTTCCGCATGTAGAATTTTTTTCAGAGTATGAAAAATCTCCACGCCCGCGCGCAGGGCCTCACGAAAGGTCGGCAAGCCTGCCGGGATAATCATGAATTCCTGAATATCGAGCGGATTATCGGCATGCGCGCCGCCGTTGATGATGTTCATCATCGGCACCGGCATTTGCATCGGCGCCGCACCACCCAAATAGCGATAAAGCGAAAGGCCCGACTCATCGGCTGAGGCTTTGGCACAGGCCATCGAGACCGCGAGTATCGCGTTCGCGCCAAGACGCGCCTTGGTCTCCGTGCCGTCAAGCTCAATCATGGTTTTATCGATGAAGGCTTGTTCGGATGCATCGAGACCAATGATGGCTTCGCAAATTTCGGTGTTGATATGCTCGACCGCTTTGAGTACGCCTTTGCCCATGTAGCGGTTGGCATCTTTATCGCGCAGCTCAATCGCCTCGCGCGAGCCGGTGGAAGCGCCAGAAGGCACTGCCGCGCGACCAATAACGCCAGACTCCAGCAACACATCGGCTTCAACAGTGGGGTTGCCGCGCGAGTCAAGAATTTCGCGAGCAATGATGTCAACAATAGCGGTCATAAATTATTTTTTCCAAAAGTAAATGTTTTATTTCATCAACGCTTGTTCGGCAAAGCCATTTTTCTTCACCAGATAATCAATTTCCTTGAGCACATAAAGCAGGTCGCGCATCATCGGTAGCGGCCATGCATTGGGGCCGTCAGACAGTGCTTTTGATGGATCGGGATGGGTTTCCATAAAGACACCTGAAACACCCGTCGCCACAGCCGCGCGCGCGAGTACCGGTACAAACTCGCGCTGCCCACCTGAGGTTGAGCCTTGACCGCCGGGCAATTGCACCGAGTGGGTCGCATCAAACACCACCGGACAATTGGTGTTGCGCATAATTGCCAGCGAGCGCATGTCCGACACCAGATTGTTATAACCAAACGATGCGCCACGTTCACAAACCATGATGTTATCGGTGCCGCTGGCTTCGCGCGCCTTGTCGACCACATTCTTCATATCAGTCGGCGCCAGAAACTGGCCCTTCTTAATATTCACCGGTTTACCGCTGCGCGCGACTGCATGGATGAAATCAGTTTGGCGGCAAAGAAACGCTGGGGTTTGCAGGACATCGACAATGCTCGCCACTGTTGGCACTTCCTGCTCGGTATGCACGTCGGTCAAAATATATACGCCGAGTTGTTTTTTGACTTCCGACAAAATCCGCAAACCTTCTTCCATACCCGGGCCACGAAAAGTTTTGCCGGAACTGCGGTTGGCTTTGTCGTAACTCGATTTGAAAATGAACGGGATGCCGAGTTCGGCGGTGATCTCTTTGAGCGTGCCGGCGGTGTCAATCTGCAATTGCTCAGACTCGACCACACAGGGTCCCGCGATCAGAAAGAATGGATGATCAAGACCGACTTCAAAATCACAGAGTTTCACGAATTATTCCTTGCACATTGAGCAGGCCGTTGATGATATTCAGGCCAGATTTGATAACTTGCCGCTAGACACCACGCGCAAGCCGGCTTCACCGTGCACCCGCTTATGCTGCTCCAGCGCGGCTTTGATGTACGAAATAAACAGCGGATGACCATCGCGCGGGGTTGAAGTAAATTCCGGATGGAACTGACAACCGTAGAACCAAGGGTGCTGATGTTTCGCAGTATCGAGCTCGACCATTTCAGTCAAGAATTCCGAATCAGTGCGCGCTGAAACCACCAGCCCGGCGGCCTCCAGACGCGGCACATAATGGTTATTCACCTCATAGCGGTGGCGATGGCGTTCGCTCACATGCTCGCTCTGGTAAATGCGATGCGCCAGCGTGCCAGACTGCACCGTGCAGGGCTGTGCTCCAAGCCGCATGGTGCCGCCGAGGTTTGAAGTCGCATCGCGTTTTTCAATTTGCCCGTCGCGGTTTTGCCATTCAGTAATCAGCGCAATCACCGGGTGCGGTGTATCGGCGTTAAATTCAGTGGAGTTCGCATTGGCCAAACCGACCACATTACGGGCGAATTCAATCGTCGCGATTTGCATCCCCAAACAAATGCCCAAATACGGAATCTTGTTTTCACGAGCGTATTTTACGGCGGCAATCTTGCCCTCAGTGCCACGTTTGCCAAAGCCGCCCGGCACTAAAATCGCGTCCATATTCTGCAGCGCTCTGGCCACACCGGCCTCGCCATCTTTTTCAATATCTTCGGAATCCAGATAGTGGATACGCACTTTGGTGCGGGTATGAATGCCTGCATGGGTCAGCGCCTCGGATAAAGATTTATACGAATCAGCCAAATCAACATATTTGCCGACCATCGCGAGATCAATCACATGGTCGGGATTTTCAAGCGCATTGACAATGTTTTCCCACACATCCAGATCAGCAGGCCGCGGGGTGAGATTCAGCTTACGGCAGGCAATTTCATCCAGCCCCTGCTTGTGCAACATCGCCGGGATTTTGTAGATCGAGTCTGTGTCGTAACAGGAAATCACCGAGCCCACCGGGACATTGGTGAATAACGCAATCTTACGGCGATCTTCTTCCGGCAGGGTGCGGTCACTGCGGCACATCACCACATCGGGCTGGATACCGATTTCGCGCAGCTCTTTTACGCTGTGCTGGGTTGGCTTGGTTTTGATTTCACCGGCGGACGGCAAATATGGTACCAGTGTCAGGTGGATATAACAGGTGTTTTCGCGCCCCAGTTCAACACCAATCTGGCGAATTGCTTCCAGAAACGGCAGCGACTCAATATCGCCCACCGTGCCACCGATTTCGATAATGCCGACTTCAGCGCCGATGGTAGCGGCATGAATGGAGGTTTTAATTTCATCGGTGATATGCGGGATTACTTGCACAGTGCCGCCTAAATAATCGCCTCGGCGCTCTTTATTGATCACGCGCTCGTAAATTTGCCCAGTCGTGAAATTATTCGCTTTCTTCATCTTCATCGAGACAAAGCGCTCGTAATGACCGAGGTCAAGGTCGGTTTCTGCACCATCTTCAGTGACAAAAACCTCGCCATGCTGAAATGGCGACATGGTGCCCGGATCCACGTTGATATACGGGTCCAGCTTGACCATCGAAACTTTGATGCCGCGAGATTCGAGAATGGCGGCAAGGGAGGCTGCTGCGATCCCCTTGCCAAGAGATGAAACGACACCGCCGGTGACGAAGATATACTTTGTCGCGGGAATCGGTTGGGTCATGGCGGCCATGAGATATACCCCAAGTAGGAAATTGAAATTATACCGCAACCCAGGTTTTTACTCCACCCAAAGCCCCAAGATGCCCATCAATGCGGAATCCATTAAACTAGCCCTATGAAAATTCACGGCAAACCCCGCACCAGCATTTGGACCAACGATGCACGCCGCTCGGTTGTCATCATTGATCAAACGCTGTTACCGTTTTCGCTGGAAGAGTACGAGATCATTTCAATTGAGCAGGCATGCGATGCGATCCGCACGATGCGAGTGCGCGGTGCGCCGCTGATCGGGGTTACGGCCGCTTACGGTATTGCGCTACAAATGAAGACTGATTGCACCGATGGGGCGCTGCAAGCGGCATGCCGCGCCCTGCTCGCCACGCGCCCTACCGCGGTGAATCTTGCCTGGGCACTGAAGCGCATGGAGCTGGTGTTATCACCGCTGGATGAGCTGGAGCGTGCCGACGCGGCTTGGCAGGAAGCCGGTCTGATGGCGCACGAGGATATTGCCACCAATGCCGCGATTGGTCGCCACGGTCTTGAGCTGATTCGCGCCCTTCATACCAAACATTCACGAGCCATCAATATCCTGACCCACTGCAACGCGGGCGCTTTGGCCGCCGTGGATTGGGGGACCGCTACCGCACCGATTTATATGGCGCACGATGCCGGACTGCCGGTGCATGTGTGGGTAGAAGAAACCCGGCCGCGCAATCAGGGCCTGCTCACCGCCTGGGAACTGCGCGAGCGCGGCGTGCCGCACACCTATATTGTCGATAATGCGGGCGGCCATTTTATGCAGCATGGCAAAGTGGATATGGTCATCGTCGGTGTTGATCGCGCTTCGCGCTCGGGCGATATTGCCAACAAGATTGGCACCTACCAAAAAGCGCTGGCGGCGCGCGACAACAATATTCCCTTTTACGCGGCAACTCCTTCGTCCAGCATTGATTGGCAGCTCGATGATGCGCTCACCGGCATAGAAATTGAGGAGCGCAATGGCGATGAAATTCGTCATCTGCGCGGCCTTTCCCAGGATGGCCTAACCCGGGACTTTCGCATTCTTGATGACGCCAGCCCGGTGGCCAATCCGGGCTTTGATGTGACCCCTGCCAGGCTCATCACCGGCATCATCACCGAGCGCGGCATAGCAGCACCCAGCCAGTTGGCTGCACAGTTCCTAGATGAAAGTCGGCGCGCATGACATTTTTAAACCTGAACCATCACCCCGATGCTGAATTGCGGCAAAAGATTATTGCCGCCGCACTCAACATGAACCGGTTTGGTATTAATCAGGGCAAGTCGGGCAATGTCAGCGCACGTGCCACCAAACCCGCCAATGGATTTCTCATCACGCCAACGGGCATCCCCTACGCCGAAACTGTGCCCGAACAAATTGTCGCGATGAACATGGATGGCACCTTCAACGGCGATATTTTGCCGTCATCGGAATGGCGTTTCCATCGCGATATATATGCCTCGCGCCCGGATGTTAGCGCCATCGTTCACACCCATGCGACCTTTGCGACCACTCTCGCTTGTATGAGCCGTCCTATTCCCGCATTTCAATATATGGTAGCGGTGGCAGGCGGCGATGATATTCGCTGCGCGCCCTACGCCACGTTTGGCACACAGGCACTATCTGACCATGTGGTCGCCGCGCTGATAGACCGCAAAGCCTGCCTGCTGGCTCAGCATGGCATGATTGCGGTGGGCGAGAACTTGGACATCGCCCTGTCCCTTGCCGTGGAGGTCGAAAGCCTGGCGCGCATGTATTGGCAGGCGCTGCAAATCGGCGAGCCCGCCCTGCTGTCAGGCGCGGAAATGGCGATCGTGCTGGAAAAATTTAAAACCTACGGTCAGCAAGCACTTAAACCCGAATTGAACTAATCCGCCGCTTTGCTGCATGACCCAATTGCAGCCAATATGGGATAATGATTGATTGATGTTTTGGGGGGTGCACTGTTACCAGTAAACGCAGGCCACAGCGTACCTCGGGCTAGTTCAATCAGTAACTTAAAATGATGCGCGGGATCGTTCGACGCGGGCTAATTGGCTACCCCACGATCGCACTGTATACCTAGCGCACCTGTCCGCCCATGAGTTTTCGGAGACCTTCATATGCATGCTCTCGCCAAACCTGTTCTTGTCAACGCTGCGCCCACCCGCCACCGAAAATTGCTTGCTTGGGTTGATGAAATCGCCGCACTCACCAAGCCGGACCGTATTTACTGGTGCGATGGCAGCGACGAGGAATACAACCGCCTGTGTGGCGAATTAGTCGCGGCAGGCACTTTCCGCAAGCTCAATGAAAACCTTCGGCCCAATTCCTATTTGGCCTGGTCAGATCCGTCTGACGTCGCCCGCGTAGAAGACCGCACATTTATCTGCTCCGAGAAAAAAGAAGATGCTGGTGCTACCAATAATTGGCTGGCACCTGCCGAAATGCGCGCAAAACTAACTGGCCTGTTTGATGGCTCTATGCGCGGCCGCACTCTGTATGTGGTGCCGTTCAGCATGGGCCCGTTGGGTTCGCATATCGCCCATATTGGCGTCGAGCTTTCGGATTCACCGTATGTCGCCGTCAATATGAAATTGATGACCCGCATGGGCCGCAAAGTATTGGATGTGCTGGGTGAGGACGGTGAATTTGTGCCCGCACTACACTCAGTCGGCGCGCCGCTGACCGCCGGCGAAAAAGATGTGGTATGGCCCTGCAACAAAGATCACAAGTACATTGTGCATTTTCCCGAAACACGCGAAATCTGGTCATATGGTTCCGGCTATGGTGGCAATGCGCTACTCGGCAAAAAATGTTTTGCGCTGCGCATCGCCAGCGTGATGGGCAGGCAGGAAGGCTGGCTGGCTGAGCACATGCTGATTCTCGGTGTCAAAACCCCGCAGGGGAAAAAACATTACATCACCGCAGCCTTTCCTTCTGCCTGCGGCAAAACTAATTTTGCGATGTTGATTCCGCCTGAATCCTTCCTTAAGCAAGGTTGGGAAGTCACCACAGTTGGCGATGATATCGCCTGGATTAAGCCCAGTGCCGATGGCAAGATGGTGGCGATCAATCCCGAAGCAGGCTTTTTCGGCGTTGCCCCGGGCACCTCGTATGAGACCAATCCAAACTGCATGGAATCGCTGAAGTCGAATACGATCTTTACCAACGTGGCACTGACTCCTGAAGGCGATGTGTGGTGGGAGGGCATAACCCCAACAGCCCCTGCCAAACTCACCGACTGGCAGGGTCGCGACTGGACGCCGGACTGTGGTCGCTTGGCAGCGCATGCCAATGCGCGCTTCACGGTCTCGGCCACGCAATGCCCGTCACTGGATCCGGAATGGGATAACCCCGCCGGCGTGCCGATTTCCGCAATGATTTTTGGTGGCCGCCGCTCCGACACCGTGCCGCTGGTTACCGAAGCGGCCAACTGGAATGAAGGCGTTTACATGGCTGCTACTCTGGGCTCAGAAACTACCGCCGCGATTACCGGGCAAGTGGGCGTTGTTCGCCGCGACCCATTCGCGATGATCGCTTTTTGCGGCTACAACATGGCAGATTATTTTGGCCACTGGCTTCAGTTTGGACAAGCAGGCAGTGCCGCGCTGCCAAAAATTTACTGTGTCAACTGGTTCCGCAAAGATGAAAACGGCAAATTCATGTGGCCTGGCTTCGGCGACAATATGCGCGTGCTGAAATGGATCATAGAGCGGGTAGAAGGCACAGCATCTGCGGAAAAAACGGCCCTTGGCAATATCCCGAATTACACCCATCTCGACTGGAACGGCCTTGCCTATTCACCAGAAAAATTTACGGTGATTACGACAGTCAACAAAATGCAGTGGACACAGGAACTCAAATTACACGACGAATTACTGACCAAGTTGCAGCATCACATGCCGTCCGAATTAATCAACCGCTATAAAACTTTGCAGGCAATCATTTGAGCTTGCAGAAAGTTGAACATGAAAAAATGGGGTGCAAATATATGCAACCCATTTTTCTGCGACTGACTAACGCAGCAATGGCTACTTTTCTGCCTTCTCGCAGCTATCGGCAATTTTCTTGCCGTCCACCACCATTTTCATCGAACCTCGCGGCGAATTGATATTGGTCACCATGGTGTAGGCATCTTTGCCATTGTGGGTAACCTTGCCATCACCGGTGGTGCCATCAGTACATTTCATTTTCCAGGTAACGGTGTTGCCGTCAGTCGTCATGTCGGACGGCTCACATTTTTGTGCGCCGCGCTCGCCGGGGCTTTTACGTTCCGACCATTTGCGCTGATCGCCAGGCTTGACACAATGCGTCATTGTCATTGCGCCCATCTTGGCGGCCATTTCTGCCGGCATGCCGGGCACTTCCATTTTGGTTTTCATTTGCCAAAGACCCGCTGGCATTTCATCCATTCCAGCGTTTGCACCAAACGACAAACCAGCCAGTAAAGTCGTGACGGTAGCGGTGGCAATTTTTTTAATCGTGTTCATGGTGACTCCTCAGGTTGTTTTGCTTTAGCGCTTCTTTTGACAGCTACGCTCGCTATCCTAACGCGTTGATAGTCTGCCGTAAATGCTGCTCCTACAATACCGCCTTCGCGGGATTGCTCCAAAGAGAAAGGTGCCCGTCCAGACTGCCGTTTGAAGCATTTTGGCTCGAAACAGCCGCGGATGCTGGGGTTTCGAATAATTGGCTTAATTTGTCTTTTCTAAACAATTTGAATGTCCTGCATAAAAGTATTTTCAATGGTCGGGAATAAGGCGTGCCCGCCATACGTTAACCCTGGTGTAGCAAATAATTTTCTAACTCAAATTGATGGAGATCCCAATGAAAAAAAGCTTTTGGCAGCAGCGTTAATAACATTCCTGGTCGGCAGCGGCAAAAGCAATTGCAGTGGGCCCTGAAAGGCAAGCCACTCTATTTTTGGTTCAATGACAAAAAACTGGGTGATAAAACCGGCGTGGCGTAGCTTGACCCTCTGCATAAAAACCGAAGGCGGGGGCACAGACACCGCATTTCGTTACGCCGATGAAAACGGTATCGGGGGTTTTTACTGGATTGACCGCGACTTCGGTTATGCCCTATCCGGCAATCTGGATAAATCGCGCTTGCTGGAAGTCGCCAAGGTCGCGTCTAGGCTGGGGCTGGGGCTGGGGCTGGGCGGAAAGTAAACGCTGCTTATTCGGCGTCGCTTGCTATAACGGTGCTTGCTGACGGCGATATTCCATGCGTTTCATGTCGAGATATTCGCGCTGTTCCATTTCATGCAGTTGTCGAGGATAACGCTCGACTGCCGTAAACCAATCGGCAATACGCTTTTCGAATTGCGCCTGGGCAGGCACCTTCAAAGCCCCCAGATAAGCCTCAATCGCCAAGTAGTAACGCATGGTATTGCGCTCCACCAAGCCACGCATGCCATCAACGTAAGCTGGCTGATTGTCAGGCTGTTGGCCCATAATCGTAAAACCGACTTTATTGCGGCCAATCGTGCCCAGGTAGGTCTGCATGGCGAATTTTCCGGTAGCACCAAAGCCGTAGGCGTAGGATAAATGCAGGAATGTTGTACTGGCATCAATCGGCACCGCTTCCAGCACTATCCGATAATTGCGGGTACCAAGCGGGCCCGATTCGGCCGACATAATCACTTGCAAAAAATCAGCTTTGCGCTGGGCTGCGCGCCACACAAACGCAAGCTGATAAGAATCCTCGAGCGGTTGGTCATATTTCTTACCGACATTCATCAGCAGTGTGGTGCTTCCGGCGGCGCTGTCTTGCCCATCCTTGATCCGGCAGTATTTGGTATTCAGATGCAGTATCAGAACATCGCACCAGGCCTGTGAGGTACCCAGCGTCGCATTAACTGTGGCAAACGGCTGCTTGATCAGGGCGTAAATTTCTCCCTTGACGTCGCTAGACGACTGCTGCGATTCAATCACCAGCGGACGCTTGAATACGCTATTGGCTAGTTGCGGGCGCAGTGCTTCGTAACGCTGCTTTAAGGTGATTGCAGCTGCCGAACTCGAACCGGCCGAATCAGCCACATCGGTTGTTGCAGCTGTTGCTGCGCTCCAAGCAAACGAGGCGCTTGCTATCCATAAAGTGGCGGCGGCAAAAATGAGCCCATTGCCAGTAATTGTTGAATGACGGTTCATGATGTATGGCCTTGTTGACAACAGCGGTGAGCGAGAAGATGACGCAGGATCATAGCCAGTAGGCCCATAGTCGTGCGGCGGTTTCCTTGATGCGCAGAGTCAGCGGGCGATTGCGCCATTGCTCCAGCGTGATTAGTTCAGATTCAGCCAGATCCTTTTCGAACATGGCCTTCATTTGATCAGCAAATTCGGTTCCCAAAATGACGGCGTTGATTTCATCGTTATGCAAGAAGCTGCGCCAATCGAGATTGGTCGAGCCGACGGTAGACCACACACCGTCAATCAATGCGGTTTTTGCGTGCAGCAATTTCTCGCGGCGCTCATAAATTTTGATGCCGTCTTTCAGCAAACCTGTGTAGTACGAGCGACCGGCATGGAATACCAGACCGGAATCGGTTTTGCCGGGCAAAATAATTTTCACATCGACGCCACGCTTTACTGCATCCTGCAATGCTGCCAGCAGCTGTTCATCTGGCACGAAATAGGCGTTGGTCAGATAGACCTCCGTTTCGGCGCTGTTGATCGCGGAAATTAAGGTGGTGTACATCTGGGTGGTGCCTTCATCAGATGAGCTGCCAATGGCACGGATGACTTCCCGGCCTTTTTCTTTCAGTGCTGGAAAATAACGCCTCTCGGCCAGCGCCGCGCCTTTCTGCTTGGTCCAGGTCTCGATAAAAAGTTTCTGGAAGTTAGCAACCACCGGCCCGTCGATTTGCATATGCGTATCGCGCCATGGAACTTTTGCCATTTCGCCTGCGGGTAGAGAGCGCCGGGAAGCTGACCCGCCCGAATAGACGGCGCTGATATTGATGCCGCCCAAGAAAGCAATTTGCCCGTCGATGATGAGCAGCTTGCGATGATCGCGTTGGTTTATTTGCCAGCCTTTTTTTGCGGCAAGCGGATTGACAGGATTAAATTCCAGCACATGGACACCGTTTTCAGTCAAATGATTGAAAAATTCTCGCGGTGTATTGATGGAGCCAACACTGTCGTAAATGAGATTGACCTGCACCCCTGATTTTTGCTTATCGATCAGCACACGGGCAAAATTACGGCCCACCTCATCATCTTCGATGATGTAGGTTTCCATATTGATATGGTCCTTGGCCTGGGCAATCGCTTTGTACATCGCCGCATAAGTGCTGGCGCCATCCTGAAACAGGACTACCTTGTTGCCAACCACCAAACGAGTTGGCGCAATCGATTCTTCCAGCGCAAGATGCCAATCAAAAATATTAGTTTCAGGACTGCGACGACTTATTTTTTTGAGCACCGCCTTGCTCTGCTCGACCGATAAGGCGCCTTTCGCGCCGTCGAGTTGCAGCGGTTGTGCTGGTTGTGATGAAGCTGGTGTCGATGCTATATCGTCCACCTTAGGCAGCGAGCTACAGCCCGCTGCCAAGCATAAGCCCAGTGTAGCGAGCGCCAATTTGAAGCGGTATTTACCAGGCGAACCCATTTTCAAAACCTGCACGCTGCCTCCGCAGAATAGAATTTTTATCAATGTAAAGGATAGTCACAGACTGATGTTACTCATGCCAGCCATCATCACCAAAAGTGCAAGTGTTTGTCCTACAAACGCATGAGATTGATTTTGGGCCCACTCTGTCGGGGTATGGATACAAATCATGTCGTCCCCAGTTAGCAGGCATGACCAATCGCAGCGCTAGCGGTCTTCGTACCAGTAAGCACGGGTGAATTTTTCCACGCGGCGCTTATCGATCAGCATCCAGAACGCCACGCGCGGCATACGCAAGAAATAATGCCAGTCACCATGCTTGTCGAACTTGCGGGCCGAGGTAATCGCCTGCGCCCCCTTGGGGCGGGCAAAGTGTTGGCCACGTTTACGGCCCAGACGTTTCAGGTCAACCAAGATCTTGATATCCTCGGCATATAACAGGCTCTCGTCGTAGCCGCAAACCGTTTCAAAATCAGCGCGCCGACAGAACACCACACCTGCATCAAGACCCATCAGATACATGATGGGCAGTGCCACCAGCCATGTCGCCAACAGGCCCAGTGACCAACGGTCAGGATGGACCCCGGTAGCGCCTGCAATGACACGACCCGACGCCAGCGTTGCTTCAATCGCATTGAATGTTTGTGGATGAATACGCGAATCCGCATCAATGAAACACACGATTTCGCCCTGCGCAATTGCCGCCCCGCCATTGCGCGCCGCGGCAATGGCACGCGTCTCGACAAACACCACGCAACAGCCGCGTTCGCGGGCGATCGTGGCGGTGGCATCAGTTGAGGCATTATCGGCCACGATGACTTCAATTGCTTCACCTCCACCACGATAGCTCGCACGCGCCACGTCGACCGTATCAAGCAGCGCAGGTAACCAACCGGCTTCGTTGTAGGCGGGGATGATGAGAGAAAAACGCGGCATGCATGATTCCTAGGCGTGCGTTTCGTTTTCTTGTGCCCTCTTGAGCTCTCTCTAGGTCATCCGCAGATTTTTATTGAAAAACTCGATCGTGCGCGTCCACGCCAATTTGGCAGCCGCTTCGTCATAGCGCGGGGTAGTGTCGTTGTTGAAGCCGTGCTGCGTATTGGCATAGGTGAACATTTCATATTTCAGCTTAGCCGCTTTCAACGCTGCTTCATACGCAGGCCAACCCGCGTTGATGCGCTCGTCATTGCCCGCGTATTGCACCAATAGCGGCGCCTTAATCCTCGCCGCATCTTCGACTTTGGGTTGAGAGCCATAGAACGGCACCGCACCACCGAGATCAGCCAGCTGTGTGGCCAGAAAATTGGCGATGCCACCGCCATAACAAAAACCGACCACACCGACTTTACCGCTACTCTCCGGCAACGTTTTCAGGAAACCCGCAGCCGCCACGAAATCCATCCGCGCCTTCGCCGGATCAAGCTTGGCGAATAGCTCGCGCGCTTTATCTTCATCGCCGGGATAACCGCCTGCGGGGGTCAGCGCATCGGGGGCAAAAGCAATGAAATTATCCAGTGCCACGCGTCGCGCAATATCTTCGATATGCGGATTGAGGCCGCGATTTTCGTGCACCACCAACACCGCTGGCAGCTTGCCTGTCCGCTTGGCGGGCATCACCAAATAGCCGCGCACCTTGCCGCTACCATCGGGAGAGGCGTACTCAACAAACTTGGCGACAATGCGGGAATCGTCTTTTTTGATTTGCTGTGCCTCGGCAAATCGGGGGCTCAACATGTCGAGCAGCATGGTGGCCGACACCCCGCCGACCGCGTACTTGGTCGCACCGGATAAAAACCCGCGACGATCAATCACACCGTGCACATATTGGTCAAAAAGCTTCATGACTTCGGGATCAAAATCACTAACAGTTTTACGTTGCATGATGGTCCTTAATATTATGGTTTCATCAAAAAATACGGCGACTACTTCGCCACAATTCGGCGCGCGCTAAGCGTGCGGTCTAGCATCATCACAAACGGAATCCAGCCCAGCCACATGACGAGATCAATCAGATCCATGGCGATCGGTGTATCACCGTCCGGGAAATATTTGGCAGCCGTGTATTCCTCAAGGTAATCAAAAACCGCCAACCAGACAATAGTGAACCCGAGGCAAACTGGCATCGACGCCAGCTTTCCCTGCAGGCGTCTGAGCAACGGAATGCAGATGACAATGCCGATACAAAAAACATACAGCATCATGCGCCAGCCGTGGTGCTCGTCGAAGAAATGCTTGATCAGCGGTTCGGTCATGATCATTTTCGCCGCTGTCCAGCCGAGGACGCCGGCGCCACCAGTAATAATGATCGGGAACCGTTCGGACCATTTTAGGATGAGTGTCGAGCCCCACATCACAATGGGAATACTGACCAACAAGCCAATCACCACCAGCAAAAAGCTGCCATGTGCAGCGCCCGCGACGGCGAGCACGTTATCAACACCCATAATCGTATCGGCAATAATGATGGTTTGTAGCGCCTGACGCAGGGTTGTCACGGGCACCACATTGTCATGATCGCCACCGCCCTCGTCGGCCACCAGCTGATACGCAATCCAGATCAGCGCCACGCCGCCAACCAACAGGAAGCCCGGAATTTTCAACAGCCAGACAACACCCATCGTCAGAATGGCCCGCACCGCCACTGCGCCGATGGCGCCCCAGAAAATAGCCTTTTTTTGCAGGTCCACCGGTAAACCGCGCGCGGCAAGGCCGATCACGATTGCGTTATCCCCCGCAAGCACCAGGTCAATCGCAATGATAGCAAGCAGCGCTTGCAGAAATTGTGCTGACATAATTTCCATAAATCCCTTTCAATATTTTCTAAGCCTGTTGCCTAAAGCGTGTTGTCCCAAAAAAACTTTACGATCACTTGCCAGTGAGGCCCATGCGCTTGGCGATGTCCGAATAAACCTTGGTGCGGTCGGCCATAAATGCGGGCACTTTTTCCACCGGCACATCGATGATTTCAAAACCGCCGTCAGCCATCCGCTGGCGAAATTCGGGGTCTTTGTTGATCTCGGCAAAAATATCCGAGATGCGTTTGCGCAATTCAGGCGGGGTTGATTTCGGCACCGCGACGCCACGATATGCGCCGTCAACCCAGTCGATCCCCAGCTCTTTGAAGGTCGGGGTATCAGGGAACTGCGGATGACGTTTTTCGGTGGCAATAGCCAGCATGCGCGTGCGTCCCTTTTGGGCAATGGCCAGAGTCACATACGACATCGCTGCATCCACATGACCGCCCAGCAGCGAAGACACCAGATCACCGGTGCCTTTGAATGGCACGTAATTAAGCTTGATACCTGCTGCGCCTTCGAGGCGCACATTGGCCACATGATTGGCAGAATTGGTACCTGAGCCCGCCATCGATACTGCCTCAGCTTTGACCTTAGCCGCCTTCACCAGATCCTGATATGTCTTGAACGGGCTTTCATTGCGCACCACAATCGCATCTGGCGTGTAGTGGTAGAAATACACATTATTGATATCGTCAGTTTTGTACTGCACGGTTCCTTCAAGCGGCTGCAACACCAAATGCGGAAGGTTAGTACTGATCAATGTATAGCCATCACCTGGATAGGTGTTGGCCAATGACCATGCCAGCGAACCACCACCGCCCGGCTTTGATTCAACAATCATTTCCTGGTGGTATTTTTTCTTGAACACCAGTTGCTGGAATCGCGCAGCAATATCCGATTCACCACCCGGCGCAAATGGGATGATGTAGCGCACAGGTTTATCGGGATAGCCTGCTTGCGCAAACGCGGTCAGCGACGATACTAAAAGTACCAAACCACCACACACCGCGAAAAATATTTTTTTCATTTGAGGCATTCCTCCAAGTTAACAGCTCATTTTATAGGTCAACCCAATCTGCCGGCGACCGCTACGTGAAGATATACCGGTAATTTACCGGCGTCCAGCGTATCAACGGTTATGTTGAGTCTGCTGCGCCAGATCAATGCGCGCCTCTTACTGCTGTGACTTATTTAAGCCATTTCCCAAACATACTGACATGAACACGCTCCGCCAGCGGCGACAGACGCGCATCAATCCACGGCTGCCATGGCCGTACCAGCATCAGCGAAATAACAGCAACAACCATCGAGCCCACCATATCGAACGGGAAATGCACACCCAGAAACACCCTGCCCCAGCTGGTGAATGCCGCAAGGACAATTGCAACATAGCCGATGCGGCGCAATGCGGGCAGCCAATAAAGGCCCCATGCAAACGTCCACATCAACGTGGCATGATCGCTGGGGAAACTGGCTTCAGGATCATGCGGAATAAAGGTATGGCCGATAGGCACCATGAAGGGACGCGGATGCGGGGCAAGCATCCCAATCAGGGTATTTAGCGACAGCGCCAACAGCGCTGCAATCGCCACTGTCAGCAACCATCGTCGCTCGAACGGCCGACGGCGAATCCAAGTCCACAGCAATAATGCCGCCAGCAAAAAAACCAGGTAATTGCTGGCCATCATGGCGAAACTCAGACTGACACCCGCCAGATCGGCTGGTGCATTGATGGCCAGAAACAGAGCGCGATTAGTGGACTCGAACGGGAAATGCATCATGACTGGTAAAGTCTAGCGATCAGCGGCAAACAATTTGTCGTAAGCCGTCAGCAGTGTTTGATGCATCGCGCTGCCCTGCATGTCCGTACCCAAGGTATCCAATCCAAAGAAGCGCTCGCGGCGATTGATCAGTGCCTCGGCCTGGCGCACGGTTTCAGCCCCATACAACAGCACCAAAGAACGACGATAGTTCTCTACGTCCTCCACATTGAGCATGCTTTCGATGCAGCGATAGACGAGGCGGCGCGCGGGGGCCAGATCGGCGAAATGATGGATCCAGTCGCAACCTTCCAAGATGGCTTCTTCATCATTGACAGCAAGCGCCAGCAGGGTTTTCAATTCACCGATACGCAGTTGCTTCCACGGCGTATTGTCCGGAATGGCGAGCCCTAAAATCTCCCACAGCGGACGATCATCGCCCATGTTGATGGTTTGCAAATTAGCGAGCAACTCGGAACATTCGGCTTCAGTCAATTCCGGCAAGCGCACCAGTGCGGGACGCAGCGAATTGCCCACACTGTTGTTTTCCCATTCGAGATCTTCGACCGGATAAATTTCGGACATGCCAGGCACTAAAATGCGGCAGCTATAAGCGCCCTGTTCGCTGAAGTCGGCCACATAAATATCTCGGCCTTCACTGTGAATACAATTGACCAGCCATTGATAATCTTCTTCCGTGGTGGTGCTGAAATTCCAGTCCGTAAACGCGAAGTCGGGCGTATCACCCATGAAATTCCAGCTGATAACGCCACTCGAATCTACGAAGTGAATTTCCAGATTATTCACGGCATTAATTTCCTCCATATCAAAGCCGGGCTCGGGAAAGCCTTCGAGCGAATCAAGTGCGCGACCTTGCAGCAGCTCGGTCATGGCCCGCTCCAGCGCGATCTCGAAACGCGGATGCGCGCCATAACTTGAGAACACACCCTGATCTTTCGGGTGTACCAACGTGACATTCATCACCGGATATTGGCCGCCGAGTGAGGCGTCTTTGACTAGAATGCCAAAACCAGCTTTTCTCAATCCATCAATACCCGCGCGGATATTGGGAAAGTGCGAGATCACATCATCTGGCACTTCCGGCAGACACAAGCCTTCGCTAATAATACGGTACTTCACATGCCGCTCAAAAATTTCGGACAAGGCCTGGGTGCGCGCTTCCATCAAGGTATTACCCGCGGCCATACCGTTGCTGACATACAGATTGCCAATGATGTTCACCGGGATAAAAGTCTCGGTACCGTCACGCAGGCGTTGGTATGGCAGCGTGCAAATGCCCCTTGCCACATTGCCGGAATTCAGGTCCACCAATACTTCGCCATCAATCTCGCCCTGCGGGTTATAGAAAGCATGCAACTCGGGATTCAGCATTTCCTGCGGCCACTTGCCATCGGCCGATGGCGCGAACCAGCGCTCTTGCGGGTAGTGCACGAACGGCCGGTTGGCACGGGTCTCTCCCAGATAAAAATGCGTCCAGAAATAATGCGTGCCGAGACGTTCAAAAAATTCACCGTAGGCACTGGCCCGCGCCGCCAGTTCAGTCGCGCCCTTGCCGTTTGAAAACAGCATCGGACATTCATGGTCTTTCATATGGGTTGACCAGATGCCATCAACCTCATGCAGCAGAGACGACTCATTCAGTTTAAAACCCCGCGCCGCCAGTTTGGTCTGCATAGTGGCGATGGTCGATTCAAGAGAGGCGTCTTTGCCGGGAATAAAGGTATCGGTGGTCATAGGGAATTCTTTGTGTGGCGTTGGGATACGGGAAAATTAGCGCAAGCAAGGCAAGGGTGAGACTCTACCACCAGAACCAGTTCGCCCTGAGGTCAGCTTTACGGCTGACAGCCAAGTATATATTTTTATTATAAGTCTAATAACGACGGGTATCTTCAGGCATTTTTGGCTGAAGATGCCCGTGGATAATAGCGATTTATCATTTTATATTTTTCTGATGTCATTTATCGTACTGGCAGAAAAATCAACACAAAGAAAAATAAGCGCGCAGCGTAAGATACGCATCGACCCGCCACGCCTTCTAAAAATTGGGGTGCGCGGCAATAATTTTGGGAACTGTGATGAAATTTTGTACTCTTGCGCGTCGGGCTTTTGCAGCCCTGCCCATTTTTCTTGCCAATGCGCACGCCGAAACCGGTGTATCTGCAGATACTGCACAGCCCCCCAAGGTCAGCAACATCCCGCCACTGGTGATCAGCGCCACTCGCGTGGCGCAGGACGGCTTCAATCTGCCGATGGCGATTGATCGAATTGACGCAGCCACCATAAGTGAAGGCAAGCTGCAGGTTAATCTTTCTGAGGCGCTGAATCGGGTACCGGGCATCGTGGTGCAGAACCGCCAGAACTACGCGCAGGATCTACAGATTTCTTCGCGCGGCTTTGGCGCCCGTTCAACCTTTGGGGTGCGCGGGGTTCGCCTGATTGCGGATGGCATTCCCGCCACCATGCCCGATGGTCAGGGACAGGCTGCTACGTTCAATCTGTCGTCCGCGGAGCATATCGAGGTTTTGCGTGGCCCGTTCAGCAGTTTGTACGGTAATGCAGCCGGTGGCGTTGTGCAAATATTCACGGCTGACGGCCCGGCTTTTCCAACGATTAAAAATTCGTTTTACGCAGGTACTTACAACACCCGTAAATACGGTCTACAAATTGGCGGGCAGGAAAGCATGCTCAATTATATTATCGATGTATCGCGCTTTGAAACCGACGGCTATCGTCCGCACAGCGCCACCATCCGCGACCAGCTCAACGCGAAATTCAAGCTAATGGTTGGTGATGGAGCGCTTACGCTGGTGGCCAATGCGCTTAATCAGCCTGACACCCAGGACCCGCTCGGGCTGACGCGTGCTCAGGTGCAAGCCAATCCGCGGCAAGTCGATGATGCAGCCCTGGCCTTCAATACCCGCAAGAGCATTCGCCAGGATCAGCTGGGTGCGATCTATGATTGGGGCAATGCCAGCAGCATCGCTGGCGCAATACAGGCCAAAATTTATGGCGGCACGCGCACCATCAAACAATTTCTCGGCCAAAGCGGCAACACCACGCTGGGCGCGGGCGGCGTGGTTGATTTGGACAGGTCATACGATGGGGTTGGTCTGCGCTGGACGCGGCGCATATTGTCGGACCAACGCGCGCTGACGTTTACAGCAGGTATTGATAGCGACCGGCTCGATGAACGGCGTCGCGGCTTCGTCAATAACGCGGGGCAGCCCGGTGCGTTACGACGCGATGAAGATGATCGGGTTAGCAATACCGATTTTTATGCGCAGGCCGAGTGGCAGCCTGCCGATGACTGGGTCATTACCGGCGGTGCGCGCCACAGCAAGGTGAAATTCGATTCACGCGATGACTATATTGTCGGCATCAATCCTGACGACAGTGGCCGTGCAGATTATTCACAAACAACACTGGCGCTCGGCGTGCTATTCAAGGCCGCGCCGCAGTGGAATCTCTACGCCAACTATGGCACCGGCTTCGAGACGCCGACCTTTGCCGAGCTGGCTTACCGACCCAATGGCGCTACCGGTTTGAATCTGGCCTTGCAGCCCGCCACCAGCCGCCATGCCGAGGCGGGTATCAAGGGCATTATCAACAGCACCACCAAAGTGGTGGCCGCGCTGTTTCATATCGACACTAAAAATGAAATTGTCACCAATACATCGAGCGGTGGCCGTAGCGATTTTCGCAATGCATCAAGAACGCGGCGCAACGGCATCGAATTATCGTTTGAAAGTATTCTGCCCTTCGGCTTTGAAACCTACAGTACTTACACCTGGTTAGATGCGCGCTTCAATGATACCTATCGTGCCGGCACACCGGCCGTGATGGTGCCGGCTGATAACCGGTTGCCCGGCGTGGCCCGCTCGGTGTTGTACAGCGAACTGGTATGGCGTCACCGAGCGAGCGGTTTTCATGCGGCGATTGAATACCGCGCGTCCAGCAAAGTCTATGTGAATGAAGCCAATAGTGATGCGGCGGCAGGCTTTGGCGTGGCGAATCTGCGCGTCGGTTTTCAGCAACGGCTGGGCACCGCCGCCCGTGGCAATTGGCGCCTCAATGAATTCATTCGGGTTGATAACGTCAGCAGCCATCGCTATATCGGTTCGGTAATTGTGGCCGAAGCCCGAGGACGATTTTTTGAACCGGCACCGGGACGAAATGCCATGCTGTGCCTTAATGCTGAGTATATGTTTTAGTGTGGCATTCAGGCGAACAGTGGATACTAGACAAAACAACAACACAGGACACGCCATGAACCCCGCAAAAATCAACGCTTTACTCGAAACCTTGAAAGCCGCCTGCAGCCGGCAATTTCGGTTTAATCCGCGACGCGTGGCAGCAGGCATGCGCTATGTCAGCACCGAAGGCCATGCGCCAAACTTAGTGCATGTGTTCCGCGATTCGCACACCCATTCACAGATCGAGCTGAAGCAGACCATGGCGACGCTGCGTGAGCATCGCGGCGATGATAGCCACAAAGCCCACTGGACCGAGGCAGAAAAAACGCGTTATCGCCATACCGATGCCGAGATTGATGCGGAGATCGCCGCCAAACAAGCCGCACTCGAATTCACTCGCAGTTGCGCGCTCTATCAGGACCATCGCGAACAACTGCTCGCGCACTACAAAAGCTGGCCCACCTATCAGCCTGGTGGCCCGACCGCGCGTGAAGCTGCTCGAGTGCTGATCATTGCGCTAACCGAAGCGCATGACCCGCGACTCGCTGCCTTCGCCGAGCATATGCACACCGATGATCCGGAAGAGCTCACGCATTTGCTGCTGGCGCCCTGCCACATCGAGGTGGAAGAGCGCATTAATTCCGCCGCGCCTGCTGCGATCACATAACATCAAAGCCGCCAACCATAGGCGGCCCTAGGAAGCCTCAGCGAGCTTAGCAAGCTCTAGCGCGCTGGTGCATCTGCTGTGTTTTCCTTGGCGGTGACTTTTATTGTCGCTTGCCTGAAGCGCTCTTTTTCTTCTTCGCGATCGTTGAACGGAATACCTTTTTCCATCCACTCTGGTGCGGGCGCGCCTTTGAGGAAGTGATCAAAATATTGATTCATGCGTAACGCAAAATCTTTCTGGTCAGCACGACGGCGCAGGTTATGTAGCTGGCCGTTGTAGTTGAACAGGTATGCTTCTTTTTCAAAGCGGCGCAGCGCCAGAAACAACTCGATCCCCTGATACCACGGCACCGCATCATCGGCATCATTGGCCAGAATCAACAGGGGTGTCTTTACTTTCGCCACATGGAATATCGGCGAGTTGGCAAGGTAGACATTCGGTGCTTCATATAAAGTCTTGCCGATGCGGCTTTGTTGTTGCTCGTACTGGAATTGTCGCGGCAAACCTGAGCCCCAGCGAATGCCAGAATAGGCGCTGGTCATATTACCGACCGGCGCACCCGCCTCGGCAGCGCGGAAACGGTTGGTTTGCGTGACCATCCAGGCGATTTGATATCCGCCCCACGAATGGCCCTGAATGCCAATCGCTTTCTCATCTATGCCGCCCTGCTTGACCAGCGCATCGATGGCTGGTAACACCGCGTCGAGCGCGCTCTTGCCGGGTGCGCTAATGGTGTAGGCGATATCGGGCATCAACACCACATAACCGTTGCTGACATACAACGCAGGATTTACACCATTACTCGGCGCGGGATTGCTGAAATTGTGCACGTTCTGCGAGAGCCGTTCGTAGATGTAAACCATCAACGGGTATTTTTTCTTCGGATCAAAATTATCCGGCTTGTAGAGCGCGGCGGTCAGCGGCACGCCTTTGGCATTTTTGAAACGCATCAGCTCACCGGTGCCCCAAGTGAAAGGCGCCATTTGCGCGATACCATCGGTGACCTTGGCCAGACTGGTGAAGGTCGAATCCGTGGTGTGCAAATCAGGATAGGTATCGAAGCGTGACGCAGTCACCAACAGCTGGTCTGCTTCCTGCGCACGGCCTACATAGCGGAAATTTTTATCGCCCCAAACCAAACGACGCGGCGCAGCAGTTGCGGCAAAAGTGGTCTGAAAAAATCCGGTGGCGCGGGTTTCATCGTTTTCACCGCGCAACACCAGTGGCTTGCTGATATCGATGCCGCGCTCTTCGTCGACTTCATCAATCGGATTGATCCGCTGCACGCGCAATTGCACCTTGGTCTTGCGGCCTTCTTTTTGGGTCAGATTTTTTGCTGCACGGCTATCCATATAAATCTGCCACACATCATATTTGTCGTAGATCAGTAGCGATTGGCTATCACTGGTCCAGCCACCACTGCCGTAGGGCGCCGCTGGCCCGGGGGCATCGTGCTCCTCGTTATGCACCGCCACACCCAGCCTTGCCGTGAGATTTTTCAGCGTACCGTCGCCCGTATTAAGCGCATGCCAATGTTTGTTTTGATAGACCGCCACCCATTTACCATCAGGCGAGAATTGGTCTTGGGGAATGGCATTATTGCCACCACCGCCGCCACCACTCTGGAATTTTTGCACGGCCAGCTTGCGGATGTTGGTCGCCGGATCGATCACATACAGATCGGTATAGCTGCCATCGTAATCAACCAGACGGCGATAGCGGCGATCATCGGCACCGACCGCGCGATTGCCATCATCACTCAGCGAAACGGCGCGCATGGTTTCATCGGCCAGCTGTGTATAGCGACGCGTGGCTAAATCAAGCACGCCGCGATAACTGCGATTGCGCTCCAGCACGGCGCGTACTTTTTGCATCGGCTGCACCATGTCGTCGTTCCAGCGCCATAAATCCGCGACCACTTTTTCTTCATCGGTCGGCCCCGCCTCGGGCACACGCGGCATCTTGCCGGGCAGCGCGGCGGGCACATACAGTTTCTTGCCGTTACGCGAAAACGCCAATGCGCTACCGCCGACTCCTCCGACTCCTTTATCGCTTACCACCATACCAGCGGGGAACCCGACCGTAGCCGCTGACACCACTTCGGCCGCGTTGGCTCCGCCACGGGGCCACAGATATAGCCTGAACTGCGGCAGCTTGGCGGCGATATCATCACGGTCACTCAGGAAAGCAGCCTGGGTTTGTTCACGATCCCAAACCAGCTTGGTATATTTACCTTTGCCGGACAGCAAGACCATGGGCGCGGCTGCACTTTGCGGCATTACCACGTAGACACCGTTATCGGACTCAGCTTTGGAAGCAGTGGTAAACAGCAATGTTTTGCCGTCGCGCGCAAACGATGATTCGAGCACATTCGCAAAGGTGCGCTCATTGCCAGTGACCAATTCGCGCAGCACAAGATCAGTGCCATATTGTTTTTTAGTTGCGGCGCTGGCTAATGATGTTGACGCGCTGGCTGCTGCTGTGCGTCGTGCGGCAGCCTGGTCGCCCGCATCTTCATCATCTTTGACTGGCTCTGCTTTTGAAGCTTCAGACTTGGCTGCATCAGGTTTGGGTTCAGGCTTGGCTTCTTCCTTCAAATATGTCACCCATGCCCCGCCTTTGGCGGGCGCCTGCATGCTCTTTACATTCGCCACCCTTACCGCATCGGCAGTACCCAGATTCACGATGAGCAAGCCGCCTTTTGGCATCTCTTCGGGCGTCTTGCGGGCAACGCGGGCGGCCTGGGTATCGGCTTTTGAGGCGTAAGTTGTCGTGATGACAAAGCGGCTGTCGCTGGTAAACACGATACGAATGGCGCGCGGTGTGGGCGGCGCATCGGGGTTTTCTTCATTGGGGGTTGTTACCGGGGGCGGCAGCGCGCCCACCGGCTCGCGGCGCTCCTTGCCCGTGGCCAGCTCACGAATGACCAGCTCACCATCGCCATCCTGCGGCTGCATTGCATACGCGAGCCATTTGCCGTCACGCGATAACACCGGGGTGGCAACCGTGCGCCACGCATCAAAATCAGTGTGTGCCAACGGCCGCTTGGCAATTGCCGTAGCGGCCTGTGCATGCGAGAGCGTGAGTGTAAGCGTGCTCAGCAACATGGTCGCCAATATGATCACAACACCATTACGGCGTTCCGAAAAAAAATTCATGAAGATACTCCGTTGTTATCCATCGTTTGTAAAAAATGGGGGAAAGTCAGGCGGCACAGGGAATAGCATTGCCAACTGGTCAAATTAAAATCTATGAAAAAGGTTGCATGTCCTTTGCGTCGGAGCCATTACCCAAATCAAGCATTTCTATTTTCATCGCCGGAGCACCCTTGGCACGCATCCGGCAAAAATTCTCAGGGTCGGGCACTTTCTGCGGGCTTGATCGCTGCCAGAACTTTGGCGATGAAGCTATTCAGCGCGGGACCGTTATCGATCCAGCGCACCACGATCAGCAGATCATTTTGCGTATCAATATAAATAATATTCTGGCCATTACCGCGAAAGGTGACGCTGGTTTCGGGCGCGGCGGGCAGCGCTTTTTTGCCCGGATTCAGGAACCAGTTGGCGTGGCCATATTCCGCATTGGCAACGCCCGGGGTGCGCGCCATGCTGATCCAATCCGGCGAAATGATTTGCCGATCTTTCCACTGGCCGTTACGCAGAAACAAATAGCCGAAACGTGCCATATCCCAGGCGTTGATGAACATGCCGCCACCCCAGTGGCCGCCGCCTGACACTGATTGCACCTTGCGGCCATCGAGCTCCACCCAGGAATGATCATAGCCATGCCAGCGCCAGGTGTTGGATGCGCCGATCGGCTCCATCACCTGCTCGCGCATCACCTCCGGTAACGGACGGCGCAACACCTGCAAGGTTGCCAGAGCAAGTACATTCACGCGGACATCGTTGTATTTGTAGCGGGTGCCGGGCTCGTAGAGTTTGCGATTGGCCCAATCATCCGGCTTGCCTTCGGGCCGGTCCGCCCAGTCCGGTTTACCCCACAAGGTGCCCTGCCAATCACTGGTCTGGCGCAGCAAATGATCCCAGGTAATCGGCTGATTGTGTGGGGCCTCGAACAGCTTTATATCTGGCGGCATATACGCAGCCACCTTATCACCGACGTTGCGAATCAAGCCCTGCTGCCATGCGAGACCGACCACGGCCGTCAAAAAACTTTTACTGATACTGTGCGACATATCCACGCGCTGGGTATCGCCCCATTCAGCGACCACATAACCCCGCCGCACGATCACACCATTGATAGCCGCGCGCGTGCTAGTCGGGCCGATCAGACCACCAAAGCCAGGCTCGGCAGAACCAAATGTTTTTGCCCATGCGATAGCCTGATCTTTCGGCGCGGGATTCTCCAGCGTGGCGACCAGGCGCAATGCTTCATCCAGCACTGCCGCATCCATACCCACCTGTTGCGGAGTGCGGCGCTGCCATTCAAAACGGTCGGGGAAATAAATTGGTGCAGGTTGCGCGAGCGCGCTACCCGCGCTACCAAAGCCTGCCAGCAGGGCAAGTAAAATCCAGACGCAACGTGGCATGACAGCTCCGCAACAAAAGCTCAAGCATAAACCAAGCTTGCTGTTTTGTTTCGGTGGTCATTTTTTAGCAATGGAACCATCGAAGACTGCCATTGATTATTTTCAATAAAGCGCGACTTTGCGGTCCTCTGGAGAATGCGGCAGCGGCACGATTTGTGATTTGACCTCAGCTTGTGTCGCCTTGCGTTCACGGCGTGCTTGCTCAAAGCAGGCGTCTTGTCTGCCGGCTTCGGCGCGCGTGCACTGACGAACTTGCTCACGGTAGCGCTTCCATATTCTGGCTTTGGCTGAAAGATATTCTTCATGCGTCAGGGCGGGCGCTTTAGCCTTAGCCTCAGCCGCTGGCGCGCTATCAAGCAACAGCTTGGCACGCGAACTGGCGACAACATCACCGAAGGCACCGATTGCGGCCACCAGCAGAACAGTCGATATTAAATAGACAACAGCACGTAGCTTCCATGACCGTTTTTCGTCGGGTGCTGAAGGTACTGTAGACGCTGTAGGCGCGGTAGGTGTTGTGGCATCTGCAGCAGAAGCCGATAGGTCGCGGGCAGGCTGCCTGCCTACGATGTGAACTGCCCAATCCTCATCGTAGTATCGAGCCGGTGCTGACGGTAACAATGAGGGTGCGGTCATACTCAGTCCATCGGGTAACATTAACGCCAAATGGCGTTTGAAGACTGAATAGTGACGCAATCATTCAATGCGGCTTGTCGGCACAAAGCGCGAGGACGTGTCGGACGAATGCCCGATTGCCTGTCCCGCATTGCTGCCCTGTTTTTATCGGCCCTTATTCCCCCAGGCCGGCAGCCGAATCACTGTGCTTATTTTGCGGCGTGGTCGGGATCATTCAGTTTTGCCACCGGCATCAGCGCGCCTTCCTTGCAGACATGGCAGCAATTCGCGCAGACGCGCACGCCGCGCTCGCCGACACCTGCCGAATGCTTAGCGGTACGGGTATTGCGCTGCCCGGAGGCGCCAATCTCGCCGGAGACCTCCTGCACGGTCATCCACGCGCCCCAACAAATTTGTTCGCCTTCTTCACAACTGATTTTGAGCTGCTGCACCGCGGCATCCGGCTTGAGGGCATAAGCGCGGGTCTTGGAGGGCCATTGCTGATGAGAATCGCCGCGTGAAAAAAGTTTTAGGCTCAACGAACGCTCAGTATCGTTGATGAATTGAAAAGTTATATCCGCCGCCATGGTTGGCAGGCAAGACACGCTTAGACAAATAGCCGTCATCGCGGCCAGCAAACGGATCGGTTGATTCATTATTTTTCTCCGCATAGATATTGATGCCGTCATATTACCGGATGAAAACATAAAGCGAGGAAAGTGAAAGTTGATGGGCGTTACTCCGGCGGGATATTCAGCTCGCGCTGTACAAAACATCAAACCCCAATCCTGGCAAGGGGTTTGGAGCAAAATGGCTGGAAACCCGCTCTGGGTGGATAGTATTGCCGATAATAATTTACGGGAATAAAACCGCGTACCCGGCAGGGGCAGATCCGGCATTGCTGATCACTGTGGGCGCAGCGCCATCGCGGTTCATGAGCCAGACAGTTAAAGTCCCGTCTGGTTGGCGCCAGGTAATATCGACAATGCCATCTCCGTTATAGTCGCCAGCGGCATAGAACTGCCAAGCCACAGGGGTTAGCGGCAACATGACCTCTTTGTTTGCAACGGTGAGGCTAGATGCTGCGCAGGAAGCATTTGCGTCATCAGGGCTTGCAACGGATGGCGGCAGCACGAGCCCATTCGCATCGAGCGATAATAATCTGGTGTCGCCCGTCTGGTTTTGGCGTATGAGAATATCGCCGCTGGTTCTGCCGGTAAAGTCAGCAACACGAATCGCCACGAACCCGGCCGGGATACTGCCCGCTGACAAGTTGGCGCAGGCGCGACCAGAAGTGGCCAGCAACGCACGAATCTGGTTTGCCGGGCTCACGTAAATTATATCAGCCGCGTTATCGCCATTGAGATCAACAGCGCCCAGCAGCGTCCAATCAAGCGGCGCACCACCGCGTTTGCGCACCTGTGTCACGGCAGTACCATTGGTAAACCAGATGTAGGAAACGCCCGACTCGGCCGTGCCGTCAAGCGTATAGCGCCATACAAGGTCGCCATAACCATCGCCATCCAGATCACCGACAGCCTGAACATCCCACACGCGCTTTACAGACCTTAAAATTCGATCGTTGGCGGGTAAAAAATCTCGCCATGTGTGAACGTCACCCAACGCGCCTTGGGTCAGGTCCTGAAAAACAAGATCCATGATTCCATTACCATCCAGATCTGTCGCGGCAACCGCTCTAAAATTCACGCCGGGATCAACCTGCGTCACAAACTGAAATTGATTATTAACCCAGTTCCCAACCAATGATTGTCCGATGGCGGCGCGCAATAAAATCTGATGATTAACCCTTGCAGGCAGTACCGTCATAGACCTTGTTACCGTGGTCGCGGCGGCATAGTTCTGATTGCCCACCTGAATAGCAAGAACGGTACAGCTACCCGGTGCCAGTAGACGCAGCGTGGTGCCATCAAGTTTGCAGGTCAGCGGCGTGGCAAGCGTGTAATAAACAGTCAGGCCGGAATTTGCCGTACCGTTCAACGTGAATGATGTGGCGGCGTTGCCGGAGCCAGGCAAAAAGAAATTGATTGTTTGTCCTACCTGAAAAACAGTGATTGAAAACTGCTGGCTACCCGAAGCACCATTGGCATCCATGACATTAATGACAAAATCGTATGCGCCGGCAGCTGTCGGCTTGCCGGAAAAGACCCCGCTTGGGGAGAGCATAATGCCCGGTGGGAGGGTGCCAAACATCATGGTGTAAGTTTGTGCCGATGAGCTGCCAACAGCATTAAGTGTGGCGCTATAGTCAACGCCATAAAAACTGCTGGGCAAAATGGTTGGCGCTATCGCCAATAGCACGGTCTGAGCATTGGCAAGTGAGCCGCTACTGGCAGCGTAATTGACGGCACCACTATAGTTTGTGGTGATGGTATGTGCGCCACCCGTGGTGAATGAGGCCACGCATTGTGCTGATCCCGACACCACACTCACTGCGCCACAACCGGCGATTGAAACGCCACCATCCATGAAATTCATGGTGCCCGTGATGGCGCCGCTCGTCGTAAATGAAGGCAATGACGCACTCGCCTGGACCAGCAGAGTGGAGTTTGTAGGATTATCACCAATCACCGACACCGCAGATTCATGCAATGAGTAGCGGATACTCGGTATCGTGTTTGCAGAATTGACAACAACCAACGGAATCAAAAAGCTGACAATATCCGAGTTCGGAATGCCGGATGCACCCGCCACGATTTCGAATACGGCATAGGTACTGCCTGCTACACCAGCGCTGACCAGATTGGCACCCGCAAAATTACCGACGGTCGTTGCATCGCTCAACTGATTGGAGGTTACGTTATTGGCAAATGAAGCGCCAATCAAGTCATAGCGAATATACTTTCCCTGTCCTGACGAAGAGCCAAACCCAACCGGAAAGCGCACATCCAGATTTCCAAGAGCTGACACCAAATTGGCCGTGAGCGTAGTGGTTTTAGTAATGACAACCGGATTGGTATCTGAAGTGATCGTCATGCTGGTAGAAAGCGCGGCATGAACAGGCAACAGGTTGGCAAGAGCTAGTCCAACTGCACCCAAGACGGTTACGGCATGCAAGCGGACACTGCAGAAGATATTTTGACAGTAAGTTTTCATTGAATTTCTCATAAGCAATTATTGCGAAGGCCAATGGAACCGTGTGAACAACACATCAGGTTCGGCGCTATTGGTTCTGGATAAAATAAGTATAGTCCATAGTGCTATGCGCCATATATTCAATTGGGTAATTGACGTTTCGATTTTACGGATCGATGGAAAAAAGGGTCATGATAAAAAAGGGTACGTCTTGCCTTTTGCTATCGCACCGCTGCGCGCGGCCTGCCGAACGATGCAACTGATCCGGGAGAACGAAAGTCCCGCATGATTGGCCACGGCGATCCTCGTCATCCTCAAATAGGGGTTCCCGCCGTTCGACACGCGAGGTCACGTGATACACCGCGCCGGGAAAATCTATGCGAAGGGGTCGAGCTATCTGGCTATGATGGTGCGGAGACTGGCAAATGGCAAAACTTGGCCCTTTTCTTTCACGCAATGCACGCGTCTTTAACGGATTGATGGGGGGTGCGGCGTATTTCTTGGACTGATTCATGCTGCAAATCCCAGACTTTCGCGGTACTCCATCGGGCTGCGATAGCCAAGGGAACTCTTGATCCGTTTCTCGTTGTACCAACGGATGTAAGCGTCGAGCAATTGGATAAACTGCTCAATGGATGTGGACCGC
>JAYVEV010000128.1:0-4187 GCA_043773745.1 Burkholderiales bacterium | reverse complement strand
GACGCGATAGCCCTCCATGACCAGACATGGAATGACTTTTTCGATCAGGGTCGTTTTGCCGCTACCGGAGTAGCCAGCGATGGCGATAGTTTTCATGAGGATAATTTAGCAGAGATTTTATGCCGGAGCGTTGATCTGCGCTAGCCCTTACTGAGGTTTGCGCTACGGCATTTGCATGCCAAGTGCGTTGGCGATAAAAGCCAGAATATCAGAGCGCTCCTGAATCACCTTGGACGTGGGCGTACCTGCGCCGTGACCGGCGCTGGTTTCAATCCGTATCAGCTTTGGAGCATCACCGGTCTCTGCCGCCTGCAAGGTGGCCGCATACTTGAAGCTGTGCGCGGGCACCACGCGATCATCATGATCAGCGGTGGTGACCAATATCGACGGATATTTCTTGCCCGCCTGAATGGTGTGCAACGGTGAATATGCATAGAGTGCTTTGAACTCATCGGCAGTATCTGATGAGCCGTAATCTGAGACCCAGGCCCAGCCAATGGTGAATTTATGGAAGCGCAGCATATCCATCACACCAACCTGCGGCACGGCAGCGCCAAATAAATCCGGACGCTGATTGACCACGGCCCCCACCAACAGGCCGCCGTTTGAGCCGCCGTTAATCGCCAACTTGGCGGGCTGGGTATATTTATTGGCGACCAGCCATTCCGCAGCGGCAATAAAATCATCAAACACATTCTGCTTTTTCAGTTTGGTGCCCGCATCGTGCCAGGCAGCGCCGTATTCTCCACCGCCGCGAATGGAGGCGGACACATAGACGCCACCCATCTTGATCCAGGTGGCTGCCGTAATACGGTAACTCGGTGTTTCCGAAACATTGAAACCGCCATAACCGTAGAGAATGGTGGGATTACCGGCATCAAGCTTCAGGCCTTTTTTATGCGCGATGAAGATGGGGAATTTCGTCCCGTCTTTGCTGGTCACAAATGCCTGTCGAGTTTCAAACTCATCCGGATTGAAAGCAGTCTTCGGGCGCTTAAATAATGTCGCTGTGCCAGTGGCGACGTCATAGCGATAAATCTCGCCAGGAGTGGTTAGGCTGGTATAGCTGAAGAAAGTTTCCGCATTTGAAAACCGCCCGCCAAATCCGCCCGCGGTGCCAACACCGGGCATAGTGACATCGCGTACAAATTTGCCGTCAGTGGCGTAAACCTTCACATTGGTGGCGGCATCCTTCAAGTACTGCGCGAATATTTTCCCGCCTACTACGCTGGCTGCTGTGAGTGTGTCTTTTGCTTCGGCAACAATGGTTTTCCAGTGGGTGCGATCCGTTTTGGTGAGATCGATCGCGACAATTTTGCCGCATGGCACGTCTTTATCGGTCTTCACCCAGATGATCTGGCCGTGGCTTCCAATCATCGTATATTCGCTGTCAAAATCAAGCGTGATAACTTTGGGTTCGGCCTTTGCAAAGGCGCCGTTTTTTAACGGCATCCACAGCAAGCCATTCTTACGACCCGAGCCTTTCCACACATTGATGACAACAAACTTACCGTCGTCACTTACACTAGTGCCAAAACCCCATTCCTTCTCGGCTTTATTTTCATAAACCAAAACATCTTTGGACTGATCGTTACCCAGGCGGTGGTAATAAAGTTTCTGGTAAAAATTGCTGCCGGTAAGCGCGGCACCTTCCTTCGGTGCGTCGTAGCGGGAATAGAAAAAACCTTTGCCATCGGTAGTCCATTCGGCAGAAGAAAATTTTACCCATTTGATTATGTCGGGCAGATCCTTGCCGGTGCCGAGGTCGCGCACATGCCACTCCTGCCAGTCCGAACCGGCGCCAGCAATGCCATAGGCCAGATAGCGACCATCACGGCTAGGCGCAGTACCACTCAACGCCACAGTGCCGTCCTTGGAAAGCGTATTGGGGTCAATCGCGATTTGCGGAGTGCCGGTCAACGAAGTGGCGGTGTACAACACGTTTTGCTGTTGCAGACCATCATTTCGCGTCCAGAAATAACGTTTACCTTCTTTTGACGGAATGCCGAATTTTTCGAAGTTGTAAAGATCGGTAAACAATTTTTTGACAGCCTCGCGCTGAGGGAGTGCATTCAAAAATTTATCCGTCACTTCATTTTGCCACTTTACCCACGCTTTGGTTTCAGCGCTGTTGTCATCTTCGAGCCAGCGATAAGGATCGGCTACTTTTGTACCGTGATAAATATCGACCTGATCGCCTTTGCGGGTTTCGGGGTATTTGATGGCTTGTGCCTGTGCGCTCATGGTTGTTACGAGCAAGACCATCGCGGCAGAAAATACACGTCGTGAAATTGATAACATCGCATCCTCATGTTTGAAATATTTTTTTGAATTATATTGACCAGCTATGCAATAGGCGTTACAACCACCAGCGCAGGCTTCGGTTCCACATCCAGCGCTACTATTTCCGGTGTTTCGGACTTTATCGCGTCCAATTCAACATCCTTAATTTTTTGGAATTGATCCGAAATTTTACGGCTCGATGTATGCACTAATTCCACATCTTTCGTAACCTGACCAATATGCTTGGCGAGATCGTCCATGCGTGATTGAAACCGCCCAAAGTCCGCGCCCAGCTTGCCGAGTGCGTCCTTGATCACATGCACCTGTTTGCGGGTTTCAACATCTTTCAACACGGCTAACGCGGTATTAAGAACGGCCATCATAGTGGTAGGCGAGACGATCCAGACATGCTTACGCGCCGCATATTCCACTAGGTCACGATGATGCGCATGAATCTCGGCGAACACCGCCTCTGCCGGCAAGAACATCACCGCACCATCGCCCGTTTGGCCGTGAATAATGTATTTTCCGGAAATATCATCGATATGTTTTCGCACATCGGACTTGAAGGCGGCCGGTGTTGCACGATCTGCACCGTCAGCCAGCATGCGTTCGTAATTTTCCAGCGGAAATTTTGAATCGATCGCGATAAGTCCCGTGGGCTCCGGTAGCTTCAGAACGCAGTCAGCCCGCACCCCGTTGGGAAAGGTGTATTGGAAATCATAGGCGCTGGTGGGCAACACATTTTTTACGATGGTTTCAAGCTGCACCTCGCCAAACGCGCCACGCGAACGCTTGTCGCCGAGTAATTGCTGAAGGCTCACGACATTGGTGGTGAGGCCGTCGATTTTTTTCTGCGCCTCGTCTATGGTCGCCAACCGCGCGATCACATTAACGAATGTTTCGTTGGTTTTCTTGAAGCCTTCATCAAGGCGCTCATTAACTTTACCGCTGATTTCGGCAAGACGCGTGTCATTGGTTTTGGCCAACGCATCTATGGTTTCTTTAACGGCTGCTGTGGCAGCGCGCATCGTGAGCTGCAACGCCTCCTGCTGAAGGCGCGCCTGCTCGGCGAGCTTTTCCAGTGTGCTACCGAGCATCTCTGCTTTCAGGGCATCCTGCTTTTTACCAAGATCAAGAGTAAGTGCGGCCAACTCGCGGATTAATGCTTCACGATTGGCCACCAGATTTTGTGATTGCTCGGCTTGTAACGCGGTAAGTGATTGTCGGGTTTTATCGAGCTCACTGCCGACCGCTATGCGCAGCCGCTCGGCCGCGTCTAACTGACTGGTTGAAATGCGGCTGCCCTGCTGGGCGAGGCCCTCGGCCATATCAATCAACATTTGTCGATGGCGCGCTTCCTGATCGCGCTCCATGAGCTTTGGCATCGCATCGACTCTTGATTTGAACGCCGTACCAAGCCACAGGAGCAGGATGACTGATACAACCAAGACTATTAAAAGCACCACGCCCAAGGTTTGAATATCCATCAATTCGCGCTCAATAAGTTACTGATAACTATCTGCTTTTTTGTTATTTATCTTGGCATTTACGGCGAAAGTGTATCACGCACCCGCAAGCAAGCACTTTGTTAAACATTGTGAATAGTGATTTTTCTCACAACCTGTTGCCAGACGATAACGCAAAGTAGATGTAACACATCGAACGCAATAAATTTTGTCAGTACGTAAAGCGATTCGATCACAAAAATGGTTCTAAAAAAACCAGATCACCCCTCTTGGCGCACAAGAGAGTAGCAAAAAGAAGCTAGCAACTGTAAAACAAAAGGCCGCCTGAGCAATCAGGCGGCCTTTTCAATTTATTATTTTGAATTCAATTTTCTGGGTTGGTTTTTACTATGCGGCTTCGCGCGAGGCTTTTTTGCGCTCATGCTCCAGCAAGAA
>JAYVEV010000127.1:0-26506 GCA_043773745.1 Burkholderiales bacterium | reverse complement strand
GTGGACCAGTCTGACGTGAACTCGTATTCTGAAACCAGCCACCCACTGTCCAACACCGCCAGCTCGTCTTCGGGCAAGGTCCAGAAAGCCGGCCCACCCGGCAACTCCTTCGCCAGTCCATCGGCGCCGAGGTGTACGCAGGTTTGTTGCGGATTGAAGGACATTGCGTGTGCGGCAGCCTATGAGATGGGACCTAACTAGTTTTCGACACCCAAACGCTGTCTATCATTCCGGTTGGGTGTCTATAATCCCGGAACCAGCTGCCTTGAAACCCTTGAGAGACGAGGGTTTCGATCAATATACGGTATAAATATATAGCCATAAAAAAATCGCAAAAAAACACATGCCGCCCTTACAGTCTGTTCGCATTCTGGATCAGTTGCGCGAGCGCATTCGGTACTTGCATTACAGTCTAAGGGTGGAAGAGGCGTATGTCTACTGGGCGCGCGCTTTTATTCGTTGCCATGGTTTGCGTCATCCGACGGAGATGGGAAAAGTCGAAATCGAGGCGTTCCTGATGGCGTTGGTGAGCAAGCGCAATGTCTCGTCGTCCGCGCACCGGCAGGCATTGTCGTCGCTGCTGTTCTTGTACGGCAAAGTTTTGGGTGTTGACCTTCCCTGGCTGGAGGAGATCGGGCGGCAACACGAGGTCAAGCGCTTGCCAGTGTGTTCAATATTTGTTGTGGGTGTCTTTCCACTTCTCGGCCTGCGTCAGCAGGTGTTCCTGAAAAACCTTGGCAATAGGTGAGAGCTGCTTTCCTTTTTGATGCACCACGTGCCAATTGGAATCGATTGGGAAACCAATAACTTTCAGCACTGAGACGCCTTGCTGGGCGGCGTTCCCTTGAAGAGAATGACTGGAGACAACTGCAATCCCCAGTCCGCCAGCGACGGCTTCCTTGATGGCCTCGTTGCTGCCGAGCTCCAGGCGTAAATCCGGTTTGAATTTGAGGCGTTTGAAATGTGCGTCAACGGCCATCCTGGTGCCGGACCCGCGCTCCCGCAGAATGAACCTCCTATTGTTCAGGTCTTGAAGATTCAGTCGCCTGCGCTTGACCAGTGGATCGGTGCTGGCGGCAATCACGACCAGTGGGTTGGGCATCAAGATTTGGTCCTCAATCAAAATGTCCTTTGGGGGCTTGGACATGATGTAGAGGTCATCCAGATTCTCGCGCAGACGTTTCAGGACGCCGTCACGATTGAGTATTTCCAGTGAAATATCGATCTCTGGGTAACTGACGCAAAAGGTCCCAAGCAGACGTGGCACGAAGTACTTGGCAGTGCTTACTACAGCAACCCGGAGCTTGCCTCGGGTCAGTCCTTTCGTGGCATCGATTTTTTGCTCAAGAACATCCCATTCGTTTGCAATGGCTCGCCCCGTTTGCGCGAGCTCCTTTCCGGCATCGGTGAGGTACACCTTTTTCGCAATCACTTCGTAGAGGGGGACGCCTAGTGATTCGGACACCTGCCGAAGTTGCATGGACGCGGTCGGCTGGGTCACGTGGGTAGCACGGGCAGCCGCGCTGACGCTACCTGTTTCGGCCAGCGCCAGGAAAAGTCGTAATTGTCGGAAGGTAACGTACATAGATGTTTATCTATAGTTAGTAATTGAAGAATCGATTTTACCTGATCTATTGAAATCGATAGTATTGGGCCAAAGGAAAACTTAAATGAAAAATCTACTCGACCCGGCCATACTTTTCTTCATTTTTGGTGTGCTCGCCGGCGCTGTCAAATCCAATCTTGAGATTCCGCAACCAATTTCACGCTTTCTGTCGCTCTACCTTTTGATGGCGCTCGGTCTCAAAGGCGGCTTCGCCCTTGCGCACTCCGGGTTGACCGTGCAGGTCTCCACCGGTCTGGGATGCGCCTTCCTTCTTGCCATCGTCGTGCCGTTGATAGGCTACCAGGTGCTTAAAAAATTCTTGTCCGACTTTGACGCTCTGGCAGTAGCGGCCACCTATGGATCAGTCAGCGCGGTTACATTTGTTACTGCAGTTCAGGCCTTGGAGAATCAGCACATCGCCTACGGTGGTCACATGGCAGCGGCCATGGCCTTAATGGAATCACCCGCAATCATTTTGGCGGTTGTGTTTGCCAATGTACTTAGAAAGCGCAGCACGGTTTCAGTTGGAGCTGCAGGCGGAGGCGGCGCAGTCATGGCAATGGGTCAACAGCCCAATCGGCAGGTTGTATCGATTGGAAAAATCCTGCATGAATCTTTCACTGACGGCGCGCAGCTACTCCTCTTGGGCGCGATGGTGGTGGGTATTCTCAGCGGGGATGCGGGCAAGGCAGCCATGCAGCCATTCTCTGGAGACCTATTTAAGGGCATGCTGGCATTTTTTCTGCTGGACATGGGCCTCCTTACGTCACGGAACCTCCCGCAAATCCGTAACAACTCTCCGTGGCTGATAACTTATGCGGTTGTCGGTCCGCTTGCGCACGCCGGGATGGCACTCACGCTTGCCTGGCTTTTCTCGATGTCGCCAGGCGACGCGACGCTCCTGATGGTGCTGGCCGCCAGCGCATCATATATTGCTGTACCTGCGGTATTGCGGTACGCCCTCCCGGAGGCTAAACCTTCGCTGTACTTTGGACTGTCCTTGGGTATTACTTTCCCTTTGAATATCATTTTTGGAATACCGCTCTACATGCTCGTGGCCCAGAGCGTGCTGGGTTAACAACAAAATAATAGTGCGTCACGAGTGCTTAATAAAATTGTTGTGAAGCGTGCTGTAGAGGCTGCTGAAATTCATAAGCCCGCCACACCGCATACGCTCAGGCATTCCTTCGCTACGCAGGTCCTCCAGTCCGTCTACGACATTCGTACCGTGCAGGAGTTACTCGGCCATGCCGATGTGAAGACGACAATGATTTATACGCACGTGCTGAAGGTCGGCGGTGGTGGCGTGATCAGTCCGCTGGATCGGATGTAGAACGGCGATAATGTGCTGGTAATGCGTGCCGATTGCTGCCGCATTTAAGATTAAGACTCTAGTATTGACGGGCGTTTTGAGGAAAAAAGGCTTCAAAAATCCGCTCCTGGAGCCGATCTATGAAGATGGATAAATAAAAAACGGCTCGCAATCTGCGAGCCGTTTTTTTATTCCAAATGACGATCAAGAAAAGCGCCTGCCAACCAGTTCAGTTATCAACCACTAGGCAGCAATTTGCATCTTCACTGCCGCTGCCTGCTTGTGTAATTCAGCGTAGGCATGATGTGCCGCTGCCTCGGCATCGCCCACTTTCACCGCCAAACCCATGTCGGCCAGTACCGAGCCCAGCGCCGATAAACACAGCATCACATTTTCGGCCTTGCAGGAATAGCCCATCAAGCCGAAGCGCCAGATTTTACCGGCAAGTGGTCCGAGGCCAGCACCGATTTCCAGATTGAATTCGTTCAGCAAAATTTTGCGGACTTCTGCTTCACCGCCCACCGGCATACCCTCGGGCACATACACAGAATTCATTTGTGGCAGACGATTGCCTTCTTTCACCAGATATTTGAGTCCCATAGCTTCGAGGCCGGCCTTTAATGCCAGGTGATGCCGCTGATGCCTCGCCCATGATCCTTCCAGACCTTCTTCCTGTAAAAGCAGCAGTGCTTCATGCAGCGCGAACAGGCCATTGGTTGGCGCGGTGTGGTGGTAAGTGCGGTTGGTATTGCCCCAATAATTGAGCACCAAATTCAAATCCATGAACCAGCTGTGTACGGTTTCTTTGCGGGCCTTAACGTGTTCAACAAAGCGCTCGGAAAAAGAAACGGGTGACAATCCCGGAGTGCAGGACAGACATTTTTGTGAGCCTGAATATATCGCATCGATGCCCCACTCGTCGACCAGCACCGGGGTTCCGGCCAGCGAGGTGACAGCGTCAACAATATTGAGTGCGCCATATTTGGTAGAAATCGCACACAGTGTTTTTGCATCTGACTGGCAGCCTGTTGAGGTCTCGGCATGCACGAAGCCGAATATTTTTGCGTCAGGGTTTTTCTTGAACGCATCTTCAACTTTATTCGGGTCTACCGGCTCGCCCCAGGTGTCTTCAACCACCACGGCCACGCCGCCCGCACGTTGTACATTCTCAATCATGCGGCCGCCGAATACACCGTTGCGCCCGATGATGACTTTATCGCCGGGTGATACGGCGTTGACAAAACAGGCTTCCATCCCCACCGAGCCGGGTCCGGAAACGGGAAAGGTCAATGCGTTATCCGTCTGGTATGCATAGCGCAGCAGGGTTTTTAATTCTTCCATCATTTCGACAAAAACCGGGTCGAGATAACCAATCGCGGGCAGCGACATTTGTGCCAACACGCGGGGGTTAATTTCCGATGGGCCGGGACCCATTAAGGTGCGCTGGGGCGGGTGAAAAGATGAGATCTTTTTTGACGACAAAACTGGTTTGAGTGGGTGCGGGGACGGTGAAGACATGGCGCTTCCTTTGTGAAAATGCGGTGCTAAATTTGCAAACAGGATAGTGACAGGGCATGAATAATGGCAATGACCGCTATCAAGCAGCTGCCCATAAAATTCCTGAAAGTGTTTATGATTCAATAAGTTAAGTGGACTCCCAGGGTAGACAAAGCTAATAAAACAGCCCATCAAAATGCACCAGTCGCCTTCAAAATCATCGATAAGGATTCTGTTAATCGCAACTTCGTCGCGGGGTATGACGAAGCAAAGTCATGCGGTTATACGCAAGACATTCCAGCCAATAAAAAGCAAGGGCGGGTAAGGAGAGTGGAGAGTGGAATTGCTGGATAAGCAAATCACAGTCAAAGCGTAGCCGTAAAAATCAGTTTGTGCAATGAATTCTGCATTTCGTCGGGTCGGCATTGAGGCGGACGGTGGTGAGGGCAACAATGCCTCATCAACTCACTTTCACCCAACCCTCTGTGGAGATTCATTGTGGATAAAACAAAAATTGTGCGCCCCGTGTTTTTTTTATTGCTTGCTATTGCGGTTATCGGCCTGCTGGCGGTGCTGTTGGCCAATGGCCACTCTACCGTGATGCCCGATGGGCAACTGATGATGTTTGGTGAAGATTTCTCGGATTCGGCTGTCGGTTGGGCTATTGCGATCCCCATTCTGATCTTGGCCGCCGTCGTGTTGGCTATCGTGCTGGCAGGCACCGGCGTATTGGTGGCGGGCGTATTGGTAATGGCTTTGGTGATGACGCTGGTGGCCGCTGTGTTTGCGGTCGCCGTGACCGTATTGCCGCTACTCGCCTTTATCGCCGTGCCGATTTTGGCGATAGTGGGGCTGGTGAAATTATTGTCGCGGCCCGCCAAGCCGGCCCACGCAGTGGTTGGCTAGATCTGAAAACCCAGATTAACCGACCATACGAATAACTTGTACCGGCGCAGATTCCACATAGGTTTCGGGATCAAACGCCAGATCGCCATCGGCCGAAGCTTCGCCGGTGGCTTTCACATTCGCAAAATCAAAAAGCTTCCGATCCAGCAAATGTGAGGGCGAAGTATTTTGCAGCGCACGAAAAATACTGTCGACACGCCCGGGAAAATTGCGTTCCCACTCGTGCAGCATCCGTTTAACTTGCTGACGTTGCAAATTGTCCTGAGAGCCGCATAAATCGCAGGGAATAATCGGGAATTGCTTGACGGCGAGATATGCCTCCAGATCGCGCTCTTCCACATAAGCCAGCGGTCGAATCACGATGTGCTCGCCTTTGTCCGATGCTAATTTAGGCGGCATTGATTTCAACCGCCCGCCAAAAAACGCATTCAGGAAAAAGGTTTGCAAAATATCATCACGATGATGTCCCAGCGCAATTTTGGTGGCGCCGATTTCCGTTGCCACCCGATAAATCACCCCGCGCCGCATTCTTGAGCACAGCGAGCACATGGTTTTACCCTCTGGAATCACCCGCTTTACGGTTGCATAGGTGTCCTGCTCAACGATCTGGAATGGCACACCCAGAGCGGTTAAATATTCCGGCAAAATATGGCCCGGGTAACCGGGGTGCTTTTGGTCTAAATTGAACGCAAATAACTCAAACGGAACCGGCGATTTTTTTTGCAAGCTCATCAGGATATCGAGCAGCGCGTAGCTGTCCTTGCCGCCGGATAGGCACACCATGATCTTATCGTTGGCTTCAATCATGTTGAAGTCGGCTATAGCTTCGCCTACCAGTCTGCGTAAGCGTTTGGCAAGCTTGTTGGCTTCGAATGTTTCTTTCGGTGTGGGCGGTGGTATCGCCACAGTGTCCGTAGCAGGGGCAGAAGTATTCATATCAGTATTTTAGCGTACGTGGGCCTTGTTATCGATTGAGTTTTTCTACACTAACCGCCAACTCGTGCTGCTATAATTTAGTGATGAAAAAGGTGGTCACTAAAACAAATTTGAAATCGCCACCAAGTGACGTTGCTTTTTGGCTTTCGCGGCCGCCGGCAGAACGCATTGCGGCTGTTGAGGTATTACGCCAGCAGGTGCATGGGCATGTTGAGCAAAGACTTCAAAGAGTTTTTAAGCTTACTCAACTTAAATCAAGTTGAATATCTGGTCGTCGGCGGCTATGCGCTTGCGGCGCATGGCCATCCCCGATACACCGGCGATATTGATATTTGGCTTAATCCGACCGATGTCAATATTGCGCAACTACTTACTGCGCTGGATGCCTTCGGTTTTGGGGAGCTGGGAATTTGTAGGGATGACCTCGCCAAGCCCGACGCAGTGATCCAACTTGGCTATCCACCTTCGCGCATTGACTTGCTGTCGTCCATCGACGGCGTATTTTTTGATCAGTGCTATGCCAAGCGTTTTATTTTGCCTATTGACGGAATTCAAATGCCTGTGATTAATGTTTCTGACTTTCGCACGAATAAACTTGCAACGGGACGGCTGAAAGACCTCGCCGATGTTGAGGCTTTAGACGCCACAAAAACTGCTGAGCCTTTTGTCGGTGAAACATAATCCATTAGAACTCAAAGCGAAATCTCGCGTCCGCCATCAACCGCGAGTATTTGCCCGGTCACGTATGGCGCGTCCAACATTAAATATTTCACTGCGCCTGCAATATCATCTGCTGTGCCAATGCGCTTGAGCGGCGTCTGGTTCACAATTCGCTCGCGCTCGGCGGCGGGGTAGCTGTCGGTTTCATCCGGCCACATGATGGCGCCGGGTGATACGCCGTTCACCCGAATCTCGGGGCCAAGATCCAGCGCCAACGAGCGGGTAAGGCCGGCCAATCCCGCTTTGGCCGCGTTATAAACAATAAAATCTTTGAGTGGACGGTCAACATGAATATCAACAATATTGACGATGCTGCCACCGGTTTCGCGCAGATAAGGTGTGGCCGCCTGTGCTAAAAACAGCGGGGCTTTCAGGTTGGAGCCGAGCAAATCAAGCCAATCGTCTTCGCTAATTTTGCCGATGGGCGTGGGGTAAAAGGAGGAGGCATTATTGACCAAGCCATCCAGCCGTCCAAAACAGGAATGCGCCTGATCGATCAAGCCTTTCAGCGCGTTGAATGCCAACAGGTCGCCCTGCACCAGCGCCGCCGATTGAGGGCGCAATGTGTTGAGTTTTGCCAATAGAAGATCGGCTTCTTTACGCGAGTGGTTGCAATGCAAAATGACCTTGACACCAGCGGCATGCAGGACGCGCGCGATGACGGCACCGACGCGTCTGGCGCTACCCGTTATAAAAACGGCTTTGATAATTGGGGATGAGGTGGGCTCGGCGGAGTGGGGAAGCTGCATGCTATATTTGCCTTCGATTTTGCACTGTTGTATCCCCCTATTTTATCCCACGTGGATTCTTCCATTTTGAAAACCCCGCTTTCCTCATCTGATTTCTCCAATTTGCCCGCGCTTGACGCGGACGCGGTGGCGCATTCCGAGGCCTGCGCCGCATTGATTCGCGCAGAAATTGCCCGCGCCAAAGGCTGGATCTCGTTTGCACGCTTTATGGAATTGGCGTTGTACTCCCCTGGGCTGGGCTATTACGCAGCAGGCGCACGCAAGTTTGGTGCGGCGGGTGATTTTGTGACCGCGCCTGAGATTTCATCCTTGTTTGGACAATGCATCGCCCACGCTATTGCCGATACCTTGCGTGACACAGGCGGCGATGTTCTGGAACTGGGCCCTGGCTCTGGCAAGCTGGCCAGTGATGTTTTGCAGGCGCTTGATGCAGTCGGCGCGTTGCCCAAACGCTATTTAATGCTTGAAGTCAGCGCTGATCTTAAGCAACGCCAACAGCAAGCACTGGCGAGGCTTCCCAGCCATTTGGCGGCGCGCGCAGTGTGGCTCGACGCATTGCCGGAGAAGTTTGAAGGCGCCATCATCGCCAATGAGGTGCTGGATGTAGTGCCGGTGCATTTAGTGACTTTCGTAGCGGGCTGGATATTTGAGCGAGGGGTGGTCGTCAATGAAAATAATGCATTCCAGTGGCGCGATGTCCCGGCGTTGCCCGCAGAGCTGAATCGGCTGGTAAGTCGCATCCAGGCTGGGTTTGAAGACGGCGTGGCACCTGACGGGTATGTTACCGAAGTTGCGCCTGCGGTCGAGGGCTTGGTCACCAGTTTGGCCAAGTGTTTGCACCGCGGCACGATATTGCTGATCGATTATGGCTTTCGCCGTGCCGAGTTTTATCATGCTCAGCGCAACACCGGCACGTTGATGTGCCACTACCGACACTATGCACACACCGACCCTTTTTATTTGCCCGGTCTGCAAGACATTACCGCGCATGTTGATTTCACCGGCGTGGCACAGGCCGCGATAGCAGGAGGTTTGGAATTAGTGGGCTATGCAAATCAGGCGCAGTTTTTATTGCAGTCGGGCATCACGGATTTATTGGCGGCGTACGACGCAGCCGACGCGGCCACCTATTTGCCGATGACCAATCAGGCCCAGCGCCTGTTGTCGCCAGCCGAAATGGGGGAGTTTTTCAAGGTAATTGGCTTTTCAAAAGGCGGTGCAACGATTGCTGCGCTGGCCGCCGCACGGCCACTGCCGCTATGAATGGCCTGTTATTTTAGTGCAGGATTTTGCCGTAAGTTCGCGTTACACTAAGTCGTTACCAATATTGCTGAAGCTTTAATAACAGTGTCAGGGAGTAAGAAGCATGTCTCTAATGATCGGCGTACCACGGGAAATTTTCCCCGACGAAAAGCGTGTGGCAACGGTTCCTGAAGTGGTTGAAAAACTTATCAAGCTCGGTTTCAAGGTATCGGTTGAATCGGGCGCGGGTGATGCGGCTAATTTTGGCGATGATGTCTACCGCACGGCAGGTGCCACGGTTATTGAAGGCGCAGCTAATTTGTGGGCAGCATCCGATATTATTTTTAAAGTGCGCGGCCCCAGCACGGAAGAAGTAGCGCTGATGCGAGAAGGCGGTACCTTGGTCAGCTTTATCTGGCCTGCCCAAAACCCCGAACTGTTAAAACAGCTGGCGGCGCGCAATGCAACCGTGCTGGCGATGGACAGTGTGCCGCGTGTATCGCGGGCACAAAAAATGGATGCGCTTAGCTCGATGGCCAATATTGGCGGCTATCGTGCGGTGATCGAAGCCGCCCACCATTTTGGGCGATTCTTCACTGGGCAGATTACGGCGGCAGGCAAAGTGCCGCCGGCAAAAGTTTTTGTGATCGGCGCGGGGGTAGCAGGTCTGGCGGCAATTGGTGCGGCCTCCGGCCTCGGTGCCATTGTCCGCGCTAACGACACACGCCCTGAAGTGGGCGACCAGGTTAAATCGATGGGCGGCGAATTTGTGACCGTCGATTATGTGGAAGAGGGCACGGGCGTCGGCGGCTACGCCAAGGTCATGAGTGAAGGCTTCCTGAAAGCGCAACGCGAAACCTTCGCCAAGCAGGCGCGCGAGGTCGATATCATTATTACCACGGCGCTCATTCCTGGCAGACCCGCGCCCAAGCTGATTAGTGCCGAGATGGTGCAATCGATGAAGCCGGGCAGCGTGATTGTCGATATGGCGGCCGAGCAGGGCGGCAACTGTGAATTAACCGAGCCCGGCAAGGTGGTGGTGAGACACGGTGTGACCATTATTGGTTATGCCGATTTGCCCAGCCGCCTCGCCAAGCAGGCCAGCACATTGTACTCAACCAATTTGTTTCGTCTGGCCGAAGAGTTGTGCAAAACCAAAGACGGCATTATCAACGTCAACATGGAAGACGACGTGCTGCGTGGTACCACGGTGATCAAGGCGGGCGAAGTCACATGGCCACCACCGGCCCCCAAGCTGTCTGCCTTACCGGCAGCCAAACCCGTTGTCGGGGTTGCCAACATGCCCGCGGCTAAGAAGGGCCACGGTACCCCCAGCGCACCGATGGCCGGTAATAAATTAGCCATCATGTTTGGCTTTGCTGCCGCGCTTTTCTGGTTTATCGGTGCCAGCGCGCCGCCCGCGTTTTTGGGCCACTTCACCGTGTTTGTACTTGGCTGCTTTGTCGGCTATATGGTGGTATGGAACGTCACGCCCGCGCTGCACACTCCGTTGATGAGCGTGACCAATGCTATCAGCAGCATTATCGCGATTGGCGCGTTGGTGCAAATTGCGCCCCCGTTATTGGGGGGTGCGGTGAGTCGTCCTGATGAGGCGATTCGCTGGCTTGCCGTCGTCGGCATTGTGTTAACGGCAGTCAATATGTTCGGCGGTTTCGCCGTCACCCAGCGCATGCTGGCGATGTTTAGAAAATAAGGGAGACTGTGATGTCCGAAGGTTTAACAACAGTCGCCTATATTGGCGCAATTATTTTGTTTATTTTGAGCCTCAGCGGGCTGTCGAATCCCGAAAGCTCACGGCGCGGTAATTTTTACGGCATGGTGGGAATGGCACTAGCGGTGCTGGCGACCGTGTTTGGTCCGCGCGTCACCGCCGCGGGTATTCCCTGGATTATCGCTGCGATGGTGGTAGGTGGCGGTCTCGGCGTATTCGCCGCGCGCACGGTGAAAATGACGCAAATGCCAGAGCTGGTTGCGCTCATGCACAGCTTGGTCGGTTTGGCGGCGATGCTAGTCGGCTTTGCGAGCTATATTGACCCTGATGCAACTGCTCATGCCAGCGCCGCAGAGATGACCATTCATCACGCCGAAATTTATGTCGGCATTTTAATTGGTGCGGTCACCTTTTCAGGCTCACTGATTGCGTTCGGCAAACTCTCCGGCAAAATCGGCGGCAAGCCTTTGTTATTACCGGGACGCCACTTGATGAATCTCGCCGGACTGCTGGTGGTCATCTGGTTTGGTTATCAGTTCTTGCACGCCGCTACCGTCAACCAGGGCATGACACCGTTGATCATCATGACAGTGATCGCGCTGCTGTTCGGCATCCATATGGTGATGGCGATTGGTGGCGCGGATATGCCCGTGGTGGTATCGATGTTGAACAGCTATTCCGGCTGGGCGGCGGCGGCGACCGGCTTTATGCTGTCAAACGATTTGTTAATTGTGACGGGCGCACTGGTGGGGTCGAGCGGAGCGATTCTTTCCTACATCATGTGTAACGCAATGAACCGCAATTTTATCAGCGTGATTGCCGGTGGCTTTGGTGGTGGCGCACCGGTGCCAAAAGCAGCAGGTGACGCGGCTGCACCAGTGGGCGAAGTGGTGCCGATTAGCCCGCTAGAAACGGCCGAACTATTGCGCGATGCCAAGAGTGTCATCATCGTGCCCGGCTATGGGATGGCAGTGGCACAGGCGCAGCACACGGTTTATGAGATCACTAAATTGCTGCGCGAAAAAGGGGTGAATGTACGATTTGGTATTCACCCGGTAGCCGGTCGTATGCCTGGCCACATGAATGTACTGCTGGCCGAGGCCAAAGTGCCTTATGACATCGTGATGGAAATGGACGAAATCAACGACGATTTTCCTAGCACCGATGTGGTGATGGTGATTGGCGCAAACGATATCGTGAACCCGAGCGCGCAGGAAGATCCATCCAGCCCCATCGCCGGCATGCCGGTGCTGGAAGTCTGGAAAGCAAAAACATCCATCGTGATGAAGCGCAGCATGGCGTCCGGCTATGCGGGTGTGGATAATCCGCTTTTCTATAAAGAAAATAATCGAATGCTGTTTGGTGATGCGAAGAAAATGCTGGATGAAGTACTGAGCGCGCTGCGAACGTAATTTTCTATCTGGCTCGCCTTGGCAATTTGGTAGGGCGGGTCAGGTTGCCAATGTAATAGGCAGGTATAAATTTACGCACGTCCCGCCGCCTTTCAGAGCAACAAACTCGACTGCGCCGCCCAATTTTTCGGCTCGTCGTTTCATGTTGTCGATACCGCGCCCGCTGTAATTTTTGTCTTCTGCGGCATGCTCCACACCAATGCCATCATCCATGATTCTGACCAGAACACGATTGCTGGCGTAATCAATCCCCGTTGAAATGGTGATGAGTTTTGCACCAGCGTGTTTTAAGGTATTGGTGAAAGCCTCCTGCACAATGCGCAATACGCTGCGAATATTTTCAGGATCGAGATAGGCGAGCGGTGGCAAATCCTTTACCGCCCACACCAGTGATATATGGGCTGCATTCAGGCGTGGCTCAAGACGATAGCGTAGATTGCCCAACACCACCAGCAAATCACTTTCTACCGGCTCCAGCGAATCGATGGTGAGCTTTAATTCATCAATGCAATCAGTCAGCACTTCAGTCATATCACGGTTGGACAAAGAGCCCATGCGGGCCAGAGCCAACGTTGACATCAGATGTGAGCCAATACCGTCATGCATGTCGCGCATCAGACGTTGCCGCTCTTCTGCAGTCGCCCGCTGCTGATCGAGCTGTCGCAGTTGTTGATAGCTGAATTGAAGCTGTATTTCACGCTCACTAACGCGCTGTGCGAGCTTGGTGTTGAGTGCCTCATAGCTGCCGAGCGTAGATACAAAACGCTTCACCAGCAGGGCCGCTACAGCAAATAAAATCATCGGCAAGCCAAGTGGCAGCAAGTACAACTGATCAAAGCCGAGCAGTTCCTGATAGGCAAGCGTGTCATGGACGCCCAAGGCAGAATTCAGAACGAGCGCAGCCAGCAGAATCATTTTCTCGGCGGACCGCTCGCGCGTTAATGCATAGGCTAATGCCGCCAGCAAAAACGGTGAAGACAGCGTCAGCAGAATATAAACAATTGAGGTGGCGGCACCATAGGCATCGGCTGCGGCAAATGGCAATACAAATAATATGATGCTTGAGACCACGGTAAAAATCAGCAGAGATTTCTCGACGCGCGGCATCGGGAAATTGGCAAAACGCAATGAAAATTGCAACTGGAATAATGTCAACCATGCCAATGAAGGTACGGCGGTCAAGTTAAGCCAGTCTGGTGTTGTACGCAGGTAATAATGGATAAGTCTGATCACCGCAACAAAGGCCATGAGCGCGAAAAAAAGAAACATGTTTTCGCTGGGCCGTTTGACCCAGATGGCAATCGAGAACAGGGCCATCACCGCCAGCAGGCCGGTGATGATTTGCGGCGCGGCGGTCTGAATGAGATAGCGTGGTTGAAACAACTCATTGAGGGCTTCTGAATCCCCCAGATAGACTTTTGACAGACCCGCTCGGGAAAAACCATCCGGATGCAGGCGAATCAGCAGTATATTTTCATCAGCCTTGAATAAACTGGCGGGTACTAAAAAATACTGTGCGCGGTTCCATGAGCTCTCTGGATCAGGCGCTAACCGGCCACTGACCGCAAACGAAGAGCCATTAAGGAACACTTCGACATTATTAGTGATGCGCGGAATATAAAGAGCGCGTTGGGATGTCTCATGCCTGTCGTGGCGCGTGCCGTCATGCTGAAACCGGAATCGATACCAGCCAAACCCACCGCTCCGCTCGCGTTTGTTGATGTTCCAGCTATCGGGCAATTGAATGGGCGCCCAATTTGCGTTGATGGGGGGAAGCAGTGAATTGCTTTGTGTGAATTCTCCCTGATCAAAGACGGTATAGGCGCGGACGTCGGCGCGCTGATGACCCGGCACGGCAACCTGAGCGGCAGCGGCTATATCATCGGCTATGGCAGGCGTGGCCACATATAGCACTGAAGCCAATAAAGCAGCCGCTAAAAAATACTGCTGAGAGAGAGAGACGTACCGTTTAAAGCGTACGAATGAGCCCCATGCGATTTGCTTCAAATACCGCCTCGCCGCGGGAGTGCACCGCAAGTTTTCGATATATTTTTTTAACATGGCTGGTGACCGTGTGCGGCGAGATGCCCATTAGTTTACCCATCTCCGGGTAGTTAAAGCCTTTTGATGCCAGTAACAATATTTCACGTTCTCGCGAAGACAGTGCAATTTCCGAGTCTGCATCATTTGTCTCGGTGACTATGTCGGCCTGATTTGAAACATTTGGTACTGCCGTCGGTGCATCGGCGTGAAAGCGTTTCAGCAGGCGTCTCGCAATAATCGGGCTAATTGGCGAACCGCCGGCAATCAATTCACGAATTCCTGCAAGAAAATTTTCTTCCGAGGCGTCCTTGAGTAAATACCCGGCAGCGCCCGCCTCAATCGAGGCCAATACATGTTCTTCGTCTCCAAACACCGTCACCACCATGCTTTCGCAGGCAGGCAATGTCTTGGTCGCGTGCTGAATCACGCTGATGCCGGACATATCAGGCAGACCCAAATCAACCAACAATACATCCGGCTTGCGCAATTCAAGCATCGCCATGCCTTCACCGCCAGTGCCCACACTGGCCACTACTTCAAACATTAAGTCCTGCGCCAAGATGGCTGAATAGCGCTCGCGGAATGCCGCATCATCTTCAACGATTAAAACGCGAGTCATGATCGATTTTCTATTTTTTGTTGACGATGACATTAACGCTCACGCCTGCTTTCCACGCCATCCCCCGTTCGTGGGATAGGTTGATGGGGATAATTAAACCAGCAGAAGCCCGGCGATCAAAAAAGCGGTCAGCCGTGCTCCTCGCTGCGGTTAATCCAGCTTGATGCCCTTTTTGACGACAATAGCCTTCATCTTGTCGTATTCCAATTTAATATCCTTAGCAAATTCTGCCGGGGTATTGGCAACCGGATCGGCGCCCTGTTGCGCGAGCTTATCCCGGGTAGCGGGGTTGTTGACGGCTTTCACCGACGCTGCGTAGAGTTTGTCGACAATCTCCTTCGGCGTTTTGGCAGGTACCACCATGCCATACCAGGCGGGGTCATTTACCTCGGGGATGCCGAGCTCGGCGAAGGTGGGTGTATTGGGATAAGCGGGCAGGCGCTTCGGTGCGGCGACTGCCAGAAGGCGCATATTACCCGCATCAATTTGCGATTTTGACGACGGCAAGTTATCAAATAAAACCGGCACTTGTCCGCCAACCACGTCAAGCACGGCGGGCCCGGCCCCTTTATAGGGGATATGTACCATGTCGGTACCGGTGGCTGACATAAATAATTCCCCCATCATGTGACCGATACCGGCTGTACCGGAAGTCGCAAATGAATACTTGCCGGGGTTTTTCTTCAGCAGCGCCACAAACTCTTTATAGTCTTTGGCCGGTACCGAGGGATGAACTGCCAGCACATTGGGCACCGCAACAAATTTGGTGACAGGAATGAAGTCGGTGAAATTGTTGTAAGGGATTTTTGCATTCGCGGCGGGGTTCACGGCCATGGTCGAAACTGTCGCGACGCCGAGTGTATAGCCGTCGGGTGTTGATTTAGCCACTACATCAGCACCGATAGAGCCGCCGCCACCGGCACGGTTTTCAACGATGACTGTTTGGCCCAGTTCCTTGGAAAGTTGGTCGGCTACGATGCGAGCCACAATATCGGTGGTGCCGGCAGGCGCAAACGGCACGATAAGTTTTACCGGCTTATTCGGGTATTGTGCTGCGGCCGTACCGGCAAGCAGCGCCAGCATGGCCCCCGCAATAGTCGCAACCAGGATTTTACGAAACATGGTGTTCTCCTCGTGTGGTTTTTGGTACTGAACAAGATACGCTGTGATCAAAATATTCATGCCGCCATCAAGGCAATAATACTGTAGAGCCTGTCGTTTTACGGGCTTCAAGATCGCGATGTGCCTGCGCGGCTTCCCGCAGCGGGTAGGTTTGGTTAATTTCGATCTTAACTATACCGCGACCAACCACATCAAATAATTCATCAGCCGTCGCCACCAAATCTTCGCGGGTGGCAATGTAGGTGTCGAGTGTCGGACGTGAGACGAACAACGAGCCCTTGGCAGCCAGTATGCCCAGATCCAGCGGTTCAACCTTGCCGGACGCATTCCCAAACAAGGCCACGAGCCCGCGTGGACGCGCACAATCCAGTGATTTCAAAAACGTATCTTTGCCCACGCCGTCATACACCACATCGCATTTTTGGCCGTTCGTTATTTCGGCCACGCGCGCCACAAAATCCTCGGTTGAATAATTGATGACATGATCGCAGCCGTTTGCCCGTGCCAGCTGCGCTTTTTCTTCGCTGCCGACAGTGCCAATCACGGTCGCCCCCAAATGTTTGGCCCACTGGCATAGCATCAAGCCAACGCCACCGGCGGCGGCGTGGAACAAAATGGTATCGCCTGGTTTGACGCGATAAGTACGGCGCACCAGATATTGCGTGGTCATGCCTTTGAGCATGATTGACGCAGCCTGCTGATCGCTGACGTTATCTGGAATTTTGACCACCCGATTGGCGGGCATCAGGCGCACTTCTGAATAAGAGCCAATTGGTGACGATGCGTAAGCGACGCGATCACCCACCGCGATATCGTGAACATCACTGGCGACAGCTTCCACCACCCCTGCGCCTTCACGACCAATCACGGTCGGCAACGGTATCTTGTACAGTCCCGAGCGATGATAGGTATCGATATAGTTCAGCCCCACCGCGGTGTGTTTGATTCGCACCTCACCCGGACCGGGCGCGCCGACTTCAATAACTTCCCAATTCATCACCTCGGGGCCGCCGTGTTCATGAATACGGATTGCGTTTGTCATGTCAGATTCCTGTGGTTGTTAATAAATTTTTGAAGGGTCTTGAGTTTAGCCGCCTGAATCGCCTCGCCGATATTGCTACCCGCAGACAATTTTGCAACAGCAGCCTGATCTAGGGATTGCAACTGTGTCAATGCATTCCGCAAATAATCATGCTGTAAATACGGCCTGCCATCAACATTCGGCAGGCTAGCGTGGTCGCATGCGCACGCATCAAGCAATTGTATAAAGCGGGCCGGGCGACGCAAGGCATCAGTGCCGTCTAGCAATGCCAGTAACGGCTCCGCATCAAGGGCGAGAGATACATGCACGTGACTTTGCCAGCGTGCCGCCGCGATGGAAAGATCGCGGCAATCATTTGGGACACGCAGACGCACACACAAAGTCTCCAGCAACTCGACGCTTTGCTGCTCGTGTGGCGGATGGTGCGGCAAATATTGCGACGGTGTCACACCCTTGCCAAGGTCCAGCGTAAGCGTGGCAAAACGAACCGGCAATACCGTATTTTTTTGTGCGGCTATTTGCAGCGCTTTCAGCGTGCGTTCACCGCAATCAATCTCTACATTCGACTCAATATTCGGCTTTAGTGATTGCGGCACGCCAAATAATTTATCAACTTCCGGCATTAAACGTTGCAGTGCGCCGCACTCTCGCAGCACCTCAAACATGCGTGATGGCGTTGCTTCCATTAGCCCGCGCGCCAATTCCTGCCACACCCGTTCAGGCACCAGATGATCAACCTCGCCATTGGTCACCATGCTGCGCATCAGGGCCATGGTTTCACCCGCGACGGTGAATCCTAGTGAGGCAAAACGGGCCGCAAAGCGGGCTACGCGCAAAATCCGCACCGGGTCTTCGCTAAACGCATCGCTGACGTGGCGCAATAATTTATGATGCAGGTCGGCTTCGCCGCTGTAAGGATCGATTAGGTGACCGTGTTCATCACGGGCCATCGCGTTGATGGTCAAATCACGCCGCTGCAAATCCTGTTCAAGGGTCACATTGGTCGCGGTATGAAACACAAAGCCCTTATAGCCCGGCGCAGTTTTGCGCTCGGTTCGTGCAAGCGCATATTCCTCGTGGGTCTTGGGATGCAGGAATACCGGAAAGTCAGTGCCGACCGGCTGATAGCCAGCGGTCAGCATTTGCTCGATGCTCGCGCCGACTACAACGTAATCACGATCCTGCACGGGCAACCCGAGTAGTCCATCGCGCACTGCGCCGCCAACGGTATAAATTTTCATCTCAAAGTATCATGCAATGAAAAAAGTAAACGCCAGCACTGGAGAGGATCTTGGAGCAAAAATGCCTCAAAACACCCGCCCTTGCTAGACTTTGGTGGTGGGTGCATAGGGCTCATCATCGGCGACAAACTCGGTCTCTGTCATCGCCTCCGCAATCCAAGCGGCCACACCGGGCGCTGCTTTTACCGCTTCGCAATACGCCAGCGTATCGTTCGCCAGTTTCGGCTGATAGGTGGCGAACCGCATCACCACCGGTGCGAACATGGCATCAGCCGCCGAGAACTCACCAAATAAAAATGGAGCAGTTGTGGCAGTTGTGTTTAAGCCGAAGCTGGTGCGGGCATCTCGCCACAGCGCCTCAATACGGGCGATGTTTTTTGCCACTTCTGGCTTCATGCCAACCCCAGGAAGTTGGGCGCGAATATTCATCGGCATGGCGGTTCGCAGTGCACGAAAGCCGGCATGCATTTCCGCCACCATGCAGCGCGCCCGATTGCGGGCGTGCGCATCGCGTGGCCAAATCGCCAGGTGCGGATACCATTCCGCCACCGCCTCCATAATCGAAGTTGATTCCCAAGTGGCTTCACCGCTACCCGGACGGCCATTCCATAGCACCGGCACCATCCCCGAGGGCGAGTAGCGTGGTAAAAAATCGTCCCACTCGCGGCTGTTGAATTTCAGCATGATTTCTTCAAACTGAATATCGAATTGCTTGAGCAAAACCCAGGGCCGCATCGACCATGAGGAATAATTTTTATTGGCAATGACCAGGCTAAGTGACATCGAAAGTTCTCTTGGGTTGATATTAGGATTGTTGAGTTTTTGAAAATAATTAGTCAGCACGAAAACGCGGATATCGCGCGCGTCCGACGTGGCCCTGCATATAGCTGCGCACAGTGCCTTCCATATCGCTGGCCTGACCAAATATGGCTGGGAACGAGGCAACAGAGGTGCTCGCCACACTCATCGAGCGGACATTATCGCGGGTGATTAATTTACCGGGTAGAAATTCAAAAACGGTTGCCTGTAGCATTGATAAACTGGGGGGCAAGCCAATAACGGCGCGGGTTTTTCCGGATACTGAAACCATTAATTCGACCAACTCTTTCAGCGTAAAAACCTTGGGCCCGACCAGCGGATAGGTTGCGCCTTCTGATGAATAAATCTCTAGGCTTATTGCCATGGCACGTGCTACGTCATCCACCCAGACAGGCTGAAATTTTGCGTCCGGTGAGCCGATTGGAATAATGGGAAAAACTTTAACCAGACTCAAAAACATATTGAGAAATTTATCATGTTCGCCAAATACAACCGATGGCTGAAACATCGTGACTTTGAGGGCCGGATGTTTTTGGGCAACGGCCCACACCGCCTGCTCGCCGCGTCCCCGCGAGCGCAAATATTCGCTCGGCCCATCGACGTCAGCATTGAGTGCGCTCATATGAATCAAGCGCTGCACACCAGCCTTTACGCAGATTTCGGCAACCCGCTTTGGAAACACAACGTGCTCGCGCTCGAAATTGCCGTGCAAAATGCCGACCAGATTTATCACCGCATCATGCTGTTTGGCCAAACCGAGCAACACCACTTCATTCTGAATATCCGCCTCAAAAATATCAATCGTGGGCAGGGGTAGTAAATGCCTGGCGCGCTCAAGGCGACGCGTCGGTACCGTCACGAAATAGCCACGTTTGGTTAATTGTCCGGCGACCGCGCTACCAATAAAACCCGAGCCGCCCAACAGTAATATTCTTTTTATTTTCATAGGTAGATTATTTTGGCGATTCGTCGCGTGCGGGAGGTGTCGTTTTTACAGTTGGCTGTGATGCAGTCGGTGTTGGTGCTGAAAATGGGGCAATTGTGTCTGCGGGCGCATCAGGCAGCACTTCAATCGCATCGGCCTTGGCAACTGCAGCGGCCTGTGTATTTACATTGGCACCACCCATACGTGCGCTGCGTGGGCTATTGCGACCGGGTACTGTACCCATAAGATCTGCCAAGGTGACGGGAGTCGCACCAAGGCGATTGCGGTAATACCATTTATTGGCCATGACTTTTTTAACGTAATCGCGGGTCTCGGTAAATGGAATTGTCTCGGCATAAATTGCACCCTCCAGTGGCGTTTCTGCACGCCAGCGTCGTGCCCGACCGGGCCCGGCATTATATGCAGCCGTGGCCAGCACCGGATGTCCCAGATCTGCCAATATATGCTGCAAATAGAAAGTGCCCAGATTTAAGTTAACCGGCACATCCAGCGCGCGACTGGACGAAAAATCTTTCATGCCGACTTGCTTAGCAACCCAACTGGCGGTTGCCGGCATCAACTGCATCAAACCCATCGCGCCAACAGTGGATTTGGCGTCGGTCATAAAGCGGCTCTCTTGCCGAATCAGGCCATAAACCCAGGCTTCATCAAGCTGATTATTGCGAGCGTTTGTCTGCAGCGTATCGCGGAACGGAATCGGAAAGCGCTGGGAATAATCGTGCAGAGCAAGCGTGCGATCAGCGGCACTAATAGCGCGGTCAGGGATATTATTTTGACGGGCAATTTCAGAAGCGGCCAATAATTCATGATCATTAAAATGGCGGGTCGCCATCTGCCATTCACGAAATCCCTCCGTCTTTAAATCCAAACGATACAGCGCCAGCACCCGCTGGATACCGGCGCGCGCGTTAATCGTTTCCAATTCCACGGCGGTGGGTTTATAGCCTTGCCAATTGGGGCGAACAGGCCTGCCCAGCTCTTCAGCAGCAAGCAAGGCATAAAAATTATTTTCCCGTGACAGGGTTTCCTTCAAGCTTTTGCTCAGCTCTGCGCTTCCATCAGTTGGACTCTTCTCATGCGCGCGGGCCAGCCAATATCGCCACTGCGACTCGCGTTTTTCGGACGGCGACATCGCCTGAATAGCTGCCCGTACCTGTAGCCAATCCCCCGCGCGCAGAGCGGCCCGGGTTTTCCAAGCGGCTTGGGCATCATTCAGCCTAGCGCTCTCAGCACGTTGAAACCAATTCAATGTTTCAGGCTCGTGCTGCATGCCGCCGTACAAGCCGACCTCGGCCCAGGCATAAGCGCGGTCGGCGGCACTGAGTCGAGCCGCTTGCCTGTCCAGGAATTCAGCCGCGCGGGCGGCATCGCTGCGAGCGAACCGAGCGACTGCGTAAAGATATAACTCCACGGAGGCGCGAGATGCTGCCTCAGGTTTTTCATGTGCCAGATAACGACCCGCATCCAGATTGATTGCTGCCGTAATCCGCTCAAAGTTGCCCGGCAGCGTCTTCAAAAAAGCCGCACTGCGTCTTGCATCATTTACCAGATTGTTCTCAAGAAGGAGGCGTACGCGACGCCAGATATCATCGCTCGATAAAGCGTTAGTCGAATTGATCATCTGGAAAACACCGTAGCAAGCGTCAGGCGCAGTTTTGCCTACATTCCATAACGCTTTTATTTCAGCAGTCGTATCACGATCATTTGCCGTGTTTTGTAGCAGACGATATCGCCATGCGTGGCAGGTCACCTCGGCGTCATCCGTCACCAGCTGCGGATAGGCCGAATTAAATAACGGCCACTGACCAAGGTTGCCTAGAATTTTGAGCCAATCGCGCCGCAAATTATCGGCAACGGGCGTATCAGGGTTAGCAGCAAGGAACGATTGAATTTCACCCGATTGTGCAACCGAAAATGTGCTGGAGCTTGCGAGATTACCAGACAGCCACCAGTAATTTACGTATGGTGCCAGAGGATGCCGACTGGTGGCAAATTTCGCATGCGCAGCGTCAAGTGCTTTAAGGTCGCGACGCTCGAAGGCTTTTTTTGCGGCCAGTATTTCATTATCGGAGGCTGTAAGCGGCGGGCTGGATACCGATGCCTGTGATTGGGCTGATTCTCTCGTATTTGCGCTCTCTGCAAAGCTATTGTTGCCAAGAATCAAGGAAAGCACGCAGACGAAAGCGTAGAAAGAATGATGTCGAAAAATTACCCCCCCCCAACGGCCGTTTGAAGCGGCAGTGTGGGATAAAGGTAAAAGTGAAAACGCTGTTAATTGCTTTACGATGCGCATGCAGGTTCGATCATGTGAGTAAACATAAGTTGCAGAACGTCTGAACCCAAAACGGGTTGGCAGCATGAATGCGAAGTATTATTTTATGTAATGGTAATGCCTCGTTGATTTCATTGCTTGCTTGATTCTTTGTTTTGATCGTTCAAAGCTAATTTTCCCACATGAATTTCAGTTTCCGTCACCAATTTACTGATAAATAAAATATGGATTTATTCGCCCCCGTCCTCACGCCGTTTTTTTGGACCGCCTTGCTCAAAATTATTGGCGTTAATATTGTTTTGTCCGGTGACAATGCTGTTGTCATCGCCCTCGCCGCCCGTAGCCTGTCGCCGGAGCAGCAGAAGAAAGCCATTTTTTGGGGCAGTGCCGCTGCCATTGTCATGCGTATCATTTTGACGATTTTTGCCGTGGCTTTGTTGCAATTTGCCTGGCTAAAGCTTGTAGGTTCAGCTTTGCTGTTATGGATTGGCGTGAAACTGTTGTCCGACGCGGATGAAGGTGACAATGGCATAAAGTCACACAACTCAATGTTCGATGCGATCAAGACAATACTGATCGCTGATTTGGTGATGAGTCTCGACAATGTGATTGCGGTTGCGGCTGCGGCCAAAGGAGATTGGGTACTCGTCATTATTGGTTTGGCCATCAGCATCCCGCTGATCATTTATGCCAGCACCATTCTCATCAAGGTAATGGAGAAATATCCGGTCGTCATTACAATCGGCGCCGCGCTGATAGGCTGGGTGGCGGGAGAAATGGCGTGGGACGAGAAGGTTCTCAAGCCCATTACGTCGCAATACCCTCAGTGGTTTGAATATTTGGCTTCCGCTGCAGGCGCCATATTCGTGGTGGGAATTGGCAAAGTATTGACGGCGCGTCAGCGACCTTCCTGACAGGAGCGTTAGGCGAGAAGACAAACATATTCTGCCGCTGAAATCCCGCCACCGCCGCGCACCTGTAATTGCTAACCATGCTCGCGAAACTGACCCAAGTCATGGCGACCATCTTCTGAATGGATAAATATAAAATTAGTAGGGCGTGCCGACAAAATTAGTTGCGGTGTGCTGTGGCAAACGAATTGAAAGAGTGGGGGACACCACTGTCAATGTATGCAAGTTTCATTGCTGTTCAACGCAATGGATCAACCAAAAAAATGTTTTATCGGAGGAAGTGAAATGTCAAACGAGAATACCGCCCAGGTAGATCTTGCAAAGCAAACGCTGGGGCCCATTGTTGGCAACCGGTGGATTCAGTTGGCTGCTGGTGTGATGGCGATGGTCGTCATCTCAAATTTTCAGTATTCCTTTACGCTTTTTACACCTGGGTTGAAGCAACAATTCCCCGGCGTCGAGTATAAGGATATTGCGCTCATCTACACGCTGTTCATCCTCTTCGAGACTTGGCCGGTACCGCTGGCGGGATATTTCATCGACAAGTTTGGCATCCGCAATCTGATGCTGATTGGGTCGGTGATGATCCTGCTTGGCTGGACGCTCGGTGGAATGTTTGCAACCTCCGTTTTCCATTTATACATGTACTACGGTGTACTTGCCGGAACTGGCGCTGGCATTATCTATATCGCCACAGTCGCCAATGCTATTAAATGGTTCCCCGATAAGAGGGGGCTGGCAGCCGGACTGACTGCCGCCGGATTTGGCGGTGGATCGGCGCTGACACTTATACCGATCAGCGGTACGATTGCTTCCATGGGCTGGGCAGGTGCAATGACTGCGTGGGGTATCGGACAGGGCGTAGTGGCAATCGCCATGGCCTTGATCCTTCACCACCCGCCGAAAGGTTGGTTGCCTGCCGATTGGGTGCAGCCCAAAGCGGTCGCGCAGACACGGAAAGATTTTTCCGCCAAGCAGATGATGTCGCAAAAAGAGTTTTACATCATGTACTTCATGTTCCTGATGGTCTGCACCGGCGGACTGATGACCACTGGCAACATGTCCCAAATCGCCAAGTCACTAAACGTCGCGGACGCAACATTTTTCGGAATCGCCATTGTTCCACTCACCGCCACGATTGCCGGCGTGACCAATGCGTTTGCCAGGATCATGTGGGGCGCGATATCCGATAAATTCGGCCGCGAGTACACAATGGCCTTTGCGTTTCTTCTCGAAGGCGTGTTGATTCTGCTGATGACACAAATCATGGGCATGCCGATTGCATTCATGATTCTGATGCCGTTTGTCTTCCTCGCCTGGGGAGAGATATATGCCTTGTTCTCGGCGATCACAGGTGACGTCTTTGGTCCCAAGAATGCCTCTGGCAACTACGGAATTCTTTATACGGCCAAAGGTATGGCGTCGATCATGGCCGGCTGGGGGGCAGCTGCGGTTGCCGCTGCCTACGCTGGTTCGTTTACGGTGCCTTACTACATCGCGGGTGCATTCGATATACTCGCCGCGGGTATGGCGCTGTTCATTCTGCGGCCGATCATCAGAAAGCGTATCGCAGGGGAACAGTAAGTCTGTATTACAGCCGTCGTTGGGGACGATGCAAGCCATTGCTGTGAGGCAAACATACAGAATTAGCCACCGCGGCAGGGTGGTATTGCCATGCTTTCGCCACCGGGATAGGCGTCGTTCTGGTGGCGAATTTCAAGGCGTTAGAAAGCTCGGCGATTGGGGCTCACTTGACGCCTGAACTTTCCGCCGCGTTCTACTGGCAGGTGTGCGCAATTGCGTTGTTTGCTGGCGTAGCTCATGGCATCAGCGGATTCGGCTTTCCGCTGGTTTCTACTCCGGTTGTGGCGCTGTTTACGGATGTCCGGACAGCAGTCATCGTGACCTTGTTGCCCAATATTGCGGTCAATTTGATCAGCGTATACAAAGGTGGGAATTGGCGGGTAAGCTTGGGCAAATACTGGCCGGTCGCCGTCTATGTCGTGATTGGTACGCTAATGGGTACCCGACTGATTCTCATCATGCCGCCGGAGCCGTTGAGGTTGCTGTTGGCGAGCATAATTGTGGTTTACCTTAAACAGGAGTCATTCAAGCAACTGGACTGGAACGTCATTAACCGGCATCCGCAGGTGGCAGGATTGGTCTTTGGCCTGCTCGGCGGCGTACTCTCTGGCACGATAAATGTTGCGCTTCCGCCATTGATTATTTACTTCACTGCGTTGGGCCTAGCGCCCGCAGCGATGACGCAAATACTCAATTTGTGTTTCCTCGCCGGTCGAACCACGCAGGCAACGACGTTCAGCGGCGTGGGGCTGTTCGGCGTAGATTTCCTGATGGCCTCGATTCCAGCAATTACCGCCGCTGTCTGTGGTGTCATGGTGGGCGGTTATTGCCAGTCGAGAATTCCGCCATCTGCGTGGCGCACGCTGACTCGCTCTATTCTCTGGCTGCTCGCACTGCTGTTGGTGTTACAAACGATTTATCCGTTGGTGTGTGCGTGAAAAGTCAGATCGCAACGCATGTCAGCCATCGATTATTTATCGCGCCAGAATTGCTTGAACCTTGCCTTTTTGTTTGAGTCGAGACATCGTTTCTGCCGATAAATTCAAGTGCGACGCGAGTTCTTTCATCGGTACACGCTCGTATAAATCGGGATGCTTGCGCAGGAAGCGTTGTACACGGCCCGCGGCATCCAGCAAATGCAGGGTAATGGTGTGGGCCATGACTTCGGACATCAGGTGCATGACTTCGTATTCAAAATCGCCTTTGATGGAAGGATGACGCTCCAAAAACTCTCCCCACGATTCCATCGATAGTTTTGCTACCCGGGCTTTGGTCACAGCGCGAATCGAGTAGGGGGCCGGAGTGCGCAGCCGCCATGCCGCGTAGCTGGTATCCATATCATCTTCTTTGGAGAAGCGCAGGATCATTTCCTTGCCTTCTTGATTGGCGACAACCCGTTTCAATACGCCCTCCAACACAAAATATTGCTCCATCTCATGATCGCCCTGACCGAGCAGCAAATCGCCTTTTTTATATTCGGCAATGACCAATAATTTTTCAAGTTCAGCAACGGCTCGCGGCTTCAGGGTGCGCAACACGATATTGCGCGCCAGTTGAAGGCGAATGAGATCTCGTTGCGGGTGGGTGCTAAGCAAATTCATGACGGAGAGCAATCTATAAGTGTGGATTGACAGGAATCAAGGCGTGGCGGGTGCCACGTTTTTATGATGGTACTAGTTATTCGATTTAAGGTGTTTGGATAGTATTTCTTTAGCAATGATTTACGGGTCGCAATGCTTGTGATTTTATTTCACGCAGTCGCTGTATGGTCACGCTATATGGTCATATACACGGC
>JAYVEV010000126.1:0-4933 GCA_043773745.1 Burkholderiales bacterium | reverse complement strand
AAACTTTGGTGGAGAGGGCTGGATTCGAACCAGCGTACTCGTAAGAGGGCAGATTTACAGTCTGCTGCCATTAACCACTCGGCCACCTCTCCACGGAACCCAGCATTATCCAGAATTTTGAGGAAAACGTCAAATGAATCCGTGGGCTCTAAGCGTAAACGGCGAAAACCCGCTTCCTGCCGCATGAATTTGACGAAGGCAATTTGATAAGCCCGATGTAATACAATTTGCCCACTTTGCGGAGAATCGCTTTTCTTGCAAAGCACAACAAAAGTTAGCGATCGCTTTCACCCGCGACAATATTCAATCACTGTTTGAGCAATGAACACACAAACTAACACACCGCCCTTGCGCGTTGCCGTTGTTTCGATTGGCCGGAGCGGCACGTCGGTCATATCGCGCATTTTGCACGAGGTGCTGGCGATTGGTTTTGGCGACGAAGCTGACCATATCCCGCGCAACCACAATAATCCTGACGGTTATTTTGAAAACCGGGAACTGCTGGAACTGAATGAACGCATCTTGGTTTTTGTGGGTGGCGCAGTGCTCAAGCCGCCTGTGATGGATGCATTTTCAACATTAGACGCAGCAACCAAAAACAGTCTGATTGAAACCGTCCGCGAGCGACTCCATTTTTATGCCGCCGACAAACCCCGCTTTGGCTGGAAAGACCCGCGTCTTTCACTGACTTTTCCGATCTGGAAGGCGGCCGAACCGAACGTCACAGCGATTATTGCTTTTCGCGACCCGCGTGCCGTGATGCGATCCATTGCGGATCAGCTTGAGGTGCCCGCCGAAACACTTGCCGGATTATGGCTTGATTATTATCGCCGGATCTTCCGCGATACCGCCGATTGCCCGAGGGTAGTGGTGAGCTTTGATCAGCTGCTCGAAAACCCACTTAGCGTTGTAAAAACGATCGCTGATCATCTTGGCATCGCCAACGATATAGAAACATGGGAACGCCAATTGGCGGGCATCGTCAAGCCAAAACAGGCCAGACACCGCGCAGTTGCTGGTGTTTCAGAAAATAATTTGCCGCTTGATGCCAAGACCGAAGCACTCTATTGTTACTTGCGTGATATCGTCAGTCAGGGCTTACAGCCCGATTACGCACAACTTGATCGCTTGCTTGACCCTACTGTCGCACCGATTCCGGCAACGCCAAAAAGTTGGTTGGACAGGCTATTGAGGCGCTAAAACGCAAGGCTGCTGGTGCTACCTTAATTGCGCTGCCCTAGGGTGCGCATCACCATGCGCACCGTCTTTGCGTACTGTTGTGACCTTGACTTGATACGCTGCTGGTGCGCACTGGGTGCACACCCTACCTTAATTGCGCCGCCGGGCGTGTCTCGGCGCACCGTCTTTGCTGACCGCATCCCACCGAACTAAAAACGTCCCGAGTTCATGCTGGTAATCGCCAGCATGATCGCAACCATAATCACGCCAATCACGGCACCGATGCTTAAGATAGCAATCGGCTCCAGCATCAACAAAAATCGTTTCATGCGATTGCGGCCCGATTCGGAATGAAGCTCGCCCAGGGTGGCGACCATTTGCGGCAGCTCTCCCGATTTTTCGCCGACGCGAATCAGGTTCACGCCTGTGGCATTGACCACACCATATTTAGCCACCGTGTCCGCCAAGGTTGCACCGCCGCGCACATCGCGCACCACGAACTGCACACTGCGCCGCATATCGGGAAAACGCAGGCCTTGCGCGGATAATTCCAGCGCGGACAAAATCGGCACCCGGTTGCCCAGCAACGTACCTAGGGTCGTCGCCCAGCGACCGGTTTCCGCCTCGATCAGCCACTCACCCATGAGCGGCAATTTGGACAGTTTTGATAGCCAGCGCGTGCGCCCTGCCTCATCACGCACAGAAACATAAAAAGCTAACCCCGCGATAATGGCAACGCCCAAAAACCACAGCCAATTGGCGCGGAAGAAAAGCCCGGCGTTAATCACCCACAGTGAAATTTCGGGAATATCGGTCGCGCGGCTGCCTTTGATCAAATTCGCAAAGCGCGGCACCACGAAGAAAAAAATCAGCAGCACCGCACTCACGCCTGCCAACACCAGAATCACCGGGTATATCAGCGAATTGCGCAGTTCCTGATTCACCTTATCGTCATATTCCATTTGTTTGGCCGCATCGGCCAATGCCGAGGCGAGCTTGCCGGTCATTTCGCCGGTCGCGCTCAACTGATTTACATAGGTGGGGAAGCTGATATTGGCCTCAGCCAGCGCAGCCACAAACGGCTGACCCGCGTTGAGTGCGCGAGCGGTGCGGCCAAGGGAATCGCCCATCATCGTGCCGTCGCGCGCCTGAGAAAGCGATAACACCGCGTCCGTCAATGGAATCCCCGCCTTGAGCAGTGTTGCCAGCTCGCGGATGACCATAATTTTATCGCTCTGGGTAATACGCTGGCGGCGACGGCGGCTGGCATGGGGTGTTGCCGAGGCGCTTAGGGTGATGGGCGTCAGCGACTGGGAGCGCAGTTGTAAGAGCGCATCTTGCTCGTCAGTAGCCGTGATGTTGCCCTGCACGGGATTACCCTGTGCGTTGACGGCCTCATATCGATATTCAATATTCATCTGTCAATGCGCGCCGTCTTCAGCCAGCATGGCGTCGTCACCACTGCTATGCGATTTGGCGCTCTGTGATCCAGCGACCCGCAATACCTCCTCCACGCTGCTGATGCCATGCCACGCCTTGATCAAGCCATCTTCACGCAGCGTGCGGAATTTTGCCGTGCCGGTAGTGCGGCGACCAATTTCGGCAAGCTCTTGTGAAGAAGCGCGGCGCACAATCGCGTCTTGTAATTCCTCGGTTACTGTGAGCAACTCATAAATTCCGTTGCGACCTTTGTAGCCGTCGGCTTCGTGATGTGCCGCGGGCTTGGATAATTTCGTATCGCCCTCCAGCACGCCGGGGTAAGTTGATTTAATTTCAGCAAATTGCTGCTTTAACCAAGCGGGCGGAGAATCCGCCTGAATGTGCGCGGCAGTGGTCGATAATTTTCTGACCAAGCGTTGCGCCAGCACGGCGCGCACGGAGGTCGCGAGCAGGAACGGCTCGATGCCCATTTCCAGCAGCCGCGTGAAGGCCGAAGGCGCATCGTTGGTGTGAATGGTTGCCAAGACCAAGTGTCCCGTCAGGGCGGATTGAATCGCGATTTCAGCAGTCTCGGCATCGCGAATCTCGCCAATCATAATCACGTCGGGATCGTGTCGCAAAATCGAGCGCAGCGCCCGGGCAAAGGTGTAGCCAATCTCCGCATGCGTCTGGATTTGCGTAATCCCCGCCATCCGGTATTCGACCGGGTCTTCCACGGTGACAATTTTTAGCGAGCGGTCGTTAATCGCGGCCAGCGCGGAATAAAGCGTCGTGCTTTTGCCCGATCCGGTCGGCCCCGTCACTAAAATAATTCCGTTCGGCTGTTGCAATAATGCGTTGAGCTGGTCTAGGTGATCACGCTCCATGCCGAGCTTCAGCAGACTCATGTCGGCGCGCTCTTTAGGCAGCAGGCGCAGCACCAGCGATTCACCGTGCACCCCGGGTATCGATGAAACCCGCACATCCAGCTCCACACCCGAAACCCGCGTGGTTACACGGCCATCTTGCGGCAGGCGACGCTCCGCGATATCAAGACCGGAAATTAATTTTATGCGCGAGGCAATCGCATCAAAACCGTCACGCGGACGCGTCACACGCGGCTGCAGCACCCCGTCAATCCGGTAGCGCACTTCAAACTCACGTTCACCCGGCTCCACATGAATATCTGAGGCGCGGTCATCAACCGCCTGCGCCAGAATATTGTTCACAAATTCAATCACCGGCGCTTCTTCGGCCAGCTCGCGCAAATAAGTCGCGTCGCCTGTATTGCCTTGTTTGACTGTTCCGTCCTTCACCAACGCCAAGGCACGCTGCAAATCCTGGCTGCGCGCCCAATACAGCATGACGTGATGGCCCTGATAAGCAGCAGCGATACCTTCGGCAAGCTCACTATCCAATGGGTCACGCGCCATGATGGCAATATCTGCAGGTGTATTCGCCCCGATCTCCGCGCCGCCATCAATCATTACCACAAATGGCACCGCCTCACGCGCGAGCCACCAGGAGCGCTGCAAGGCACTGAGCGCCAGCGCTTCGCGAATCGCCGCCTGCGCGGGCATCTGCGCGGGCACCAAAAGCGGAATACCCGTCTGCTCACTCAGGTGCGGCAATAGCGATTCTTCCGAAATTGCGCCCATCCGCAACAGAATCGCGCCAAGGCGATTGCTCAGGTTGCCGTGGATGGTACTGGCGGCCTGGCTTTGAAAGGCAAGCGCTTTTTCGATATCAGCTGAATTTACCTTACCTGCCATCAGCAGGCGTGCACCGATTAAATCCCTATTCCCGTCAACGTCCGCAACCCGCTTAGCGTTATCCTCATGCTGTAAGCGCGGCTCAATATGCGTTGTGCTCATTGCTGCACCTTTCAGTGAAATACTGCCAAGATAATAGTGGGGTAGTGGCGTTGTATGCGAGATTTTGAGAACAAACAAATCATTTGTAGGACAATCCACCCGGAATATCCTTCTAAACCAACCATTCATCGGAAAATCTTCATCCCGAATGTGAGGTTTGTCATTTCTTGTTAAAATTTCTGGCATTATTCTCTCATAGGCTATTCGCTTTGCCAGCCTTGTATGAGATGGTCGGCATTTAAAGTAAGTTCTAAAGTTCCAATGGATGTTGTAATATTGCAACACAAGTAAGTCAAAGCACGGGTAAATAAGTGTCTGTTTGCAAAGTGCCCGACTTTTAATTACTATAGGCAAGACGTCGCTATTAAAGTAATGGCGTCAGCATGGTTGATTTGCAGTTCTTTGAAGGCATCGCACCGGTGCGATCACTAAAAAAGCAAGCTGCCACGCTAAACCGTTAT
>JAYVEV010000125.1:0-15275 GCA_043773745.1 Burkholderiales bacterium | reverse complement strand
GCCACTGAGCGTACGCACCCTAGTCCCGTCACTCAAACTGATCGGTCTTTAACGATAGAAACTTCAGCGCTAACGACCGGCACTCCAGCATATTGTGCCGGTCTAAACATGTTGGCCAATGACCACGCCGCCGCCAAGCTTGATTTGCCCGTTCTGATGCTCACCAAAATCAAGGAAATCGGCAAGACCGATAACCAAGGTGTGTGTTTGATGGCGCCCGATGATCGCAACAAAATCATGGCGGTGTATCGAAGCAGTTTCAAGAATCCTGATCGCAAGCAATTCAAGGCGCCCGCCAGAGAGTTTATGCAGCTTTGGGACGCGGGTGATGATGGCAAACAGCCAAACGCCACGATGGTGCTGGCCGCAGAAAATGCACGTCTAGACCTGCTCGCGCAAGGCCCGCTTTACAACCGCAAAGGCTCGATTGAGGCTGCACAAAATCAAGCCGCAGGCATCAACTCCGCGCAATGGAATTTTATTGGCCCCGGCAATGTGGGTGGGCGTGTCCGCTCCATTTTAATTGACCCCCGTAATCCCAACCGTTTATTGGTCGGCGCCGCCAGTGGTGGCATCTGGCTCAGCAATAATGCCGGGCAATCGTTTGCTGCGGTGCAGGATTTCATGGGCAACCTGGCCATCGGCTCGATGGCTTTTGATCCCAACAACCCGAATATTGTTTACGCCGGCACCGGTGAAAGCTTCGCCGGGCTATATGGCATCGGCATGTTCAAAAGCGTCGATAGCGGCATCACCTGGAATTTTTTGCCCGCGACCACGACCGATATATCACTCAACGCCAACGGCGATGATTGGGGCTCCACTAATCGCATTGCAGTAAGTCGAGCCGATTCCAGTCTTGTGCTGGCAGGCACATCGAAAAGTAGCAATTTGACGCAGGGTGCCTTAATGCGCTCAGCCGATGCCGGAGCCAGCTGGACCAAAGTCGGTAGCTTCCTCACGCTCGACGTAAAGTTCGACCCGAACAATGCCAATAACGTGCTCGCAGCGGGTGAAGATGGCGCGGTCTATCTATCTACCAATAGTGGTATTTCCTGGACCCGAATTGGCCCGCTGATTAGCACCACGACCGGGCGCTCCGGCACGGCACGCGTGGAAATTGCGTGGGCGACGAACGTCGCTGACCTTGTGTATATATCGCTCGATAACAACAAAGGCGAAATCTGGAAATCTACTGACGGCGGACAAACTTGGGCCATCGTCTCAAACCCAAAACATCTGAGCGACCAAGGCGATTATGCCAATACCATTTGGGTTTCTCCTGTTGATAGCAACCATATAGTAGTCGGCGGATTAGATCTTTATCAATCGCAGGATGCGGGTGTTAATTTCTCAAAGATCAGCACCTGGCAAAGCGCTGGAGGCGGTCTGCCGCAACCACATGCAGATCATCATGTCATCGTCGCAGCGCCTGATTTTAGCCTCAACAACCCGGTGGTATATTTTGGCAATGACGGCGGAGTCTATCGCTCCAACAATATTTTTTCCGCCACTTCAAGCGGCACCAGCTCCTGGGTCAATCTCAATAATAATCTCGGCATCACCCAGTTTTACGGCGGCGCCGGCAGCCGTGCTGCGGGCGGCAAAATTATTGGCGGCACCCAGGATAACGGCACCCTGATACTGAACGCCAATACCAACTGGGATCGTTTTGCGGGCGGTGATGGCGGCTTTTCAGCGGTCGATCCCGTTGACGACAGCACGCTTTATGGCGAATATGTGTACGCCTCGATTCATCGCACTGTAAATCTTACCTCGCGCCAATATATCTGCAATGGCATTACAGAGGCATTAAAAGACTCCAGCAATATCACCTATTGTGGAGCAACCAATGCCGATACCGCGCAGGCTAATTTTATTGCGCCGTTTATTCTGGACCTCAATAACCGCGACCGTATGTTGGTGGGCGCGAACTCGCTGTGGGTGAGTAATAACGTTCGCGCTTCCACACCTACGTGGGCTGCGATTAAGCCGCCCGTTCCGCTCAGTACACAGTCGCGTCACTATCTCAATGCTATTGCCGTGCAATCAGGCAACGCCAATGTAATCTGGGTTGGCCATAACGGCTCAAACTCCAGCAGCAACCCGACGCAAATTTATCGTACCAGCGATGGCTTATCTGCATCGCCTACTTGGCAGCTGATGACCAAACCGGGAATGCCTTCCAGCACCGTAAATCGCATCACGATTGATCAGAGCAATCCGAATCGGGTATGGGTTGCATATTCAGGTTTGTTACCCAATCGTCTCTGGCAAACCATTGATGGCGGCAATACTTGGACGAATATTTCCGGCAATTTACCGTCCGTCACACTACATGACATCAAACGCCATCCTACGCGTGCCAACTGGTTGTATGTCGGCGCAGCCAACGGTGTTTACACTTCCGAGGATGGTGGCGCGACCTGGAGCACCCGCAATGACGGCCCCGCCAGCGTGCGTGTGCGTGAACTATTTTGGTATGACGCCAATACCCTCATTGCGGCGACTTATGGACGCGGCATGTTCACATTTTCACTCACGGCGGATATCACCCTTTCTGCCTCGCAGGTGGGCTCCGGTAGTGGCCTGGTGGCATCAAATCCCATTGGCGTTAACTGCGGCACCACTTGTACGGCTATATTTGCTTCTGGCACGGTTGTCAATCTGACCGCCACGCCCAATGCGGGCTCGATATTTGCCGGCTGGTCGGGGGCCTGCTCGGGTACGGGCAGCTGTCAGGTTACTTTGAATGCCAACGCGACTGTCACCGCCAAGTTCACATCACAAACCCCAATTGCGCTTTCAAAGCGCGGCGGTATTGATCTGGATGGCAACGGGCGGAGCGCAATTATTTTGCGCTCGGCAACGGCGCAGATGCAGGCAGGCCGGTTGGTGAATAACCAGTTTTCGTTCAGCAATTTGATTGATCCGGGCGCCAGTTATCGCCTGGTGGGTATCGCTGATTTTGATGGCAACGGCAAATCGGATCTTGCTTTCCAAAATCCAACACAGCTTGATGTGAACGGGCGATCTAGCGTGTTCACATGGAAAGATTTTTTGCCATCGAATGTGCAAGCACTTCGTTTGGTGAAGCCCGTCTGGGATGTGCAAGCAGTAGGTGATTTAGACGGCGATGGCTTGGGCGATTTGGTCTGGCGCTATGTGGTAAGTGCTTCACCAGATACAGGCGTTTCCTATATCTGGTTCACCGATGGCAGCACCGTGGCTCAGGTTCGAAAACGCGGTGGCGCGCCGCTGGACTGGACGCTGTTGGGCGCAATGGATCTGAATAATGACGGCGCAGCGGATATGATCTATATCAGCCCGGCCGGTCAGATTCGCGCATTAATGGCAACACCTTCCCGCACCTGCGCAAACCTGCTGGTTGGCGCTGTTCCCGCAGGCTTTACAGCCTTAAAGTTCGCTGATTTTACCGGCAATAGCCGCGGCGATATTTTGCTGCGCAATGGCAGCACCGGCGAGATACAGCTGATGTCACTCAATGCTTTCGGCCTGGCGCTACCGCTTTATGCAGGCGCGCCGGACGACCAAAATGCTTCATGCACATCGAGCACACTTACCGTGCCAACATCTACCATTAGCCTGCTGCCAACGGATCCAGCCTGGCAATTTTATGCGTCGGGCGATTTCAATGGCGACGGCATTACCGATATTGTCTGGCTTCGCCCGGATGGTTCATTGACCGTCTGGTTAATGAACACAAATGCCACTGCGCCAACGGTGATCTCCAATGCCGGCACGGCTCCTGTCGGTTACAACGTGTTTCAGCGCTAACAAATGAAAGTGGCTGCCTGTGAATTATGCGAATCCGACGGTGGTGAAATTTTATTTCGTCACCCTGATTATCGAATCGTTCGCGTCACCGGCGCTGAAGGTGACGCCTATCGCGGCTTTTGCCGGATCATTTGGAACCATCACGTCAAAGAGATGAGTGATCTCACTGTTGAGCAGCGCAACACACTCATGGCGGCGGTGTTTCGTCTGGAGACCGCGTTGCGCACCGTGTTGAAGCCGGACAAAATCAATCTGGCCAGCCTCGGCAATATGACGCCACATGTTCATTGGCATGTTATCCCCCGCTTCCGCAATGATGAAACTTTCCCTCAACCTATTTGGGCAGCCATCAAATCGGCTCCGGCGGAGTCCTCTTTGATACCGGCCAGCGGTCTTGAAAATCAATCATCGGATTTCAACGTAGACTGGGTTCAAGATGTGCGTCGAGCCCTCATGGATGGCGAGCCTGTACAGCCACAAACGGCATAAACACAGCAAACTGCAATAGCTAGGAGTTACCACGATATGGCCACTCAGACTTCACCTCAATCACCGCCGAATCCCGGCTCACTGTTTTTCAGTGATGCGCGCACCTGTAAGGCATGGCTTAAATCTATCCCGCTGACCAATATTGCCCAGGCACAAAAAACCATTCTGGATTCGCTGCGTATCGTCAACCTCAGCAGCGAAATTTCGCCATTGGAGCGCCTCACTTGCATGGAACTGATGCGCGATAAAGTTGCATTTTTATTGTCCGAGCAGCGCTCCCGGTACGCGGGAAAAACAATTCCGCTATCAACGGCTGATTACGCGGCTTGGAATGTGTCTCGCGATTTGATTTCGGAAATGGAGATGGGCTATCGACGTTGCTGGACTGACGCCAGCGGTGCCAAGGAAGAACTAACAGCGCATTTAGCCCTGATTATTCAGCGCATCATTCGCTACATTGGCTTGCAAATGTTGATCGCCGGCTTTATCTACCGCCGTTTCGATAACGCGCTTTGGCTACGGCTCCACGCGCAATGGCAAGAAGCTGAAGAGCGCAGTCTCACAAACGTACAAGTAAAAGATTCCGTCGGCTCGCTGGATGGCTACTCCAGCATAGCCCAGGCCTATACCGCGGTATTGCTGGGGCAATTGGCAAATATTCATGAACTCTCACCGCGACAAATCGATTTTGTCGATGCGGTCCTGAAACGCTTTGGTCATAAAGTATCTATCGAGCACGAATCGCTGGCAGTGGACTCAGGCGCGGTGTGCGCGGTGAATTTGCTGGCCGATGCGGGCGCGGCATTTCATGAATCTGTTGCTACTGATCCGCAAATACGGGTGCTTGAGGCGAGCGATTTATCGCGTTCACTGCGGCGGCGCCTGAAAAAACTGGCGGCCGGAGAGGAGCCCGGCACGCTTGATTTGCCCGCCGATTGGAGTGCTGCCGATGCCCGTGATAATTTGCAGCGCTTGCATCAACTGTGGTGCGAAGGTAACGCTTCACGCGCGGTCTCCAGCGTGCCCGCAGAGCGCGAAGCCATTTTGTCGTTCGGCATCAGTGAAACTCATTTCATTTTATCCGGCGATCTATTCGAGCAGCCCGGCGTGAGGCGCGAGCTCACGCGTGCCGAGATGAATGATATAGCCATGTTCGGCAAAGTCTCGGAAGCCACAATCCGCGCCAAATATGCCGACTTCAACTATGGCACCGAAACCTGGGGAATCATCGATGAAAGCCGCGGCGCCTTTCGCGTCATGCGCCCCGCCAACTCACCGCGCGGCATTGCCATCGGTAAACTGGTCGGCATTAAAGTGGGCAAGAACGGCATTTTTTATTTGGGCGTCGTGCGCGGCATCATCGAAGAAATAGAAAACCAAATCACCGTCACCATTGCCATGCTGCCGGGCAAACCCGAGCCCATCTCGGTACGATCCGGCGATATGCGTAACCGCACCGGTGCGTCCTACGTGCAGGGCTTTCGTCTGCCGCCGCTGGAAGGATTGAAAATTCAGGAGAGTCTGATCGTGCCCTCTGGTCTTGCCCAAAAAGGCCGAGGCATCGATCTTTTTCATCAAGGCCATGGCAGCCCGAAGCAAGTCAGCCTCGTTGATTTTGTCGAGCGCGGTGTGGATTTTGATCGGGTGACGATTGCGTAGTTACGTTCGCCCACTAGTTAAGCGTCGTGCGGGCTTTGCCCACCACTGTTCTTGCCCGCGACACATCGCGTTTCAACGACTTGATGAATTCAGCTCGCCGGAAGCGCAACGCTGACCAATCGGCATCAATCGCCACCATCCGCACCGCTTCAAATCCGGCGTGACCCAACACATCCCAGCCATCATCACGATTGAATTCGCATTGGTACTTCTTTGATGTCTTCTTCGGATAAGCGAACCACAGTATCGCGTCACCTTCGGCCTTACGGGTCAGTAATTCTGACAGCGAATCAAGCTCCGCCCGCGTGGTCACAAACGCCAACGCAAAGCTCACAGTCTTCATCTTTGCCAGCGTACGATGCACGGCGATGCCCGACAGCTGCGCAATCTCGGGCTCGAAGCTTGCGGGCGCATTCACGACCATGATGGTTTGCGTGGCCTTTAGATTTAGCTTTTCGAATATGGTGAGCATGTGGTGGTCAGCAGTCAAATTGACAGAAGTTCTCGAATTAAAACACAAGCGTTGGCGAGGCACTTGGACCATTTTTTGCTGAAGAATCGCTCCAGCTGGCATTCTGCAAGACCACACGATATCCATCCGAGTCTTCAAATGTGCATCCCCGGACATCCCAATAAGGGTTCAACGAAGCCACTTGCTGAAACCCTGCGGCCAGCATACGTGCGCACGTGCTCTGCCATTCACTGGCGTTCGGCATATAGAACACGGCGAGGTCTTCTGGCGTGGGGCTAGGCGTCACAGGATGACGTCGGCAATGGGTGAATTCGAAGTGATAATTCAATCCGTCTTGGCCGAGCATGATGCCGTCAAAACCTTGATGGTCTTCGAAACTGCCGATAAGTTTGAGGCCCAGCCCTGCGCAATACATGGCTTGGGCGCGTATCAGATCAGTAACAGGACGGGCAATGCGAAGATGATATTGCACTGGTTTTTAGAATGGCCGTGTTGGGTGAGCGCTAATTTTTTCCAGACGGTTTCAGTTTTTCTTCAACCGCATCCCACAACATGGCTGCGATATTAAAGCCCGTCTGCTCAAAAATTTCCACCATACATGTTGGCGAGGTGACATTCACTTCGGTTAAATAATCACCGATGATATCGAGCCCAACAATGGTTAAGCCGTCTGCTTTTAATGACGGGCCCAACGCTTCGGCGATTTCGCGGTCGCGATCGGTGAGAGGCTGGGCGACGCCTTTGCCACCGGCAGCCAGATTGCCGCGTGTCTCGCCGGCTTTAGGGATACGCGCCAACGAAAACGGTGCGGCCTTGCCATCGATGAGCAGAACGCGTTTATCGCCCTGCGTGATGGCGGGAATATAGCGCTGCGCCATCACGGAACTGGTGCCGTTTATGGTCTGCACTTCGATGATGGCATTGCGGTTCAGATCATCGGCGCGGACGCGAAAAATCGAGGTGCCGCCCATGCCGTCGAGTTTTTTAATAATCACATCTTGATGCTCATCCACGAACGCTTGCACGCTCTTCATATCCTGTGTGACCAGCGTGGGCGAGGTGAATTGTGGAAATTTGGCGATCGCCAATTTTTCGTTGTAGTCGCGGAGCGCCGAAGCGCGATTGATGACGTTAGCCCCCTGCGATTCGGCCATGCTGAGCAACAGTGTGGCGTATAAATACTCCTGATCAAACGGTGGATCTTTGCGCATCAGTACGGCGTCAAAATCTTTCAGTGCCATCACCGCTTCGTGCTGAACCCGATGCCAGTCCGTGTTATCTGCTGATACAGACAGGCTGGAAACCCGCGCCGTTACCAGACTTTGACGCATTTCCAGATGTCTCGCTTCAAATGCAAACACCTCATGCCCGCGTTTTGCCGCTTCGCGCATCATGAACACGGAGGTATCTTTGTATGCTTTAAGTCCGGCGAGCGGATCAACAATGAAGGCAATTTTCATGTTTTAAGTTCACATTATTCAGCGGCAACGGCCACCGGGCGGGCATCCGGTGGGAATACAATTTTATCGACATCCACGGTTTCAGATAGTGTTTCCACTTCTTTTGCCGCAGCCAACATTGCCAAGCGTGCGACCACACCGTAAGTGTAGAACCGATTCGGCGGCGCATCAGGCGCGCCTTGGCAATCGGGGGTATGACAATCGGTCTCGAACGCCAGCGGCACAAAGCTCATGCCGCGCGAGTTGAGATTCTCATCAATGCCGCGATCCGTATTGACCCGATAAAAACCACCGACGACGAATTGATCCATCATGTAAATCACCGGCTCGGCCACATTGCCGTTGACGTTTTCAAAGGTATAAACGCCTTCCTGAATGATGACTTCGTTTACTTCTAGTCCTTCTTTCACCACCGCCATTTTATTGCGTTCTTTACGATTGAGCCCGCGCACATCCTCGGCCGATCGTGCCGTCAAAACGCCCATGCCGTAAGTGCCTGCATCGGCTTTGACGATAACAAATGGTTTTTCCTTGATGCCATATTCCTGATATTTGATGCGCATTTCATTCAGTACCGCATCTACATTGGCGGCCAGACATTCCTCGCCTTCCTGCGCGCTGAAATTCACCTTGCCGCACTGGCTAAAAATAGGGTTGATTAGCCAGGGATCGATCCCGATTATTTTGGAAAAGTCTTCAGCCACGCGATCGTAGGCGTGGAAATGCAGGGTTTTGCGGCGGGTCGTCCAGCCTGCGTAGAGCGGCGGCACCACCTGTTGCTCAAGCCCCCTGAGCAGAGCGGGCACTCCTGCCGACAAATCATTGTTCAACAAAATCGCGCATGGATCGAACCCTGCCAAGGACAGGCGATTCCCTTTGCGGATAATGGGTTCCAGCACCAGTTTTTCGCCGTTGGGTAAATCGAGCGTGGTGGGCGTGATTATTTCCGGCAACAGTGAGCCTATGCGCACTTCCATGCCCGCGCTGATCAGAATTTTTTGAATTGCAGCGACGTTGGTTAAATAAAATAAATTGCGCGTGTGATTTTCCGGGATTAATAAAAAGCGCTGCTTGTCCGGGCAAATTTTTTGGACCGCTGACATCGCGGCGTGCACGCACAACGGCAAAAATTCTGAATTCAGATTGTTAAAACCGCCAGGAAATAAATTCGTATCGACCGGGGCCAGCTTAAAACCAGAGTTGCGCAAATCAACTGATGAGTAAAACGGCAGCGTATTTTCTAGCCACTGGTTGCGAAACCAGCGTTCAATCTCAGGCATGGAGCTCAGAATTTTTTTCTCAAGATCCAGCAGCGGGCCAGTAAGCGAGGTGGTGAGATGTGGAACCATAGTTTTCTGGTCGCGGCGATCAATACTTCGCCGCGCACTGCCCCTTCTGTTTAATTGATTTAATGACTTAAAGCGAAACCCCATAGTTTCGGGCGAATTTGCCAATTACAAGTGGCGGCTCCGAGTTAGTCATATTTTGCAGCCGGTATTTACACTACAGCTGACGATTCCCCAATACGGCCAGTGAGTTTACTCCGATTCATGTTTTGTCTAAATGACAAACCTGTGAGCGCCCCATTGAGGGCTTATTACAACCCACTCGGCACGGATGATGTCTTTAGCGCGTCAATTAGAACCAAGATTCTAGTGGGCAAATGTTAAAATCGCGGACATTCTTCTGGGGTCACTGTGTTAATTACGTCCAATATCACCATGCAATTCGGGGCTAAGCCCTTGTTTGAAAACGTTTCTGTTAAATTTGGCGGCGGCAATCGCTATGGCTTAATCGGGGCCAATGGCTGCGGCAAATCGACCTTCATGAAGATTTTGGGCGGTGATTTGGAGCAATCCAGCGGCGAAGTCGCCAAAGAACGCCATGAACGTTTGGGCAAGCTACGCCAGGATCAATTCGCGTTTGAAGATATCCGCGTGCTGGATGTGGTGATGATGGGCCATACCGAACTGTGGGCCGCAATCCATGAGCGCGACGCCATATACGCGAATCTGGAGGCGACGGAAGACGATTACATGAAAGCCGCCGACCTAGAAGCCAAGGTCGCCGAGTACGACGGCTATTCGGCTGAAGCGCGGGCGGGAGAGCTGCTGCTGGGATCGGGCATCGCCATTGAACACCATAACGGACCCATGAACGCGATTGCACCCGGCCTGAAATTGCGGGTGTTGTTGGCGCAGGCATTATTTTCTGATCCAGAAATTTTGCTGCTTGATGAGCCAACCAATAATCTGGATATCAACACGATTCGCTGGCTGGAAGATATTTTAAACGCGCGGCAATCGACGATGATTATCATCTCCCATGATCGCCATTTTTTGAATTCGGTCTGTACGCACATGGCCGATCTGGATTACGGCAATATCACTGTTTATCCCGGCAATTACGATGATTACATGCTCGCCTCCACCCAAGCGCGAGAAAAAATGGTGTCGTCGAATAGCAAGGCCAAAGAGCGCATCTCGGATTTACAGGATTTCGTGCGCCGTTTTTCGGCCAATAAATCCAAGGCGCGTCAGGCAACATCGCGTGTGAAGCAAATTGAAAAGATAAAAGCCGAAGCAATCGAGGTTAAACCATCCTCACGCCAGTATCCGTTCATCCGGTTTGAATACGATGAGAAAGAAAAGCTGCACCGTCTGGCGGTAGAAGCGGAAAAATTAAGCAAGAAATTTGATGGTATGGAAAAGCCGTTATTTTCCAACTTGAATTTAATGGTTGAAGCAGGCGAAAAGATTGCCATCATTGGCCCGAATGGCGTGGGCAAAACCACGCTGCTGCGTTTATTGGCTGGTGATTTAGAGGCAACATTCGGCCATATTAAATGGGCCGAGAAAGCTAAGCTGGGTTACTTCGCGCAGGACCATGCGGCCGAGTTTGCAAAGGACGAAAATCTGTTCGACTGGATGAACCAGTGGCGCACTCAGGACGAGGACGAGCAGACCATTCGCGGGGTATTGGGGCGATTATTGTTTTCCAGCGACGACATCAAAAAAAGCTGCACGGTCATTTCAGGCGGCGAGGAAGGCCGCATGCTGTTTGGCAAGCTGATACTGTCGCGGCCCAATGTGCTGCTGATGGACGAGCCAACCAATCACATGGATATGGAATCGATTGAATCACTCAACACGGCGCTTGAAAAATTCAAAGGCACATTAATTTTCGTGTCGCATGACCGTGAATTTGTTTCATCGCTTGCAACACGCATTATCGAAATCACCGCTGATGGGATACGCGATTATCACGGCAGCTATGAAGACTATTTATTGTCGCAGGGTGTGGCTGCCTAGCAGGACAACGGTACGCAACAGGGAATCAACAACATGAATGCATGGTTTAGCTCGCCCATTTTGACGGCCTCGCTAATGCTGGCGGCAAGCAATATATTCATGACCTTTGCGTGGTATGCGCACTTGAAAAGCCTGTCTGAAAAACCGTGGTGGATCGCCGCTTTGCTGAGCTGGGCAATCGCCCTGTTTGAGTATCTGCTGCAGGTGCCCGCCAATCGTATCGGCTATACCGCGATGAATCTGGGCCAACTCAAAATTTTGCAGGAGGTGATTACGCTCGCAGTGTTTGTACCGTTCGCATTTTTTTATATGGATCAGCGCCTGAGCTGGAATTATTTATGGGCAGGCATTTGTCTGCTGGGCGCGGTGTATTTTATTTTTAAGGGTTGACTGTATTTACGGATGCGGCCGGGGTGGCACCCTGCGCTTGCAAGCGCCGCCGCACAAATTCAATATGCACCTTCAGATCGTATAGCTCTCGCGCGAACGCCAGCGGAATGCGAATTTTGTCGGCGTGCGTCTCAATCTGCGCGAGCTTGGCAAGAATGGCCAGGGTTTCCTCGGGCGAGGGCGGATGATGCAAAACTTCGCTATCCAGGTGGCGCACCTCGGCATACCAGCGATAAATTCTGGCCCGCATGCGCCAATTATAAAGAACCGGCACCACTCGCACCGCTGGAATGCCAATCGCGAGCAACGGCAATAATAAAATCAGCGCACGCTCAATCCACACCGCAACCCAAAACGGCAAATGACGCTGCAAGAAGGGCGTCCCCGACACGAAATATCGCTCGGCATCGGTATCCACCGGCAGGTCCGTGCCGCGCATGGTGGGAAAATCACCCGCCTTGTGAAACCAGCCGCTGCCGCCATGAATTTCTTTTGCCGCTTCGGCCAGCACCTGGATAAGGGCAGGATGCAAATCGCTGCGAATCATGAGTTGGGACATGGCTGCAATCAACGGTATATCCTGAGGCGGCAGATTGCGCGCTAAATCAATAATACCGGGGCTCAATGTCACCGTACTCAGATTAGGGAAACGCCGACTGAGCGCAGCAGATTGCGGAAACCCCAGCAGTCGGATCCCCGGTTCGCGTAACAGCGTTTGCACCAACGCGGAATTTTCACCCGTCACTAGGACCATCGCATCGACGTTGCCCTTGCGTAGTGCGTCTGCTCCCTCAAGGCCAGTAATATCCAGATGCGGTTGCGCTTCCACATCAACGCCATAGGCGGCAAACACATCCAGCGACAAGTGGCGCGTACCGCTGCCGCGCGGACCAATCGCTATTTTTTTCCCGGCCAATTCACTGGCCTGCTTGAGCGGCTTGGGCGAGCGATAAAACACCCATATCGGTTCTGGATAAATACCGGCAATCGTGGACAGCCAAGGGGCATCACTCTCGGTAGCGCTACCTGTTTGCACAAAGGCGGCAGCAATACCGGCGTCATCATCCAACAGTTTGGCTCGATTCTCGATTGAGCCGGAGGTATTTCGCAACTCAACCTTGATGCCGCGCTTGGCGAGTGCTGCGAGATAGCGCTCACCCGCACGATGCGCAGCCCCGCCTTCCGGCCCGGTTGCAATCACAATTGATGTGGGCGGCGTGGGCTGCCAGTAGTAAATTGCCGTGGCGCAGACCGCCACCATGACCAGTAGCCACGGACCCAGCAGCCATAGCCATTCGCGAAACAATAATCCTCGCCACTTTATTTGCATTTTATGGCCACTTTTATTCTCCAAGATGTTTTCGGGCGCAGTTGCCAATTGATGCGAAAATATTGCACGCTGTAGTTATATTTTATATTCTAAATTCTCAATTAAGTTTACATCATGCATCTTCATATTCTGGGTATCTGTGGCACCTTCATGGGCGGCCTTGCGGCGCTTGCCAAAGAGGCTGGACACACCGTCACCGGTTGCGACACCCATGTTTATCCGCCCATGTCCATGCAATTGGCGGCGCTGGGCATTGGCCTGCATGAAGGCTTTGATGCCGAACAGCTCAGCAAATTCAACGCTGATTTATATATCGTCGGTAACGCGATGACACGCGGTAAACCGGTTATCGAAGAAATATTAAATCGCGGCTTGCCCTATATCTCTGGCCCGCAGTGGCTGGGCGAAAACTTATTGCGTGATAAGTGGGTGCTCGCCGTGACCGGCACACATGGCAAGACCACCTCGACTGCCATGTTGGCGTGGATACTGGATTACGCCGGTTTGGGGCCGGGCTTTCTGATCGGCGGTGTGGCTAAAAACTTCGGGATTTCCGCGCGCGCATGCCGAGGCGACTCACCTTTTTTCGTGATTGAGGCCGATGAGTACGACACGGCTTTTTTTGATAAGCGATCCAAGTTTGTTCACTATCGACCGCGCACCGCAGTGCTTAATAATCTGGAATTTGACCATGCCGATATTTTTCCGAATGTGGAAGCCATTGAAACCCAGTTCCACCATTTCGTTCGCACTATTCCCGCCAATGGTTTGATCGTGAGCAACGGCAGCGATACGCATCTGGACAAGGCCCTGGCCAAGGGCTGTTGGACCCCTGTTGAAAAATTTGGCCCGGGCCATGATTGGGACTTCAAACGCGGCGCCGTTGAGGGGCAGTTCGAGGTATTGCTCAATGGCAGCGCCAAGGGCGAAATTGCCTGGGACTTGATGGGCACGCACAACACCATGAACGCGCTGGCCGCCATCGCTGCCGCCCGCCATGCAGGGGTGCCGAGCAAACTGGCGATTGAAGCGCTCAACCAATTCGACGGCGTGGCTCGCAGGATGGAAGTGCGCGGTTTGGTCAACGGCATCACTGTATATGACGATTTTGCGCATCATCCCACCGCGATTCAAACCACCGTGACCGGGTTGCGAAAAAAAGTAGGTAACGCCCGTATCATCGCCGTGCTGGAACCACGTTCCAACACCATGAAGCTCGGCACCATGAATCAGGCGCTGCCCGGCTCACTGTCAAATGCCGACGTGGTATTTGTGTACGCAAACAATTTGGGCTGGGACGTAGCAAAGACCTTCGAAGCGGACTACGGAAATGCGGGCACCAAAACCGGCATTTTTAATGATCTTGAGGCGATGGTGAAAACGATCTGCGAAATGGCGCGACCAAACGATCACATTTTAGTGATGAGCAACGGTGGGTTTGGTGGCGTGCATGGGAAAATCTTGCAGGCATTGGCAATGAAGTCGATGCAGACGGCGGCTTAAATATCTCGGGTGAAATGCCTCAAACTCCAGCACCGGCGGGGCGCTTGAGGCTTATATAGCTTCATGCAACGCTAACCAATCACCTCATCGAGATGCCGAATCAGCCGGTCAATTTCCTCGACCGTGTTGTAATGTGCAATCGACACGCGTACCACCCCACCCTGCTGCGCCAGGCCCAATGTCGCAATCAAACCTTTCGCATAAAAATCACCAAAGCGAATGCCGATATTAAACCGATCCATATGGCGCACGATGGTTTCTGATTGTCGTTGGGCAACAACGAAGCTGATGGTCGGCACCCGGTTATTGTTTTCAACATGGCTCAGGCCAATAATTTTTACATTCTTTTTGCCACGCAAATAAGCCAGTAATTTTTCTGCCAGCAAATCTTCATGCCGCGCAAAGGCGTCAAACGCGAGCTGCATACGTTCGCGGTTGCTGGCACCGACATCCGCACCCAGCGCTATGCCCACATGGGCAAGGTATTCGCTAATGCCAATGCAGCCATAAGACAATTCAAAATTGACATTGCCGGGCTGGAGTTTGTACGGCAGTACATCTGCACCAATGAAATGATGGTTCAGGGTTGGCAGCGACAACAAAAAATCACGTTTGCCCCAAAGTACCGCGTAATGTGGGCCGAACACTTTATAAAAGCTGAAGACGTAAATATCTGCCCCACTGGCCTGCACATCAACCAAGCGGTGCGGCGCATAGGCAACACCATCCACACACAGTCGCGCGCCAACTGCATGCACACTTTTTGCCACTTCGACAACAGGGTTAATGCTGCCAAGCACGTTGGAGGCATGCGTCATCGCCACCCATTTAGTACGCGCACTCAGAAGCGCATCCAGATCGAC
>JAYVEV010000124.1:0-4108 GCA_043773745.1 Burkholderiales bacterium | reverse complement strand
AGGTCATCGCCAAGACACTTTAGTAAAACAAACCCCCAACACAGTATCTGTGTTGGGGGTTTGTCCTTTCTAACACCCATACTGACTCCCATAACCCCTACACCACTACGCCTCGCCTCATCGGTGGATGAGATATCAGTTGTGCTGAGGCTAGTGATAACATCGGTCGATGAATTTGCAATCAATAAAAATACTCAATGATGTATTTGGCTATGCTGAATTCAGAGGCTCTCAAGCGACAATTGTTGAGCAGGTGATCAACGGTGGTGATGCCCTTGTGCTCATGCCGACTGGCGGTGGCAAGTCACTTTGTTACCAAATCCCTTCGATGATTCGCCACGGTGTGGGTATTGTGGTTTCGCCACTGATTGCACTGATGCAAGATCAAGTTGATGCGCTTCTGCAGGCAGGAGTGAAAGCGGCTTTTTTGAATTCTTCGCTTGATGTCAATCAGGCGAGAAGAGTAGAGCAGCAATTGCTCAACGCGGAACTCGATCTACTTTATGTCGCGCCCGAAAGATTACTAACAGCACGTTTTCTTGATTTGTTAGAGCAAGCCGAGATCGCACTGTTTGCTATTGATGAAGCGCACTGTGTGTCGCAATGGGGGCATGACTTTCGGCCGGAGTATCGCCAGCTTACAATTCTGCATGAACGCTTTCCCGATGTTCCGCGAATAGCGCTCACCGCCACTGCTGACGCGCCGACCCGTCGCGAGATTATTGAACGGTTGTCGCTCAATGACGCGAAGCAGTTCGTATCAAGTTTTGATCGTCCCAATATTAGCTATTCAATTACGCAAAAAACGGATGGTAAAAAACAGCTGCTAGAATTTTTAGCAGATCATCGCGGCGAAGCTGGGATTGTGTATTGTTTGTCACGTAAAAAAGTAGAAGCGACAGCTGCCTGGCTCAGCGAGCGCGGCTACATAGCACTACCCTATCACGCAGGTTTGGATGCGACGGTGCGGGCAAAAAACCAGCAGCGTTTTTTACGTGATGATGGCATCATCATAGTGGCAACTATCGCGTTCGGCATGGGTATTGATAAGCCCGATGTGCGTTTTGTGGCCCATATTGATTTACCAAAAAGTGTAGAAAGCTACTACCAAGAAACGGGCCGTGGCGGGCGTGATGGGCAGCCTGCAGATGCCTGGCTGGCATATAGTTTAAGTGACGTGGTAAGTTTAAGCCAGATGATTGAAAATTCAGATGCCCCGCAGGAGCGAAAGCGTCTCGAAAAGCAAAAATTAGATGCGCTATTGGGTTTTTGCGAAACAATTCAATGCCGTCGCCAGACGTTGTTGTTCTACTTTGGCGAGACCTACAAAAACACATGCGGAAATTGCGATAACTGTATCAATCCGCCCAAGACTTGGGATGGCACCGTCGCAGCGCAAAAGGCGCTGTCGTGTGTGTTCCGAACCGGTCAACGGTTCGGCGCGGTGCATTTAATTGATGTTCTGCTAGGGAAAAAAACTGAGCGAACTTCGCAATTTTGCCACGACCAACTCACCGTCTATGGCTTGGGTAAAGATCAAAGTGAAAGCCAGTGGCGAGGTATTTTCCGGCAGTTGGTGGCCATGGGTTTATTGGCGGTTGATATGGAAGGATTCGGCGGATTTTCACTCACCGAAGCCAGCCGTGCCGTGCTTAAGGGCGAACGCAACATCATATTGCGCGAAGAACAAGATGCGCCGAGAAGAACAAAGCAAGCGCGCGCAGCTGAGCGAAGCATAGAACGAGCAAAAAAAGGCGGTTTCGAAATTTCTATCGATGATGAACCGCTATGGCAAGCGCTACGCACAACACGCACTGCCATCGCCAAAGAGCAAGGCGTGCCGCCCTATGTAATTTTTCATGATGCAACGCTGCTCGAAATATTGCGCGTTAAGCCGATGACTACGAACGAGCTAGCAAACGTTACTGGTATTGGTGCCACCAAACTGGAGCGCTATGGGCCGGCCATTATTAAGTTAATGACCGACTTTTAGAAATTATTTTCGCTGGCTTAACTATAGTAGCCTCTTCAACTGGAGTGCCCAGCTCCTGCTGCCTGAGCGCAAATGCGATTTGTTTCTCGGTATGTTGCGACTTCTTCAAGGCGCATGCTCCTTTAGGGCAAGAGAAATTGTGCCGGAAACTTTCCAGTTATCTTTGTCCAGTTTCTGGTGGGCGGGTCAATTTATGAGGATGATGCAGTTTACACAGGGGTGATTGGCCAAAATAAAGGACTGGCGGGCAGTTTGAGGCGATTGCGCTATTTTGGTTGCCACCGAAATTTCTTCAAATTAATCTTGCCCTCGGCGCTAAATTCAACGCCCTCAGACTCCAGCAGCACCCGCTGAAAATCGTCACCACCGGATTGCCATTCATGCAAACGCATACTGACCCGACCTTGCGCATTGATGACTCGGTGCCAGGGGATTTTGATGTTGGCCGGTGTGGCGCGCAATGCGTAACCCATTTGCCGTGCCGCGCGCGGCATGCCGGCCAGTAAAGCGATTTGACCATAGGTGGCGACCTTGCCGCGCGGGATTTTTTTTACCGCGGCATAGACGCAAGCGAATTTGACAGCAGCTAATTTAATGTCAGCCATGGGATTTAAAGGGTTTACAAAAAAATCAACGCGTGAAATTAATACGTGACCGGAATCGGATCCAGCGAACGCCACAGGTACCAAGACGCCACCGTATTCCATGGCGCCCATCGAGTTTGATAAGTGAGCACCTCGGACTTGCTCAATCGCTCGCTACCGTGAAAATGTCGTTCAATGGCGCGAATGACGCCGATATCGTCCACTGGGAAAACATTCGGGCGCATCATGTAAAAAATCAAAAACATTTCTGCGCTCCAGCGGCCAATGCCTTTCACGCGGACCAAATCGGCAATCACCTCATCGTCGGTCATATTCGGCCAGCGGCGCGGATTGACGAGCTTGTCATTAAAGTGGCGGGCTAAATCATGGATATAAAGCACTTTACTGCCCGATAAACCGCAGGCACGCAATTCTTCAGTGCTCATTTTCAACAGCGCAGGTGGGTTAATGGCATCAGCTGCGGCCACTACCCGATCCCAAACTGATTGAGCCGCTTTGACTGAAATTTGCTGACCGACAATGGCGCGAGCCAGCGTTGAAAATGCGCTGCCACGCGAACGTAAATTAGCTACCGGATATTGCCTGATGAGGCCGCGCATCACCTTGCAACGTTTGGAAAGATGATGGCATGCACCATCCCAGTATTCGGGTTTCATGTTGCAATACTGTTGTTGAGGGCATGTTGCTGCTGGCGCCGTGTCCACATCTTCGATACGACGCAACGCCATATCAGCATGGTGCCGATATAGCCGACGATAGCGAAAATCGTGCATTGGATGGCTAGCCCGATGAGCAAGGTCGGCCCCAGAGAAACGAACCAGCTAAACATGTCGGGAATAATTTTCAAGAATTCAGCTAGCGTGGCGGTAAATTCCGGCGCTGTAATATCACGCATCCTCTCGCCGGTGACTACTGTGCCTATACTGTAAGCCAGCACATAAAGTGGAATAAAGGTCAACGGATTGGTATAGAGCGTGGTTGCTGCTGCCGCCAAGATATTGGCGCGCAGGGGAATGGCGATCAGTACCGCTAGTAAAATTTGTACAGGGCCTGGTATCAGGCCTGTTATCAGGCCAATCGCAACGCCAACAGCTACGCCGCGCCGATGCATATGCCACAGCCGTGGATGGCCCAGCCAAGGCGCCAGCCACCGCAGGTATTTATTCTGTGTGATCGATTCAGGACGGGGAAGTTTATTCCGCAAAAAGCGTTTCATAAAGCGGCAGCTTTGAATATCATATCGTCGGTGGTGTAGGGTGGCACGTTGTAACGTGTTGCATTAGAAGGTAGCACCAAACAAAACAATTATAACGTGCGCATTCTTATTCTCGGTCTTGTCATCGGAGCCTTCCTCTTGCAGGGCATGGCGATACTGCCGCTTGACGATAGTGCGCTATGGATGAGGGGAGGAATGGCGATACTCCTTATAGGCTTTGACACTTAAAAGGGTACCGCTTTTGCCTCACCTCACCCCTTCCCGTTCAACCTGAGTTGCGACAAGTCGTACGCG
>JAYVEV010000123.1:0-4799 GCA_043773745.1 Burkholderiales bacterium | reverse complement strand
AGGAACCCACCGAAGCGACTGTGCGTGAGCTAGCTCATGCGTAGCGCCGTAGGAATCCCCTTCCTTTCCGCTCTAACGAGCGGCAGCCGTCAGGCTGAGCGAGGGTAGGATGTCAAGATGACACCTGCTAAACTGGTTGTCCTGAATTTGCGTATTCCATTGCGTAATCATTCACAGCAATACACTTACTTCCATCCCCTTTATTTATCCCGGCATTCATTGCTTAATTTACCCAAGGAATAAAATGACTATCTCCCTGTACCAGGCCTCGGTTCCCGTTTTTCAGCGTTCATTGACCAATCTGAAAGGCATTCTGACCAAGGCGGCCGCGCACGCAGTGGCAAAGAAAATCGATGAGAGCGTTTTTTTGACCGCCCGTTTGTCACCGGATATGTTTCCTCTATTGCGTCAAGTACAAATCACCTGCGATTTTGCCAAAGGCCCATGTGCCCGTCTCGCCGGAATCGATGTGCCTAAATTAGAGGATGATGAAAAAACATTTGCCGACTTAATGGCCCGCATTGATAAAACGATTGCCTATGTCGGCACCTTCCGGCCGGCGCAAATCGACGGTCAGGAGGATCGTGATATCAGCATCACTATTGCCGGCAATCCTGTTGCCTTCAAAGGACAGGTTTATTTGATTCATTTTGGCTTGCCGAACTTTTATTTCCACATGAGCATGGCCTACGCAATCCTTCGTCACAACGGCTTGGACATTGGTAAGAACGACTTTTTAGGCCCTCGCTAATTCGTCTCTTATAGAGAAGATCCTGACAATATAAGCACCAGCCAGATGCGCCGCGTCCGCGGATTTGTTGTCATCGCCACCACCGCGGCAGCAATGCTGTACGCGGGGGTTGCGGGGCTGGTCTATTGGAAACAGGAGGCGCTTATTTTTCACCCGACACCGCTTGGTGCGGACTATCAATTTACGACGCCAGACGTTACCGAGATCCAGATACCGGTCGACGATGCAACCCTGTCGGCCCTGCATTTCAAGCAGGCAAACCCAAAAGGCATTGTATTTTTTCTTCACGGCAATGCAGGCAATCTTGAGTCGTGGTTAACCAGCGTCGAATTTTACCGGCGTGTAAATTATGACTTATTCATAATTGACTTTCGTGGCTTTGGGAAAAGCAGCGGGCATATCGAAAGCGAAGCGCAGTTGCATCGCGATGTACTACAGGCATGGCAATCCATCGAGGCGTAATATGTTGGCAAAAAACGAGTGGTGGTTGGTCGCTCTCTTGGCACTGGGCTCGCGGCCAAATTTTCGATGGCGGCGAAGCCCGACCTCACCGTACTAATCTCGCCCTATCTGAGCCTAAAAGCGATGGCTCAGGAGCGCTACCCGTGGTTGCCCTCAATAATCAACCGCTATCCCATGCGCAGTGATGAGTGGCTACCGCAAATCAAGACACCCGTCATGATTTTGCATGGCTCGATTGATAGCATCATTCCCATCGCCCAGAGCGAAGCCCTTGCTCGCACCCGACCACAGACCGAATTTGTCGTTGTGCCTAGTGCTGGACACAACGATATTCACAAGTCTCCAATTTATCTTGATACGCTGACTGCAAGGCTGGTTGCGCTTTAAACAGCAATACGGGCTGCACGGGTTGCGGGTTGCAACTAGCGGCCACCCGCCGGTTGCACCCCGCCGAGCGCATCGACCAAATCTTCCAGCATTTGTTTTAATTCGCCCGTCATCATGGCGAAATCAGCGTCAAGGCGTTCACCCTCATCCTGAGTGCCCCCGCCCGCATCAAGGCCTTCTTTCACAATATCCACCAGCGCAATTTTCTTGATGGTGAAGGATTCCGTGAGCACGAACGAAACACGGTTAGCCCATGTCAGAGCCAGCCGCGTGCATTGCTTGCCACCGGCAATATGTCGCTGCACTTCCTTGGGGTCGAGCGCATGGCGCACGAACCGCACCGTTGCCTTTTCGTCGGCGGGCGATTGCAGCTCAGTATCCTGGTCGATTGAAAAACCGTGTGGCGTATCGTCGGCCGCCAGCCACGCAGTCATGGCTGCGCCTGGCGACATGGCGACATTTAAACGCTCCAGCGATATATCAGTGATGGCTTTATTGAAATGCGCCACCACCTCGTCAGCCCTGCCCGGCGACCCCGCATCAATCATCAGACGGCCATTGACGGGATCAATCCATACAAAGGTATTGCGCCGGACATTAAACGCGCGCGGTAGCAACTCATCCGTGGTTTGATCCTTCAGCTCGCGTAATTGCTTGCGCCCCGGCTTGAAACCTTGGCGCTGCTCCATATCCAGGGCACGAACTTTCACCAACTCCTTAATGACGGAAGCAGGTAGCAGCTTTTTTTCAGTTCCCAGCGCCAGCAACCAATGGCCGTTAAGCGCATGCACCAAGGCCCCGTTTTCGCGTGGCGAGGCCCAGCCCTGGGTCTGCAACTCATAACTGGTACAAGAGCGAAAGGGATGGCGCGCGAGCGCCTCTTCAAGCTGGGCGACGTTGATTTTCCAAGGCGCGGGGAAGCGATAGACCTGCAGGTTTTTGAACCACATATTGTTCCAAGCAAAAAAGTCTTGGATTCTATATGACCAACCTGCTTTGTTCTACTCAATTATTCTAATAGTTTGGTTGGTCGCCATTACCGTAGCCGAAACGGCACCGGATAAGTGGCGACACTGGCATTGCCATCCTTGTCGTAGGCGACTACCCCGAAAATCACATTGTCTTTCGATACACCTTTGATCGTGGCGCGGGTGACATTGCCGACATCTTTGCTGTGTTGCCAAAAAGGCGCGGTAGTGTCACGCCACACAATACGGTAGCCCGCAACATCCGGCTCCAGATTCGCTTTCCAGCGAAGCGTGGAGTCGTTTTCAAGGGTGAGGGTTTCCATTTGCACTTCTTTGGGCGCAGCCGGGCCAAGCGCCAGTGCCGCCAGCCCTGCGGCATTCACGCGTGCCACATTAGCCACAAATTCAAAATCAACAAACTCGGGTAAATCACCATACTGCACACCATTTTCAACCCGTGGATTTTGATGCTGATGACGGTAATCCTCGATCGGCTCGGTCATGCGGACGGCCGGATAACCAGCCTCCAGAAACGGGGTGTGATCACCGCCGCGCAAATAACGGTCGCGCCGGTAAATTACATCAACCGAGATCGCGGCGATATTCCGATCCGCCGTCTCCTTGATGAAGCGGGCAAGCTGGCGGGTGGGGAAATCATTCTCGCCGCCGCTACGTAACAGGGTGAGCGTTTCGTCGCTCATTTCTTTTTGCGGCAATACGCCTTCGGCAAATAAGCGCACACGATTTTTGATCACCGTGCCATCTGCACCTTTGGTATTGCCGATGATGTCATTGGTAATCATGCCCGCAACATTGAGGCCTTTTGCTTTCGCCGCCTTTGCCCAAAAGGTTGCGCCCACCAAACCTTGCTCTTCACCAGCCACAGTCATAAAAACCAGGGTCGCGTCGAACTGATATTGCGACATTACGCACGCCAGCTCCATCACCGCCGCCGTGCCTGACGCATCATCGTTGGCACCGGGTGCCGTGGTTTCGCCATCGATCGGGCTGGAAGGCATGGAATCATAATGGCCGGACACCACATATAGCCGATCCTGGCTTGCTGCCTGAGTACCGGGCAGCGTGGCGACGACATTGACGATCTGCGTCGGTTGGGGAATCCGCACCGCTTGTTGGGCGAGATGCTCATCAAACTCAACCTTCATGCGTCCACCGTTTTGCTTGGCGCAAGCCTCAAGCTCGGATTTGATCCAGCGTCTGGCCGCACCTATGCCGCGTGTTTCGCTGTTGGTATCTGAAAGCGAGTTTCGGGTTTCAAAACTGACCAGTTTGCGGATCGTTTTTTCAATCCGCGCCGCCGAAATTTTCGCGGCGATTTCGCTAATGATCGGTGTGGGTTTGCCCGTTTGCTGGGCAGTGGCTGTTATGGGCAACAAAGTGGACGCTGCAGCCAAAGCAGCAATCGGTAAAAATGCAATTTTCATCTTGATTGACCTTAGATAAAGATGCACAAAGCGTAGCGCAAGTTAGCGCGCCTTGCCTTGACTTGTTACGTTAATCATTAGAGATGCATTGAGGTTTCGTACGCCAGCAAATCCGCTATCGAGTTTTATCAATCACCGTCACCCGCACTTTGCGGGTTACGCCATCGCGCTCAACAGTCAGCTCAGCCATATTGCCGATCCCAACACGATCGAGCTCAGCCACAAACGTCGACAGGGTTTCAACCTTGCGTCCATTCACACCGATAATCACATCACCCAAATGGCGGGTGCGGCGATTATAGGCAAGCAGGCCCGTCTCGGCGGCAGGCGTGCGCGGCAAAATGCTGTTGATAACCACGCCGCGTATGCCATTTTGCGAAACAATGAAAGGATCAATCGGCACAATGCCGATATCCGGACGCGAGGCGCGACCCTTGGCAATTAATTGCGGAACAATACGATTCACCAAATCTGCCGGAATCGAAAAGCCCACGCCTGCCGAGCTGCCGCTGGAAGAGCGGATTGCGGTATTCACACCAATCAGACGGCCCGCGCTATCGAGCAACGGACCGCCAGAATTGCCGGGATTAATCGCCGCATCAGTTTGTATGGCACCGGCGATCTCGGCAAAATCTGTTGTCGGCAAATGACGGTCCAGCGCGGAGACAATCCCGGTCGTCATCGTGCGCGAGAGCCCAAACGGATTACCGATGGCGATCACTGATTGACCCACTTTAAGGTCGCGTGAACTGCCCAGCGGAATCGGCTTAAGGCCAAGTGGTACCT
>JAYVEV010000122.1:0-112765 GCA_043773745.1 Burkholderiales bacterium | reverse complement strand
TATAGTTGCATGATGCATCATAAATGACAGCTCATCGCACCAACTGGTGTGACGCTTATTTACCACATCTTTTCAAAATGTGAGGGACGGACAGTAGGTGATGTAGTGGGCACAGTAGAAGGCAAGGTACTAACGCGCCAAATCACATTGCCGACATCATCGGCCACCAGCAGCGCACCGCGTTTATCGATAGCCACCCCCACGGGCCGTCCGTTAGCTTTGCCATCGTCACTTAAAAATCCGGTCAGCACATCAATCGGATCGCCGCTCGGCATGCCGGTTTTGAATGGCACGAAAATAACTTTATAGCCGCTATGCGGATTGCGATTCCACGAGCCGTGTTGGCCGATGAACATACCATTTGCAAAGCGGGCAGGCAGTGAAGACCCTGCCGACGATGCCAGCCCTAGCGACGCCGTGTGTGCTCCGAGCGCATAGTCGGGCTTGATGGCTGTCGCGACCAAATCAGGGCGTTGCGGCTTGACGCGCTCATCCACATTGCCGCCATAGTAGCTGTACGGCCAGCCGTAAAAGCCGCCATCGCGCACTGAGGTGAGATAGTCGGGTACGAGATCGCTGCCGATTTCGTCGCGCTCGTTGGCGACGGTCCACAACATGCCCGTATCCGGCTCCCACGCCATGCCGTTTGGATTACGGATGCCGGACGCAAACACACGATAGGCACCCGTTATGACATCGACTTCCCAAATCGCGGCACGACCTTGTTCCACTGCCATGCCGTTCTCGCCCACATTACTGTTTGAGCCGATGGTGGCGTAGAGCTTGCTGCCATCACGGCTTGCAATCAGGCTTTTGGTCCAGTGGTGGTTAATGGTCCCGGCCGGCAACTCAACCACCCGGCGCGCGGGGGCGGTGATCTGGGTGTCGCCGGTGATGTAGGGAAAGCGCTCAATCGCATTGGTGTTGGCCACATATAAATTATTGCCCACCAGCGCCATGCCAAAAGGCGAGGAGAGATTTTCCAGCAGCACCGTGCGGGTCTCTGCCACCCCATCACCGTCGAGGTCGCGCAGCAACGTAATGCGGTCAGCGCTCCGGGTGACTGCCCCGGCGCGTTTCATCACCAGCCCCATCACCCAGCCGCGAATACCTTTGGCATCATCCGGCTTGGGTGGTGCGTTGGTCTCGGCGACCAATACATCACCGTTCGGCAGCACATAGATCCAGCGCGGATGGTCAAGCCCGGTTGCGAAAGCGTTAACCACCGTTCCGGGTGCCGCGATGGGTTTGGTGCCGGGCATCCAACCTTGTGCCGGAGCAATGTTGACTGTGGGTAGCAGTGTTTTATTGGGTGCGGGCAAGGTTGGATTGGGGCCAGTGCCTGCTGACAGTGGCAGACGCGCCATCTCACCGCAGGCGGCGAGGTTTAGCGCCGCAATGAGCGCAAAAATGGAATGTGATTTTTTAATCATAAGTCCTGCTTCCATGAGTAAGAGCTGGGTAAGAACTGGAAAGAACTGGCAAAGAGCCGGATAAGCGCAACGATGCCTGTCAGTCTTACGCTGTTATGGGACTGCCGGTGTAGGCCGAGGTCGCGTGCTGACGTCAGCCGTTCTGCATGCTCAATAAAAATATAAAAGTCCAGCAATGGCGGGAATTTCGGAGCAAAAATGCCTCGAAATAACCGTGGATATTAGAGTTTTTTAGTGAGCACTTCTAAAAACCCCCGTCCGTCCTAAGACCCTCGAAGGACACAGATGCAAGTTATTGATTCAACGTAGCCCGCTCATGGTTCAACACGTTCGCCACGAACGGGAATAGGTTTTTTAACGACTTGATGCGATCAAAAAGTATTTCGCGCCCAGCCTAATCGTCAGTGTTTTCTGACACGGACTGCCGTGCAGCGACTACACATTTGTCGCGACGCAACTCTTACGATGGTGACGTTACCCTTTAGCTGAGGAGCAAAAAATGGAGCGCATTATCGCAGGCAGATTTGGAACCAAGGCGGAAGCAGACATCGCCGCCCAGCGGATACTAGGCTACATCAATGATGACGATGTCTCTATTTTTCATAACAACCCGCCCGGTCAGCATGGTGTTTCTGTGTTCGGCGGCGATGAGAATTTGGCCCTTGTGACAGGCGAGACACGTGAGACAGGCAAAGTTGATGTAGGCGACGCAAGCAGCGCATCAGCTGCGACCGCCGCTGTTGCCGGTTTCGTAGTGGGTGCTGCCACGTTAGTGGCGGGGCCATTGCCCGCTTTGGCTGCAGCTGGGGTTGCAGCTTATACCGGCTCGTTAGCGGGTGCTCTGAGTGGCTTAAACGATGCTGCTGCTGATAACGGCAAGCACACGCTGCAATCGCGGGCCGGCGGCATTATTTTAGCTTTGCACGTCGTCCATCCGTCAAGCGAGAAGCGGGTGATTCACGATTTGGCCGAGGCAGGTGCCGCCGATATCGAGCAGGCCGACGGCGAGTGGCGTGACGGTGACTGGGTGGATTTTGATCCACGCGCCGCGCCGCAGCTGATACCCGTGAGCTAGCAAGATTCTGCAAGCTTAACTATCAACAATCAATATCAATTCATGCCGCTGTTTTGCTGCGGTGTTACTGTAAATACCAAGGAATTAAAAATGAACTGGGATCGCATCGAAGGCAACTGGAGACAACTCAAGGGAATCGCTCAGCAGCAATGGGGCCGATTTACCGAAGACTCACTTCTTGTCCTAGCTGGCGAGCGTGAACATCTTGCCGGCAAGATCCAGGAAGAATATGGTGTCGCCAAGGATCAAGAACAGAGGCAGTTGGCAAACTGGCAGGGGCAGCATCAAAAAATTGATCACGCGCTGTAAGCCATCCGCAGGAGCCGTGTTGATGTCAACAACAATAAAGTGGCGCATAAAGTGGCGCGTTTAAGCCAATAACGCGAAATGGACCGTGGCGCCTCGATCCACCGCGCTCTCCGCCCAAACTTTGCCATTATGCCGATGAAAATACTCTGCACAGTCGCTAAACCAAGGCCTGTACCGGGAAACTCTTTAAGTCTCTTTAAATCTGTTCGATATCGAACACAGGCATCAGCGCAGATAAGGCAGAATCAATCAGACCTTCAGTAAGTCAGCCTGGTCATCAAAGTTGCCAAGGATGTGCTTAGGATCGCCAGGCGGTATGTCTCCCAGCAGCCGATCAAATTCCCGCTTGACCACGGCATAACACTCGCATGCCGATTGTTCCAGACCCGGCCGGTCGAGCACCACAATGTGCCCACGGCTATAATTGATTAATCCAGCGCGCTGTAGATGGCCTGCGGCTGCAGTGACGCCCTCCCGACGCACACCGAGCATGTTAGCAATGAGCTCTTGCGTCATGGTCAAAGAATCGCTAGGCAGCCGATCGATACTCAATAGCAACCAGCGGCATAGCTGCTGCACGACACTATGGTGCCGGTTACAGACGGCAGTCTGGGCCATCTGCGTGATCAACGCCTGGGTGTAGCGCAGTAACAAGTGCAGCACGGGCCCGGCGCGATTGAATTCATCTTTCAGCAGTTGCGCCGCGAGACGATAGGCGTAGCCTGCACTTTGCACCACAGCGCGGCTAGTCGTGGTCTCACCGCCCATGAAGATGGGGATGCCCACTATGCCTTCATTGCCAACAATGGCTATTTCTGCCGAAGCGCCATTCTGCAGCATATAAAGCAGCGAGACAACTGAATTGGTGGGGAAATAAACGTGCTGCAGGCGGGTCCCCGATTCGTACAGTGCATACCCCAGCGGCATGGGAACCAGCTCTAGGTGGGCAGACAGACGATCAAACTCCGCTACCGGCAGCGCTGCAAGCAAATGGTTTTGCTTGGGACTATGAGTCGTGGGCATGAGCGTAGTCTTCAGTATCGGTGCATGGGTTGTATTGCGCTGCACTGCACTGCACTGCACTGAGTCAACTGGCGTCGCAGACCTAAAGTGATTGGGTGCACAGTATTAAATGCCCACGCGGTGTCGATGCGCTCAATGGGTATCGTTCACGGCGCGCAGCTATATCTATATGTGTGGTGGCCGAAAAGTGCATACAGTCTGCCATTATTAATAATATCTGTTATTCGCCAGCTATGTTTGGTAACAAACAGAATACTCTTGTTGGCGTCTAAATAGCACGCATATTGCCCATACTCCGAAATTTGTTCACTGCATCATGGCGGTTTGAGCGGCAAGCCGCGGGCCCCATGCGAAGATTGCTTTGTATATCGAGTCGTCACTGGAGAAATTTGTATGTATTCCCGAATTAATTCGTCGATTATCAGATTCAGGCTGATTGCGCTATTGCTAGGCGGGGTAGCCTAGCTGATAACCCGACTCAGATTGAGCAGGCAATCAAGCTTGCGTACGCATTGGAGGGGCAGAGGGTGGGGAGCATCGTTAATATTAAGAAGTAGCAGCCGGACGAAGCCAGCGCGCTAATCGTAAGTACTTAGTGCCGTTGTTCTCAGTCCTCAAAATCAGATGATTAAGCGATTTATGCTTCATCGGCTAGCTATGTGCGATAGCGAACGGATGCAGTGCTGAATAACTGTTATAAAGTAAAGTTTTGTAAAATAGCATCGCGTCTTTAAACTTCCATGCGATTTTTGACGGAATTCAGCCATGCCCGAAGCGGGATACGGTTTCTCTCTTGCCGATGATGCCGACAAGGCCAACCAGATTATCGATCTGCGCCGCCAGAATGCTTTATTAAAAGCGGGCGCCTTACAGAATGCGATTCTCACCAGCGCTAATTTTTCAATTATCGCCACCGATGAGAAAGGCATCATCCAATTATTCAATGTCGGTGCAGAGCGTATGCTCGGCTATCGGGCTGTTGAAGTCGTTAACAGGATAAGTCCAAGCGATATTCATGATCCCGAAGAGGTCAGAGCACGCGCGCAGGCACTGAGCATCGAGCTCGCCACCACGATTGCACCGGGCTTTGAGGCGCTGGCATTCAAGGCATCCCGTGGCATCGAAGATATTTACGAACTGACCTATATTTGCAAGGATGGCAGCTGCTTTCCGGCTATCGTGTCCATTACCGCGCTACGTAACGATTTTGGCGCCATCATCGGCTATTTGCTGATCGGCACCGATAATTCGGTGCGTAAGCGCGTTGAATTAGAGCTGAACGAGGCAATGGCAGTGGCCGACAAGGCCAATCGCGCCAAATCGGATTTTCTCTCCAGCATGAGTCACGAGTTACGCACACCGCTCAACGCTATTCTCGGTTTTGCCCAGTTGGTGGAATCGGGCTCCCCTGCGCCCACGCCCTCGCAAAAACGAAACATTGACCAGATACTTAAGGCGGGATGGTATTTGCTGGAGCTGATCAATGAAATCCTTGACCTTGCGCTCATTGAGTCGGGCAGATTGACCTTGTCGGCGGAACCCGTATCGCTGGTTGAAGTGATGCTCGAATGCCGCGCCATGATTGAACCGCAAGCACAGAATCGCGGTATTGGCATGACCTTTCCGCAATTCGAAATCCCTTATTTTGTCAGTGCTGATCGGACACGGATGAAGCAGGTTTTGATCAATCTGCTCTTTAATGCCATCAAATACAACAAACCCGGCGGCGCAGTGACGGTTGAATGCGCTCTGAGACAATCAGATTCAATTCGCATCAGTGTTCGGGATACCGGTGTTGGCTTGTCGCCAGAGCAGCTTGCGCAGCTGTTTCAGCCATTCAATCGGCTGGGTAAAGAAGCGAGTGCAGAGGAAGGTACCGGCATTGGCCTGGTGGTGACCAAGCGACTGGTGGAATTGATGGGCGGGACCATCGGTGTGGATAGCGCGGTAGGGGTTGGGAGCGTATTTTGGTTCGAATTTAGCCTTACGACGGCACCGAAGCTGGAAATTCTGGAAGCCGAGCTCGCAGCACTTGCGCGGCCGCCCGTGCTGCAGGGAGTATCGCTGCACACCTTGCTTTATGTTGAGGATAACCCCGCCAATCTGGAGCTGGTTGAGCAACTTATTGCCCGTCGCGCTGATTTGCGCTTGCTGACTGCGGCAGATAGCAATCTTGGCATCGAGTTCGCACGCGCGTATCTGCCCGAAGTGATCTTGATGGATATAAACCTGCCCGGTATTAGCGGGATTGAGGCGATGAAAATTCTGCGTGCTGACCCATTAACGGCACACATACCGATTATTGCGCTTAGCGCCAATGCAGTGCCCGGCGATATCGAAAAAGGCCTTGAGGCCGGGTTTTTTAATTACATCACCAAGCCCATCAAGGTTAATCAGTTCATGGATGCGCTGGATGTGGCACTAGTTTTTTCCCAAACGGCATCCACCCACAAATCAAACAAGGAGTAAAGGCGATGCTTGCCGAAACCGATATTCGTAATGCCAGCATCTTGATTGTTGACGATCAAGAGGTCAACATCACTTTGCTGGTGCAATTGCTGCACGAAGCCGGGTACAGCGATGTGAGCTCCACCATGAATGCCGACCAGGTATGCGCAATGCATCGTGCGAATCAATATGACCTGATCTTGCTCGATCTGCAAATGCCCGGTATGGACGGATTTCAGGTCATGGAAGACCTGAAGGTCAATGACATGATTCATCATCGTGACGATTATCTGTCGGTACTGGTTATCACCGCTCAGCCTGAACACAAACTGCGCGCGCTGCAAGCTGGCGCCAAAGACTTTATCAGCAAGCCGTTCGATGTGGTTGAAGTGAAAATGCGTATCCATAATATGCTGGAAGTCAGGCTGCTTCATAAACGACTTGAAACTTACAACAGAGAGCTTGAATTGGCCGTCGAGGAGCGAACAGCAGAGCTGCGAAAAAATGAAGCGTGCTATCGAAGTCTGACCGAACTGGCTGTCGACTGGTACTGGGAGCAAGACGAGAGCGGAATGTTTACCAAGGTTTCCGGCCCGGTTCTGGAAATACTTGGCTTCTCCGTCAATGCAAAGACCAAAACAGACAGCAGCAATTTGCTGACAGGCTGGAATGATGAAGAGCGATTGGCTTTGCAAGCAAAGATCGCTGCGCGGCAGCCGTTTCTGGATTTTATGTTCAGCCGCACCAATGCCGACGGCACGCTGCAAAAATTTTGCGTCAGCGGTGAGCCCGTGCTTAACCCGGCCAGCAGCATTATTGGATATCGTGGAATTGGCGTGGAAGTCGGCAAGTAAAGATTTTAAATATTCTGTTCGGTACCGAACAGAATAGACGCGGCTATTGGTGGATTATCAATACAGGCACTCATTTTTCCTCCCTGATGAGGGCCCGAAGTATCAAGCTCGGTGACAGCAATGCTGTTACCGGGCTTTTTTTATGGAGGCGGATGGAAGCTGAGCCAGTCCAGTGCGCCTCAACTCTTGATCCGTCGATTCCTGGGCGAATGTACATAGAGGGCGCGGGGCTATCATGCCCGTCAGGTGCCGGTTATTACATGACGACGGCGATGATCTGCTTGCGTTAACGCTGGCCGTAGCGGTCTTTATCTAGCTGATAGCACGAACAGGATGCGGCTTCCAGAGCGCGTCCATTGAGAATGACAATATTGCCGCGACTATATTCAATCAGGTCGTGGTTCTTCAGCGTATTCGCGGCTTTGGTGACACCGACCCGGCGCACGCCCAGCATATGACCAAGAAACTCATGGGTAAGGTGAAAACTATTTGAGCCTACCCGATCGCGCGTCATCAGCAACCAGCGTGCGAGACGTGCCTCGATGACATGAAAGCGATTGCATGCAGCGGATTGCGCCACCTGGCCCATGAGCGCATAAGTATAGAGATGTACCTGATGTTGCAGGTGCAGGCTATTTTGTAACTCTTTGCGAAAGTGCGCCGCGGTCATACGCATGGCGGTGCCGGCACCCTGAACCAGAGCACGGACCGGCGATGCGTCCATCCCCAGCGCCAACGGGATGCCAACCATACCTTCCCGACCGACCATGCCGACTTCAAGCGCCATGTGGTCATCGACCAAGGTTAGCAGCGACACCAGCGAATCATTGGGGAAGTAAATATGCTTGATCACATCCCCGGGCTCACACAGTACATCGCCAAAAGCCAGCTTAACTTGCTGAAGTCTGGTTTCTATTCGTAGGTATTCAGCGCGCGGCAGCGCTGCCAGCAATCGATTGGCGATTGCGCCCAGATTATTGATCTTCATGGTGTCTCCTCATAGGCTCACCATCTGCGGAGCCCCGGCAGATGTCACACGGAGAAGCCAAGATTCAGTTCCGATGTCGCGGACTTTGCTCCATACGCTTTTCGAGTGGCCGATTGTGCAGCCGAAAAATGACGTAACAACGACATGCCATGCAAGTTAGGCTAAAAAAAATAGCTTGTATGTGCGCAAGCGTACAGAGTCAACTTTCTGTAAATCGCATGATGACCTTAATCAACATATCTGAAAATATTTGAGAACTATCGTCGTTTGATTCAAATGAAGTTAGCCATTAAACACGGCGCGGATTTTTGCTGACGCAATTGGCTTGCCAGAGGCAATTGATCCGACTGAATTTGCGAAACCAGAAAAATGCTGGCGATGTTCTGTAGGCGTTTTCTGACGACAAGACGGGCTGAGTTCCTCTCTTTATTCAGGATGTCTTAGTAAATAATGAGTCGATGTATTGACTGCATTGCAAGCAAAGGTCAATCCGTTACCTCACTGTGATTCTTACAAGAGCGAATTCAATTTTTAACCGCAACTGATTTATGGGGCAGCGCTGGTTGGGTCAGTCAGCGGCACTAGCCAAGAACGATACAAAAAATGAGAAGGGGAACAAAATGAATAGATTTGAACGTTATTCCAAACGACTACTTTGGTCGATACCCGTTGTGATAACCGCCTTGGTAGCGGGATGCGGAGGCGGTGGTGGCGGTGGACAGGCCCCCATTCTGGGCACCGGTGCCAATGCGGCGCTTGCACCGACCGTTACGGCGGTAGCGCCTGTTCCTAACGCCACAGGCGTGCCGATCAATAACACCATTATTAATGCGGCTTTTAGTGAGCCCATGGCACCGATTACGGGCGGCGCAAGCTTCACCGTCACCTGTGCTTCCCCTTGTACCAATCCTGTTGGAACGGTAGCGCTTGATTCAACCAACCGAGTCGCCACCTTTACACTGGCACCGGCAACTGCACTCGCGCCGCTGACTTTGTACACAGCAACCGTGACTGGCGCTCGCAGCTTGGCCACTGGTCTTCCGCTGGCAAGCCCCTATGCATGGCAATTTACGACGGGTGTTATACCGGACACGACTCGTCCAAGGGTAATTCTTACAGCCCCTGCGACAACCAGCCCTGGTCCAACCACCGGTGTGCCCGTCAATTCAGCAATATCGGCAGCATTTAGCGAGGACATGGCACCTGCAACTATTACCGGCACCAGCTTTACGGTAACTTGTGCGGGACCTTGTGTTTCGCCTGCAGGCAGTGTGACCTACGCAGTTGGTACCAGAACAGCCTCGTTCACACCAACGGCACCGCTTGCTGTTGGCACGACTTATACGGCCACCGTTACAACCGCGGCGACTGACCTAGCCGGTAATGCGCTGGCAGGAAATCAAGCGCCACTACCGGCAGCGAGTAACTACGTATGGACATTCACCACGGCAACACCTGTACCGCCGGCCAATGTTGCCATCCAGTCGACTAGTCCGTCTGCGAATGCAACCAATGTGTGCCCTAACGCAACCGTTAACGCGACGTTTAATGTTCCTTCCGGTTTACGGATGGATCCGCTTACGGTCACTACTGCTACGTTCACGATTGTTGGGCCGCCACCAACTTCAACGCCGGTTATAGCGTCTTCAGTGGTGCTCGATGCTGCGACGGGCCTTATTGCAACCTTTACGCCGCAAAGCGCACTGGCTCTCTCTACTATCTATACAGCGACTATTAAAGGTGGCGCCACCGGCGTTAAAGATACGGCTGTGCCAGCCAATAGCATGGTCGGCGACTTCACTTGGAACTTTACAACGGCGAGTTCCATACCTGCCTGCGGCCCAGCCTCACCTCCATCAGCAGTACCGCTTGGCTCAGCCAGCACCTACGGGATTATGTCGACCTCTGCCATTACCAGCACCGGCCCGACCTTGATTAATGGCAATGTAGCGCTGAGTCCAGGCACCTCGCAGGGTATTCCTCCACCACAGGTGAACGGTGTGATACACGTGAATGATGCAGCAGCAGCACAAGCCAAGGCTGATTTACTGGTTGCCTATAACTACCTGAAGGGACTTGCACCGGGTGTTGGCCCTAACTCCTTGGGCGGGGGTGCAAACCTCAGCGGAATGACTCTGCCACCAGGTACTTATACATCTGGAACCACGATTATGATCAGTGGACCAGCACCGGTAACACTTGATGCGGGTGGCAACGCCAACGCAACCTGGGTTTTTCAGATCGGTTCCTCATTGACCACGGTAACTGGTAGTGTTGTGCTGATCGGCGGCGCACAGGCCAAGAATGTATTTTGGGTACCTACAGCGGATGCCACTATTGGCACCAACGTGATTTTCCAAGGGACCATCGTAGCGGGCCGGGACGTTACCAGTAATACCGGCGCAACCATCAATGGTCGGATACTTGCAGGAGCAATTGGGGCAGCAACTGTAGCGTTACAGAGCACGACAGTTAACGTGCCTGCGCCTTAAGCTTTGGGTTTGATGTAGATTGGTCAGCAAGATAGTGTTGTTGACCAATCTGCAAAAATCATAAATATTGCTCATGTTGCATTTGCAGCTAGCACAAGAGTTTTAAATTCTTATGGAGAAAATCATGAAATTTACAAGAGCATCAGGGACGCTGGGTTTATTGGTAGTTGCTGCCATTACCAGTCCAATTGCAATGGCGCAGGCTTCAGGCTGGTATATCGGTGCAAATGTCGGCCAAGCACGAGCGAAAATTGACGACCCAAGGATCACCAGCAGCCTGCTGGCGGCTGGCTTTACCACCACTTCAATTAAAGATGATGACCGTGATACCGGCTATAAGCTGTTTACGGGCTATCAGTTCAACAGATACTTTGCCCTCGAAGGCGGCTATTTCGACTTGGGTAAGTTTGGTTTTACCGCCAACACCATCCCGGCTGGCACCCTGCGCGGCGACCTCAAGCTCAGAGGCCTGAACCTTGACCTAGTAGGAACTCTACCCATCACTGATAAACTATCAGCGTTCGGCAGGGTCGGGGCAAATTACGCCGAGACCAAAGACACCTTCAGAGGCACCGGTTTCGTCATTGTCCGCAATCCCAATCCGAGCACAAAAGCGACCAATGTCAAATATGGTGCCGGGCTCCAGTACGCATTCAACGATGCGTGGGCTATGCGCCTTGAAGGTGAACGCTATCGCGTTGATGACGCGGTTGGCAACAAAGGTGAGATCGATCTTTACTCGGTCGGAGTAGTCTATCGGTTCGGCAGACCTGCGCCAGCCCCGGCACCGTATGTTGCACGCACGCCAGACCCGGTTGCTGTGGCACCCGAGCCGGTAGCGCCGGTAGCACCACAGGCGCCAGCAACACCGGCAGTACAACCGCGCTTTGAAAAATACACATTATCAGCAACTGAGTTATTTGCATTCGACAGCGCCGAGCTACGACTGCCACATCCGAGACTGGATGAAATTGCCACCGCACTTAATCGCAATCGTGAGGTCAGCAATGTGGTCATTACCGGTTATGCGGATCGTATTGGCTCTAATCAATACAATCAACGACTGTCAGAGCGCCGTGCAATCTCGGTAAAAAATTATCTGGAAAGCAAGGGCATTGATTCCAATCGCATGAAAGCACAAGGCAAGGGCGAATCCAATCCGGTGGTTGTTTGCACGGATAAAAAACGTCCAGCGCTCATTAAATGTTTGGAGCCGAACCGCCGCGTTGAAGTCGAGCAAATTACGATTGAGCGCCGCGTTCAGTAATCAGACATTGCAATCGCTGTATCCCTTTATAAAATAATGGGATCGAGCAATAAAAGGGGCGCAGATGTTGCGCCCTTTTTATCGTGCATGCGCCTCGTCAGCGTGGTCCTACAGATTTTGATAAAGCACACTGACAACCCGGGGGGCGCAGTTATGAAATCATGGTCTTGTTGACCCAGCATTTGTAAAAATGAAATCCGGCTCATGAGGTGCGCAGTTAACACCATCTCATTATAGGCAGCCCGATAGGTTCAGAGAAATCAAAGGAGCGATCATGAACAGCTATAAACTTATTTATTTAATGATTTTGATTATGGTGGCTACTTTGTCACTTGCCGCTTGCGACAAGCGCACCAGCTCTGGCGAAACGGTGGGTCAAAAAGTTGACAAAGCAATCGACAAGACCAATGAAAAGGTTGCCGCGGCAGGTGAAAAAGTAAACACCGAAATGGGCAAAGCAGGCGAGGCCGTTTCAAACGCAGCTTCATCGCTAGCGGCGAGCACGACTGCTTCCGCCGTCAAGGTCAATACTGCAATGGCCGACGGTGCCATCGTAACGTCCATTAATGCCGATTTGTTCAAGGATCCAGAGTTGAGCGTATTGAAGATTGATGTGGACGCAAAGCAAGGTGTGGTGGTGTTGAACGGCTTGACCCCGACAGAAGATGCCCGGCTGCGTGCAGGCAGAATTGCCTCCGCTGTAAAAGGTGTCACCCGCGTCGAAAATAATCTCAGCGTTAAAAAGAATTAAGCAATCCTGAAGAAAATCCTGAGCATGTGCGGGATTTTAAGTATTTGTTATTTACTGCAGCATATTTACCTAACCCAAAGGAACTCATGATGAACGCCAATACCCAAGCCCCTACCCTTGACCAACTGCGTGCAAAAGCATCCGCTGCAATGGGCAATGCCAAACACGATGTCGATGCCGCCGCGAGCCAGATTCGTGGCACGGCCAGTGAATTAACGGATGCTGTTAAGTCGGATATACATCAACTGATGGAGTCAGCCAAGGCGTCGGGCAAAGCTGAATTGGCCGCAGCAGCAGAACGCCTGTCTTCCTATATGGGCGCAATTGCTGACTCTGCTACTGCGTTGAAACAAAAAGGTCGCGAGCAAGTGCAGCTGGTAGCGGATACAACCGATACCTATGTACATGACAACCCATGGCAATCAGTGGCGATTGGCGCAGGTATCGGCGCAGCCGTTGGCTTTGCGCTTGGCTGCCTTGCAACCCGCCGCTAATTAAATATAGACGAAAGAGTTTGAGATGAGTTTTACGCAATTGGCATGGTGTGCCCTGACCACCAACAAGCCCTACATTCGCGGACTTGTTGGTGATCTTGCTAGCATGAGCGCGCTGCATCTTGAGCTGTTTATGGCCGAGGCGCGCATTGAGGCAGAGCGCGTCAAGCGTAAAGCTGTATTACTTTTGGCCGCCAGTCTTTTGCTAGCCATAGCCCTGGTGTTTTTCCTAGGGGCCATTATTGCCTCAGCCTGGGATACGCTATACCGGATACACATGCTTTTTGGCGTGCCGATAGTGGTTGCGAGTGTAGGTGGTATTTTTTATTGGTTAGCCACTTCGCTAGAGAAACCCGCCGCACCGTTTGCACGTAGCGCCGCAGAGCTCAGGAAAGATGCTGATTGGATGATGAGTTTGTTATGACTGGACAGCGCAATCCTGAAGAAATCGTCTTGGCACTTAACAGCCGCCGAGATCGAATTAAGACTGATCTGCAATTACATGCACCCGCAAGTAGCGCAAATCTGCCCATTGGCGGCGCAGCGAATACACCGCTGTTGCAATCTTTGGGCGCCATTCAACAATACCTATTAGCTTATGCGCAAGCCTACTTGACACCCGCTACCATGCTGCAATTTGCGGTCAGACGACCAGTGTTGGTTGGTGTCGGCGTCGCTGTTGTGATTCTTGCCGGCCCCTCGCGGCTGGTGGGTTGGGTGGCAAAAGCCAGCGCCTTCTGGCGTCTTGTCTCGGTGATTAGTTCTCGTCGTTAAAACGAGACTTATGTTGGCACGCGCAGATTTCTCGTGCCTTCACCCGCCGTTATTTAAATGTGTATGAAGCAACAATGGCATTACGCCGGATCGTCAGATTCCGCGGGGTTAAACCTGGAATGGCAGGTAACAACCCAGCCATGGGCTTATAAATTGCCGAGCCAGTTCTATAGTCATAGCAAAGTGAGCTGGTGCCGTGTCCACAGGCGTTAGGTGGGGTTTTCGCATCGCGGCGAACAGTCAAATCAACAGATTCCATGCTCGAAAGCTGAGCATGAGTATTAAAAGATGAAAAATCCAGCGGCTTGCTGGTTTGCAGGACGGCACGTTGAATAATAACTTTTGGAATGCCCGATAGCGATGCTGATTTGACGCCTGGCTCCAAACGAGTGTCCTGCGCAAAAGCATGCGAGGCAGTTAATACCATAAGCAAGGTGAGAATGGATATTCTCATACCCTGATATTGGTTACGCGAACAGGTCATTTTCATAACCACCTCTTTAAAATTCAGCGGCCTTTCGACCGTGTTACTGGCGGGCCTGAATCTGGTGCTGAATGATTATTGCCGTGCCCCACCAACGGCATCTGCGTTTCCTCAACCGCTTTACTCAGTGTTTTTTGCATGTCTTCTGTGCCACCTTTTGATGCTTTCGGCACAACTGGAACGGGCTCCACCACAAAGATTTCGCTCGCTGACGGTACCGACGGCGCAGCCGTGCCATCAGCACTGCTGCCTGCCATCATCGTCACATGCGATGAATCAGTACAGGCGGCGACCACGCCTATCAAGGCAAGATTCAGCAAAATCAATGCAACTTTCATATCGAGTTTCCTTCACGCCGCCAATGAGCGGAGACCTTAAAGTGGACAACTTTTTGTTCCTCTAGTTTGCTACTGCCATCCATGCTTTCGTAGCGAAAACTCTGAATGTTCACTGATATTAAACGTACGGTTATCAAAGTGGCGTCAGACAAGCCCAAACCATGGGCCAGTGGTGCTCTGACTTCGCTGTCGGTACTCGACTACATGGATGCGGTAATGGTTGAATCTTAATTCCCAATGGCCGCAAGACTTTTTGTAAGCATTTGCCTACATTTCGGTAAGACACTTAAGTGGTGAAATATCGAAACAAGCCTACGTGAAAGTCGTTCTTGAAAAGATAACCTTCGTATACGGTCAATTGACCTATAAACAGCAGTCAATTTACTCACTACTTTATAAACATCAAGGAGATTCTCATGGTTTCTATTAAGAAAATATTTGTCGGCCTCATGGTTGCAGCGTCGCTCATCGCAGCAGGTTGTGCCAGCACTGCAACTCGCGAAAGTTTTGGCGAGGGCGTTGATGACACCGTTATCACCACCAAAGTCAAAGCGTTATTTGTAGAAGACAAAGCAGTCAAAGCTCTGGACGTTAATGTTGAAACATTCAAAGGCACCGTGCAGCTGAGCGGTTTTGCCAATGACTATAACGAAATTAACCGCGCAGTCGAAATTGCGCGCGGCGTAAAAGGCGTTGTTGCCGTCAAGAATGACATCCGCTTGAAAGCAGCAGCTGGCAAGTAAGTAGCTAATCAATCCATCGTCATCAATGTCAGGAGAAGCCATGAAGCCGGAATCAAAAAAGGGGCGCACCAGTAAGAGCGTACCCAAGCAACCTTCTAAGAAGGGCGCAAAGAAACCCAAGCTCCGTGCCGCGCTTGCCAAGCGCGATAGGCTGAATCCTGACATGGTGGATTCGAAAAAAACAAAGCGGAAAGTAAACGCGAAAAGTAAGCTGGTGCTTCCGCCGCTGTTAAGCGATAAATCGCTACTACGCAAGCTGGCGCGCAAGAATGTTGACGATGGCGCGGTTACGCCGGATTATGGCTTGGACAAGGGCACAGTCATTCGCTTGCTAAACGAAGCACTTGCAACTGAGATAGTTTGTACCTTGCGCTACAAGCGCCATTTTTATATTGCCAGCGGCATTAAGGGGCGGTTCGTGGCGGCAGAATTTGCCGAGCACGCTATTCAAGAGCTACAACATGCCGACCAAATTGCAGAAAGAATCATGCAACTCGGTGGCACACCAAACTTTGACCCCGTGGGTTTGGCAGACCGGAGCCATGCGGAATATCACGCCGGGACGGATCTACAGGAAATGATTCGGGAAAATCTGGTTGCTGAACGGATTGCGATTGAAAGCTATCGCGCTTTCGCCCAGTTTCTGGGCGACAAGGATCCAACTACGCGGAGAATGCTTGAGTCTATTTTGGCCATGGAAGAAGAACACGCAGATGATTTGACCGATCTGCTCGAAGCCTGACCAATAAACCTATAGGAGAATGACCATGTTGAGATGGGCAGCCACATTTTTTATTATTGCCATAATTGCCGCCGTCTTCGGGTTTGGCGGCATTGCCGGCGGAGCAATTGAAATCGCCAAAATACTTTTCTATATATTTATTGTGATCTTTTTGATTTCGCTGATTATGGGCCTTATCAATAAAAAGTAGATTAGACGGATAATCAAAGTACAGTCAAAGTACAGCCGCCCGTATTTAATGCGGGCGGCTGTCTGCTTTGTGAGCAAAAAGTTAACGTCATAATTGAATCTTCTATTGGGGTAAGTGCCGTGTTTGAACATAATGAATCCGTAACAGGCAGATTCGAGATGCTTATTACGCTATGTAAAAAAATGCCTGCATCATTGATTGGGCTAGCCTTTGCCGCCTTGGCGCTGACCATAACCTTCATTTTCGTTTCTGAGAGAAACTACGGCAATATTCTCAAAAGTGTGGCGGCAACCCGCGACGGCAGGGATCACCTGAGTTTGATATATCAACTGCAAACGCTGGTTCTCAATGCCGAAACTGCCCAACGAGGTTACCTGTTGACGGGTAATAAAATTTATCTCGAGCCATTTTTGCGGGCAAAAGAAGATTTACCCAAAGTGCAATCTGACTTGGAGGCGGCGTTTGCCGACCGCAGCGATCGTCAGGCACAGTTAAATGTGCTGTCTAAAGTGGTGATCGACAAATTTGTAGGTCTTGAAATATCCATTACCATGGCCGAGCAGGGCAAGCGCGACGAGGCGATGCAGTTTTTCGCGCAAAACAAGGGCAATGATCAGACGGATATCGCCAGAAAACAAGTAGCGGTAATGATCGAGGAAATGGGATTGGAAGGCGAGCAAATGCGGGCATATTGGGAACGCAATATGCTGGTCTCCCGATTGGGAATCATTGCAATTGCCGCGCTGAACGTGATCTTGCTGGGCCTGGTGGTTTATTTGTTCATGCAAGATTTGCAAAGGCAGCAAATTCTTGTTGCTACACGCGTTACCGAAAATGAGCGCTTGGCCAGCCTCGTTGAAGAACGGACGGGTGAGCTGAATGAGCTTTCGACCCATCTGCAGCGATCAACCGAACGGGATCGTGCCGCGCTGGCCCGTGATTTACACGATGAGCTTGGCGGCATTCTGACTTCGGCCAAAATGGATTTAGAGTGGCTCCGCGTGCGCGCTGAATCTACCCCTGAGGGTGTGAATCGTTTCGAGCAACTATCAAACCTGATTGATGAGGCTGTAACAATTAAACGTCGAGTCGTCGAAAACCTGCGGCCTTCACTGCTGGATAATTTGGGTCTGGCACCCGCACTTGAATGGTACATTACGGAAAATTGTGCCAAGGGCGGATTAAAATGTAATCTCAATCTGGCGGAAGAGTTGGGATTCATTTCGCCTGATGCGTCCATTGCCGTGTTCCGCATTGTGCAGGAAAGCGTCACCAATGTACTGCGCCATGCCAACGCAAAAAACTTTACAGCCAGTTTGCATGTTGATGAAAAAAATATTCATTTGGTGCTGGAAGATGACGGTACCGGACTGCCGAGCACATTCAATCCTTCCAAGCTTTCACACGGACTATCAGGGATGCGCCAGCGCGCTCGCTCACTAGGCGGCGATGTTACTTGGAGCTCAGGCGCAGGGAAAGGCACCACTATTACCGTGTCTATTCCCCGCGACCTTGATGAGGCAAGCGTGCCAGCTTAAGGTGTGATGCGAATTGCCCGCAGCGTTGCTCCCGAGCGTGATCTCGGTTGATTTTTTGTTAGTAACTAATGTTAATGTCGTTACGACTGGGAATCAAAAGCGGCTTAGCTAACGCTGTTTGCAACGTACTGTTGAAGCGTGAGGGCACAGATATTTTGAAGAAAAAATTGTGTCATTGATGTATTGTCAGTAGCTAAAGTCAGTCCTAGGATTAGACGTCATGAGTAAAAATAGCGAATTCTTCAAATCAAAATTTCACATGCTGATGGTAGTTCTTAAGCCAATACCCAACTCGCTATTGATTCTCGTAACAGCCGCCTTGGTATTGACCATTACATTTGTGGTGGTGTCCGAAAGCAATCATCGCAATGTGGTGGAAAGCGTGAGGGTCGTCCAGCAGGCAAGAGACAAGCTCGACATGATTGAGCGGCTGCAGACCATGTTGGTGAATGCGGAAACAGGCCAGCGGGGTTATCTGCTGACCAATAACGCTACCTATCTAGAACCGCTCGCCATCGCGAAATCTGAATTGCCGCGCCTGCAGCAACAATTGGCGCAGGCATTTATTAACCGCCCCGAAGCGCAATCGCAGGTTGACCGTCTGGTCATGGTGATCTTCAACAAGTTTGTTGAAATTGAAACGACTGTTGCCTTGGCTGGTCAAGGTAAACGCGAAGAAGCTATCAAACTCATTGAGCAGAATAGAGGGCAAGAGTTGATGGACGAAGCGCGAAGAAATGTAATTGAAATCACGGACATGATTGGTGTTGAGATTGAAAGGTCACGCAATAAGCAAACGCGTGAAATTCTCGTGTCCCGAATAGGAATGTTGGCCATAGCGGCGTTAAATCTCATTTTGCTTGCGTTCGTTGTCTATTATTTCATGCAAGATTTACAACGCAGACAGGTGCTTGTCGACCTGCGGGAATCGGAAAATGAACGCCTGTCCAAGCTCGTGACCGACCGGACCCTGGAGCTCAACGAACTTTCCACGCACCTGCAAAGCTCCAGTGAGAAAGAGCGTGCTGCACTGGCCCGCGATCTGCATGATGAGCTGGGCGGTATCCTGACCTCGGCAAAAATGGATTTGGAGTGGCTGCGCGCTCGTGCCGGGCATATACCAGAAGGAGTGGCGCGGATAGATCAGCTTTCAAAATTAATTGATGAAGCAGTCATAATCAAGCGTCGCGTCATCGAAAACCTCCGTCCCTCTTTGCTCGATAATCTTGGCTTAACGGCTGCGCTCGAATGGTATATCAGTGAAAATTGCAACAAAGGCGGTGTTAAGTGCACGCTTAACCTGGCAGAAGAGTTGGGCGCCATCTCACCCGATGCTTCGATTGCGCTGTTTCGTATCGTGCAAGAAGGAACCACCAATATGCTCCGGCACGCTAAAGCCAAAACCTTCACGTCCAGCCTGCGAATAGACAAAGAACATATTCATCTGATGTTGCATGATGATGGAGAAGGTTTGCCCGCAACCTTCAACCCTACAAAACTATCGCATGGGTTATCGGGCATTCGGCAACGAGCACGATCATTAGGTGGCGAAGCCATCTGGGCATCGACACCGGGCAAAGGCACAACAATTACGGTCACGATTCCCCGTGATATCCATGAGACTCAGCTCTCCGCGGCAGCCTAATTGAACAAAAAGAAACGCCAGTATTGGCGAGCTGATTGAGCCATTTTGACTGGAGAAGACCGCCAATGCTGGTGTTTGTGCCAATAACTGAGTCATTGTTGTTGCGTGCTTGCACTATTTCACCATTGCGCGTCGGCACATGACTACGAAGGATATTGGTGCGCGATGACATCGGCTTAAAACGGTTGCCGTAAAATTTAAAAAGTGAGTTCAGCCTGATGCTGGGCGGTCGTAAAATTGATTACTTTCCTCTGTACGCCGTCAGCTATTCACATCGACCACGGCAACTATATTTCATTGATTGGGAGAATACTTATGCGTAAGTTCATTTGGTTACTTTTGATGGCAGGGGCAACTACCTGTGCTTTGGCGCTGGTCGCAAAAGCCAACAAAGGCAACAGCCAACGACAATTCAAGCGAAAAAAACACGAGATTCATACTTGGGAAAATGAAGGTGGTGCGTTAGCGACGCCGCAAACCACCACTTAGGCTTTACCAACAAAAAAGCTGAGCAGGCTCTCGACCTGATCAGCTTTTTTCGCATAAGCAGCAAGCAGCGCAACGAATGGCGCCCTTAGAAGGCACGAGCGAGCTTGCGCAATATGGTTGCTAGGATAGTAGGGTACTGACTTCCTTCAGGCTGGCTACGCGATCTGCCACGGCTTTGAGAGCAGCCAATACCGGCGCGGCAACAATTAACCCCCAGCCGCCCCATAGCCATCCGAACAGCAAGAAGCCTATGAATAAAGCCGCACTGTTAATCCGTGATGATCGGCTTTGAATATAAGTGGTCAAACCAAAGCCAACAATGAATTCAATCAGTAGCCAGATAATGGTTAAATAAAACGCCGGCCAAAAACTTTCTAGTGAGACCAGGCCGATCAAAAAACAAATGCCTAGGAAAAGGCCCGTGCCAATATAAGGAATCAGGTGCAACAGTCCCGCGATGATGCCCCACAAAAGCGCCCGCTCGATCCCAAAATACGAAAGCAGTGCCCAAGTGGCCAGCGCCAGAATGAAGTTGGTCACCGCTGTTGCGGCTAGGTAATACTGAACCTGCGCATTAATTTCATTCAGGATGGTTAAAGTGATTTTTTTGCGAGCGAGCGACTGGCCAACTAGCTGCAATAATTTTTTTCGATATTCAGTGCCGGCACACAGCAGCAAAAATGCCAGCAGCCCGGCTACGCCAAGAGTCGTTGCAACGCCAACCGCCTTGCCCACTCGCTCAGCTAGAAAAGCCTGAATTTTTTCGGTAACAGAGGGAGCGCGCACGGTAGTTGCTGCAACAGGTGCTGCGCCTCCTCTTGCAGCTTTGCGATCATCCGGCTGATCAATGCCCAACTTGGCAGACGCCTTATCAAGTTCATTTGCCGCGCGGCGAATATCGCTCATCAGCCCTGGGCCACCGACCTGCGCTGTTCCCACAAACTCGGTTAGCATGCGTGCCGCCTTGGGTAGGTCGGCAGCAACCGCTGTAATGTCGGCTCGCAAATTCCATAGCCCGGCACCCACGCCGCCAAATAGAAGGGTAAGCAGCAATGCTGCGCTTAAAGCACGCGGAATATACAGCGTCTGCTGAAGCCATTCAACGAAGGGTCGCAGACTGTAGCTGATAATCAGTCCCATCAGGATAGGGACCATGACATCTTCTGCGTATTTTAGAAACCAGATAAGGGCAACTGCTGCTAAAACGCCGAGGGCGACACTTTGAAATTTTCGAGATGCTGAAACGGGATCTTCATCAGACGATGTGTCATCGATTTCAGCTTTCGAGGCTGACTCTACCAGCGGCTCAGGCGATAGGGCTACTGAACTGATAGCCAAATCAGTGGGCGTCGATGCGATAAGTTTTTCGTCTTCGGCCGTTAATGCAGACTGCCCATGCTCACTTTTTGCAGATACTTCAGAGTCTTCAGTTTCACAAAGGGCTTTAGTCTGGGTCATGATTTATGCGTTCACGTCAGGATATGTTTTAAGGGCGCGAAACTAATATGTATTTGTCATTGTTGACGCTATTGACGTAAGGTACAACACGTACGATTCTTCAGTCGACAATCTCCCAATTGTACCGCCCGCCAAGAAGGACGTTGTCAGATTCGCCATTGGGGTTGGGTAAGAAGTTGCCTACAAGGGGCAAGGGGGCAAGAATCGCGCTTGCTTGATACGTACTTGACATCTAGGCGTCTCGGTCAAAAAAAAGACAAAGCAAACCGGCAAGTGAATTATTAGTGGGCGAGGGCGGCAGATTGCAACAATGGTGTGACGCGGTGAAACTCACGCGATTTATCCAGAAAAAAATCTGCACCCAACGTCATAGCGGCCCGCTCAACTGATGGCGAGGGGAAATTGGTCAGCACGATAATCATGGGTTTTGGTTGCAGCGTGGCATATTGCATTGCCTTTAATACCGCCAGGCCAGTACCGACTTCCAATTGCATATCCAAAATAATCGCATCGGGACTCGTTTCTTTACAAAGCAAAATGGCAGCACTCTCGGTGGCAGCTTCACCGACGACGTCAATCCCGCCGATACTTTCTACAAGCTCGACCAGACGTTTACGAATACTTGCAGAGTCTTCGACAATCGCCACTTTTAGGTTACTCATGCACAATGCCTCAACTAGGGGCTCCATCGCTGTAGCTAAATAAATCACAATTCAATCCCAAGGTAAAACACATTACTGAATGAGTCCGTTCTTTAAGGCATAGTACGTCAGCTCTGAATTCGTCTTCAGGCCCATTTTTTCCATCAGTCTTGCGCGGTAGGTGCTAACCGTTTTGACGCTGATAAACAGGCTCTCGGCAATTTCAGAAACTGTTTTGCCCTCTGACAAGCGGCAAAAAATCTGAAATTCCCGTTCGGAAAGCTGCTCGTGCACCGGCTTATCTGTCGGTGTGCTCAAACCTTCTGCCAGGATCTCGGCCAGTTTGGGGCTCACATATCGTCGGCCGATGGCGATGGTCTCAATGGCGCTGGTGAGCTGCTCTGCCGTGCAGGTTTTACTGAGGAACCCTGAGGCACCGGCACGCAGCATATTTACACCGTACTGCTCTTCTGCAAAGCCACTCAAAATCAACACCTTTGTGTCCGGGTAACGTTCCCTGATTTTTCGGAGAACATCCACGCCTGATCCATCAGGCAGCGATAAATCGAGCAATACAATATCAAATTTGCTCTTGCGCAGCTGCTCGAACGCCTGCGCTGCTGAATTCGCTTCACCTACCACTTCAAAGCGTGCATGCTCCGACAAAATTTGGCAAAACCCCACACGCACTACATCGTGATCGTCAACAATTAAAATTTTAATTTCGTTGGTTTTCATGACACTCATGTGGTCAGGTCTTTGAAGCGCATTTGCCATTAGATTTACCGGGCATTTGCAGGTAACAATTAAAAGAACGCAATCAACCGACATGCTATTGCATAGCAGGTCGACCGATTGCGCAATGACTACACTCACTCAACACTTTAAACAGTTTAACTTAGTCAGTTATTTCTTTTTGAAATTAACTTTAGCATTGCTTACGCATGAAGATTTTGCTTCGCCTGTCAGCGCATCACATTTTTCGATGGCCACTTTGTAATCAGCGTTCATGCGGTCTTCGATTGATTCTTTAGTCGCGCTTTTAACTTTTTTGTACAGTTTCACATCTTCCTTGGCTTTAACTTCAACTGCTTTAGCTTCTTTTTTGCAAACATCTTTGTCGTTACCGCTCAGGGCATTACATTTTTCTTTGGCAACGCCGTAGGCGGCATCTGCTTTGGCCATCTGCAACTTGTTCTGATCTTTTTCTTTACCGCTGTAGCGGGCTTCAAGATCAGCCTTGGCTACTTTGCCATTGCCCTTTGCTTCAGCGACACAGACATCTTTTGCATTGGCGGTAAGGCTGTCGCAAGCGGCCTTGGCAGATTTATAGTCAGCGGCAATTTTGTCTTTGCCGGACTTGTATTCAACTTTGGTCATGGCAAACGCGCTGGCGCTAACGGTTGCAAACAATGACATAACGATAGCGGCTAAAAGTTTATTTTTCATGGTGAACTCCTGGTTTGATGTTTTATAAAAAGTGATTGGTAGGGTGAATGGTAATGCTGGATGTTGGAGCTTAAACGTTGGTATGTTCGGCGTGACGTTTCTCGAATGCGGCAATTTGCTTTTCAGCTTCATCCTTGGTGATGCCGTAGACCTCTTGAATCTTGCCTGCAAGCTGGTCGCGCTTGCCAGCGATGATGTCAATATGGTCATCGGTTAGCTTGCCCCACTGTTCTTTCACGTTGCCTTTTAACTGTTTCCAGTTACCTTCGATTTTGTCCCAGTTCATGCTGAATCTCCTGAAGAGTAAGTTTGTAAAATGCAACTTGACGCGGTCTGCACTACACTATTTCACCGACCTGATTTTTTGCCACCAATTAGCACAAGTGATTTGAATCGCGTCATGCAGGCACAATAAAATATTAGTTTTTTTCTGATGCTGCCGATGTCGGGCCACACCGCCGTTAGCTGTCAGTTGATGCCTACAATCATGGCCTGTGTTGCATGGCTATCACGACGCATGCACCATCAATTTCTATGGATTTAATCATGGCTTTAATCAAGCCCCTTATCGTTATGCGGGCAATGCTAAAGCATTGTAGTATTGGCTAATATTTTGTTTCAGAACGATGGGGGCTGTTGTAGGCGGGTACTGTGAAGGGTTGTAGGCCTAAACCTACAGGCTGGTGACTCTGATGCCGCTTCGAAATCCTGAAGATTCAAAATTTTGGTGCTGCGCGGTCGCTGGCGGCGTCACAGCATAATTTCTATTTGATGCCATAAAGGCCTTGTCTGCGCCTGCATGGTGTGAGCCTGCATTAACCAATCGATCATAAGCGTCCTCGTTTGAGGAAGTCGAGAGTGCTAAAGAAGTGTCGTCCGCCAAGGTTATTAACCGGCCTGTCTCATCAAACGGCTGTATATCGAGTTTCATTTCTACAAACCGGGTGGGACCAAAAATGGTTGCAAAAGCGACATCTGCCGCGTCAAATCCAGTACTAATTCTGACGAGGCCATTTCTAGGGCAGAGTTTTGTGGAATCAAAAATGAACCACCGATGGCCCACAAAGGCTTCCACATAGGCATGAAAATCAGTTGGGCCTAATTCGGGATCAGCGCCATAGTCATAGCCAGCAACAAATCTGGCCGGAATATTTAACGCTCTCAATAATGCAATAGTCAGATGCGCAAAATCCCGACAAATACCCGCTTTAATATTGAGTGTATCAACGGCGGATGTGGTGGCCGTGGAGGTGCCCGGCATAAAGCGAATATTGTCATGGACCCAATCGCTGATCGCCTGTATCCGTCCGTATCCCCTAGGCAATGAACCGAACAGGTTATTGGCGAAATAAAACAGCTTGTCCGATTCGCAGTATCTGCTTGGCAGCAAGTACGCTAATGTTTCTTGCGGCAAATTGGCAATAGGGTGCTCGTGTAAACAGCTCGCGTTTGCCCAGTGGTGTTCGAGCAGAACCCGTGCCGCATAATTCACCTTGACCAAACCGCTCGCGGTTGAAAACCGAATAAACCGGTTAGGTAAATCCCGGGCTTTGAAGCTTTCAAGATTTTGCGCATTAGAAACTGAACAATGGCTTGATAGTGCTTTCTGCTGCTGGGTTTGCGCAACCTCAATGTTGAATAAAAAATCGCTGGGTCCGCACACTTCGTATGTGAGCGCACAAGTAATATCGAATTGAACAGGGTTGGGTATCAGCAGGGCATTTTGCATATTGGCTCGGGTTAAATAGTTCATTCTGTGAGTTGAAATACTGCTCGAGCGGGTGCCACGCTCAACATCGTGACAAATGATCCCCACGCTATATCAATCGCCACCAGCTTCCAAGACCATGCCCGGAGCGTTGCCATATTCGTCAAATCATAGGTGCCATAGGCCACCAGACCGAACAGAGCGCCCATCAGCAGAGTGCGCGGCCACGGTACTGTCCCGCTCTGCGCGACGATGAATGCGACCAAGCCGACTGAATAAAGGAGGTAGAGCATCGCGGCGGCGGCCACTCTAGGCTTTTCCAGCGCTATCTCGCCCAGCTCGCTCTTGAAAATTGCGCCCATCACAAACTTGAGCCATAAAGCATCAAGCGCGACCAACAAAACGGACGTGGCAAAGAACGCGTATAGATATTTCATGGAGAATGACTACGTGCCGGGCGCGCGGCTGCGTGAGGCACCTTTAGCTTCAGCATTTTTCAACTCTGCTGCCTCCGCACTGCTGCTTGGCGCGGCAGCTTTGGTATCCGCCTCGACGTCGGCAGTTTTCAAATAGCGGGTGATATCTTTTGCATAATCGCGCGTTCCCTCATAGCTGCTTTCGCCGACCTGAAGCGGTTTTTGGGGCGGCGGCTCTTTGATTTCTTGCGGGTCAGGGCAAATTGGCTCCAGACGGGGCAATTCAATGTCGTCGCTGGCAGGAATCGGCCGTTCACGCCTCGACTGTTTGATTTGAAGTGATTTATTTTTTGGCTTCATGTTGTTCTTTCGCATTTAAGAGAATGTGAAATAGGCATGGTGAGAACGAATTTTAGACAAACTGTCAGTCGGGCAGAGTCGGCGTAGCGAGCAACTCGCTGTCAGTATTTACCTACCGAAACTCAAAAAGCCTGAGATAGGATGTGATGCACCGAACAACTTGTTTAAACTGTGTTTCAAACAAAAGGAGCAGGGCAATGGCGTTTATTTACTACCTTACCCACATTCATATTGGCGCCGATGCCCTGTTGCAGTTGGAGTCGGAATGTAAGCGCATCGACATTCGCCGTCCGCTAGTTGTCTCGGATAAGGGCGTAGTGGCCGCAGGAATTGTTGAGCGGGTCATTGAGAAACTCGGCGGCATGCCCGTGACGCTGTTTGATGAAACGCCTTCTAATCCCACTGAGGCCATGGCGCGTAAAGCGGCGGAAATATACCGCGCAGAGAGCTGTGATGGTTTGATCGCAGTGGGCGGGGGCTCCTCGATTGATCTGGCCAAAGCCGTTGCCATCATGGCCACCCACGCCGGTGAATTTAAGTCGTATGCCACCATCGAGGGCGGCAGCAACTCGATTACTGCTGCCGCTGCGCCGTTGATCGCGGTGCCTACAACTTCCGGCACTGGAAGCGAGGTGGCACGTGGCGCTATTCTGATTTTGGATGACGGACGAAAGCTGGGTTTTCACTCTTGGCATATACTGCCGCGTTCAGCGATTTGCGATCCCCTATTGACGCTGGGGCTGCCGCCTTATTTGACTGCCGCAACCGGGATGGATGCGATTGCCCATTGTATTGAGACTTTTCTCGCGCCGGCCTTCAATCCGCCGGCGGACGGCATCGCGCTCGACGGGCTGGCACGGGCCTGGCGCAGCATTGAGCGTGCGACCACACAGGGGCATGATATCGATGCGCGGTTGAATATGATGAGTGCATCGTTTCAGGGCGCACTGGCATTTCAGAAAGGGCTGGGCGCCGTGCATTCGTTATCTCATCCGCTAGGCGGGCTAAAAATCAATGGCAACACCAGCCTTCATCACGGCACCTTGAATGCCATCGTGATGCCGGCCGTATTGCGCTTCAATGCGTCAGCTCCATCAGTCATCGCGGAGCACAAAATTGAGCGGCTACTAGCGGCCATGGGCCTCTCGGCATCGACAAATATCTCAGAGGCGGTGACGCTAATGAACAAACGCCTCAATTTACCGGCTGGCTTGAGCGCCGTTGGGGTTCGTGAAGATATGTTCGACGCGGTTATCCAGGGCGCCATGCTCGATCATTGTCACAAGACCAACCCGCGCATCGCCACAGCAGACGAGTATCGGCAAATGCTGAAAGAGTCGTGGTAGTTCAACGACGGGAATCGACCTCCAGCGGTGGCAGGCGTTGCTTGAAGCGGGTTTCCTGACGGAGTACCATCTTTACATGAAGCGCACACCCACTACTCAAATCCTGGTGCGGATCCAGGAGATAGTTGCCCGCGAGACCGGCAGCCCACTCGGGCCCGCGGCGCTATTGGAGATTGAGGGTGTTCTCAAAGAGCTGGACGGCCGCTTTTATCCCTCGGCGCTGGGGCAGGAATTCCTCAATCGCGACGTCACCATCCTGTTGGCAGACCTGCGCGGCTTTACTGCGATTGCAGGTAACCATGCTGCCGGCGTCGTCATCCAGCTCCTGAATCCTTGTCTTATCAAGATGAGTGAAATCATTTTTAAGCACCAGGGCACCATTGATAAATTTATGGGCGACTCGATCATGGTGCTGTTCGGCGCGCCTGTGAGCCGCGAGGATGATGTGAGGCGCGCGCTCACCTGTGCAGTAGAGATGCAGCTCGCCATGAGCAATCTCAATCTGGCGCATAAGGACCAAGGCATGCCTGAGCTTTTCATGGGCATCGGCATCAATACCGGCAATGTCCTTGCGGGCATGCTGGGCTCTGCGCGCTATTCTGAATACACAGTGATCGGCGATGAGGTTAATCTGGCATCACGTATTGAAGCGTTTAGCCTGCGTGGACAAGTATTGATCAGCCAGAGCACCTATGTGCGGTGCAAAGATTTTGTCGAGGCGAGTGATCCCATGGAAGTTCATGTCAAGGGCAAGCCCGATCCGGTCAGCCTGCGCGAAGTGCTCGCCATCCCGTCGCTTGGCCTAAAAGTGCCGCGTCAGGAAATTCGCCGCAGCCATCGTGCCGAGGTCAAATTGCCCTTTCACTATATGTTGATTGAAGACGGCATTATCCTGCCCAAACGCCACGCTGGAATCATTCGTGATATCGGTTACCACGGTGTGTTGATAGAGGTGGATGAAGTGCTGCCGCTTTATTCGGAAATCAAGCTTGATTTTGATCTGCCGCTGGTCAACTTCCAGGTCGAAGATGTTTACGCCAAGGTCGTCGGTCAGAAGCCATCACAGGGGCGCTTTCTGATGGGTATCGAGTTCACCTCGGTGCCACCCGATGCCAATATGCAAATCCAGTTGTTTGTGCAACTCCTGATTTTTACTGGGGGAAGCGTATTCCAGACCGAACCGGTCGCACGTCCTGCGGGCGAAAATCCCCTGACGACAAAGTAAGCCAAGCGACTTCCTCTTCAAACAGGGCGGCGCAAGTTCAACTATATTTGCACCCATGAAAAAGGGCCTATCTTTCGATAAGCCCTTGAATTTGTGGTGCGCCCAGCAGGATTCGAACCCACGACCCCTTGGTTCGTAGCCAAGTACTCTATCCATCTGAGCTATGGGCGCATCAAGTCTTTGATTATAACAATTTGGCCGTGAAATGCCAACCTCCCTGGCAGAAAAGACGCAACTTTGCGCGTTGTACTGGAATAACCGGGGGGTAATAGCGAAAAAAAATCCCTGCAGGCTGCAAACCTGCGGGGATTCGTTGAGAACGCGATAACAGCGAGGCGCTGATTTTTTATGGGGCAATTATTTGTAATCCTTGCTCTTGTTGGTATGTGGTTATAGCAATTTATTTGAACGAGTAGGAAACGCTACCGAAGAATGAGCGGCCGCGCGGATCGGTGTAATTCGGATCATAACTGGCGAGGAAGCTGTAAATCTGGTTGGAAGTAGGTGGGTTGCGGTCTAGTAGGTTTTTGATGCCAACACGGAACTTCAACGATTTCAAAGGGGCGTAGCTTGCGGTCAGATCAAACAGCTCATAGCTGCCGACGCGGCGTGGTTGGCCATTTGCAAACGGGTTTTGATCGATGTGACCAAGATAGAACGTCTGCGAAAGCGTTGCGCTCCATGGACCAACATCGTACAAGAATGCGGCGGTATGGCGCCAGCGTTGTACGACCTGGTCGTTTGCAAATTTGCCGACGCCGTCAACAAATGGTGCTCCCGGACCAGCCTGGGTTTTATAGTCAATGACGTAAGTGCCGGTGAAGTTGATACCGAACTTGCCATATGCCGTTTTCGGGAAGCGGACATCAAAGCCCAGGTCAACACCGGTGGTTTTCAGGCCGCCCAAATTGCGCAGGCGTGAATCTATCTGGGTAATGAAGCCCGGAATGCCGGGCAGCGTGGGGTCGGCAGCGGCACGCGTGATGTACGGCGCGTAGGCCACGGCATCTGTGAAATAAATGCCTTCGGGGGCAGCAATAACATCCGTTTTTTCAATGCGCCAGTAGTCCACCGAAACAGACAATTCTTTCATTGGCTCAAACACCGCACCCATCGAGAACTGCTTGGATTCCTCGGGCTTCAGATTGGCGGTGCCGCCACGTAATTTATTGGGCTGAATGCCGCAATAATCGGGGTTGTTGGTGTTATTGATATTGCCAACGCGGATACAACCGAGTGGGTCGTTATAAATGCCGTTGGTTTGGCCCACAACGGTTGGCGAATACAAATCTGGCAATGAAGGCGCGCGGAAGCCGGTGCCATAGGAAGCGCGCAGCAATACTTCTTTGCTTGGGTTCCAGCGCAGACCCACCTTGGGGTTGGTGGTGCTGCCGACGTCGTTATATTTATCAAAACGAACTGCCAGCTGCGCTTCAAATGTCTTAGTAATCGGCAAATTCAGCTCACCAAATACGGCAGTAACATTGCGGCTGCCAGAAAATGGAGTAGCCGTACCATCACCGCGGATTTCGCCAGCAGCGAGCAATGCTGATGGTTTGAAGTCAAGTTTTTCTTTGCGTGCTTCGAGACCCAATGCCAATGACGCATCTCCGCCCGCCATATTGAATATGGGTCGCGATGCCTTGAGATCAAAGCTGGTAGTCGTGCCTTTTGAGTCGCGCGCATCATCGTGAATCTTGGTGGCGTTAAGCGCCGCCAATCCTGCTGCATCGGTAGGGCCAAAAGGGTTGAGATTGCCCGTCAAAAATAAGGCATTAAACGGGGTGGTGGCAACATAGCCATTCACGTACGCGTCTGTTACTTTATTGGTGGCATAGTTGAAGGCTGTATCGTAATCCCAGGCGCCTACTAAACCTTTCAGACCAACAACGAAACGGTCAGCGGTAGCGTTCACGTCATTGGTACGGCCACCCGCTTCTGCCAAACGATAGTTCAAACGCAGTGGGCCAGTGGTGCCCGCGAGCGCTGCGGTGGCAGTTGGGTAGTATCGTCCGTTAGCCGGATAATTTAAATTGCTGATGGTGAGTGGGCTGATGCGATATTCAGTCTTTGTTTCGCCGTGCAGGTATTCAGCAAATACGGTGTTATTCGCGTCAATCGCAAATTGGCCGCGCGTGAGGAAAGACGTGCGCTTTGAGGCCGGGAAAATTTCAGTATCCTGCATATAGTTATACAGACAGGCTTTTGCGCCAACAAAGCTGTCTGGCGCATAGATCGTTGCCGGTGGATTGCAGTTTGGCGCCGACGGGTTGTAGCGCGAACCGGTGGCGCTACCGCTAGCACGCGTGCGGCGGAAGTTGGCCGGGTAGGTGTTTGAGCTACCGACGTCCAGATTGATATCGGGCTGGAATACTGAGCCGATCCAGTCGCGCTGAGTTGAACGCAGGGTCTTGGTGTCCTGATAATCCAGCACGCCAAAAATATTGAAACGGTCTTTATTGAGATCGCCGAATCCAGCTGATACGGTATAAATGTTTTTACCGGCGCCACCGTGCTGGGTGTCGCTCACATAAGCCGATAAATCAACGCCCGTGTAATCCCGACGGGTGATGAAATTGATCACACCGCCAATGGCATCGGTACCATAAATGGCAGAGGCGCCATCTTTAAGGACTTCCACGCGCTCAATGGCGGCGGAGGGGATGGCATTCAAATCAACGCCGCTGTTGCCGCCCGGTGAAGCGAAGTTGGCCATGCGGCGGCCGTTAAGCAAAATTAGTGTTGACGAAACGCCAATGCCGCGCAGATTAGCACCGTTAAAGCCGCGTTGGCCCGGGATATCGCTGAAGCTGGCGCCATCTGTCAAAGCGGCTGCACTGGCGGAAATTTTGGTGAGGATTTCGGCTGCGGTGGTGGATCCGCCGCGTTCAATATCATCGCGTGTAATGACTTGTACAGGCAATGCGGCTTCGCCTTCAATGCGCTTAATGGATGAGCCGGTGACTTCGATTTTCTCAACTTTCTGCGCGGCTGGCGTGGCCGGCTCAGCAGGTGAGGGCGACTGTGCCCATGTGCCAGTCACCAGCAAACTGGACGCGGTTGCCAGTGCAATGGCCACGGCACGCGCGGATGCTGACATAGTCGGCGTAAAAGAATGATTTCGCTTAGCTGGTTTCATGCTCGATAGACTCCCTGAATGTTCAAACAGCGATTGGTAAATTTCGAAAGTTGCGATTGCGGATAGTTTGTTATGGGTGTCACGCGGGTCGCGTTTTACTCAATACAGTCACGTGACGGTTTAATGACGGATGGAGTGTAAAGGCGAACCCGCACAATAAATATGGGTAAAGCCGTATCAGTCGCAAAAGCACAACTTGTGGTCGCAAAGTTGAAAGCGTGCTGTTGTATTTATAAAAATCACTGTTAAATCATGCGCTTGAAATCATCGCGTGTTGGGTGGCCGCTTGTTAAGACATTGGCTTTATCAGAATGCGACAGGTTGTTATGTTTTCATTGCGGGGGCAGTTTTATTGGCATCGACCTGTGTCAATATCCGGGCTGCCAGGTTCCTTCTGAGGTTATTGGATTTATGAAACGCGGCTTTATCCGGCTCTGTGCCCCCATCATTATTGGAATTGTTATAGGTGCCCAATGGTCGGCATCAGTGCAAGCACAACCAGCCGCCCAAACTCGCCATGGCATTGCGGTGCCGATCGGTGGCGCGCTGAAATACGATAATGCGGAAGTCTGGACTCGTTTGGTTGAGCTGGCTGGTGGAAAAGGTGCCAGGTTCGCCGTCTTTGCGACCGCCTCGGGCGACCCGGAAAAATCGGCAGAGCGCATTATCGAGGCGCTCACCAAATATGGCGCGATTGCGGAGCACATTCCGGTTGCGCCGAAATTGAAATCCCCCCATTCCCCCGATGTGCGCGATGCTGTTCGTGATCCGGCGCTGATCGCCAAAGTCAAGGCGAGCCGCGGTATCTATTTCGCCGGTGGCGCGCAGGAGCGTATTACGGCTGCACTATTTACAGCGGAAGGCACACCAACCCCCATGCTTCAGGCTATCTGGGAGGTGTTCAATCAGGGCGGTGTGGTGGCGGGATCAAGCGCCGGTGCTGCCATCATGAGTACCACTATGTTTCGTGACCCGCCGGAAGTGCTGGATATATTGAAGGCTGGTCTTAACGGGCTGCGCGAAGGCAAGGATATTGATCGTGGCCTGGGCTTTGTGGGGTTTGACATTTTTGTAGATCAGCATTTTCTGAAACGTGGGCGAATCGGTCGCATGCTGCCGCTGATGGTGCAAAAGGGCTATAAATTGGGTATTGGCGTCGACGAGAATTCGGCGGTTATTTTTGACGGTGACGAGATCGAGATAATTGGCTCAAAAGGCGCTCTGGTGGCTGACCTTGGGGCATCCAATGTGGATAAGTCGCTGATAGAATTTAATCTGAAAAATGCGAAATTAACCTACCTAGATCGCGGCGACCGCTTCAACCTGAAAACCAAAGTGATCAGTCCTTCTGTGCAAAAATTGAAGGGTCAAAAAATTGACCCTAACGCTGATAATTTTTTGCCTTTCTTCAAGGCCGATGCGTTTTACCCAGATATATTGGGTGATACCGTTATTGTCAACGCGATGTCCCATTTGATTGATAGCAGGCAGCAAACCTTGATTGGGCTGGCCTTCAATGCGGAAGCTTTGACAGCGCAGGGAGGCAACAGAAAATCGCCAGCTCTGGGTTTTGAGTTCAGATTACGCAAGGGAGCCGATAGCTTGGGCTATTTCACCGGTGCATGGGGCGGCGAAGACTACACCATCATAAATATTTATCTGGACGTCGTCCCCATTTCGATGGCTCAGCCGTTATACAAAGCGCGCGAAAGGAAGCTTCCGCGTGCCGCTTCGCGGCTAACCAAGTAAACTAATTGTTTTTTTCGGGAAATGCCATGAAAAATCTGCTCAAAATATTGCTACTGTCGCTCATATGCCAAACGGCCTATGCGCAAACTGACACCAAGAAAATTCGCATCGGTGTCGAAGGCGCCTACCCCCCATTCAGCCAGATCAATACAGATGGCAAACTGATTGGATTCGATATTGATATTGCCAACGCGATTTGCAAAGAAATGAAAGCCGATTGCACCCTCGTACAGCAGGATTTCGACAGCATGATCCCAGGCCTGCTTGCGAAGAAGATTGATGCTGTGATTGCCTCCATGTCGATCACGGAAGAGCGCAAACGCTCGGTCGATTTCAGCGATAAGTACTACCAGACGCCAGCCCGCTTTGTCACCAAGGCCGATAGCAAGCTGGAAGTAACCGTTGACGGCCTTAAGGGTAAACGAATTGGTGTACAGCGCACCACGATTCATGATCGTTTCGCCACTGCCATGTTTCCAAAATCTGAAATTGTCCGCTATACCAAGCAGGATGACGTCTTCCTGGACCTTACCGCCGGCCGTCTTGATGGCGCTCTGGTGGATTTGATCGCCGCGTCACAGGGTTTTTTGAAGACTGCTGCCGGAAAGGGTTATGCATTTTCAGGGCCGGTGTTTAATGATCCGAAATTTTTTGGTGTCGGTGCTGGTATTGCAGTGCGTAAGGCTGATACCGAACTGCGCGACCAGTTTAATGCGGCGATCAAGACCATTCGTGGCAACGGGACCTACAAGAAAATCCAAGACAAGTATTTTGATTTTGATGTGTATACCGATGCTGGTAGCGTTCCCGCCAAGAAAAAATAATATTGGTTAATTAATCATCAATTTTTATCGTCGACTTTTCTTTCTGGACGTCTGCTCATGCTGCAAGGTTTTCTTCCGACTATTCTAAGCGGGATGGTCATTACGCTGACAGTGGCCGTCGCTTCACTGGGCATTGCGCTAGCGTTTGGTTTGGCGGGAGCGGCAGCAAAACTATCGAAATCACGCGGGCTTGCCCGCGTGGCAACGATATACACCACGGTGATTCGCGGCGTACCCGACCTCGTTTTGATGCTGTTGATTTTTTATGGCGGTCAGACACTTATCAATGATTTGGCGCCAAAGCTCGGTTATGGCAGAGCCATTGATATCAATCCGTTTATTGCGGGCGTGCTTACTATCGGGTTTATATTTGGGGCCTATCTGACCGAGACTTTCCGCGGAGCGATGATGGCCATCCCGGCTGGGCAGCGCGAGGCCGGCATTGCGTATGGCATGTCAAAGTGGCAAGTGTTTCATCGCATCACCATGCCGCAAATGGTGCGTTTTGCGCTGCCGGGTTTTCGCAATAACTGGCTGGTTTTGGTGAAGTCCACCGCGCTTGTTTCTGTTATAGGGCTTGACGATATGATGTTTCGCGCAGGCTTGGCTGCCGGCGCCACGCGCGAGCCGTTTATTTTTTATTCAGCCGCCGCACTCCTGTATTTGGCCATCACGACAGTGTCAATTCTGCTGCTGCGCTCACTGGAAAAACGCTACTCAATCGGCGTCAGGATGGCGCAACTATGAGGCGCTTAAATTCTAATTGCATAGAAACTCCCCATGAATTTTGAAGCCATTTCCGAAAGCGTCCCGCTTTACTTTAGCGGAACGCTCACCACCCTAAAACTACTGCTGGTTTCTCTTGTGGCAGGTTTGTTGGCGGCATTGCCGTTAGGGGTGATGCGCGCTTCGCCCAAATCATGGATATCCCGCCCGGTGTGGTGCTTTACTTACGTTATTTGTGGCACGCCAATGTTGGTGCAACTGTTTCTCATTTACTACGGATTGGCGCAGTTTGAGTGGATTCGCGAAGGCGTGCTGTGGCTATGGCTTAAATCGGCTTGGTTTTGCGCGGCACTGGCATTTGCCATTAATACCTGTGCCTACACCACTGAAATTATTGCCGGCGCGATCAAGGCTACCAATGCAGGCGAGTTGGAAGCCGCACGCAGCCTCGGTATGTCGCGTGGTACTGTCCTCCGCCGTATTTTGCTGCCTTCTGCGCTGCGCCGGGCATTACCTGCCTACAGCAATGAAGCAATCATGATGTTGCATGGCACTTCTCTGGCTAGTGTGGTCACGTTGGTTGATATAACCGGTGCTGCCCGTGAAATGAATTCACGATTTTATTTGCCCTTTGAGGCCTTCTTGACCGCAGGTGTTTTTTATCTAGCGCTTACCTTTATTTTGGTAGGCGGATTCCGTTGGGCTGAAAATCATTGGCTTGCACATCTCAGGCCGCGCCAGTAAAAGCGTATTAATAAAGTCGTGCCGCAAAACCACAATAAATAAAATTACTATGCAAACCAAACAACACCCGCTCGTTGTCACCTCGCTCGGCACCGAGCGCAATATCGTCAGTTTTCATTACGGTGCGGCTGATTCGGGCGAAAAAATTTATATCCAGGCTTCGCTGCATGCCGATGAATTGCCCGGCATGCTGGTCGCCCATCATTTGCGTAACCGTCTGGCCGCACTTGAGGCGCTCGGTGATCTCGTGGGTGAGGTTATTGTGGTGCCGGTCGCCAATCCGGTCGGCTTGTCGCAGATGATGTTGCGCAGTCATTTGGGACGATTCGAGGCGGCAACCGGAGAAAACTTTAATCGTCATTACCCGACGCTGATCGGGCCAGTTGCGGAAAGAGTTGCGGACAAACTGGGCGCTGATGGTGGGCAAAATGTCCGCATCATTCGCCAAGCCATGCGTGATGCGCTGCAGGCGAGCTCTCAGGCGAAGGAAGTCGAAGCTGAAATGACGGAAGTTAGCAGCATGCGTAAAGTGTTGATGGCATTGGCCTGCGACGCCGATGTGGTACTTGATTTACATTGCGACGCAAACGCGGTGCTACACCTCTACACCGGCACACCGCTGTGGTCGCAATGCGAGCCGCTGGCGCGTTATCTTGGCTCGTACGCTACCTTGTTGGCCACCGAATCTGGCGATAGTCCGTTTGACGAAGCGTGTTCGCAAACCTGGTGGCAACTCGCGGCACAGTTCCCGGATAAACCAGTGCCGATCGCGTGTTTGTCGGTCACTGTTGAGTTGCGCGGGATGACTGATGTCAGCCACGCTCAGGCGCAAGACGATGCGGATCGCATCATTGATTTTCTGCAGCATCGTGGCGTGGTCAAAGGGGTTGCGCCACCGTTGCCGCCGTTGAAATATCCAGCCACGCCGCTGGCGGGCTCAGAGCCGATCATTACGCCGGTCAGCGGGGTGGTAGCCTATCTCAAAAAGCCCGGCGACTGGATCAAAAATGGTGAGGTTATAGTTGAAGTTATTAACCCGATTAGCTCGGAAGTACACCAGATGAAATCAGGCACAGATGGCGTTTTATACGCGCAAGAAAATCGTCACTTCGCGGTGGCCGGCATGCGGCTTGCCAAAGTTGCAGGCGCGACAGCGTTCCGCACCGGCAAGCTGTTGAGCGCATGAGTATGAGCGCCACTAAACTGCTCGTCGAAAATTTACATAAACGCTATGCCAGCAATGAGGTGCTTAAGGGGGTCTCGCTGGAAGCCAAGGCTGGTGACGTGATCAGCGTGATTGGTTCATCCGGTTCGGGCAAGAGCACCATGCTGCGCTGCATTAATTTGCTTGAGCAGCCCGATCAGGGACGCATTGAGCTGAATGGCGAGACGCTTGAACTGATTCCGGATCGTGGCGGCTCCCTAAAAGCACGTGACGCTAAGCAGTTGCAACGCATGCGCTCCAAACTCGCCATGGTATTTCAGCATTTCAATTTATGGGCGCACATGACGGCGCTGGAAAATGTGATCGAAGCACCCATCCATGTGCTTGGGCTCTCCAGAGCAGAGGCTATTGCCCGTGCGGAACGCTACCTGGAGCGAGTGGGGGTATCGCACCGAGCGGATATGTATCCCGCCCATTTATCGGGTGGCGAGCAACAGCGTGTGGCGATTGCCCGAGCGCTGGCGATGGAGCCTGAGGTCATGCTGTTTGATGAGCCGACCTCGGCACTGGACCCTGAACTGGTTGGCGAAGTACTCAAAGTGATGCGCGATTTGGCACTGGAAGGTCGCACCATGGTTGTGGTTACACATGAGATGGGTTTTGCGCGCGAAGTTTCCAATCGCGTCATCTTCCTGCATAAAGGGGTCATCGAGGAATCGGGCGATCCCCGCACGGTGCTGCTCAACCCGCAAAGTGAGAGACTTCGACAGTTTCTGTCTGGCAGCTTAAAATAGGGTTCCTTCATATACTAAGCGCTTTGAATGGTTGAAAGCGCATGCTGCCTTGACCCTGCAACCCAGCTCACCTGTCGCTCCGGTTCGGCAATCCCAAAAAAGTATCGGCATTGGGTTTTTCCTGCTACCGCAATTTTCTCTGGTATCGCTGAGCGGTGCGCTGGACGTGTTGGCGCGTGCGAACGAAGCTGCCAGCGAGAAATTGTTTGAGCTATCGTTATTTTCGGCTGACGGCGCGCCAGTTGCGAGCGGCAGCGGTGCTGAAGTGGTTGTGCAAGGCAGTCTGCTGAGCGCAGCAGGCCAACCGCAGGCCAATCCATTTGCCTATCTTGATGCGTTGTTTGTGCTGAGTGACGCCCCGTTGCCGCAGAAAGGTCACGAACGACTAATTGCGGCGTTGCAGGCATTCGCGATGCCCAAAAAAATCATCGGTGGTTTTGGTACGGGCTCGTATTTGCTGGCCCGCGCCAATTTGTTGATTGCCTACCGTGCCACCATTCACTGGCCTTATGCCAGTTTATTCGCCGAAGATTTTGCCGGAACGGTGGTATCGACAAACCTGTTTGAAATAGATCGCGAGCGCCTGACCTGCGCCAGTGGTAACGCCAGTTTCGATATGATGCTGGCTTGGATTGCGCAACGACTTCCGGGTGAAGCAGGTGATGATGTCGTGGCGGAGTTGATTGATCATTTTGGCCATGAGCGCCAACGCACTGCCAAGGAGCATCAGCGAGTACCGCTGTCTGCGCGTATTGGCGGTGGCCAGCCAAAATTAACTGAGGCGGTTTCGTTGATGGAGGCCAATTTTGAAGAGCCGCTGCCAACCGAGGAAATTGCCCGCTTGGTGGGTGTTTCGCGACGTCAGCTAGAGCGCCTGTTCAAGCAATATCTGAATAGCCTGCCATCGCGCTATTACCTTGAATTGCGGTTGACGCGCGCGCGACATCTTTTGCAGCAAACCAGTCAATCCATTCTGCAGATAGGCTTATCCTGCGGTTTTTCATCGGGGCCGCATTTTTCGAGCGCCTATCGCAACCACTTCAGGATTACCCCGCGTGAGCAAAGGACGCAACGGCTCAGTGCTGCGAACAATATAATGACAGCGACTTGTAACGATGCCAGTAATGAAACCGAAAGCGTGAAACCCAAGCCACGGTTATAAACCAGTGTCGCTTTGCTGATATGCGTTTAACCTCATCCGACTTACAATTTATCCGTTAATTTAAGCATCACCCAAGGACACCATCATGACCGCCGACTGCAAACCTTCCAATCCCGCTACCAAGCCAACCAAGACTTCAGCGCCGATTTCTCGTGCCACCTTTGATCAAGTCATGGTGCCCAACTACGCACCGGGCGCCTTTATTCCGGTTCGAGGGCACGGGTCGCGAGTCTGGGATCAGGGTGGGCGCGAGCTCGTTGATTTTGCCGGTGGTATTGCGGTCAGTGCGGTCGGTCATACCCATCCCAAGGTGGTCAAGGCGCTAACCGATCAGGCGAATAAAATCTGGCATGTGGCCAATGTATTAACCAATGAGCCGGCTCTCGCGCTGGCGCAATCGCTGGTGGCTAAAACCTTTGCCGAGCGGGTGTTTTTTTGCAATTCTGGTGCGGAGGCAAATGAGGCAGCGTTGAAGTTGGCGCGCAAAGTGGCCTCAGACAATTATCCCAGCCCAGGCGCGACTCACGGTGAAACAGAAAAATTTGAAATCGTCTCATGCATCAATTCATTTCATGGTCGTACGCTGTTTACGGTCAGTGTGGGTGGACAACCCAAATACACGCAGGGGTTCGGGCCATTGCCTGACGGCATCAAGCATGTGCCGTATAACGATATTGAAGCCCTGCGCGCAGCTGTCAGCGATAAAACCTGTGCGGTCATTGTTGAGCCCATTCAGGGTGAGGGTGGTGTCACCGCAGCAACCAAAGATTACCTGCACGCCGTCCGTGAATTATGTGACCAACACCATGCGCTGATGATTTTTGATGAGGTGCAAAGTGGTGCCGGACGCACCGGCTCGCTGTATGCCTATATGAATTGTTGCGCGGTGCCGGATATTTTGACCTCTGCCAAAGGACTGGGTGGCGGCTTCCCGATCGGGGCCATGTTGACGACCGAAAAAATTGCGGCGCATTTTGGAGTTGGCTCGCACGGCACCACTTATGGCGGCAACCCGCTTGCCTGCGCAGTCGGTCTGGCGGTGCTGGATATTGTCAGCGCCCCGGAGACGCTCAAAAACGTGGCTGAACGTCACGATCAATTTTTTGCCTCGCTCAATGAGCTCAATCGCAAGTACAAACTCTTTAAGGAAATCCGCGGGCAGGGCTTGTTAATTGGTGCTGAGCTAAATGAAAAATGGGCCGGACGCGGAAAAGATTTTGTGAAAGCAGCCGAGAATCAGGGCTTAATGTTGCTGATTGCGGGCCCCAACGTGATTCGCTTGGCACCATCACTATTGATTACCCAGGAAGATGTTGAGCAGGGAATGAAACGCTTTGATGCGGCCATCGCCGAGCTGTTAGCTACCGAAACCTCGGTTGCGGCGTGAATACTGTTGACCCCAATTCGAAAATGTTAATACTCCGCCCGTGTGAGATATCCGATCTGCCAGCGATTGAGCGTATCGCTGCAGTGAGCGCGGTTGGTATTACTTCCTTGCCGCCAGATCGCGAAAAGCTGTACGATAAAATTCGCTCCTCCATGCACTCGTTTGCTGCCGAAGTGGATATCAACGGTGAGGAGATTTATTTCTTCGTTCTGGAAAATGCCGCCACCGGTGAAATTGTAGGAACCAGCGGAATCGTTGCCTCGGCCGGTTTCCATGATCGCTTTTACAGCTATCGGAATGAAATTATTGTTCATGCCTCGCAGGAATTAAAAGTCAGCAATAAAATTCACGCGCTGCATCTGTGTCACGATTTAACCGGACTCTCGCTGCTCACTTCGTTTTATATCGACCCCGCCTATCAGCACACCGATTGGCCACAATTGTTATCGCGTGCGCGATTGCTTTTTATGGCGGAATTTCCGCAACGCTTTGCCGATAAATTGGCGGCCGAAAACCCTGGGCTGTGCGACGAACAAGGGCATTCATCTTTCTGGAACGCAGTGGGCAAGCGCTTTTTTAATATGGAATATCCGCAGGCCGAGCAACTTTCTGGCGGCCGCAGTAAAACTTTTATTGCCGAGCTGATGCCGCAATACCCCATCTACGTGCCGCTGTTACCTGCCGATGCGCAATTGGCGATTGGTCAGCTGCATCCTGTGGCTGAATTGCCGTTTTCAATTTTGCTGGATGAGGGTTTTGAGGCGGACACTTATATCGATATATTTGATGGCGGACCGACCGTCGAAGCGCGTCTACAGACCTTGCGTACCATCCAAAGCAACCGTCGCTTGCACGTAAAGCCAAGTACTGAAAAAGTGGCATCGGCTGTCCCTTATCTGGTTGCCAACATTACAGCGGATGGTTTTCGCGCCACGATTGCGCACGCCTTTGTCGAAGGCAATGAACTACTAATTTCCCCGGAAGCGGCGGCTGGTCTAAAGTTGAGCAAGGGCGATATGGTGCGCGCTGCACCACTGGGTATAGCCGGTCATAAATCTGCAGCAGGAACATTGTCATGATGATCATTCGTCCAATCGCCGCGACCGATCTTGGTGCTCTGTACCAACTCGCCAGCAAAGCCGGTGTTGGCCTCACAACTTTGCCTGCCAATGAGGAATTGCTGAAAAAAAGAATCAATGCATCAATAGCGTCTTTTGCGGGTAATGCAGAGCGCGCTGACCAGATTTTTGTATTTGTGCTGGAGGATGCGGCCGCTCATAAAATCGTGGGAATTTGCGCGATTGCGGCGGCGGTAGGTTTGCGCCAACCTTGGTACTCATACCGTGTTGGGCAGGTGGTGCATGCCTCTCAAGATTTAGGTATTTTTACCCAAACGCCCACGCTGTTTTTGTCAAATGACCATACCGGGCAAAGCGAATTGTGCTCGCTGTTTCTGGATGCTGATTATCGTGTTGGTAAAAATGGCACGCTGCTGTCGAAGTGTCGTTTTTTGTTTCTTGCGCAATTTCGCGAACGCTTCTCCAAAAAAATTATTGCTGAATTACGCGGCGTATCAGACGCTGAGGGAAAATCGCCTTTTTGGGAAAGCCTAGGCCGCCATTTTTTCTCCATGGAATTTAAAGACGCGGATTACCTGACGGGTATTGGCAAAAAATCATTTGTGGCTGAGCTGATGCCCAAGCACCCACTCTATAGCTCGTTCCTGACGCCTCGGGCACAGGCCGTGATTGGTCAAACCCATGAGTTGACCAAGCCCGCGTTGTCCATGCTTGAAAGTGAAGGTTTCCGCTTTGAAGGACATGTTGATATTTTTGATGCGGGCCCGGCGGTGGAATGCGATGTGGAGGACATTGATGCGGTGGCGAAGAGTCGTCTGTTTAAAGTGGTTATAGCCTCCGAAAATGTTGTGGAGCAGCCACCTACAAACTATCTCGTCGGCAACACCTCCTTTACAGATTTTCGTGTGATGCTGGTGCGAAGCAAACCTGTGGGCGAAGCATTCGCACTTTCCGCCGATGAAGCGCAAGCACTCGGTGTGAAAGCGGGTGATGCCATACGTGCGGTAACGTTATCGCCGAAGGATCGTATTTCTACATAGTTGCCGCACAAATTTATGTTATTTCTTGCAGGTAAAAATGCTCAAAGTCCTCGACCCTATTGGCTTTCCAGCCATTCATTGCAAATAAAAATCAAAAATGAAAACAAATTTTATTAATGGCCAATGGCAAGCGGGCGGTGGGGCTGCATTTTCGTCAGTCAATCCCGCTGACAACGTATTGGTGTGGCAAGGTTGCGCTGCGACTGTCGAGGATATTGCCAAAGCCGTAGTTGGGGCACGCGCCGCGTTTGCCATATGGTCCGGGCAAACAATTGAACAGCGTGAATCGATCATTAAAAAATTCGCACTACTGTTGGCGGAACATAAAAATCACCTCGCGCAAACCATTGGCCGCGAGACCGGCAAGCCCATCTGGGAAGCGCTGACCGAAGTTGCCACCATGATTGGCAAGATTGATATTTCGATTAAGAGTTATCACGAGCGTACCGGCACCAAAACCTCCCCGCAACCGGACGGAACGGCAACATTGCGCCATCGCCCGCATGGCGTGGTGGCCGTGTTTGGTCCCTATAATTTCCCCGGCCATTTGCCAAACGGACATATTGTTCCTGCGCTGCTGGCGGGCAACACAGTGTGTTTCAAGCCCAGTGAGCTGGCGCCGGCCAGTGCGCAAGAGACCGTCGAGATATGGGAGCAGGCTGGGCTGCCCGCTGGCGTACTGAGCCTAGTGCAAGGTGCGCGTGATACCGGAGTGGCGCTCGCAAACAACGCGGAAATTGACGGTCTGTTTTTTACCGGCAGCTCGCTTACTGGCCATGCCCTGCATCGGCAGTTCGCGGGGCTGCCCAATAAGATTCTGGCGCTGGAAATGGGCGGCAACAACGCGCTGATTGTGGGCGATGTAAAAAATGTTGATGCAGCCGTTCATCACATTATTCAGTCTGCGTTCATTTCTGCTGGGCAGCGGTGCACCTGCGCACGCCGCTTGTTGGTGCCGCAGGGCGCCGCGGGCGACAAATTACTGTCACGTTTAGTTGAGGTGGCATCGCGCCTGACCGTTGGCGCATATGACGCAGAGCCTGCGCCGTTTATGGGTGCCGTGGTGTCATTGAAAGCGGCGCAATCCTTGCTCATGGCCCAAGCAGATTTTGTTAGACGCGGTGCAAAATTATTGTTGGAAATGAAATCGCTAAAGGCGGGCACAGCCCTGTTGTCAGCCGCGATTATTGACGCTACCAATATTGATATCCCCGATGAGGAGCACTTTGGCCCCTTGTTGCAAGTGATCCGTTATCAAAATTTTGGTGACGCCATCGCTATCGCCAACAAGACCCGTTACGGTTTGGCAGCGGGCTTGTTGTCTGACGATAAAACGCAATACGAAATATTTGAGCGCAGTATTCGCGCGGGTATTGTGAATTGGAACCGGCCATTGACGGGTGCCTCCAGCGCGGCGCCATTTGGCGGCGTTGGTGCCAGCGGCAATCACCGCGCCAGCGCTTACTATGCGGCTGATTACTGTTCGTATCCGCAAGCTTCACTTGAAAGCGAAACTATCGTGTTGCCCGAAAAATTAAGCCCGGGGCTGGTGCTATGAGCACAACCATTAGCGTGTTTGAATTCAACTTTGATGGCCTGGTAGGCCCCACGCATAATTACAGCGGTCTATCGTTTGGCAACATTGCTTCAAAAAATAATCAGGGCGCGGTGGCCAACCCGAAAGTGGCGGCATTACAAGGCCTGGCCAAAATGAAGGCGCTGCATGATCGCGGCTTCAAACAGGGGGTGCTCGCGCCGCATGAGCGACCTGACATGGAGATACTACGCTCGCTTGGTTTTACGGGAAGTGATGCTGATATTATTCGCGCCGCGGCTAAACAGGCGCCGCTGTTGTTAAGTGGTGCAAGCTCCGCGTCGACCATGTGGGCAGCCAACGCAGCAACGGTGAGTCCGGGTGCCGATACGCAAGATGGTCGGGTTCATTTTACGGCGGCGAATCTCAATAACAAGTTTCACCGTTCGATCGAGCATCCCGCGACCAGCAGGATTCTGCGTGCAATGTTTGCCAATGACGGACACTTTGCCCATCACGCGGCATTGCCAAGTTGTCCGCAAATGGGTGATGAAGGTGCGGCCAATCACACCCGTTTTTGCGGCAGTTATGGCGAAGCGGGCGTCGAATTTTTTGTGTTTGGCGCGTCGGGTTTTGACCTACAAGCCCCTGCACCCAAACATTTCCCCGCGCGGCAGACGCTGGAAGCTTCACGCGCTGTTGCCCGCCTGCATGGGCTAAGCGAGGCTGGCACTGTGTTTGCGCAACAAAATCCCGAGGTGATCGACGCCGGTGTATTTCATAACGATGTGATCGCGGTTGGCAATGGCAATTTGTTGTTTTGTCATGAGCAGGCATTTTTGAATCCCACGAAAGTTTACAAAGAGCTGGGCGAAAAATTCGCTGCAACCAGCATCAAACCGTTCGTGATTGTCGAAGTTAGCACGGCAGATGTCAGCGTCGCCGATGCCGTTTCATCGTACCTTTTCAATAGCCAGTTATTGACTCGTGCAGATGGCATGATGGCTCTGGTGGTGCCCGAGGAATGTCGCACCAACGCCAAGGTTTGGGCATACCTGCAAAAATTGCTGACGTTGAAAACGCCAATTCAGGAGCTATTGATATTCGATCTTCGCGAAAGCATGCGCAACGGTGGCGGGCCGGCTTGCCTGCGCTTGCGCGTTGAACTCAATGCGCATGAAGCCGCTGCCGTGAATCCCACTGTGCTGATGAGTGATGGGCTTTACGGGCAACTCAATAGCTGGGTTGAGCGTCACTACCGTGATCGATTGGCAGAGGCTGATCTGGCGGATCCGCAGTTGTTGACTGAATGTCGAACGGCGCTCGATGAACTGAGCGTGATCTTGAAATTGGGTTCGGTGTACCCGTTCCAGTTGGCTTGAAAATTAAGGGCGCGCGACCATTTTTTCCAAGCGGGCAAATTCCTTTTCGACCAGTGGCGCCAGCGCCGCGGTGAATCGGTTGGCTTCGCTTGCGGATAAATGCGACCACTCCGGTAGATCATAGCCTTGTAGTTCAGCATGGTCCTCGAAGTGAATGCCGGTAGCGCCGGTGCGCTGCAACAGCACATCCCAAGTTTGCGCTCTGGGAAATGCCATTTGCTCGAAGGCATAAAAATCTCCATTGCTCGGGAGGCGTACAAACATTAAGCGGACGCCGCGCGCCCGTAACTTCAAAATAGCGGCAGTGGCCCGCTCGATTTGTTTATCAATGAGCTTCTGCATTTTCTCTGGGGTGTCCATATTGGGCGGCGGCGGGCCTTTGAAATTCTCTGCCCAGATGCTGCGTGCCATGGCCTGATAGGCGGGGTCTGTTTCAACTTTCTGCCACAAATGGGTATTACGGTCGGCATCTGATAAGGCCAGCTTGCGAACACTGGTGCGTTGGGATACGCCGTTGCGTGCTGGCCATGCCTGACGTTTAACTACTGTAGCTAACGCAAAATCGGGTTCGTAGAATACAAAATAGGGTTCCAGCAAATGCTGCGAGAGCCAATGTCCGCTGCGTTGCGTCAAACTCTCTTTGTGGAAGTAGGGCAGCGCATCGGCACGATAGCCAAAGCCCGAGAAAAATAAGCTGGGCGTAACACCAATCAGCAAGCGCCCCTTGAAATTGGGATCATCGGCAAGGTCTTCAAGTGTGAAGACGGCTGAAGTGCCTTCGAGTGCCAGTTGGATCGGGCGTTTACCGGTTGCGGCTTCCCAAACGGGCAATTGAATATCGAACAGCACGCGTGAGGAACCGATCAGCACGGTGCTGGTGCCCTCGCCGGTATCAATGCGTCGCCGCTGTGCAGCCCATGAGCCATTGCTGTTGGCATAGGCTGGCGTGGCACCATAGTTCCGCCAGTACATTTCCCATCCGGCAGTCAGCGCAATCAGGAATGCTAATGCAACGAGAATTATCTGTCCCCATGGTCGCGGCGGAATATCGCGCTCAGGTACCGGCTGAGCAATTCCCGGGCGGTCAGATGCCGTAAGGCGCACGAAACCAGGGCGTTCAAAATTTTCCATTGCGGAAATGGAGGGAATGGCGGCTTCAGAATTGGAAATAGATGAAGGCATTGCCCTCTCCTTGTGCGATGACGATGGCGAAGGCCATCAGTGCCCAGATTGCCGATAGCAGTAGCGCGGGTGTTCGCGCCACCACGGACTCAAGGGTGCGATTGCGCATCAGCCAATGCGCACAAACAAGGCCGCTGGTAATCAATGCAACCATCACCAGATGTACGGTCGGCAGGATCGGCTTGGCATCGCCATTGGCACCGAACATGCCGCCCAACATTTGCCACGCCTTGCCGAAACTGTGCGCGCGGAAAAATACCCAGGTTATATTGATCAAAGCGTAAGTAATCATGCCAAACAAGACCAGCATCAGCGGCCCCGGTTGGTAGCCTGCAAAACGCGCACGAAGCAAGCGTTCTACTGATAAATACACCCCATGCAAGCCGCCCCAGACCACAAACGTCCAGCTTGCGCCGTGCCAGAGTCCACCCAGCAGCATCGTGACCATCAGCGCCAGATAGGTTCGTGCTTCGCCATGGCGGTTGCCGCCCAGCGGGATATACAGATAGTCGCGCAGCCATGATGACAAGGTGATATGCCATCGTCGCCAGAAATCAGAAAAGCCCACCGCGCCATAGGGAAAACGAAAATTATCCGGCATCGCAAAACCGAGGCACATCGCCGCGCCGATTGCCGTGGTGGAGTAACCGGCAAAGTCGCAAAAGATCTGGCCGCTGAAAGCCAGCGTCGCGATCCAGGAGTCGAGTGCACCGGGAATTTGCTTCCCGTCAAAGATTTTTTCGGCAGCGCCAGCAAGGAAACTATCGGCCAGCACTACTTTCTGGAACATGCCGAGCGTCATTAGCGCAAGGCCGAAGCGCATCATATCCGGCGTTGCACGACGCGGTTGCTCGAACTGCGGCACCAGCTCAGTCGGTCGCATGATCGGCCCGGCCACCAGATGCGGGAAGAAGGTGACAAACAATGCGTAATCAAGAAAATTACGTGCGGGCTCTGCGCGCCGCAGATAAATATCGAGCGTGTAAGACATGGTGGCAAAGGTGTAGAACGAGATACCTACTGGCAGCACGATGTCGAATGTAGGCGGCGTATAGGTAACACCCATGGTACCCATGAAGGCTGAAAAATTAGCCAGCAGGAAGGTGCCGTATTTGAAGTAGCTGAGCATCCCCAGATTGGCAACAACCGAGAGCAGCATCCACGCACGTCGCGCACTCTGGCGCTCGGCCTTCACCAACTTTTGCGCGGCATACCAATCGACTACGGTTGATACCCACAACAAAATGATGAACGGTGGATTCCACGCCGCGTAGAAAAGATAGCTGGCGACCAGCAGATTGACTTTTTTTGTGGTCCAGCCGAATGGCATGGAATGCAGCACGAGCACAAGCGCAAAGAACACCACAAACGTGAGTGAATTAAAAACCATTGGTACGTCTCCCTGACGAGTCGTTTATTTTTAATATGCATAACCGTATCACAAACTCGGCGATGAAATGCAGAAGATGCGCCACGGAATGTAGTTCACTCCTGGCTGGATACGGCTATGATGTGGGCTCATTTTCAGCGGAGTATCTAATGTTTTCATTTGTTCGAATCACGCGCCACGCAATTACTTACTCACTCAATTACGCACTAACTTCATTTTTTATCCTGACATTATTTTCCGCTGTAAGCCTGCAATCTGTCCATGCACAATCGGATGTGGCGTCGTCAATTGATGCAGCCGTTGCTACTCAATTCAAAGCTAACGAACCCGGCGCAACGATTATCGTCACCCGCGATGGCAAGATGATATTCCGCAAAGCCTATGGCATGGCGAATCTAGAAGAGAAAACGGCGCTGACACCGGAAATGACATTCCGCCTGGGTTCGGTTACCAAACAATTTACCGCTGTGGCGATCATGATGCTGGCCGATCAGGGCAAGCTCGCTGTGAGTGATGACATTCGCAAATATCTGCCTGATTACCCCACCCACGGCAAAATCATCACCGTAGAACATTTGCTCACCCATACTTCAGGCATCGTCGGCTACACATCGCTGCCTGGATTTCAAAAGGTAATGAAAGACGATACTTCGATAGCGAAAATGATCGATTTTTTCAAGGATGTACCGCTGCAGTTTGAGTCAGGCACACGTTTTGAATACAGCAACTCGGGTTATTTTTTGTTAGGCGCGATTATTGAAAAAATTTCCAGCCAAACATACGCGGAGTTTTTAGCCAAGAGTATTTTTGAGCCACTGGGGATGCGGCATACCGCCTATGAAGGTTACGAGCGCAATAAGACCAAGCGTGTAGAAGGTTACTCACCCAGCAAGGATGGCTATGTCAAAGCTGAGGCCATTAGCATGGGGTGGCCTTATGCGGCTGGTGCGTTAGTGTCGAATGTGGATGATTTGGCCTTGTGGGATGCCGCCATCAGCGCGGGCAAGCTGCTCAAGCCCGCGACTTGGAAGCAGACTTTTACGCCTTACAAACTAAGCGACGGTAAATCCACCGGCTACGCATACGGCTGGTTCGTCCGCAAAATTCAGGGGCGCGACAGTATTGAGCATGGCGGCGGTATTCCGGGCTTTGTCACCCATGTGATTCGCATCCCCGAAGGTAAAATTTATGTTGCTATGCTGATGAACCAGGACGCACCCGCTGCGAGACCTGATTTTTTAGCGGAGAAAATTGCCGCGATTGTCATCGGCAAACCCTATCCGGAGTTCAAGGTCATCACGCTCGATACCAAGACACTGGATCAATTTGTGGGCCTCTACAAAGCGGAGGATAAAAATACACGCACGATCAGCCGCGTTGATGGTCAGCTATTCGCGCAACGCAAGAGTGGCCCCAAATCCGCTTTGCAGCCTTCGTCGGAGACTGAGTTTTTCCTGGTCAATTCATTTATACGTTTCAAGTTCTTGAAAAACGACAACGGTGCAGTTACACACCTCACGATTTTCCAGAATGGTGTTGAAGAAACGGTGCCGCGCATCAGTGACAAACCGCCAGCAGAACGTCAGGCAATACCGCTTGCGGCGGCAGCCTTTGATGCTTATGCGGGCGAATACCAGTTGGCGCCGAATTTCATATTGACCATCACGCGAGAGGGCGATAAATTCATGAGTCAGGCTACCGGTCAAAGCAAGGTGGAAATCTACGCTGAATCAGATACGAAATTTTTCCTGCGTGTGGTTGATGCCCAGCTACAATTTGTGAAAGACGGCGACGGTAAAATTACGCAACTCATTTTGTTTCAAGGCGGTCGTGGAATGCCGGCCAAAAAAATTAAGTGATTCTTTATTTTTAATTGAAACTCGTTTATTGGCGGGCATCTTCAGGCAAAAAGAGGCTGGTAACACCCGCCAATGCTGGTCTTGGTAACAACACAAAAGGGCGCTCGGTGCGCCCTTTTGTTTGCCAGCGTAATGATCTGGCGTGGCAAGCTAAATCAGTTTATTTGCTCAGGCATTCTTTCATGAATGCTTTGCGATCGGCACCTGTTTTGTTACCGCTCTTGACATCCGCGTTGCAGGTTTTCATTTTTTCTTGCTGGGTGGATTTTTTGTCGCCGGCTGCGTCGGCTGTTTTGGCGGGCGTGCTGTCTTTTTTGAGGCACTCTTTCATGAATGCCTTTCGTTCTCCACTGGGCTTGCCGGTTGCTTTGAAATCGGCGCTGCAGGTTTTCATCTTGTTGTTTTGGGCTGTTTTGCCATCGGTAGCGGCATAGACCGACGTGGCGGCAAGTAGCAGAGCGAGTAGCAGCGCGGCAAAAAATTTATTCACGGGGTCTCCGTGAGTGATTCAGGAATGTAGTTGTGTTGCTAAGCTTAAAACGTGACACGCCCGCTTAGGTTGACGCACTCGTTACTTCGACGGCAATACCGTTAAGCGCAGCATTGCCGGATATAACATCGATATCGCGCCCGTCACTCAGGTCGTTGTAGCTCACTCCCGCGTGTTGATGCGCGATGCCCAGACGCGTGCCCGGGCGGCTGTGGCCAAAACCATGCGGGAGCGAGACAACACCTGGCATCAGGCTGTCTGTGGACAATACAGCGATTTCAACATGGCCGATGCGCGATGCCACCTGCACGAGCTGGCCATCATGAAGCCCGCGTGCGGCGAGATCAGCGGGATGCATCATTAGTTGGTCGCGCGGTTTGCCTTTCACGAGCCGATGCGAATTGTGCATCCACGAATTATTACTGCGTACATGGCGACGACCGATCATGGTGAGCGGGGCTGGGTTGTTGGCGAGATGCAGCTTTAGGCGGGCTACATCTCGGATAATCGCCTCGGGGGCGCAATTTATTTTGCCATCCACTGTTTCAAGCCGTGAGTAAAGCGAAGGCTTGAGTGCGCCTAAGTCAATGCCGTGCTCGGCCTCCAACAGTTGTGCGAACGAAATGCCATGCACGGCTTCGCCCGTTTTCAGCATGCCTGCAATCAATTTGGTAGTCGAGATAGCGGGACGCGCTTCGCGTTCTAGTTTGACCGAAAGCCGCTTAACCAATCCGCCAAAAATTTCCCAGTCGTAGCGTTCATCGTCAGGCTTTGGCCACATGGCAGCGTTAAAGCGCGTTACATTGCGCACGGCGAAGGCATTAAAAATAAGATCGTAGTGATCGTGGTTCAAGCTCGAAGTGGGTGGCAAAATTAGATCAGCATGGCGAGTGGTTTCGTTCAAATAAATGTCAATTGAAACCATGAAATCAAGTGAGTCTAGCGCTTCGTCAAGTTTGCGGCCGTTGGGCGTAGACAGTACCGGGTTGCCGCAGGTGGTGACAAGCGCGCGAATTTGTCCTTCACCCGCAGTCAGAATTTCTTCGGCCAGCGCGGCCACGGGTAGCTCGCCGCCTGACTCCGGCAAATGGCTCACCCGTGAATGCCAGCGCGCATGGCTGCCGGGCTTAGTGCCTGAGCCGGTGATGGGAATGATCGGGTTAGTTGGCATGGATCCACCCACCCGATCCAGATTGCCGGTGACAATATTCATCAATTGGACCAACCATTGATTCAGGGTGCCAAAAGCTTGCAGGGTGGTACCAATGCGCCCATAACAAACAGCCGAGGATGCCACGGCAAATTCGCGCGCAATACGGCTAATATTTTCGGCCGTAATGCCGGTAAGTTTGGCGGCTGCTGCAGGCGTGACATCGGCAATCGCCGCTAGCGCTTCGTCCAAGCCGGTTAATTTTTCCGGTTGAGAAATCCGAAATAAATTTTCAGTTTTCATCACGTTAATCATCGCCATCAATAACGCCGCGTCGGAGCTAGGGCGAATGAAGTGATGCTCGCTGGCAATCTCTGCGGTCTCGGTGCGGCGCGGGTCAATCAATACAACCTTACCGCCACGTTCCCGCACGGCAGCAAGGCGTTTGGTGACGTCGGGCACGGTCATCATGCTGCCGTTGGACGCAACCGGGTTACCGCCGAGAATCAAAAAATAATCGGTGTGATCAATATCGGGAATGGTGATCATGAACTGGTGCCCGAACATCAGCAGCGATGCCAATTGTTGCGGCAATTGATCAACAGACGTTGCACTAAACGCGTTTTTTGTTTTTAGCGCACGCACCAGCGACGGCACGCTCAACAGGGTGCCGATATTGTGAACCGAGGGATTGCCTGCATAAAAGCCGATGGCATTGTTGCCATGTTTTGCATTTAGAGAGGCTAGCTTTTCAGCCGCCAGGTCGAACGCTTCATCCCATGAAATTTTGTGCCATTCGCCATTGATTTTTTGGATGGGATGATGCAGACGATTTTCATCTTCGTGAATATCCTTTAGCGCTATGGCCTTGGGGCAAATATGACCGCGACTGAAAGGGTCTGCGTCATCGCCGCGAATGCTAACGATGTGCGTACCTTCGACTTTGATTTCCAGTCCGCAAATGGCTTCACAAAGGTTGCAGGCCCGATAAACAGTGCGGGTATGGGTGATAGCGGGCTTTTCCATTTTATTTCCTGATCTTATTTTCCAACAAGTAATGACCCAATAAGAAGTTTGCAGCCAATGACAATCAATACTACGCCGCCAAATACCTCTGCGTATTTCGCGGTGGCTTTACCCATTCGCGCACCAAACTGAGAGCCAAACCAAACGGCGGGCAGGCATAAAGCGAAAGTGACGACACCGATCACAAGTACAGTTGAGGCGAGCCCTATTTGTAAAAGTGAAAACGACACACCGACCGCGAGGGCATCTAGGCTGGTGGCGATCGCCAAGGTTATCAATGTGCGGGTGCCAAACGGCGTTGGCGAGCCCATTTTTTCTTCACCCGCACTGCGCGACTCATAAATCATTTTCAGACCAAGTCCCATCAACACCACAAAGGCAATGATGCCACCGTAAGTATCGATCCATTTTGCAACGGATAAACCCAGCAAATAGCCCAGCAGCGGCATAATCGCCTGAAACGTGCCGAAATATGCGGCCATCTTTAACGCATCACGGATGCGCAGCACATGCGGCTGCTTTATTGAAAGGCCGCTGGCGATTGATACCGCCACGGAATCCATGGCCAGTGCCAGCGCCGTCAGAACTAATTCAGCAAAATTCATGTGGGCTAATGCTAGTAAGCAAGACTAAATTGCCCTGGAGTAATACTCAGTTTTGCCTGTCCCCCGTAGGGCAGCGTTAATTTTTTGGCGACATGGCCAAACGGCAGCCCCGTCAACACCGGATAGGGCAGCAACTCGCGCAAGGTTTCAGTGACATGGGCCATCGTGTAGGCGAAGCGACCCGAGGTGGGCTCACAGTCTGTAAAGTCAGCCAGGATCAGCGCTTTTTGTTTTTGCAAAATGCCCGCATGGAATAGCTGGTAGAGCTGCCGTTCAATCGCATAGGGTTCTTCATCAATCTCTTCGATGAATAAAATCCCGCCCTCAATGTCCGGCAGATAGGGCGTGCCGACCAAATGGGTCAGGAGCGAGAGGTTGCTGCCCCAAAGCGAACCGGTAATCACTTGCGATGCATAGTTGTGTTCGGACATGAACGGTTCTGTGTGTATTGACTCACCTTGTAATACAGGCCAGCAATGCTCGGACATGAACGCATGGTCCGAGGCAATTTCAGGGGTGTCATTACGCCAGTCAAAGTCAGTTGATGATCCCGGGCCGGCAAAGGTAATCAGTCTGGCTTGGGCTAGCGCTGCCAAATTGAACGCCGTGAAATCACTGAACCCGCAAAACACTTTTTTTGAATTTGCGACGGCCTGCCAATCAATACGGTGTAGCAGGCGCGAAAAGCCATAGCCGCCGCGGGACATCATCATCGCGTCAATTTGTGGATCTGCCAGCATGGCATGGAAGCTGGCGATACGCTCATCATCCGTGCCCGCAAAATAGCGCCACTCATGACAGACCTCAGGAGCCAGCACGGTCCGAAATCCGAGCGATTGCAGGGTGGCCGCTCCAGCATTCGCACGTTCAGCACTGAGTGCGCCAGCGGGTGAAAAAATACCAACGGTGCCGCCGCGCTGAAGCGCGCGGGGCTTGGAGAACGTGGGGCTACTCAAGATCGTTGGCGTAGTTCGTTAAATACAATGGTGTAGCCGTCTGGGTCACGCAATACAAAATGCAGCTTGCCGAATTCATCAGGACATGGCGTTTTAATGATGTGTTCACCCGGCGGAATTTTTGCGAAGCGATGGTGGGCGTCATGAATATCGAGGTATAGAGTCATTGCCGATGTGGTGGCATCGCTGGAATGGACCGTTTGCCGCAGCAGGATGCGAATACTGCCGCCGCTCACCACGGCGTTTTGACTGATGCCGGAAGATGCTGCTGCCGAAACAGCCCATCCCATTACATCGCGATAAAACGCCAGCGATTTTTCGAAATCGCGCGGCCTAATTTCAAGAAAATCAAAACGATCTGTCATGAGCGTCGATATTGATCAGGTTATTATTAGTGTTGTTTAGCGTCTCAACGCCTGTGCATCTACTACGGCAAGCGCAGTCATATTGATAATACGCCGCACCGTGGCAGTCGGGGTAACAATATGCACCGGCATCGCAGCGCCAAGTAAAATCGGGCCGATGGTGATACCACCACCCGAGGCGGTTTTAAGCAGATTAAACGAAATATTGGCGGCATCAAGTGTTGGCATGATGAGCAAATTGGCTTCACCCTTCAGGCGCGAATTAGGCATCGCACGCCCTCTGACTTCAACTGATAGCGCGGCGTCACCGTGCATTTCACCTTCGACTTCTAAATCAGGCGCTTGGGCATTGATGAGTGTCAGGGCAGTGCGCATTTTTACCGCAGATGGCTCGTCGGAGGTTCCAAAGCTGGAGTGTGAAAGCAACGCGGCTTTTGGCACTACACCAAATCGGCGCATTTCTTCGGCGGCGAGAATAGTCATCTCGGCTATCTGCTCCGGCGTCGGGTCAGGGTTGACATAGGTATCGCAAATAAATACGGTGCGTGTCGGCAGCATGAGAACGTTCATGGCGTACAAATTCTTTACGCCTGCGCGGCGGCCAATCACCTGTTCAACATAATGCAAATGCAGTGCATGGGTGCCAAAAGTACCGCAGATCATGCCGTCAGCATGGCCCTTGTGCATCATCATCGCGCCAATCAGGGTCAAGCGGCGGCGCATTTCAATTTTGGCGTACTGCTCTGACACGCCGCGCCGAGCGGTGAGCTTGAAATACTCTTGCCAGTATTCGCGGTAGCGCTCGTCCCATTCAGGATTGATGATTTCAAAATCCACGCCTGCTTTCATGCGCAGGCCGAATTTTTCAATACGTTTTTCGATCACCGCCGGACGACCGATCAGAATCGGACGAGCGAGTTTTTCGTCGAGCACAATCTGAACAGCGCGCATCACACGTTCGTCTTCGCCCTCGGCATACACAATCCGCTTAGGCGCCTGCTTGGCTTTTGAGAAGACCGGTTTCATGATGAGGCCGGATTGATAAACAAACTGATCCAATCTTTGCAGATAAGCGGGCCAATCGTTAATTGGGCTGGTAGCCACACCGCTGTCCATCGCCGCCTTGGCCACGGCGGGCGCAACCTTGGCAATCAGGCGCGGATCAAATGGTTTCGGAATCAAATAATCTTTGCCGAAGCCGGAAGCGTTTTCTCCGTAGGCCATGGCCACGACGTCGGACTGTTCTGATTGCGCCAGCTCAGCGATGGCGAGAACGGCAGCGAGCTTCATGGCTTCGTTAATGGTGGTGGCGCCGACATCCAGCGCGCCACGGAAAATAAATGGGAAACACAGAACGTTATTCACCTGATTCGGATAATCCGAACGACCCGTAGCAATGACCGCATCACTTCTGACTTCCCTCACGGCTTCGGGCGTGATTTCCGGGGTGGGGTTAGCCAGCGCCAAAATGAGCGGGTTAGCGGCCATTTGTTTAACCATGTCTTGCTTGAGCACGCCACCTGCGGACAGGCCCAAGAATACATCGGCTTCGGCAATTACTTCGCCCAGTTTGCGGGCAGAAGTTGATTGCGCATAACGGGCTTTATTCGGGTCCATTTCCTCAACGCGACCGGAGTAGACCACGCCCGCAATATCGGTCACCCAGATATTTGACATCTTCATGCCCAGCGCCACCAACATGTCGAGACAGGCCAGCGCAGCAGCACCGGCACCGGACACCACTAATTTGACCTCACCAATATTTTTGCCGACGACCTTCAATCCATTGACGATGGCTGCACCGACAATAATGGCGGTGCCGTGCTGGTCGTCATGAAAGACGGGGATTTTCATCCGCTCGCGAAGCTTGCGCTCCACGTAAAAACACTCGGGCGCTTTGATGTCTTCGAGGTTAATGCCGCCAAAAGTGGGCTCCAGAGCGGCGATGATATCGACTAATTTATCCGGATCAAGCTCATTGACTTCGATATCGAATACATCGATACCGGCAAACTTTTTGAAAAGGACGGCTTTACCCTCCATCACCGGCTTGGCGGCCAGCGGGCCTATATTGCCCAGTCCCAGTACCGCAGTGCCGTTGGTGATAACGGCAACTAAATTGCCGCGTGCGGTGAGGTTGCGCACTTCTGACGGGTTTTCAACAATCGCTTCGCAAACAGCGGCGACCCCAGGCGTATAAGCCAACGCCAAGTCACGTTGGGTGGCTAACGGCTTGGTGGCGGAAATTTCGAGTTTGCCTGGGGTGGGCCACCGATGATATTCGAGGGCGTTTTTTTTCAAATCATCAAGCATGAAAACTCCAGATACGTGGCGCGACTTTTATTTTGAAATCAGGGCGCAACTTGAAATTGCGGTGGATCTTTAATATTAAGATTGAGTTTAACATGCAGCACCATTGCCGCTTAAGGTGCTAATAATGAGATATAAACGGCGCCGTGGCATAGGGCTGAATTTTGGGCTGTTACAAAAATGTCAAAATGACTTGACACATACATCTATATAACTAATTATATAGATGTATGAACAAGGACTATAAAAAATCAATCCCTACTGCCTGGCGAAATTTTGCCAAAGTGTTTATCGCTTTGGGCGATGAACATCGTCAGCGCATCATGCTGACGTTTGAGCCGGGGGAACGCTTGAATGTCGGTCAGATTGTGGAAGTATCCACGCTGTCTCGCTCCGCGGTGTCTCATCATTTGAAAATCCTGCGCGAGGCGGGCGTATTAGATAGCGAGAAAATCGGCAAGGAAGTATATTTCTGGCTTAACAAAAAGCCAATAAAAGAGTCATTGCAAGCGGTACTGGATTACGTGAAAACGCAATAAAAATTTTCGCAGCATAAACAGCGTTCAGGAAATTTCATGTCAGCTTCGCAAAACCAATTTCAGTTATTAACGCAGCGTCGCTTCGCTCCTTTTTTCTGGACGCAATTCCTGGGTGCAGGCAACGATAATATTTTCAAATTTGCTTTTACCGTGCTGGCGACTTATCACGCGCCTGAATGGGGCGGCATGGATTCGAAGCTGGCGGGGCCAATTATTGGCGGCTTGTTCATACTGCCGTTTATGTTGTTCTCAGCGACGTCGGGCCAGTTGGCCGACAAATACGATAAGGCGTTGCTGGCGCGCTGGGTCAAGAACCTTGAGATTGTGTTTATGCTGGTCATTGCAGCGGGCTTTGTTTGGCATTCTGCGCGGCTGCTGTTTTTGGGCGTATTCCTGATGGGTTGTCACTCAACTTTGTTTGGTCCTGTCAAGTTCGCCTATCTCCCCCAGCATCTTCACGAGAATGAACTTACCGGCGGTAACGGTATGGTAGAAATGGGAACTTTCGTCGCCATTTTGCTCGGCACGATGCTGGGCGGCGCGCTGGTTGCCATTCCGGGAATGGGCCCGACTTATGTGGGTATGACCTCGCTGGTGATTGCGGTGGCGGGGCGCCTGGCCGCGCAATTTATTCCGACTTCACCGGCGCCAGCTCCTGATTTAAAGGTGAACTGGAATCCCGTTACAGAAACACTCGCCAATCTGAAAATTGCCGGCCAGAACCGTACTGTATTTTTATCGCTGATTGGCATATCGTGGTTATGGTTTTTTGGCTCGATCTTTCTCACATCCTTCACTGGATTTTCTAAGAACGTTTTGAGCGGCAATGAGCAGGTAGTAACACTACTGCTGGCCCTGTTCTCTATCGGTATTGGTCTGGGTTGTATCCTTTGCGAAAAAATGTCGGGGCATAAAGTTGAAATTGGTCTCGTACCTTTCGGCTCGATTGGCATGACTGTTTTTGCGGCAGATCTCTATTTTGCCTCGCGGGGCCTGCAGGTTTATGCACTGACAGGTGCGCTAGAATTTATGAAAGACGGCGTGCACTGGCGAATCATGGCTGACTTGTTTTTGTTGGCCATGTTTTCGGGCTTTTACAGTGTGCCGCTTTATGCGCTGATGCAGGCTCGTGCAGAGCCTGTTTACCGTGCACGCATTGTCGCAGCCAACAATATTCTGAACGCCATTTTTATGGTGATCGCCTCGCTGATGGCAGCAGCTATCCTGCATGGCGGCCTGAGTCTGCCTGAGCTGTATCTGGTGGTGGGCATCATGAATGCGGCTGTGGCGATCTTCATTTACAAGATGGTGCCAGAATTCCTGATGCGGTTTTTGATCTGGATGTTGATCCATACTTTTTATCGTGTCGATAAAAAAGGTCTGGATAATATTCCCGATGAAGGGCCGTGCGTGCTGGTATGCAATCATGTGAGCTTCGTGGATGCGCTGGTCATTGGTGGCAGCATTCAGCGTCCGGTCAGGTTCGTGATGGATCACCGGATTTTCAAAATACCGATACTCAATTTTGTGTTTCGCACAGCCGGCACGATCCCAATTGCCTCCGCCAAGGAGGACCCGGACATGCTTGAGCGCGCCTATGAGCGTATCGATGAATACCTGAAAGCGGGCGAAGTTGTCTGCATTTTCCCCGAGGGACGCATTACTGATAACGGCGATCTTTATCCGTTCAAAAAAGGTATCACGCGCATTATCGAGCGCACTCCGGTACCGGTTATCCCGATGGCGCTGCGTGGATTATGGGGCAGTTTTTTTTCGCGTTGGGGTGGTACCGCGATGCGCTATCCGCGCGGAATATTTTCCAATATAGGGTTGGTTATCGACAAGGCGTGGGCGCCTTTGCAGGTAACGCCCGAGGCCTTGCAAATCAGAGTCGGCGAGTTACGTGGCGCAATGAAGTAAAAAAAGCGCAGCGCGCTTTGACATGACAACAGCCCGCGGACTGTGTCCTGCCAATGATTGGTCTCTTGCGTGCTACACTTTTGGCCAATGAGCAGCGCGCATTTTTCATTTTTTTCGTAAAGACCCTACGCTATGCCAGGCAGTACACTCGGTAAGTTATTCACGGTCACTAATTTTGGTGAATCGCACGGCCCCGCTATTGGCTGCGTGATCGATGGCTGCCCTCCGGGGTTGCAACTGACTGAGGCGGATATCCAGATCGATCTGGATCGTCGCAAACCCGGTACTTCGCGCCATGTTACGCAGCGCCGCGAGGGAGATGTGGTTGAAATTTTATCGGGCGTATTTGAAGGTAAAACCACCGGCACACCAATTGCGTTACTGATTCGGAATGAAGATCAGCGCAGCAAGGATTATTCCAATATTGCCGCAAGCTTTCGCCCCGGCCATGCTGATTACAGCTACTTGCAAAAATACGGCACGCGAGATTATCGCGGTGGTGGTCGTTCCTCGGCACGCTTGACGGCGCCCACGGTGGCGGCAGGTGCGGTCGCAAAAAAATGGCTGAATGAACGCTATGGCGTGATGGTGCAGGGTTATTTGGCGCAGTTGGGGTCTGAGCGCGTCGCCTTCAAATCGTGGTGCCACGTGCACGACAATCCTTTTTTTGTCGCCAATGCCGAAATGGTGCCCTCGCTTGAAACCTATATGGACAAGCTGCGTAAATCTGGTGAAAGTTGCGGAGCCAGAATCAACGTCGTAGCAAGCGGTGTGCCCGCTGGCTGGGGAGATCCGGTCTATGATCGGCTCGATGCGGTGATTGCCCACGCGATGATGGGGATCAACGCGGTAAAAGGAGTGGAAATAGGTGCTGGATTTGCGAGCATTGAGCAGCTTGGCACCGAGCATTCTGATGAAATGTCGCCGCAAGGATTCCTCTCCAACAATGCAGGCGGCGTGCTCGGTGGCATTTCGACAGGGCAAGATATTACGGTCTCGATTGCGATCAAACCAACTTCATCGGTACGTCTTGATCGCCACACTATTAATACGCAGGGTGAGGCAGTGGTGATTAATACCCATGGCCGTCATGACCCCTGTGTGGGAATTCGTGCTACCCCGATTGCGGAAGCGCTACTCGCACTGGTGTTGATGGATCGTGCTCTGATCCATCGTGGGCAAAATGCGGACGTGATAATTACAACGCCACGGGTCGCCGCGCAAGCACCATCCGGTATCCACGTCACTACCGCTTCCAATACGAACGAAAATCCCGATCCCCATGAGGCCTGAGCGGGCCATGGAAACAAAAAATAAGCTGCACGCCATTCGCGGTGCGGCTTTGTCTTTCCGCGGTGATCCGTTCCTGATGGGGGCAGAAGTCGCCACGCAATATGAGTCGGATGCGCTGGTTGTGATGGAAGGCGGCTTGATCAAGGCATTCGGAGCGTATGCGGATATTAAGAAAACTTTGCCGCCCAATACGACTGTCACAACTTACACCGATGCCTTGATTCTGCCGGGTTTTATCGACTTGCATGTTCATTATCCGCAGACCCAGATTATCGGTGCATACGGCAAGCAGCTAATTGATTGGCTGAATCGCTATACCTTCGTGGCCGAACAGCAGTTTGCTGATATCAATCACGCTCGCGAGGTTTCGCGATTTTTTCTCGATGAATGTTTGCGGGTAGGCACCACCACTGCGATGGTTTATGGCACCGTCCATGCACATTCAGTCGATGTGTTTTTTGAAGCCGCTGCCGAGAGAAATATGCGCATGATCGCCGGCAAAGTGATGATGGATCGCAATGCACCAGACGCACTGTGTGACACGGCGCAGAGCAGTTATGATGACTCAAAAGCGCTGATCGAAAAATGGCAAGGAAATAGTGAGAGTCGTCTCGGCTACGCTATTACGCCACGTTTCGCGCCCACTTCCAGCCCCGCACAGCTGGAGGCGGCTGGTGCGCTGTGGCGCGAATTTCCCGATGTCCACATGCAAACCCATATCTCCGAAAACACCGATGAAGTGGCATGGGTGAATCAACTTTTCCCCAACCACCAAGGCTATCTGGATGTGTATGACCATTACGGCCTAGTGAATAAACGTGCGGTATTTGGCCACGGTATTCATTTGACCGATGACGAATGGCAGCGCTTGCATGATGTCGGCGCGGGGGTGGCTCACTGCCCAACCTCGAATGAATTTTTGGGTAGTGGTTTGTTTCGTTTCGACAACGCCAAAAACAAAGATCGCCCAGTGCGTGTTGGCCTAGGCACCGATATTGGCGCTGGCACCTGTCTATCGCCGCTAAGGACGATGGGCGAGGCTTATAAAATCGGTGAGCTTTGTGGCCACTCACTGTGTGCGGCTGATGCGTATTATTTATCAACTCGCGGTGCCGCAGAGGCGCTGCACCTTGAAGATAAAATCGGGTCAATTGCAGCAGGCATGGAGGCGGATTTGGTGGTGCTTGGTTTGAAATCGACGCCGCTGGTGGAATTCCGCATGAAGTTTTGCAACAGCATTGAAGAAGTGCTGGCCGTGCAAATGACCATGGCTGACGACCGCGCCACTCGTGCGGTCTATGTGGCGGGTGAGCTTGTCTATGAGCGCAATCATGAATCTGGACGCGTACAGTAACAAAGCTACAAACCTCGCAACGGCTTGATATTGCACCGCACCATGATGGCTGGCTGACGGTATAATTAAAGATACTTTAAATTAGGCTGATGCGACTTTCATGGCTCAATCGCTCTACGACAAACTGTGGGATGCACACCGTGTTCACGACGAACCGGACGGCACTGCGCTGATTTACATCGACCGTCATCTGGTGCACGAAGTGACCAGCCCGCAGGCCTTTGAGGGGCTAGAAATTAATGGCCGCAAGCCGTGGCGTATCAATTCCATCGTCGCCACTGCCGATCACAATGTGCCAACTACCTCGCGCAAAGAGGGTATTGCTGATCCCATTTCACGGCTGCAGGTAGAAACACTCGACGCAAACATCAAAAAATTTGGCGTGCTGGTGTATTTCGGCATGAATGATGCGCGCCAGGGAATCGTGCATGTGATTGGTCCGGAGCAGGGCGCAACTCTCCCGGGTATGACTGTTGTTTGCGGGGATTCACATACCTCCACACACGGCGCCTTTGCTGCCCTTGCGTTTGGCATTGGCACCAGCGAAGTTGAGCATGTGATGGCGACGCAATGTCTGGTAACCAAAAAATCAAAATCATTTCTGATCCGCGTTGAGGGTCAAGTCGGACGTGGTGTAACCGCAAAAGATATCGTGCTGGCCATCATCGGCAAGATTGGCACCGCTGGCGGGACCGGCTATGCGATTGAGTTTGCAGGATCGGCGATTCGTGCGCTGTCGATGGAAGGCCGCATGACTGTTTGCAATATGGCGATTGAGGCGGGCGCACGTGCTGGCATGGTGGCGGCGGATGAAAAAACCATCACTTATCTGCGCGGTCGTCCGCATGCGCCGCAAGGGGCACTGTTTGACCAGGCCGCACAATATTGGCGCACCTTAAAAAGCGATGATGGCGCTGGCTTTGATCGTGTCGTTGAACTGGATGCGCAGACCATTAAGCCGCAAGTGACCTGGGGTACCTCGCCCGAAATGGTGGTGAGTATCGACGGCAATGTACCTGAACCCAACAAAGAATCTGATCCGGTAAAACGCGAAGCCATGGAGCGCGCATTGCAGTACATGGGATTAAATCCCGGCACGCCGATGGAACAAATCAAAATAGATAAAGTATTTATCGGCAGTTGCACCAATTCACGAATCGAAGATCTGCGCGCGGCCGCCGGTATTGTGAAAGGACGTCATATTGCGGCCAATGTGAAGCTGGCCATGGTGGTGCCGGGCTCTGGTTTGGTGAAGCGTCAGGCAGAAGCTGAAGGATTAGATAAAATATTTTTGGCTGCCGGATTTGAGTGGCGCGAGCCGGGATGTTCAATGTGCTTAGGCATGAATGATGACCGGCTCTCAGCAGGCGAGCGCTGCGCATCGACTTCAAACCGTAATTTCGAAGGGCGTCAGGGTGCGGGTGGACGGACTCATCTGCTCAGCCCTGAAATGGCCGCGGCGGCGGCGATCGCAGGACGGTTTGCTGACGTGCGGCAAATTCTGTAATTTTGATCACTAGTTTTTTGGGGCTGAGGGATATATGAAGATATACATGAACATGACTTCACGTAAAATTTTGTCGGTTTTGGCGGGGCTGTTTTTGATGGTTGCGTTCAGCGCCTGCAATACTGTTGAAGGTGTGGGCAAGGACATCAAGAAAGGCGGCGAAGTGATCGAAAAAGCCGCTGAAAGAGCCAAAAGTTAATGGAGGCATTTCGCAGTCATACCGGGTTGGTCGTGCCGCTTGATCGTGCCAACGTCGATACTGACGCGATCATCCCGAAACAGTTTTTGAAATCGATCAAACGTTCTGGCTTTGGCCAGAATCTGTTTGACGAGTGGCGCTATATGGACCATGGCGAGCCGGGCGTTAATAACACTAAACGCCCGTTGAACCCCAATTTCGTCCTGAATCAGGAGCGCTATCGCGGTGCCACGGTGCTGCTGGCGCGCAAAAATTTTGGTTGTGGTTCGTCGCGCGAGCATGCGCCCTGGGCGTTGCAGCAGTACGGATTCAAGGCTATTGTTGCGCCGTCGTTTGCGGATATTTTTTTCAATAATTGTTTTAAAAATGGCTTGCTGCCGATTGTATTGAGCGAGTCGCAGGTTGATCATTTATTTAATGCCGTACTGGCCACGCCGGGTATGAAGTTACATATTGATCTGGCGCGCCAGGTAGTGGAAGTGCCGGGCACGGAATCGTATCGCTTTGAGGTTGAAGAGCATCGCCAGCAGAGTTTGTTAAACGGCTGGGATGAGATTGGTTTGTCGCTGCTTCAGGCTGACAAAATTCGTGCGTATGAAGCGGCGCGCCAAGCAAAAGAGCCGTGGATTTTTTCGTAATATTTTTGTTAAACAGAAAAAAGTAAAATGAAAATTGCAGTGATGGCAGGTGACGGCATTGGCCCCGAAATCATGGCGGAAGCCCTGAAAGTGTTGGCAGTGTTGCGCCAGGATGGTTTGAAAATTGAAACAGAATCCGCATTGGTCGGTGGGGCCGCATTTGATGCGCATGGCCACCCCCTGCCGCCAGCCACATTAGCGCTGGCCCAATTGGCAGACGCTGTTTTGTTCGGCTCGGTAGGCGGGCCTAAATACGACACCCTGCCGCGTGAACATCGTCCAGAAAAGGCTATTCTAGGTCTGCGCAAGGAATGTGATTTTTTTGCAAACCTGCGACCAGCTAACGTGTTTCCGGAGCTGGCTGACGCATCAACATTGAAGCCTGAGATTGTGGCTGGTCTCGACATCATGATTATTCGTGAGCTGACAGGCGACATTTATTTTGGTGAGCCGCGCAGCATTTCCGGTAATAAGGGTGAGCGTGTTGGCATCAACACGATGCATTACACGGAGGCGCAAATTCGGCGGATCTTGCATGTCGGTTTTCGTACGGCGCGCCAGCGCGGCAAAAAATTATGCTCGATTGATAAAATGAATGTGCTGGAGGCGATGCAGCTCTGGCGTGATATTGCCATTGAGGTTGCGCCCGAGTATCCCGATGTTGAGCTGACACATATGCTGGTCGATAACGCGGCCATGCAACTAATCCGCAACCCGAAGCAGTTTGATGTGATGGTGGCGGGCAATATGTTCGGCGATATTTTGTCCGACGAAGCCTCGATGCTGACCGGCTCGATCGGGATGTTGCCGTCAGCTTCACTGGATGCCAGCGGCAAAGGGCTGTACGAGCCGATTCACGGTTCAGCGCCGGATATTGCCGGCAAAGGGGTGGCAAATCCACTCGCGCAGATTTTGTCGGCGGCCATGATGTTGCGCTATACCTTTAACTTAGCGGAACCGGCCGCGCGCATTGAAAATGCCGTCAAAAAAACGCTCGCGCAAGGTCTGCGCACCGGTGATATCGCCAAGCCCGGCGAAACAAAAGCCAGCACTCGACAAATGGGCGATGCCGTTGTATCCAATATGTAAAGTCCAATATTGGCGGGGTCTTGAGGCATTTTGCTTCGAACGGCAAGCCTAGTCTTGGGTTTTATAATTTAATTGTTGTTGTGAATTTAGGTTGGAATTTAAGTCGGGGTTATGGAAATGTTGAAAGTAGGGCTAGTTGGCTGGCGTGGAATGGTGGGCTCGGTGCTCATGGATCGGATGCGCGCAGAAAATGATTTTGCGCTGATTGAGCCGGTATTTTTTACGACATCGAACGTCGGTGGTGCAGCGCCGAAAGAAGCGCAAGGCCAGCCTTTAAAGAGCGCCAAAGATATCGCCGCGTTAAAGCTGATGGATATTGTCATTACCTGTCAGGGCGGCGATTACACAACAGAAATTTATCCGCAGCTGCGTCAGGCAGGCTGGACTGGCTATTGGATTGATGCTGCTAAAACTTTGCGTATGCAGGATGATGCCGTGATTATTCTGGATCCCGTCAATATGCCGGTGATCCAGACTGCGTTGGCAAAAGGTATCAAAAATTATATCGGGGGCAACTGCACCGTCAGTTGCATGCTGATTGGTGTGGGTGGTTTATTCAAAGCAGACTTAATCGAGTGGATGACCTGCATGACCTATCAGGCAGCGTCTGGTGGAGGTGCGCAACACATGCGCGAATTGCTCACACAATTTGGTACGCTCAATTCAGAAGTGAAGGCGTTGCTGGATGACCCAGCGTCGGCGATTCTGGAAATTGATCGCAAAATTTTAGCCAAACAACATGCGTTGACGGCAGACGAGACCCAAAATTTTGGGGTTCCCCTGGCGGGCAATCTGATCCCGTGGATCGACAAAGACTTGAACAACGGCATGTCGCTCGAGGAATGGAAGGGTATGGCCGAGACCAATAAAATTCTCGGGCGCGGTCCTCAATTTGGAACAGCTGCCACACCAATCGACAGCCTGTGCATTCGGGTTGGGGCGATGCGTTGTCATAGCCAGGCGCTCACCATTAAACTCAAAAAAGATGTGCCACTGACTGATATTGAAGCGATCTTGGCGAACGATAATCCCTGGGCGCGCGTTGTTCCAAATGATCGTGAACATTCGATTCGCGAACTCACCCCGGCAGCGGTAACGGGTAATATGCACATCCCGGTTGGGCGTTTGCGCAAGCTGGCGATGGGCCCTGAATATCTCAGCGCATTTACGGTGGGGGATCAGTTGTTGTGGGGGGCAGCAGAGCCATTACGCCGTATGTTGCGGATTTTATTGGAGAAATAGCCGTAAAATCAGCTTTTGGCGGACCTTGTTGGCGCTGTTGGCCGTTGCTTTTGGGGTGATTTCTAACACTATCCCGTAGATGCGGGTTGAAAAATCTTCAACTTTCGCTTCTAATGCTAGAAAGCAAATAAAGTTGAAACAATAACTCATTGATGTTATTTTAAATTGTCCAAAAAATGAAGGGTTGGGGTTTACGCATGAACCGTCCGCCGAAAACAAAATTATCGCTGGCGTTGGGAGGGGTTTTACTGGCCGCATCTGCATTTGTGTCGCACACATCTTTCGCAGCCGGGCTGGGTAAACTTTCTGTCAATTCCGCTCTGGGTCAGCCTCTTTCGGCTGAAATCGAATTAGTGTCGCTGCAACCCGGTGAATTCGAAGCACTGGTAGCGCGTGTCGCCAGCCCCGAGTCGTATTCCGATGCGAAGATTGATTACTCGCCATTGCTGCGCCAATTGCGGTTCACCGCAGAGCGCCGTGCGGATGGTAAGCCGATTTTAAAAATTACCAGCAATTCGCCGGTGAATGAGCCGTTTCTGGATGTGCTCGTCGAGATGAACTGGCCCGCGGGTCGGCTGCTTCGCGAATATCCGATTTTGTTGGATCCGCCCGGCTTCAATGAAGCTCGCGTTTCAGCGCCCACTGCTATAGCGCCGCCTGTGGCAGTCGTCACGCCCGCGCCTGCAGCAGCGGTAGTGCCCCCAGTTAGTGGCACGGGGACGCCATCAGCAAAAGCGGAGTCGGCGCCAGATACATACGGCCCGGTGCAGCGCGGTGATACGTTAAATAAAATCGCGTCGGGATTAAAGCCCGAAGGCATCTCGCTTGAGCAAATGCTGGTCGCGCTGTATCGCGAAAATAAAGCCGCGTTTATCAACAGCAATATGAATCAGCTTAAAACGGGGCAGATTTTGCGCGTGCCATCGGCAGCTGATGTTGGCAAAATTGCCAAAGGTGAGGCGCAAAAAGAGATTCAAGTCCAAGTGGCCGACTGGAAAAACTATCGCGAGCAAGTCGCGGGTGCCGTTGCTTCAAGCGCAGGCAAAGCGGTCAGCAATGAAGCCAGCGGCAAGATTGCCGTTGCCAAGCCAGCGTTGCCTATTCCAGCTGCGCCTAGTACGGATCAGCTCAAAATTGCCAAAAACGACGTGAGTAGCGGCAAGGCGGGCGGCGCTGCGGGAGCGGCTGCCGGTGGCAAGAATGTCGCCCAAGAGCAATTGAACGCGATGAAAGAAGACGCCATCGCCAAAGATAACAAATTAAAAGAAGCCAATTCACGCGTTGCTGATCTCGAAAAGCAGATTGGTGATATGCGCAAGCTCATGGAGCTAAAAGCGATGGCTGCACCAGCCAAGCCGGCAGATACCAAGGTTGCACAAGTCACACCGCCTGCGCCAGTACCTGCACCTGCGGTTGCGCCAGCAGTTAAGCCAGCCGATGCCCCTAAGCTGGATGCAACGAAGGCAGACGCAACGAAGGCAGATGCAGCCAAGCCTGCTGATGCGCCGAAAGTAGTCGAGGCACCAAAAGCCGCAGCACCGGCAGCACCCGCCAAAGCGGTAGGAAAAGCAGCACCTCCGCCGCCGCCTGAGCCAAGCTTCATTGAAGATAATGCATTAGCTATCGGTATTGGTGTACTGGCTTTATTGGGAGTAGGCGGGCTGTTGGCATTTATGTCACGTCGCCGCAAGAAGAGTCCTGGCGGCAATACCAGCCAGCTCGCAACCTCCTCAATCATGCCTAGCGATCTGAAGCCAAACTCTATTGGTGGTAATCGTGGTGGTGGATTGGTTGATACCGGTAACAGTTCGTTCCTGACGGATTTTGATAAAACCGGTCCTGGCAGTATTGATACGGATGAAGTTGATCCTGTTGCCGAAGCTGAGGTTTACATCGCCTATGGTCGGGATGCGCAAGCCGAAGAAATTCTCAAAGAGGCGATGACGCGTGATAAAAATCGCCATGAAATCGCTTTCAAACTGCTCGAAATTTATCACACACGCAAGAGTGTGCAGGCTTTTGAGACCGTTGCACGCGAGCTGAAAGACACCGCGGGTGTTGATCACCCCTTGTGGGCAAAAGCCGCCGCGATGGGTGCCTCTATGGACCCCAGCAATAGTCTCTACGGTGGCACCGGTCAGGCTTATGCAACAACCGGTGCATTTGTGGCGGGCGGAGCGGCCATGGCATCTGATGCTGGCGGCGATGATAAATCAGTTGCCCCCCCGGATCTGGATTTTGATTTGGGCTTTACCGATCAGCCTGAAGGTGCAGCTTCGGGCGCCTCGATGGATATTGCTGCGCTAAAAACAGGCGAGCAACATGCCAGCGCCATGGATTTCGATCTTGATCTCAACCCAACTACGAGCAGCAGCCCGCAAGCGGCGGAAGATGCGGCAGGATCGGGGCTCGATTTTGACTTAGCATTTGAGTCTCCGGCAACACCGGCAGTGCCTGCTGTAGGTTCTTCTGTCGCGCCGGTCGCGGCGGAGTCCTCAGGCTTTGATTTTGATCTGTCGGCTTTATCGCTTGATGAGCCTGCACCGGCGACAACTTCACATCAAGAATACTCCAGCACGACCACCACGACTACCACTACCACCAGCGTCTCTTCCGCTAGCAGTTCAGCGCCAAGCCCCGGCTTGAGCCTCAGTGATTTGAGCCTTGACCTGGATGGCCCTGATGACTCACCAAGCGCATCTGGCGGTCTGGGCGGCCCTAGTGCAGTTGCGACCAAGCTCGAATTGGCCAAGGCCTATATCGAGATTGGTGATAGCGACGGCGCCAAAGAAATTCTTGCGGAAGTGGCGCGCGAAGGTAACGCCGCACAACAAAATGAAGCGAAGAAAATTTTGGCAGGCATCTAAAAAATTCGATGGTTACTATTTAGGGCGCGGCAATACCGCGCCCTTTTCTTTTAGCCATCCATTCAGGGAGGCTCTGATTAAGTAGAGTTCTAAGCCAGACTAGGCGCGGGTACAAAAATATCGACGCAGCATATGTCAGATATGCAAGGAGATATTTTTGTATCCGTAACGACGTATGGCAACGAAATCGACTTCATCAGTGCTTTCTTAGGCGCACTCCGACCAACTATGATCACCACCCGCATCGCGCTCGGCATCGAATATCACGGCAGTCCCTATTGTGGGTGGCAGTCTCAGCTATCCGGCTGTGCCGTGCAGAATCATCTGGAACGCGCGCTCCAACTCTTCTTGGGTGTTGAGGTTTCGGTGGTTTGTGCGGGACGAACGGACACCGGTGTACATGGTCTCGCGCAGGTGGTGCATCTCGATACCAATATTGAGCGCGATGAGCGCGCGTGGGTGCGTGGCACCAATACCCACTTGCCGCCAACGATCCGGGTTTTGTGGGCCAAAAAAGTACCCGATGATTTTCATGCCCGCTTTTCGGCACGATCGCGCACCTATCATTATTTGCTATTGAATGATCCAACGTCGAGCGCCATTTTGACTGGGCTGGTGGGCTGGTTCCACGCGCCATTAGCGCTAGCGCCCATGCAGCAGGCCGCATTAATATTAGCCGGCGAACATGATTTTTCAGCATTCCGTGCTGCTGAGTGTCAGGCCAAATCACCGGTAAAAACTCTTTACGAAGTGACTGTGTCGCCAGCAGCTTCGCCGCTATCGGCTGAGCAGTCTTTCATAAAATTCAGCTTTCGCGGTAATGCATTTTTGCATCATATGGTGCGCAATATAGTGGGAAGTCTTGTCTATGTTGGCGCTGGACGGCAATCGATTGAAGCGTTTCAAACTATTTTTGAAAGCCGTGATCGAACTCGTGCTGCACCTACCTTTGCGCCTGATGGCCTATATTTAACCGCAATCGAGTACGATGCATCGTTCGACCTCCCCGCAATATCTGCGCGTATTCCTTTTTTTAATTGAGTCTCGATTTCGCCATGCACAGAACACGCATTAAAATTTGTGGCATTCGTCGGATTGAAGACGCGCTGGTCGCGGCGAATGGCGGCGCAGACGCGATTGGCCTGATTTTTTATGAGTCCTCTCCTCGGGCCGTAGTGCTTGCTGATGCATTGGCTATCAAAGCGGCCCTGCCGCCTTTTATTGCCAGCGTGGCCTTGTTCGTGAATCCCGAGCGTGCGCTGGTCGAAGCTGTAGTGGCAGCGCTACAGCCAACCGTACTGCAATTTCACGGTGATGAAGACTCTGATTTTTGCGTTTCATTCAAAAGGCCTTATCTAAAAGCCATTCGCGTGGGTGGCGAGATGACGCAGGGCGATTTGTTACAATGCAAAGCTAAATTCAGTAGTGCGCAAGCATTGTTACTGGATACATTGAACCCCGTGCAATATGGCGGAACGGGGGAATCGTTTGACTGGAAGGTGATTCCTGCTGACATGCGCAAACATATTGTGCTGTCGGGTGGTTTGAATCCGTCAAATGTTGCAGCAGCAGTAAGTAGTATTCGGCCATGGGCGGTGGACGTTTCCAGTGGCGTCGAAAGCATTAAAGCAGAGAAAGATCACGCGAAAATCGCGGCGTTTATTCAACAAGTTAAACAGGCAGACCAAGATGCAAATGTATGAACTTCCTGACGCTAGCGGCCACTTTGGCCCGTACGGTGGCGTGTTTGTAGCTGAGACATTGCAGGCGGCGCTGCAGGAACTCAATTTTGAATATGAGCGCGCCAAGGCCGATCCTGAATTTGTTGCTGAATTCCAGCGTGAGTTAAAGCATTACGTCGGACGACCGAGCCCTATTTATCACGCCAAGCGTTTATCGGATGAACTGGGTGGTGCGCAAATTTATTTGAAGCGCGAAGATTTGAACCACACCGGTGCGCACAAAATTAACAACACCATTGGTCAGGCTCTGCTCGCACGTCGCATGGGCAAACCGCGGGTGATTGCTGAAACCGGTGCGGGTCAACACGGTGTGGCCACTGCTACAGTTGCGGCCCGTTATGGTCTTGAATGTGTTGTGTACATGGGCTCTGAAGACGTGAAGCGTCAGGCGCAAAACGTTTATCGCATGAAACTGCTGGGTGCTACCGTGGTGCCCGTTGATAGCGGCTCAAAAACACTTAAAGATGCGCTCAATGAAGCGATGCGCGATTGGGTGACCAATGTTGAAAACACTTTTTACATCATTGGCACGGTTGCGGGCCCGCACCCGTACCCAATGATGGTTCGCGATTTTAATTCGGTGGTGGGCAAGGAATGCCTCTGGCAAATGCCGGAAATGATCGGCCAACAGCCTGATGTCGTGCTGGCCTGTGTCGGTGGCGGCTCCAATGCAATGGGCATTTTCTTCGATTATATTCCGCATGAAAAAGTCCGCCTGATCGGTTGCGAGGCGGGTGGCGATGGCATTGAAACGGGCAGGCATGCAGCGTCCCTTACAGCGGGCACCCCGGGCATTTTGCACGGCAATCGTACCTATTTGATTCAAAACGCAGACGGTCAGATTATCGATACCCATTCGGTGTCGGCGGGTCTGGATTATCCGGGCGTGGGCCCGGAACACGCATGGCTGAAGGATGCTGGCCGCGCTGAATACGTGGCAGTGAATGATGATGAAGCGCTTGCTGCATTCCATCGCTTGTGCCGCACTGAAGGGATTATTCCGGCGCTGGAATCAAGCCATGCGGTTGCTCAGGCCATGAAGATGGCGCCGACGATGGCCAAGGATAAAGTGTTACTGGTGAATCTTTCCGGCCGGGGGGATAAAGATATGGCTACCGTGGCAGAACGCTCGGGTCTGCAGTTTTTCTGCCGCCCCAGTTGCCAAGTGAATCAGAATTTATAATCGATAATAACAAGCGATAAGCGCTATAGCAGTGGCGCAAACAAAGGTCAGAATTTTGAGCAGAATTAAAGCAACATTTGCGAGACTCGCCAGCGAAAAAAAGAAGGCGCTAATTCCGTTCGTGACGGCGGGTGACCCGACCGCCGCCATTACGGTGCCATTGATGCACACACTGGTCAAAGCCGGCGCTGATGTGATTGAACTGGGGGTGCCGTTTTCAGATCCGATGGCCGATGGACCCGTCATCCAACGGGCTTCCGAGCGGGCGCTCAAAAATGGTGTGGGTCTGATTGATGTGCTGGCCTACGTGAGTAAATTTCGCGAAACCAATGCCACCACGCCGGTTGTGCTGATGGGCTATGCCAATCCGATTGAACGGATGGGGCTAGAAACATTTACTTCCCGTGCCAAGGCGGCAGGTGTGGACGGTGTATTAGTGGTTGACTATCCGCCGGAAGAGAGCGCTGATGTATTGAAGGCGCTTGATGCTGCCGGCATCGATTCCATTTATTTGCTTTCGCCGACTTCAACCGAGCAGCGCATCAAACTGGTCGCGCAAAGCGCGCGAGGTTATATTTATTATGTATCGCTGAAGGGTGTTACCGGTGCTGCCAATATCGATACGGTGGCCGTCAGCGCGATGATCAAGCGTATTAAAGCAGAAACATCTTTACCCGTGGGCGTAGGTTTCGGGATTCGCGACGGTGCGACCGCCAGGCTGGTGGCAGACGTTGCTGATGCGGTAGTGATTGGCTCGCGTATCATCCAAGAGCTGGAAGCAACTTCGCTCGAGAATTCGCACGACCTCGCGTTAGCCAATGTTGAAAAACTGGTGAGCGATATTCGTCACGCCATGGATGCATAGAGGAGACATGTTGATGGGAATTAAAAATGTCCTGGTTTAGAAAACTACTGCCGCCCAAAATCAAAGCGGGCGGTACTGCGCTAAAAAAAGCGGTGCCGGAAGGGCTGTGGAGCAAATGTCCAAGCTGTCAGTCCACGCTATATTTCACCGACCTTGAAAATAATCAGCATGTTTGCCCCAAGTGTAATTATCACAATCGCATTTCTGCGCGGCAGCGGCTGGATATGTTTTTTGATCCCGAGGGTCGTGCTGAAATTGGCTCAGAGGTTTTGCCTGTTGACACATTGAAATTCAAAGACAGCAAAAAATATATTGACCGCCTCGAAACCGCCGAAAAAGCCACCGGTGAAACTGATGCGCTGGTGGTTTTTCAAGGTACGGTAAATGGTGTGCAGTTGATCGCCGCCGCGTTTGAATTCAATTTCCTCGGCGGCTCGATGGGCTCGGTCGTGGGTGAGAGATTTGCGCGCGCAGTCGAGGCTTGCGCAGACGAAAAATTACCCTTTGTAACGTTCACCGCCACCGGTGGCGCACGTATGCAAGAAGGATTATTGTCGCTGATGCAAATGGCAAAAACGACCTCTGCCCTGCATCAATTGTCGCGAGCGCGCCTGCCGTTTATTTCCGTGCTGACCGACCCCACGATGGGCGGGGTCTCGGCCAGTTTTGCGATGTTGGGCGATGTGGTCATTGCCGAACCGGGCGCCTTGATTGGATTTGCCGGGCCGCGCGTGATCGAGCAGACGGTGCGTGAAACCCTGCCCGAAGGTTTCCAGCGCGCCGAGTTTTTGCTGGAGAAAGGCGCTATTGACATGATTGTTGATCGCCGCCAGATGCGCAGTAAGGTGGCGTCGTTGGTGACCTTGCTGCAACGGGAACCTGCACCAGCGCTTGCTGTTGCCTAGCGGTGGCAGCACTTCAATCTCAACCCCCGTCTGTACCGCAATTTGCCACGCTCGATGAGTGGCTTGACTATATTGGTCGTCAGCACACCGCCGAAATCGTCATGGGCCTCGATCGCGTGCGGCAGGTCTGGCAGCGTATGGCCTGCGATGGCAAGCCGCTGCAGGCACCGATTAATATCATTGTCGGCGGCACCAACGGCAAAGGCTCAACCTGCGCGATGCTGGAGGCGATTCTTGATATTGCCGGTTTCAAAACAGGTTTTTTAAGCTCACCCCATTTGTTGCGCTACAACGAACGGGTGCGTCTATCGCGGCATGATGCGAGCGATGAATTGCTGATCGCCTCGTTCGCAGCGGTAGAGGCTGCGCGCATCACGCCAGAAGTTGTCCCGCTCACATATTTCGAATACAGTACGCTTTCTGCGCTGTGGATTTTCGCAGAGCAAAAAGTTGATGTGGCGATTTTGGAAGTTGGGCTGGGCGGGCGGCTCGATGCGATTAATATTATCGATGCCGATGTCAGCATGGTGGTCAGCATTGATCTCGACCATCAGCAATATCTGGGCGATACGCGGGAAAAAATTGGGCTGGAAAAAGCGCATATTTATCGCCCGAATTGCGTGGCTATTTTTGCCGATAACAATCCGCCTGTCTCGCTTGTTGAATACGCCGAATCCATTGGGGCCAAACTCACCATGCTCGGCCGCGATTACCAGTATCAGCGGATGGATAATCAGTGGCAATTTACGGGCAAGATTGCAGGTCGTGAAGTGGCGCGTCATTCGCTACCGATTCCCGCCTTGCGTGGTGCCTATCAATTGAAAAATGCTTCTGGCGTGATCGCAGCATTGGCCGCGTTGCAGGATAAATTACCCGTGTCGATAGGCCATATCAAACGCGGGCTATTGGAAGTCGAGTGGCCGGGGCGAATGCAGGTGCTGCCGGGGCGTCCAAGCGTGGTGCTGGATGTTGCGCATAACCCGCACGCCGCCCGCGCGCTGGAGGATGCGCTGGGCACCATGGGCTTTTACGAGAACACCTACGCGGTGTTTGGGATGCTCAAAGACAAAGATATCGATGCTGTTATTCAGACTATCAAGGGGCGCATCGATTCCTGGTTCATTGCGGGGCTGACTAGCGAGCGGGGTGCGTCAGCTTCACTATTGGCGGAAAAACTCGATGCACAAGGTCTGCAAGGCAAATATTCAAGCTACACCTGCATTGCAGAAGCCTATGCCGCGGCGCGGGAAAGAGCGGGTGAGAATGATAGAATTTTGGTATTCGGTTCTTTCTACACGGTCGCTGATGTGATGACGGTGTTAATGCCAGACCGAAAGCTAGACCGAGCCTGACAGTAGTTCCTTGGATTTGTTGAAATCCTTTGTATAAACCCTAGTATTGGCGGGCATTTCCAAGTATTTTTGGCTCAAACGCCTCGCCAGGCTTGCCTTTTAAGTTAACACTATGGCCTCCTCCAAATTATCATCCCCCCAGGCAATGCCCAATCTTTCAGCGACCGAGCTGGAGCTTAAGCGCCGTGGCCGCCGCCGTCTGATTGGCGCATTCACGCTAGGCTTACTGGCAATTGTTTTTTTGCCGATGCTGTTTGATTCTGAGCCCAAAAAAAGCAAAGCGGCGATGCAAGAAATTGCCATTCAGGTGCCACAAAAAGATGGGCTGAAGCCTTTGCCAGCGCCAGTCGTGCCGTCACCGACGCCCAAAGTTGAAACAACGGCAGAGGTGCCCGCCACTACCGCTCCACTTCCGACGCCGGCTGCTGCAGCACCGGCTACGCCGACCACAGCTCCAGCAACCATATTACCGAGCAAAGATTCGCCCAAAAAGCCGGTGGTCGAGCCAAAGGCAAACTCAACACCAGCGCCTGCTACATCACCAGTCGCTAAGCAGAGCTTCGCGGTACAAATTGGCGCATTCAAGGATGCCGAAAAGGCGCAACAAATCGTGGCATTGATGAAAGAGTCGAAACTGCCGGTCTTCACCGAAAGCATTCAGACGGGTAGCGGGAGTGTGACGAGGGTGCGGGTGGGCCCGTTTGCCACTAAAGAAAAGGCCGATTCAGCGCTGGTACAAGTCAAGCTGGCGGGGTCGGATGGCAAGATTGTTCCGTTGAAATAAAGTTTAATTACCACGACCAGCTATGAACGAACTCGATTACGCCATCATCGCGATTATGTTGATCTCTGTCGGGATTGGTGTCGTGCGCGGGGCCATACGCGAAGTGCTCAATGTCGTCGGTTGGGTGCTGGCTTTTATTTTGTCGCATGAGTTCGCCGGAAACTTGGCTGCTTATTTTGCAGATTGGGCGGCTGAGCCTGCTGTTCGTCTGGTGGTGGCATGGCTGGTGATTTTTTTGTTGGTGCTTGTGTTGGTCGCCATGATTGCAAGTCTCCTGTCCGAACTCATGAGAAAATTGGGATTAGGCGGGCTTGATCGTGGCGTGGGCGGAGCGGTTGGCTTGTTGCGCGGAACACTGGTGTTAGTGGCGTTGACGCTGGCTGCCGGGTTGACCAAGCTGCCGCAGTCGGCGCTTTGGCAGCAGGCGAGCATCACACCAACACTTGAAATTGCCGCACTGTATACGCGGGCAGTGCTACCGGAAAATGTGGCAACACGGATCAAATATCGCAAGGCGTCGTAGCGCGTTTGAGGGCGATGATGCTTGTTTTTAGAAATGTGAAATAGCTTCAACAAAGGATTCACTATGTGCGGCATCGTCGGCATTGTTTCAAAGAGTCCCGTTAACCAATTGCTTTACGACGGCTTGACGGTGCTGCAGCATCGCGGCCAGGACGCAGCGGGCATCGTCACCGCAGAAGGTCGCACCTTCCATATGCACAAAAACAAAGGCCTGGTGCGCGATGTGTTTCGTACCCGCGATATGCGTGCCCTCACCGGCAATATAGGCATCGGCCATTGTCGCTATCCGACGGCGGGATCCGCCGCGAGCGCGGCTGAATCGCAACCGTTTTATGTCAATTCGCCATTCGGCGTGGTGCTGGGGCACAACGGTAATCTGGTGAATACCGCCGAACTGCAGCGCGAACTGTTTCAAGACGATCTGCGCCACGTCAACACCAATTCCGATTCCGAAGTATTGTTGAATGTGCTGGCCCATGAATTGCAAATTGCCGCGCGTGGCGTGCGGCTGGACCCGGATGCAATTTTCAATGCGGTGGCAGGCGTGCACCGCCGCGCCAAAGGCGCCTACGCCATTGTGGCGATGATTGCAGGTTATGGCTTGCTGGCGTTTCGCGATCCCCTGGGTATCCGCCCGTTGATTATCGGCAAGAAAGAAAGTGTTGAGAACGGTGTGGATTTCATGGTCGCTTCCGAAAGTGTGGCGATTGATGTCATGGGCTTTCAAGTCATGCGCGATGTGGCGCCGGGCGAGGCTATTCTGGTCGATCTCTCCGGTAATTTTTTCAGTCGTCAATGCGCGGTAAACCCGAGTTTGAATCCCTGTATTTTTGAATATGTTTATCTCGCGCGACCCGATTCGGTGATAGATGGCATTTCTGTTTATGAAACCCGTTCACGCATGGGTGAATCATTGGGTAAAAAAATCCTGCGCGAGAATCCGGATATTCAAATTGATGTGGTTATTCCTATTCCGGATACCAGTCGCCCATCGGCGGTGGAAGTTGCGCAAGTGCTCGGTGTCAAATATCGCGAAGGGTTTGTCAAAAATCGCTACATTGGCCGCACTTTCATCATGCCGGGTCAGGATGAACGAAAAAAATCTGTGCGCCAAAAACTCAACGCGATGGCGATTGAGTTCAAAGGCAAGAATGTTTTGCTGGTCGATGATTCCATCGTGCGCGGCACCACCTCGAAGGAAATCGTGCAAATGGCGCGTGATTGCGGTGCCCTGAAAGTGTATTTTGCGTCCGCCGCGCCACCGGTACGTTTCCCGAATGTATATGGCATCGATATGCCGACCCGCAGCGAGTTGATTGCGTCTGATCGTGACGCCGCACAAATCGCCACTGCCATTGGCGCGGATGCGGTGTTTTATCAGGATCTTGATGCTTTATTAGAAGATGTGCGCGCCTGCAATCCGGCCGTGCAAAATTTTGATGCCTCGTGCTTTGACGGCAAATACATTACGGGTGGTGTATCAGCCGAGTATTTGGCGGGTATTGAGGCCAATCGCCATGACGGCGAAACACGCATGGCTGGTGGTGGCGAATCCAGCGAATCCCACCAGCTAGACCTCGGATTATCAACGGTTGACTGATGAATCACAGATGAAAAACGACGATAAAACAACACCTGGTTTCGACACCCTGGCCGTGCGTGCGGGTGTGTTGCGTAGTAATTTTCAGGAACACTCCGAAGCGCTTTTTTTAACCTCAAGCTTCACCTATAACAGCGCCGCTGAAGCCGCCCGTAAATTTGCCAACGAGGAGCCGGGGTTTCTTTACAGCCGCTTCACGAACCCCACGGTAACCATGTTCCAGGATCGCCTAACCGCACTGGAAGGCGCGGAGTCCTGCACGGCCACTGCCACCGGCATGGCGGCGATCGCCAGCACGGTGATGGGTTTGTTAAAGCAGGGCGATCATATCGTTTCATCACAAAGCGTTTTTGGGACAGTTGTGCCGCTGTTCAATCAAATTTGCAAGCGTTTCGGCATCGACACAACCTGGGTTGATCCCACCAATCTCGACCAATGGCAGGCGGCGATTCGGCCCAACACCCGCATGTTGTTTTGCGAAACACCCTCGAACCCGCTCGCCGAGGTTTGCGATATTGCCGCGCTGGCCGATATCGCCAAAAAAGCTAATGCATGGCTCGCCGTCGACAATTGTCTGCTCACGCCCGCCTTGCAGCGCCCGCTGGTAATGGGCGCAGATTTGGTGATTCATTCCGCCACCAAATATCTTGATGGCCAAGGCCGCGTATTGGCGGGTGCCGTGTGTGGACGCAAAGAATTGATCGAGCCTGTTTATGGATTTGTCCGCACAGCCGGGCCCGCCTTGTCGCCGTTCAATGCATGGGTATGTTTGAAAGGTTTGGAAACACTCAAACTGCGCATCGAAGCGCAATCGCAATCAGCACTCAAACTGGCGCAATGGCTGCAAGCACAGCCGAGTGTCGAACGCGTGCACTATGCTGGCCTCGAATCCCACCCGCAACACAAGCTCGCCTCGCAACAAGCATCAATGCAGGGTGCGGTACTGGCGTTTGAAGTCGAGGGTGGGCGTGATGCCGCCTGGCGTGTTGTGGATGCCCTGAAAATCATTTCCATCACCGCCAATCTGGGTGATACCAAAACCACCATCACCCACCCCGCTACCACCACCCACGCACGGATTTCGCAGGCAGAACGTGATGCGGCGAGGATTGGTGACAATTTGCTAAGAGTGGCAGTGGGGTTGGAGAATATTGAGGATTTGCAGCGGGATCTGGAAACAGGCTTAATTGCTCGTTGATTAGCATCGGTTTTTGCCAATTTTCTATTTGACATTCATAACGCTATGCGGCTGCTTTTTCTTGTGCAGTTTGGCTAGATACGCGACTTTTCACAGATGGCTGACTAGCTAACGTAAATACTTGAATAACAATAATCTAAAAATTAGCGATTATGTTTACAAGCCATTAGCAGGCTGGCAGCTGGCGCTTTTATGTATTGGCATAGCCGTTTTTTTGTCCTTGTGGCGAGGTCAAGACGCCAATTGGGATTTGCGCAATTATCATTTCTACAACCCTTACGCTTGGGTTAATGGGCGCGCTGCAATCGATATTGCACCAGCGCAGTTACAAAGCTTTCACAGCCCGTATGCGGATTTGCCTTATTACTACATGGTGAAAGCAGGCTTTCCCTCGCTGCTGGGTAGCGCCATACTCGCCTTGCCAGCAGCAATAGCCTTATTTTTTTTGGCACTGATTGCTAAACCGCTGTTACCGACGGCACAGTCCAATATTTATCTGATTGCAGTGCTTCTCATTGCCGCCACCGGCGCAGCTGGTGGGCCAGTGGTTGGCACCACCATGAGCGAGTGGCATTTGCTTGCACTCTTTATGTGTTCAGTTTGGCTAGTACTCAGACCTATTTACTGTGAAAATGAACTGGTTTGGGGCGAGCCGAAACTAGGGAGTGTTCTATGTGCAGGTTTTTTGGGCGGCGTAGCCGTTGGCTTAAAGTTAACTGCGGGCACCTACGCCCTCGGCCTTGCAGTTTTGGTTTGTACACTCCCGGCAGGATGGGCTATACGAGCTAAGCGTCTGGCCGCTGTGGGTCTAGGTGGCGTGATTGGCGCCTTGATTTCATATGGGCCTTGGGGCTATGAATTGTGGAGTCGCTTTGGTAATCCATTCTTTCCGTATTTCAATGATATTTTTATCTCACCATGGACTGAGCCCTCGCGTTATACCGACGCCAGATTTGTGGCCAATGATGTCTGGAAAGTAGTGGCAACACCATGGCTAATCATGAAAGAGACCTCTGGCTTTGTGTCGGAAGTGCCATTCCGAGATTGGCGATTGGGCCTGGGCTTGCCGGCGCTGCTATGGCTTGCATGGGGTGCGCCCGTCAACAAAACTCGCTGGATATGGCAGGCATTGGCATTGATGTTCTTAACGATTTATATTTTATGGATGACCTTATTCGGGTACTACCGTTATGTGAGTTTACTGGAGTTGATCAGTGCCTTGGCCGTATTTACGTGCATAGCAAACGGACTAGAACTCGTTCGGTCACATTCGATAAAAATTCTGGCAACTTTATTTCTGGTCACCGTTCTGCTGGGCATAACCAAATGGCCTTCATGGGGCAGAGCGGCTCATGGAGACATGGCAGTAACAGCCAAAGTGCCAGGCCTGCCGCAAAATTCGATGGTGATGATGGCAACGCTGGAACCGCTTGCTTTTATAGTGCCGAGTCTGCCAGCGGAACTGCCGGTCATATCCGTCATCAATAATTTTATGAATCCTGCCTGGGGAGCGCATTCGAGGTTGCATGTTTTAGCAGCGCAGCGCATTACTCAACACAATGGCCCACTATTTGCCCTAGTGAACACATCCCAGCCGAATGAAAACTATTACATGGGTATTCCGATTGCAGATATGTTGCTGGCTTATGGTCTGAAGGTAGACTTCAAAAAATGTAAGCCCATCATTACACCCAGGGTAAATGATCCTTTTGCGCTATGCAGCGTTAATCGGGTACCAGTAACACCGATAAAATGGAAACACGGAGATTGAACTAACTGCAACAATTTAATTAAACAGAGTTTGATTGTCTTGCTATCGCTGTGATCGAGCGCCGTAGACGCGTTAAAATACGTCTGGCCATAAAATTTCCTCAAAGCTTGCTACTAAAAAATAATGAAATTATCTATCGTCATCCCCTGCTACAACGAACGCGCCACGATTCTTGAACTCGTGATTGCCGTTAAAAACTCGCCTTACGAGTCGAAGGAAATCATTATTGTTGATGATTGCTCGACAGACGGTACGCGCGAATACTTGCAGTCAGAGATTAGTTCGCTGGTTGATAAAGTGCTTTATCACGATGTCAATTCCGGCAAAGGCGCGGCGCTGCGTACGGGTATCAAGGCGGCTACGGGTGATCTGATTATTATCCAGGACGCCGATCTTGAATATGACCCGCAAGAGTACCCAATATTGGTGGCGCCGATTTTAAATGGCAAGGCGGATGTGGTATTTGGGTCGCGATTTATGGGCGCCGGTGCCCATCGTGTGGTTTATTTTTGGCACAGCGTGGGTAATGGTGTGTTAACGCTGATGTCCAATATGTTTACCAATATCAACCTGACCGATATGGAGACTTGCTACAAAGTTTTCAAGCGCGAAATTATTCAATCGATCACGATTGAGGAAAACCGTTTTGGCTTTGAACCGGAAATTACAGCCAAGGTATCCAAGCTCGGTTGCCGCATCTATGAGGTCGGTATTTCATACTATGGCCGTACCTACGAAGAAGGCAAAAAAATCGGCTGGCGCGATGGTGTTCGCGCCATCTATTGCATTATTAAATACAACCTGTTCCGTTGAAGATCGTCCGCTATTTTTTTGTCGGCGGTGCGGCTGCGATCGTCGATATTGGCATCTTCTTTCTGTTCGCCAAGCTCGCCGGCTATGACTATCTGCTGATCGGCAGCATCGGGTTTTTAGTTGCAACGGCTGTCAATTATGTGTTGAGCGTGAAGCATGTGTTTCGCAGCGGTATACGTTACACAAAACGCAAAGAAGTTGCGCTCGTTTACCTTGTCAGCATGGTGGGATTGGCAATTAACCAGCTTGTGTTGTATGTGCTGATTGATCATATGCACAGCGAGCTGATGTTGGCAAAGCTGACTGCGACAGGAGTGGTATTTTTTTGGAATTTTTCAGTGCGATATTTCATTGTATTTAGGGCCGCATCCAGCAAGGGCGAGCAAGCTTTGTAGTATTGCTTTTTTATGATGGGTCGGGGCGGCATTTTTTTGCGGTAATCATCATTTGCTCAACGCCATAATAACCCAGCGCGTCTGACCAATATAAAAGCATATTGACGTCATTGAAGCCAATTGCCCGCATTTGATCGAGCAGATCCCAACCGAAATCCTGAAAGCAAAGACAACCGGTATCTGCAATCGGGTCGCCATGGTATTGCGGCGCCATCAGGTGGACTATCTCGCCTTGATTATTGATGCGTGCGCGAACACTGGTGTTCTGCTCGCCGGGCAGGAAAGGCACCGATAGCAACAGTGTTCCATTGGGTGCTAACACTCGATAAATTTCAAGCAGTCCGGCGCTGATATCGGGTACATGTTCAAGTACATCAAAATTTAGGATGTAATCGAATGTATTATCCTGGAAAGTCAGCTTGGTAATGCTTTCATTGCGGACGCCTCGCGCATCAGACGCTCCCAACGGCACTTTGTCGGCCAGATACTCGCTCCCCACCAGCGCTGGGAACCGTCTTTTAAGCGCGGCATACAGCGGGGTGACCTGTTCGGCTATATAGACTTTAGATTGTGGATGCGCGCGCAATGTTTCGTCGAGTAGCTGGATTGATGCGCGCGTGCGGTTATTCATTTCACATTTTGGACATAGCACGCGCTCGCGCCAATTGGGAACTGGTTTACCATGGACTGTAGCTGAGCTGTACAAAAAATCGGTTCTGAATGCGACCCTTGTTTTACAGGGATAGCAAAAGCCTGGTGTCGTGAAATCAACACCCGCCGCACATAGCTGTAATTCCTGCTGCCAGCGTCGCTGATACACAATGTTATTTTTTTTCGCATGCTCGCGGTATTCGGCGAGATTACGAACCCGGGACACGCCAAGTCTGTGGTTGGGGTCATCTGCGCCGAAAAATTTCTTGAGTGTTTGGAGCATGAGGCTAATGAGAGCCTGCTGTGATGGAAACGAGCTCGGCAGGCGGCAGGCTCAAGAGCTCGACCTTATCACGCCAATCTGCCAATACATGTCGTGTGCAGCGCCGGCCATCGATCTCATGATCATGCGTGGCGGGCCGGTGCGTGTGACCATGAATCATCAGCGGATACTGCCAATCGCGGAGGATCTGTTTTACGGTTGTTGCGGATACATCCATGATGTCATCTGCCTTAAGTGATTTTTCTGACATGCTTTGTTCGCGAATTTGCTTTGCAAATTTCATGCGCTCATCATAAGGCTTGGCCAGAACGGCGGCTTGCCACACTGGGTCGCGCGACTGACGCCGAAACGCCTGATACGCAACATCGTCAGTGCACAAGGTATCGCCATGCAACAGCAAACAACGCTGCCCGTTGAGGTCAATCAGGGTCGGGTCGATCAGCATCTTCAATCCGGCCTCATGTGCGAACCGCTCGCCGATTAAAAAATCGCGATTGCCATGCATAAAAAAAATACTGACGCCAGAGTCTGCAACGCGGCGTAATGCATCAGCCACCTGGCGCGCGAGCGGGTCATGATCAAGTTGATCATCACCTATCCAGTATTCAAATAAATCGCCAAGGATGTAGAGCGATTTTGCTGCTGCCGCTGTTTCAGTCAGAAAGCGCAGGAATAGTGCATTGATGTGCGGACGCGACTCACAGAGATGCAAATCGGAAATGAACAAGGTAGGGCGCATGACTGACTATAAATCAAAATGGCCGAGCAAAATTGCTTGAGCTGATAATCCTGCCCCGCATAGGTTGGACAGGATATTAAAAACATAAAAGAACGGCCAGGGCCGCTCTTTTATGAATGTTATGTATTAGCCAGCGGACCAATATTGTTTATAGACACTCAGCCTTTTGAATCACCACATCTTCTTGCGGCACATCGGTGGGGAACATTCCCCTGCCACCGGTTTTGACGGCTCTGATTTTATCGACGACGTCTGTACCGTCAACAATTTTGCCAAAAACGGCGTAGCCAAAGTTAGCTGGACCCTGGTGATTCAGGAAATCATTGTTGGCTACGTTGATGAAGAACTGGGCGGTGGCGGAATCGACCACGTTGGTACGTGCCATGGCAACGGTGTACATGTCGTTCTTGAGACCATTCGGCGCTTCGTTTTTGATTGGCGCATTGACGGATTTTTGATTGAGCTTGGCATCAAAGCCGCCACCCTGGATCATGAAATTACCGATAACGCGGTGGAAAATCGTACCGTTATAGTGGCCAGATTCAACATACTTTATAAAGTTGGCGGTGGAGAGTGGGGCCTTCTCGTTATCGAGTTCTAGGGTCATTGCGCCCATATTGGTGGTGAGTTTGACTTTCACAGTGGTGGTTCCTTTATCGTTGAGTTTGCATGTGGAGGGTTTGGCAGACGTTTTATTTGCGCCTGCTTTGACTGGCGCTTTAGTCGCATCCGCTGCTTTTTCGGCAAATATACTACCGGCAAAAAATGCAGTGAGCAAAAGTGTGGAAGCGAAAAATTTCTGGGTGCTGATCATTTTTATATCCTTGTAAAAGACGGCTGAGATAAAACGGGGGTAGCATTGCATCCCAATGGATGATGCTGGACAAAGTGCTAGGCGGGCGCCTCATATATGATTTTCCAGCTCTCACCCTCACGCTGCCAATACTGGCGTTTTTTCATATGGTTGTTGCTGTTACTGCTTTTATAGTTCTGATCAAAAGTAACGATCATCATCGGCGGTGTTGCAGGTGACAGCGCATATTCGAATACGGACAAATTGCCAATCTCGACTTTGACAAAACTTTTAGTGGCATTAATACGCCGTTTTTTGATAGCCCACTCATCAATACCTTTGCCATCAATGCTAAATTGTGTCGAATAATGGCTTAGATAACGATCAGTGTTCAGGCTTTCCCAGTCTTGCTTCCATGAGTTCAGCGCAATGCTAAACGTGGCACGGCTGTCGAGCCATTTTTCTGGCGCCTGCCAGTCAATACGCGGCATGATAACGATGGGGGTGGTGCCAATGTCGATGTATTTTGAAATTTTAAGAAAATCATCGTTGGTTAGCACCATGCAACCATCACTTGCCAACGGTGGACGGCTGTAAGTAGTGGGTGGTGTGCCGTGCAGCCAGATACCGGAGCCTGTTTTGCCCAAGCGCTTGTCCCATTCGTTCGGGAAATTCAATGCAAATGCACCGGGCCCGTAAAAGTCAGTCAGGCGTTCCTTGGCAACCACCGATTCAATTTGATATACGCCAAGGGGTGTTCGTTGATCGCCTTCCCGCTCTTTTTCGACACCTTTTTTGCCGACCGTGATATAAAAATCAGCCACCAATTGTGGTGCACCTTCAACATTACGAAACACATAGAGACGCGATTTTTCGCTATCCATCAATAGCGCATGTTCTTGATGGGGTGCCATTTGCAATAGGGCGGAAGGCAGGTGGCCAACGGGTGGGCCATCGAAAAAGCGGGTGAGTCGGGCCTTGGCTTCGGAGCGCAGGCTGGCAACCATATCGGGCTGGGTTTTTATACCGGTAAATGCTTGTGGCGAGCCAGAGCTGGCCATCAATAAATCGCCTTTGATCAAATGACCGAGACGGAAATGGGGATTTTTGGCGAGCGCCACGTCAATTTCACGAAGCGCTGCCTTGATGTCGCCGTCCTTCAGGGTTTCAAGCGCCCGTACGAGTGAGGCTTCAACTTCATTACTGAATGCAATTGATGCAACCGGTACAGCTGCGGCTGCCGAAGTGGCTTGTGAATGCGACTCGCGCGGAATCAACAACGCAAAGCAAATTGCGGCAATGGCCGGCCATTGAAAGCGTGCAACAGCAGCGGGGTGGGCGCGTTTGCGCATAAGGGAAGGCATTGATGATTCAGACCAACAAATACAGTGTTCGGTTCGCAATTAGCCCCCCGCGCGCTCCGAACGAATCAGCCACCGGTCACCAGATTTCACCAGTTTTAAGGTTTTGCTATTGCTGCTGGAGACTTTATCGGACCGGTAGGTCTGACGGAACACTGCAACGGCTTCGTTCCCGGTGGTGGTGACTTTTGTCATTTTTACACTCACGCTAATGCTGGCGGGCGCTTCGATACGTTCGCGCCGCTGTACTTCCCAAGCTCCCCGGGCGATGCCGTTAGGCGTTTCAAAATTGGGCGCATAAAAGCTAAGGTAGCCGGCTACATCCTTGGCAGCCCACGCTTTAGCCCAAGCGTTTATGGTGTTGGTGACTTGCGCGTTGGCATTGCCGCCTGTGGGTATCTCTACCGGCTTTGCAGGTGTAGGTGCCGTGGCAGGCTTTGCAGTCACCGCAGGTGTGGCTGCTACTGTTGTTGCGGCGGGCTTGGTGGTTTCTGGTTTGGTGGTCGGCGACGGCGTGGTACTTTGCGCTGGCGCGGCTGTTTTAGCGGGATCAGCTGCCGCAACGATTGCGGCTTTAGGTGGCGAGAATAAATCTTTCACCATCGCAAGCTTGGATTGTGCGGTAGCGTTATTTTTATCAAGCTGCAAGGCTTTATCGTAAGCGCGACGCGCCAGCTGAGCATAAATATCGCCCAGATTTTCGTGCGCCGTGGCATACGATGGATGAGTGTGAATGGCGAGCTCTAGTGCCGCTTTGGCTTTGTCGTAATTGCCCTGGCTCGCGTACAGTACGGCGAGATTGTTATAAGGCTCGGGCAGCTCAGGATAATCTTCAGTGAGACCGGTAAAAACTTGAATCGCATCCGCGGTTTTTTTCTGTTCAGTCAAGATCAAACCTTTGACGAAACGCCCCTGTGCATCTTTTGGTTGCTGCGCAAGTGCCGCGTTCACCTTGGTCAAGGCATTATCTAGCTTGCCTTGTTGGTAGAGGCGCGAGGCTTCTTTAACGTCTTCAGCAGGCCCTGCATGAACAGTACCGCTCAGAAGAAAAAATAGTGCAGCGCTGGAAATACCGAGCGAAGCAAGTCTGACTGATGTCAGCCGTGGGAAGATTTTAATGAACATTGCGTTATAATTAATTGAATTTAATAAAAAACCAAGCAAAATTTTGCCAAGCCATATTCTAACAAGAATGCGTAACGACTTCACAATCTCTTCTAAACCGATGTTGGGCCTGCTAACGCGTCTTAATTACGGTCGCGCGGCCTCGCTCAAATCAGGCCACAGAGGCTGCTATTCCCATAGCGTGCGATGTTGTTGATCTCAAGGTAACGAGATTTGTTAGCGGCCCTTGCTGCCCGCGAAGTGGCCAGCGATTTAGGGTGGTAAATAACACCATTTCTTCTGTTTTGTCATCGGTTGCAGTGCTAGGCATGCCCTCTATATGACGAGGCTTATGCTGTGCCTTGCGATCTGAAATTTCAAAGTGATTATCCATGCAAATAATTTACAACACACTGACCCGAAAAAAAGAAGTTTTTACCCCGATTCAGCCCGGAAAAGTAAGTCTCTATTCTTGCGGGCCGACCGTCTATGACTATTTTCATATTGGCAACGCGCGTACCTTTACCGTATTCGATATGGTTACACGGTGGTTCACTGCTATGGGTTATGCCGTTAACTACGTGCGCAACATAACCGATATTGACGACAAAATTATTGAGCGTGCGAACGCCAATAGAGAGCCGATCGAGGCGCTGACTGAGCGCATGACGGCGGCGATGTTTGAAGATGCGGACCGACTGAATTTGCAGCGGCCTAATCACAGCCCGCGGGCGACGCATCATATTGACCACATGTTGGCGATTATCCAAACGCTCGAAGAAAAGGGTGTTGCTTACCGAGCGCCCAATGGCGATGTGTACTATTCCGTGCGCAATTTCCCCGGGTATGGAAAATTATCCAAAAAAAATCTGGATGATTTGCAGGCAGGTGAGCGCGTCGCCATCGACAAAAATAAACGTGACCCGCTTGATTTCGTTCTGTGGAAAGCCGCCAAACCGCAAGAGCCCCAGTGGCCGTCCATTTTTGGCGGCGGTCGCCCCGGCTGGCATATTGAATGTTCAGCCATGTGTAAAGCGGTGTTGGGGGAGACTATCGATATTCATGGTGGTGGCTGGGATTTACAATTCCCCCATCATGAAAACGAAATTGCGCAGAGCGAAGCGGCTAACGGCAAAACATTTGCCCACATCTGGATGCATGCGGCATTCCTTAATTTCGACGAGGAAAAAATGTCGAAATCGTTGGGTAATTTTTTCACGCTGCGCGAGGTGCTGAATAAACTGGATGCTTTGCAAGGTGGGGAAACGGTACGTTTTTTTCTGATGCGCGCGCACTATCGCAGCGAAATTAATTACACCTGGGATACGCTGGGAGATGCGCGGCAATCATTACTTGGCTTTTATGTGGCATTGAAAGACGTGCCCCCGGCCGATATAAAAATTGATTGGTCAAACGACTACGCCAAACGCTTTCGTGATGCTATGGAAGATGACTTCAATACGCCCATTGCCTTTGCGACTCTGCATGATTTGCGCGGTGAAGTGAATCGCTCAAAATCGCCCGAAATGGCGGCACTGCTGAAAGCACTGGGTGGGACGATTGGACTATTTCAGGCTGAACCGGCGGCGTTTATGCAAGGTGCGGCAACCGGTAGCGAGGGCAAGGCCGGCGAAGAGGCGCTGGATATTAATGCGCTAATTGCTGAGCGAAATGCGGCAAAAAAATCAAAGGATTTCGCCCGTGCTGATGCAGTTCGCAAGCAGTTGGACGAAGCCGGAATTGTGCTGGAAGATAAGCCGGGTGATGTTACCGAGTGGCGTCGTAAGTAACGTTGATAAAAAAAGAAAATGCCCCAAGAACCGCTATCTGCGGCGCTCTTGGGGCATTTTCATTCTAATGCTTGAATTTCTGGTTCTTGCTGATAATCGTTAAATCAACATACGACGAGCCGCTGTGATTGGTCGGGGAATAGGTAACCTTGAAGCCGCCGAGATCAATGGTGCCCAAGTTTGAAAGTGAGTCTCTCAGCGATTCCCGGGATAAATTTTTACCCGCTTTTTTCAAACCTTCCACCAGCACTTTTGCGGCGATAAAGCCTTCCAGAGAAGTGAAGGAGGCATTTTCATCGCCACCTATTTTGGCGTGGTAATCGCGCACGATAGGAATGCCGCTCTCCCATGGGAATGGCACCACTTGCGAAATTTGTACCCCGCGTCCGTCATCACCAAGCTCTTTGGCTAGCGCTTTGGAGCCCACAAAACTGACATTCCAAAACTGGGGAAATGAATTGGCCTTTTTCATGGCCTTGATAAATGCGCCGCAGCTTTTATACGCACTAATCATGACCACCGCCGCCGGATTAGTCGCGCTCAATTTTTTTACAGCTGCGGTCACGTCGACGGTATTGCGTTCAACTGTTGCCATATCGGCAATCTCCAAATTGCGCTTTTTCATTGCGCGCTCCATGCCGGCGAGTCCGGCCTTGCCATAAGCATCATTTTGATAGAACACGGCAATTTTTTTCACGCCCTGCTGTACCAAGTGGGCAACAATTTCTTCAGTTTCATCAAAGTAACTGGCGCGTACATTGAAAATATATCGGTTGACCGGATCGCGCAGACTTTGTGCACCGGTAAAGGCGCCGATGAACGGTACTTTTGCGTCTGTAAATACTGGCAGCGATGCATTTGAAGTCGGGGTACCTACATAACCAAATAGCGCGAGCACTTTGTCTTCGGTAATGAGCTTGATGGTATTGGCTTTGGCTCGCTCTGGCTCGTAGCCGTCATCAAGCGAGATCAGCTTAATCTTGCGACCATTCACGCCACCATTTTGGTTAACGAAATTAAAATAGGCTTCTGCGCCAAGCTTCATTTCGCGGCCTAATTCTGCAGCAGGGCCGGAAAGGGCGGCTGATTGACCAATGAGGATGGTATCTGCTGTGACTCCTTGCGCTTGGGCTTCAGTGGAACTAAGCAAGTGTGTGACAGCAGCTATGCCGAAGATAGTGCTGGCAAGAAATAATGATAGGCAACGATGACCGCCTGATAGGTTGCGGTACTGAAGAATCGGTTTCATAGGCTCCTCTTCTCGACGCTTGGTTGCCGTGTCTAGGATATTGGCACTTTAGCGGCGGTATATTTAACTTCTGCACGATCGCGGGTTAGAAATTCATTTTTTTAGGATAGCTAGGTAGTTGCTGACAAGGGGCATGTTAAAAAAGACCCTTGCCAGAAGTATTGATGAGGTGCAGCGCTTCTTGCTAACGCTTGAATGATCCGCTGGCACCGACCACGGTGAGATCCACCATCGTTGAGCCAATATGATCAATCGGGCTATAGCTGATGCGAAATCCGCCCAGATCCATTGTGCCGATTTTCTCGAGACCGTCTACCAGGCTTTCGCGCGTCAATGTTTTGCCTGCACGCTTGATACCCTCAACCAGTATCCGTGCGGCGATATAGCCCTCGAACGAGGCGAAGCTCGCATTTTCTTTGCCGCCAATGCGTTTAAGGTATTCGCGCCCCAATGGCTCGGCTTCAGAAAATGGCAACGGTACAACCTGGGAAATCTCGATACCACGACTATCATCGCCTAGCAACTTAACCAGTGTTTTCGCTTCAACAGTGCTAAACATTGAGACCTGTGCAGAAGAACCCAGCTTTCGTATTTCTTTCACGAATGCCGCAGCGCTGTTTGCCGCCGTCACCACCACGACCGCTTGTGCGCCGGATTTGGCGATCGTATGCGCAGCCGATTGCACATTGACAGCATTGCGATTCGCCGTGCCAAAGATAACGATATTGAGTTTGCGCGCACGCATCGCCCGGTCAACGGCCGCCAATCCTGCGCGCCCATTTGCATCGTTTTGGTAGAACAGAGCAATCTTGGTCAGCTTGCGGCTGACTAGCTGTGTAATGATGCGATCAGCCTCTTCGTTATAGCCAGCCCGTGTGGTGAATATATAGCGGTTGACGGATTCGCGTAAATTTTGATCACCACTCACGGGGCCGATGAGCGGCACCTTGTTTTTTTCCACAACAGGGATAAGTGGATTAATAGTATGGGCGCCAACATAGCCGAACAACGCCAACACATTTTCTTCAGCGATCAGTTTCTGGGTATTGGCCCTGGTCTTCTCAGGCTCGCCGCCATCATCAAGGGTCAGCAGCTTGATTTTGCGCCCACCGATACCGCCAGCCTGGTTGATGCTTTCAAAATAAGCCTCGGCACCTGCCTTCATTTCCTTACCCAACTCTGCCGTGGTACCGGTGAGCGGAGCTGATTGCCCAATGGTTATCGTATCCGCCGAGACGCCTTGAGCACTCGCTGTAAGCGGAGCGACCAAAACTGTTGCGGAAATTAACATCAGCGCAAGCTGAACGGATTGAACAACATCGTTTAATCTGCTGCGCTTCGAGCCATTGATCGCTGGAGCAAAAGAAATTGACAGCATTTGTGTCTCCCTATCCTGAATGAATCTGTCGTTTGCGCGAATGATGCGCGCAGGGCACCTAAGTTGGCCGCAAATAGGGTTAGCCCCGACATGCAGTTTTATGAACGCTTATCATACCTATTGCGCATACTAACTGACTGTTCGGTGCTAAAAAACTTTTGACGTTTTTGCTGTAGCTTTGGAATTTAGCTTGACGATGCGCAAGCCGTTACATTGTACTGTATGTACAAACGGGTAGCTGGAGCTTCGCAGAGGGGCGGGTCATGCTATTACTTAGACTGCAAAGAACGCTTTTACTTTATCCATAAACCCTTTGGCGCGCGGATTGTGCTTGTCGCCATCGGCTTTATTAATTTCTTCCAGTTCACGCAGAATTTCTTTTTGGCGATCAGTGAGTCGGACCGGGGTTTCGACCACCACATGGCACATTAAATCCCCTGCGCTTGTTTGTCGTACCGGCTTGATACCTTTGCCGCGCAGACGAAACACCTGGCCGCTCTGGGTTTCTGCGGGGATTTTGATTTTGGCTTCACCATCAAGGGTCGGAATATGAATGTCGCCACCCATTGCTGCGACGGTAAAGCTGATGGGCATTTCACAATGCAAATCGGCACCATGACGTTGAAATACGCTGTGCTCTTTTAATTGCACCACCACGTATAAATCACCATGCGGGCCGCCGTTCATCCCAGCTTCACCCTCGCCAGCGAGGCGAATACGATCGCCATCGTCAACGCCTGAGGGTATTTTGACGGACAGTGTTTTATGATTTTTGATGCGTCCGGTGCCGCTACAAACGCCGCAAGGCTCGGGGATGAATTTGCCGGTGCCATGGCAAGTCGGGCAAGTCTGCTGAACCGAGAAAAAGCCTTGCTGCATGCGCACTTGGCCGACACCGCCGCAGGTATGACAGGTTTTGGCTTTGGTTCCGAGCTTGGCACCCGTGCCATCGCAAGTCTTACATTCGTCGAGTGATGGAATTCGTATTTTGGTCTCGGTGCCGCGCGCGGCCTGTTCGAGCGTAATTTCTAGGTTGTAACGTAAATCAGCGCCGCGATAAACCTGCTGACCACCTCGTCCGCGACCGCCATTGAAGATGTCGCCGAAGATATCGCCAAACGCTTCGGAGAAGCCGCCAAAGCCCTGCTCGCCGCTCCCTCCCGCACTCTGGCTAACGCCCGCATGGCCATATGAGTCATAGGCCCGCCGTTTATCGGCGTCCGACAGCATCTCGTACGCTTCCTTGGCCTCCTTGAATTTATCCTCGGCATCCTTGCTGTCGGGATTACGGTCAGGGTGATGTTTCATTGCCAGCTTGCGATAAGATTTTTTGATATCTTCTTCGGAAGCATCACGGCCGAGGCCCAGAATTTCGTAGTAGTCGCGTTTGTTTGCCATGTGGTGAAGTCGAGTTAAACCAAAGTGAGCGTCATTCAATGCAAAACGAAGAATCTGTTTTGCGCAGCATTTTTAATGCCGCAAAAAAGATTCCTCGCCCAAATCAAAACCGCTCCCCAGAATGACATCGCAAGGAGCGGTTAACTTACGGTTTACTTCTTGTCTTTTACTTCAGTGAACTCGGCATCTACCACATTGCCCATATCCTTTTCTTTGCCGCCTGGTTGGCCACCTGCTTCAGGGCCCGCACCAGTGCTTGAGTTCGGGCCACTTGCGCCTGCTTCTGCCTGCGCTTTAGCTTGCATATCGGCATACATTTTTTCGCCGAGTTTTTGAGCTGAAGCCTCGAGCGATTTAGTTTTGGCTTCTATCGTATCCTTGCTGGCCGATGCGTCTTTCAACACTTCTTCCAGCTCCTTGATGCCATCTTCAATAGCGGTTTTCTCAGCGGCTTCTAATTTGTCGCCATATTCAGCCAGTGATTTTTTTGTGGAGTGAACCAGCGCATCACCCGCGTTGCGCGCAGACACCAGTTCCAGCAATTTCTTATCTTCCTCGGCATTGGCTTCAGCGTCTTTCACCATGCGTTGAATCTCTTCTTCGCTCAAGCCGGAATTGGCCTTGATGGTGATTTTATTTTCCTTGCCAGTGGCTTTATCCTTTGCGGAAACGTGCATGATGCCGTTCGCGTCAATATCAAAGGTCACTTCAATTTGTGGCATGCCGCGGGCCGAAGGTGGAATACCCTCAAGATTGAACTGGCCTAGCGATTTATTGCCAGAGGCCATTTCGCGCTCGCCCTGCAGTACATGAATCGTCACTGCCGACTGGTTGTCATCTGCAGTGGAAAATGTTTGCGATGCTTTGGTCGGCACGGTGGTGTTTTTCTTGATCAGCTTGGTCGATACACCGCCAAGCGTTTCAATACCGAGTGAGAGTGGGGTTACGTCAAGCAGCAACACGTCTTTTACGTCACCTTTCAACACGCCACCTTGAATCGCGGCACCAACCGCAACCGCTTCATCCGGGTTCACGTCTTTGCGCGGTTCACGGCCAAAAATTTCCTTAACTTTTTCCTGCACCTTAGGCATACGGGTCTGACCGCCAACCAAGATCACGTCCGAAATATCAGAAACCTTCAGGCCGGAATCCTTGATCGCTATTTCGCAAGGCTTGATAGTGCGCTCGATAAGTTCGTCCACCAGCGCTTCAAATTTTGCGCGGGTGAGCTTGATGGCCATATGCTTCGGGCCTGTTGCATCGGCCGTGATGTAGGGCAAATTCACTTCGGTCTGGTTAGTTGATGACAATTCAATCTTGGCTTTTTCAGCAGCTTCTTTCAGACGTTGGAGGGCGAGCACGTCTTTCTTCAAATCAATCGCTTGATCTTTCTTGAATTCGTCGCACAGATAATCCATCAGGCGCTGGTCGAAATCTTCGCCGCCGAGGAAGGTATCACCGTTGGTGGAAAGTACTTCAAACTGGTGTTCGCCATCAATCTCGGAAATTTCAATAATCGAAATATCGAAGGTGCCGCCGCCCAGGTCATACACGGCAATTTTACGGTCGCCTTCTTTTTTGTCCATGCCGAATGCCAAAGCGGCAGCGGTCGGCTCATTGATGATGCGCTTCACATCCAGACCGGCAATGCGGCCCGCATCCTTGGTGGCTTGGCGCTGTGCATCGTTGAAGTAAGCAGGGACCGTGATCACGGCCTCGGTCACTTCTTCGCCTAGGTAATCTTCAGCGGTTTTTTTCATCTTGCGCAATACTTCTGACGACACTTGCGGTGGCGCGATTTTTTTATCGCGGGCCACAACCCATGCGTCGCCATTATCGTTTTTCACGATCGAATAGGGCATCAGGTCGATATCCTTTTGCACTTCTTTTTCTTCAAAGCGACGGCCAATCAGGCGTTTCACCGCGAACAGGGTGTTCTTGGGATTGGTCACTGCTTGGCGTTTGGCCGATGCGCCGACCACGATCTCGCCATCGTCCTGATAGGCGACGATTGAAGGTGTGGTGCGCGCGCCTTCAGAGTTTTCGATAACTTTCGGCACACCGGCTTCCATGATGGCCACGCAGCTATTGGTGGTACCCAAGTCAATACCAATGATTTTTCCCATGATGATCTCCTTCTTAGATTTTGTTATTACGAATGTTTTGAGTGGATGCAGTTTTTAATGCAAGTCACCAAGCTGCTCTATAGATAGGGTTATCCACAGGCATTTCAAGCGATTCTTGTGATTTTTATGCGGTGATTCAGGATTTTGCCTTAGCCACGGTGACCAATGCCGGTCGCAACACCCGCTCATGCAGGGTGTAGCCTTTTTGCATGACGTTAATGACCGTATTCGGCTCCTGATCGCTTTCCAAAGCCGCAATCGATTGATGTTTGTTTGGATCAAATTTCACGCCAACCGGGTTCACTTCCACAATCGAGAATTTCTCAAAAACACTGGTGAGCTGGCGCGCGGTTAGTTCCACGCCCTCCTTGAACGATTCCACCGACGTGTTCTCGACCACCAGCGCGGCATCAAGGCTATCCTTGACGGCAAGCAATGAATCGGCCATTTTTTCAACGCCAAATTTTTGTGCTTTGAGCACGTCTTCAGCGGCGCGACGGCGAATGTTTTCTGTCTCCGCTTTGGCGCGCAGCCATTCATCCTTATGCTTCTCGGCCAGGGCTAGCGCGTCTGCGAGTTTCGCTTCCATCTCGTCTGGTGGGTTTGCTAGCGCCTCTGCCTTTGTGGCGGCATCTACTGCCACATCTGCCTGTTCTGTTGATGGTGTGGCTTCGTTTGTATTTGTATTCATCCCCGAATTCATCCTGAAAACTCCAGCAAAAACAATTATTTGCGAGTACTTGGGGGCGGCTATGGGGTTTTCAAGAGCGAAGATGCAAAATTTTGCACGGGTCATGCAACGGAAATCCTAAGCTATAGATGAGGGTTTCCGCTACTGCAACCCGCAGCGTATTATTTTTTATCGGCAATCAGCCAGCTCGTCACGATCGTGATTACTGAGAACATCAGCGAGCCGATTAACGCAGCCATGAAGCCTGTGACCCTGAAGCCAGGCACCAGCTCCGCCACCAGCCAGAACATCAGGGCATTGATCACGAAAATAAATAAGCCTAAAGTCAGCAATGTGACCGGCAAGGTCAGGATCACCAGTATCGGGCGGATGACCGCATTCACCAAGCCGAGCACCAGCGCCGCAATCAACGCCGGGACAAAGCCGGTGACAGTCACGCCGGAATAAAGATAGGCAACCAGCATCAGCGCCACTCCGTTTAACAACCATCGTATTAATAAATTCATCTGGGTTCACCTCGTCATTTGATGAGAGCATAATACCGCGACTTTTACTGTTACCCCTTTCGTAGTCTGCCCGCAACCTCAAAGAGCCCGATATGAGCGTTCACACCACCCAAAAACGAATTTCCATCCCCGATTTGCGCGGCATGAAAGCGAAAACCAAAATCGTCATGCTCACCGCTTACACCAAGCCGATGGCGCAGCTCATCGACGCACACTGTGATGTGCTGCTGGTGGGTGATTCGCTAGGCATGGTGGTCTATGGCCTCGATAGCACATTGGGAGTGTCGTTGGACACCATGATTGCCCACACCCAAGCTGTGATGCGTGGCTCCAGCCATGCTTGTGTGCTGCTCGATATGCCATTCGGCAGCTATCAGGAATCCAGGGAGCAAGCGTACCGAAATTGTGTCAGAGCCATGGCTGAATCAGGCGCGCAAGGATTAAAGCTTGAAGGCGGAGCCGAGCTAGTGGAGACCGTTGAATTTCTGGTTGCACGCGGCATTCCGATCATGCCTCATATCGGTTTAATGCCTCAGCGCGTGAACGAAATGGGCGGTTTCAAAGCTCAAGGCCGCGAAGAGGATGCCGAAAAAAAATGGACCACTATCGCCAAAGATTTTGAATCTGCGGGCGCATTTGGCGTGTTGATTGAAGGTACCGTTGAGCCGGTGGCGCGCGCGGTTGCAGAGGCCTTGACCGTCCCGTTGATCGGCATCGGTGCCTCGCCATCCTGCGATGGTCAGGTGCTGGTCACCGAAGATATATTGGGTATGTTCCCCGATTTCACCCCGAAGTTTGCCAAGCGCTATGTTGAAATGGGCGGCCAAGTTTCAGAGGCGGCGGCGGCTTATGCGAAAGAGGTCAGGAGCGGAGAGTTTCCTTCCTTGGGGCATTGTTTTGGGGTGAAGAAGTTGTAAACATCACTTTTTCAACTTGAATAAAGCAAAAAAGCCGCAAAAAATGGTTTGCATTATCTCAAAATGAGATATTATAAATTTGTTGCATCAAAACGATGTGTTTATTGTTGGCATTCACTTTTCAAAAAACGTATACCTGCACTGATGCAGAATAAGAAAAGCGTGCCAATAAATCAAGTTTACAAACCGTGATGACAAAAAGTTCCTTCAAGGAGACTGTAATGAAAGTTTCAAAAAATATTCACTCAATCCCTAGCCGCCTTGGAAAGGCGGCGACAACTTCTTTTAGAAGGAATTTAGATGCGCATCATAAAAAAGGCTGCACTCGTCAATTTTTGGGATATCCATAACGGTGCAAAGGCGCCGCTAACGAGTTGTTACAGCATTGCCCTTAAGTCTCAATTTAAAGACTTCAATGATTTGAAAATATCACTCGGCCAAGTTGACTATGTAGAAGATAAGTACATTTTCAATATTGGTTCGGCCTACCGCTTGGTGGCCGCAATTCACTTCAATCGCCAGATGGTTTTTATTCGACATGTGCTAACACACGCCGAATATGAACGGGGCAAATGGAAAAGGACATGAATCTTTCACAACGAAAATCTAAAGACGCGCTCGGTGAAATGGCGAAGGCGTGGACAATGTTGCGCCGTGAAGCAAAGATCGGCGTGATTAGCTCTGAGCTTGAATATCGTAAAATGACCGCCTTAGTGGATCGTTTGATTGATGAAATCGGTAGCGACGAAAAACACGAGCTTGCTGGTTTGCTCAATGTGTTGGGTGCGTTGATCGAACAGTACGAAGACGAAGTAGTTCATATTGATGAAGCTGCACCAGCCGATGTTTTAAAATTTTTGATGGATCAACATGGGCTAAAGCAAGCTGATTTAGCAGCAGAAATTGGTTCGCAGGGTATCGTCAGTGAAGTTTTGCGCGGTAAGCGTGAAATCAATGCGCGGCAGGCAAAAGCATTGGCGAAAAAATTTGAAGTTTCGGTAGCAGTTTTTTTGTAGGGGTCTAGAAAACCATTTTCTTGCGCTTCCGCGCTAGTTGCCGCCCATCGCTTTGGCCCTCAGTGCTGAAAGTTCGTTCTCTTTCACTGCTGCCTCTCTATCAAAGCTGCCATCATCGCTAACCCAACCCTGCAAATGTTCGCGAGCAATTTCGGTTAGCGCACCGACATAAGCGGGGGTGTCGTTGGCAATGGGCAGATAGTTGAATTCCTTGCCCCCGGCGTGCAGGAAGGTTTCCTTGCCTTCGTCGGCAATTTCTTCCAGCGTTTCCAAACAGTCGGCCGCGAAGCCGGGGCAAATAATGTCAATCCGTTTGGTGCCTTTTTTAGCGAGTGCTTCCAAGGTTTTATCGGTATAGGGTTGCAGCCATTCGGCTTTACCGAAGCGTGATTGGAAGGTTACGATGTAGTCGCCTTTTTTTACCCCCAATGCTTCTGCAATCAGGCGGCCGGTCTTGTGTGCCTCGCAATGGTAAGGATCGCCTTTATCGAGATGAAATTTGGGCACGCCGTGAAAGGTCATGAGCAATTTATCGGTCGCGAAATCGGGACGGCCGATTTTCATCCAGTGGGCGTTTACGTTGGTAGAGATGGCTTTGATGAACTCGGGGTGATCGTGAAAATTCCGCACGAAACGGATGCCCGGCACGTTGCGTTTTTTCATCAGCACTTGCGCGACTTTATCGAAGGTCGAGCCGGTAGTGCTGGCCGCGTATTGCGGGTACATCGGCAGCACCAGAATATTGTCACAGTGCTGCGCTTTTAATTTATCGATACCGGCTTCGATACTCGGATTGCCATAGCGCATGGCGGGCACCACCACCAGCGGGCTTTTGATTATTTCGCCCAAATAGCCGCGCAACATTTGCGCTTGGCGCTCGGTGTAAACCCTCAGCGGCGAGCCTTCTTTCATCCAAATGCTGGCGTATTTTTTGGCAGATTTGGCGGGGCGAACATTGAGGATGATGCCGTGCAGAATCAACCACCAGATAGGACGCGGAATCTCGACGATGCGCGGGTCCCACAAAAATTCCTTGAGGTACTTTCGTACCGAGGAAGAGGTTGGCTCATCGGGGGTGCCGAGATTGACCAGCAGGATGCCGGTTTTACGTGGCGTGCCGTGGGTAAAGGCAGGTTCTTGCTGAAAAGCCATGCTTACGCTCTAAATAGTTAGATCCAGCATCCATGGGGTTTTTCAGGCAAAAATGGCTAAGAAGCCCCGCCAGTGCTAGAGTTTATGAAAAAATTTATGCTTGTTCAATCTTTGCTCGTTGATGGCTTGATGTTGGCTCAATGTTGGCTTAAGGCCGCCGACAGTAGCTTTGACGTGACATCGACAATCGGAATAACCCGCTCATACGCCATTCGGGTTGGGCCGATTACGCCGACCGTGCCGACAATTTGTCCGTCCACTTCATAAGGCGCAGTGACGACAGAAAATTCATCCAGCGGTACCAGCGATGATTCGCCACCGATAAAAATTTTGACACCTTCCGCGCGCTGGGAAATATCCAGCAGCTCGAGCAGTTGGGTCTTTTGATCAAACACATCAAACAGCTTTCGCATTGATACCATGTTTGAGGAAACGTCGCCGATTGTCAGCAAATTACGCTCGCCCGACATCACCATGCCGCTTGATTCAGTGCCACTGGCGCGCGCATCCACCACGGCCGACATCAGCGTCGAAATATCATGATGCAATTGCGAAAGCTCAAACTTGACCTTCTCGCGAATCTGGTCGAATTCATAGCCCGCGTAGTGTTGATTGATGTAGTTGGCAGCCTCCACCAACTGCGAGGGAGAATACGGCTTTTCAGTGACAATAATCCGGTTCTGCACATCGCCATCGGTGGCGACAATAATCAACAGGACCCGTTTTTCTGATAGCTGCATAAATTCCACATGCTTCAAGCCCACGCCCTGACGGCGCGGCGTCATCACAATGCCGGCGAAGTGGGTGAGGTCCGACAGCATTTGCGAAGCAGCAGCCACCATGTGGCGCGGATCGTCCGGGCGTAACTGATCGCGAATCTGGTCGTGCTCGGCTGTTTGCAGCGGCTTAATCGTCAGTAGCGTGTCGACAAACAGGCGATAGCCTTTAGGCGTGGGCACGCGCCCGGCCGAGGTGTGTGGGCTGGCGATATAGCCCATCTCTTCCAGGTCTGCCATTACATTGCGGATGGACGCGGGAGACAGTTCCATCCCGGAAAACTTTGACAATGCGCGCGAGCCGACCGGCTGGCCGTCCGCAATATGGCGTTCAACTAAAAATTTGAGCAGAATTTGGGCACGTTCGGAAAGCATGACTTATTGTAAGTAAAACCAGCTGCGGTTGGTAGAAACCTGCAAAACAATAAAATAAAATTGCTCACGCGCTGTATTTACCTGCCATTTGTTACCCATCCGCAAGCGGTTATGATTTAATCGAAAAATATGGACAAACATTTCAAAACCATTGCCATCATCGGCAAACCAGATCGGGTGCAGCGCGCTGAGCCGCTGAATGCGCTGCATGCCATGCTGAAAACGCGCGGCCATCGGGTGCATGTGGATGCAGGCGTCGCGGCGCTGCTGAGCCACCCGGCAGACAATGTGCTGCCCCTTGAAGCGTTATTGGCCAGCGTGGATTTGGCGATTGCCGTGGGCGGCGATGGTACTTTGCTGGGCGTGGCGCGACTGGCTGCGATTAACCGCGTGCCATTGGTCGGCGTGAATCTGGGCACTTTGGGCTTTCTGACCGACATTCCCAAAGATGAAATGGAAGCCATGGTTGGCGCGCTGCTCGACGGGCGCTATACCGAAGAAGCGCGGCTGATGCTGGATGCAGAGATTCGTCGCGGCCCCGAGATTATTTTCAAAAGTGTGGCCTTGAACGATGTCGTGGTCAGCCGTGGCGCTATGGGCACCATGATTGAATTTGCGGTGGCGGTTGATGGTGAATTCATTTATTCATTACGAGCTGACGGCCTGATTATCGCCACGCCGACCGGCTCTACCGCCTACGCGCTGTCCTCCGGCGGGCCGATTTTGCATCCGGGTTTGCCAGCGCTGAGCATCGTGCCAATTTCACCGCACACACTGTCAAATCGGCCGATTGCCCTGGCCAGCACCTCTGAAATACGGGTGAAGCTGATTCGCGGCACGAATGCACGGGTGAATTTTGATGTGCAGGCGTTTTTTGATCCGCAAACCGATGACGAAGTGATCATTCGTGCCCACCCCAATGCGTTGCGTCTGTTGCATCCAGAAGGCTATTCCTATTTTGGTATGCTGCGCACCAAGCTCCATTGGAATGAAAGAACGACGTGACTAAACAGGTAAAGCAACGCGCATGAAAACACGCAAAGAAACACTCAAGGAAAGTACGGGACAATGCTGCGTAGTCTGACCATTCGCAATTTCGTCATCGTTGACAGCCTCGAGCTTGATTTCGAATCCGGCTTCACCACGCTCACCGGCGAAACCGGTGCCGGTAAATCGATCATGATTGATGCCTTGTCCTTAGCGCTGGGTGCGCGTGCCGATGGCAATGTGGTGCGAGTGGGGCAAACCAAAGCCGAAATTGCGGCCGAGTTTGATTTAAGCGCCGCCCCCGCAGCACGCCAATGGCTGGTTGACAATGAGCTCGCCGATGACGATGCGAACGTGACCATTTTTCGTCGCGTGCTCGACGCCGGCGGGCGTTCAAAATCGTTCATCAACGGCACCAGTGTCACGCTTAGTCAGGCGCGTGATTTGGCAGAACGCCTGATTGATATTCACGGTCAGCATGAGCACCAGACGCTGCTGAAGCGCGATTCGCAGCTAACCCTGCTTGATGATTTTGCCGATAACGCTTCATTGTTACAGACCCTCGCCACACGCTACGCAAGCTGGTCGCAACTCGCCGCAACGCGCGAAGCACGCGAGGCAAATGAAGCCGCGATCGCGCGCGAGTTTGAAGACTTAACTTATCAAATCAGTGAATTCGAAAAGCTCAATTTTTCAGCCGCACGCTGGGAAGATACTCTGGCGGATCAGCGAAGGCTGGCCAACGCGGCAAGCCTGATTGCCAGCACTGACGCGGCTATTAACGGACTTTCAGAAACAGACGCTGCCGCGCTCTCCCGAATAGACGAAATTGCGGCGGATTTGAATAACGCGGCGGATACTGACCCCGCACTCAAAGAGGCGGTCAGCTTGATTGAATCTGCGAGCGTGGAGTTGCGCGAAGCGGTCTCGGCGCTGCGTCATTATTTGCGCAAGCTTGATGTTGATCCGGCGCGTTTGGCGGATCTGGACCGTGAGATTTCCGACGTGCAGGAAATCGCCCGAAAATTTCGGATTGAGCCAAAGCGTATTCCCGAAATGCTGCAACAAAAGCGTGATCGCCTCTCGGCACTCGGCGGTGGACAGTCGCTTGATGAGCTTATTGAGCAAGAGCGTGTCTGCGAGGCGGCCTATCTGGAAACCGCCAAAAAACTCACCAAGACGCGCCAGGCCGCCGCAAAGAAATTCGCAATGGAAGTCACCAAATCGCTGCAACAACTTGCTATGCCCGGTGGTAAGTTTGGGGTTGAATTTTCACCGCGTGAGCCGTCATCGAATGGCATGGAGGCATGCGAATTTCAGGTTGCTGCGCATGAAGGCCAACCCTTGGGCCCGCTGGCTAAGATTGCTTCCGGCGGTGAATTATCTCGCGTCTCGCTCGCCATTCAAATGATGGCTTCCGCCAAAGGTGGCGTGGGTACGATGATTTTCGATGAAGTGGATGCGGGTATTGGCGGTCGTGTTGCCGAGGTGGTAGGTCGGCTGTTGCGCGCACTGGGCAACAATCACCAGGTTCTCGCGGTCACTCATTTGCCGCAAGTAGCCGCCTGCGCTATGCATCAATTCCAGGTGGCAAAAATGTCCCGAGATGGTGTGGTCACCACTTCCATCTCGCCATTAACAGCTGGCAATCGCGTGGATGAAATCGCCCGCATGCTGGGCGGCATTACGATTACAGCGGCGACCAAAAAAGCGGCGGAAGAAATGCTGCAGAATGCGGCGCATTTGACAGGTGAGCATCTTGCAGCCAAAAAAGCAGACAAAAAGCAGGCAAAATAATTTTAATCATTAAGTTAGCAATGCGGCCCAAGCTGCCACCACGGCGCGCCGTTCTTCCGCCAATTCATCCAGGCCAATCCAGGTTTTAAGCTGATTGTTATTCCTTGCGCGATGCTGGCGTTCTCGATAGGCAAGATAGGCTTTCGCCACCTTTGCTGCGATATCCTCGTCCAAAATGCCCAATGAGCCTGCGCGCATCAGCAGTGCAAAATTACCGAGGTTACCCAAGAACGCCTGATGCTCCTGTGAATAGGCGAGGATTAAATATTGAACGATAAACTCGACATCAACGATCCCGCCACGGGTGTGCTTTAAATCGAGTGCATCAGCGTGATCTTTTTTCTCGGCGCGCATTTTGTCGCGCATCTCGACGATTTCAGTTTTGAGCTTCCGTTTGTCGCGGGGCTTTGAGAGTATCTCTTTGCGAATAGCGTCAAACGGCACAGTCAATGAAATGTCGCCGGCACACCAACGGGCGCGGGTCAGTGCCTGATGTTCCCATGTCCAAGCCCGATTCAGTTGGTAGTCTCGAAAAGCGTCAAGGCTGGAAACTAACAGGCCCGAAGCACCGTCAGGGCGCAGGCGCAAATCGGTTTCGTACAGCACGCCACCAGCGGTCATGGTATTGAGCCAGCTACTGAGACGTTGAGCGATTCTTAAAAATTGATCGTTACCCACCGCCAGTTTGTCATCGACTAAAAAAACCAGATCAAGGTCTGATGCATAGCCCAATTCTTTGCTGCCCAACTTGCCGTAGCCGATGATGGCAAACCCGCTTGGCGCATTCCAGTTTGGCGCAACGCCGGATGCTCGATCGAGGGCACGATTGACCAACACCAACGTGATGTCCAGCAGCATGTCTGCCAATGTCGAAAGTTCATCCGACACGGCCATTACGCCAAGGCGGCCTTCGATATCGGCAATATTCAGTTTTAATGTGATGACTTGTTTGGTATGGCGCAGTAGTTCGTATTGTTTTTCGACGTCGTTCGCAGCTAGATCGCAAGCCGCCTGGAGCCTGATGCGCTCGACTGGCCAATCGATTTTTAGCGCGCCGGGCTCCGCCGTAATTAGCTCGTCGAGCAAAATCGGATGACGCTTCAAAAAATCTGCCGCCCAAGCACTGGTCGCCGCAATACGTGCGATTCTTGGCATCACATGGGGGTATTCCATCAGTAGGGCGAGGTAGGTCTCGCGCCTGTCGATTGCATCGAGTAAATCGAGCAAACGAAAAAATGTTTCGGCTGGCTGGTGGTATATCAATGACGCCCTAAGCGCGGCCGGAATCAGCGCTTCCATCCGCGCCTTAATTTTGGGCGAAAGAGTTTGCGTACGCGATGATTGTTGCCATGCTTTAACACGATCAAGTATCGTCTCGGCCGTTTTTGGATCGGCGATAAATGTATCAGCTTGCCCGATTGGCTTTATTGCAAGAACCGCATGGATATTGGCTTCCAGGCCGATTGCCATATTGATGGAAGGCGCTGCTGAGGATGTCGAGGTTGTTGATCCAGCTGAAAACAGAGATTCAAATTCCGCGGTGACGGTTTCACGGTGGATATTGAGTGCAGCCTCGAAGGCCCCCCAGTCACCAAAGTTCATAGCCTGCGCGATGCGCTCGCGGTCATGCTCGCCGGACGGCAGGGCCTGAGTTTGTGCGTCATCCAAGTATTGCAGCCGATGTTCCAAATTGCGCAAAAATAAATAAGCCAGCTGGAGGCGCTCAATTTTTTCAGTACTGACCAGGCCGCGTTCACCAATCAATGCCAAGGCCTGTCGGGTCGAGGCTACCTGCAATGCCTGGTCGCGCCCGCCACGGACGAGCTGAAACAATTGCGCAATAAATTCGATTTCACGGATACCGCCGCGACCCACTTTAATATCGCCAAGCCGATTTTTCTTGAGCGCCTCGGCTCGTATCTGCGCATGAAGATCGCGCATTTCGTCAATCGCGCCATAGTCGTTATAGCGACGATAAACAAACGGGGAGATGATATTTTGTAGCGTGGCTTGCGTGGCGGCACCACCCGTTACCGCTCTTGCTTTTAGCCATGCGTAGCGTTCCCATGGGCGCGCCTGGGATTGAAAATAATTTTCAAGCGATGCTGCGCTCGAAACCAGCGGCCCGCTGGCACCAAACGGACGAAGCCGCATATCGACGCGAAATACAAAACCGTTTTCATCCAGATGATCCAGCGCGCGGATAACGCGCTTGCCGGTCTCGGCATGAAATTCATGCCATGAACGCGCCTCAGTTGCGTCGCCATCCTTGGCATAAATAAAAATAAGGTCAATATCGGACGATACATTTAGTTCATAGGCGCCCAGTTTGCCCATGCCGACGACCACAAGTTGGGCGTTTTCTTGCGCTAAATCATGTTCATCAAGGCCAAATTGCCGAGCTACGACGCGAGAATGAAATTGCAGTGCCGCGCTGACGGTGACATCGGCCAGCGCAGAAATAGTTGCGGCAACCTCGGCAAAATCTGCCCGACCATTAATATCGCGAAAAATTAGGCGGAGCATGACCTGCTGGCGCAAGTGGCGCAATGCGGCGTGAAATAGTGCTTCCTCCTCTGTCAGAATCGCTGTCAGCAGCCCTGCATGCATCATGGCAGTGGTAAATGGCAGATGAGCAGCGATGCGCAATTGCTCAACCAGAATTGGCTTGGCGTGGCATAGCCGTTCGGCGTAGCGAGAGGCATGAAACATTCGGGCCAATTCGTGGTCGAAATCGAAAGCAGCGTTCACGGGAATAAAAAAAACACGGTTGTCGTCCAGTCAGGGCTTGTGCCCGTTAAAATAGCATGTTGGCGTTGCAATCCTGCAACCGTTATTCTGAGCCATCTGTCCTTCACGGAATCACGTTTCACATAGTTGGAGTTGGGTATTATCAAAGCAGGTTTTCATATCGGACGTTTTTGCGCGCGCAGCTTGTTTTGGCTGGCAATCGCCGTGGCGATAATGTTTTCTGTTGTTGCACTCGCGTTGCGCTATGCGGTGTTACCCAGCATTGAAAGTCATCAGGCCGATATTATCAGTCGCGTTGCCATCGCTACGGGCATGGATGTGTCCGCACGCAATATTCGAGGTGGATGGGCGGGGTTTCGACCCTATGTTGAATTGGAGGATGTATATTTTTTTGAGCCGGCCAGCAGTACCTCCCTATTGCGTCCCGCAGGTGCCGTTGCCCTCAAGCTGCCCAACTTAACCGCCGGACTTTCATGGTGGTCGCTTCTGGTCGGGCAAATCCGCTTCGCCGATGTTGTCTTGGATGGCCCTGAGTTGGTTCTCAACCGCGACAAGGATGGGCTGATCTATTTTGCCGGGCATGCGTTAAATCAACCTAAATCAGGTGATGACGACGGTCAGCTACTCACATTTTTGCTGGAGCAACCCGGCCTTGAGGTGCGGCATGCATCGCTTACCTGGAGTGATGATTTAACCCCTGGAAATACGCTGCGATTTGCCGACGTTGGCTTGTATATTCAGAAAAATGGCAGTAGCCATCGGCTTGGTTTTACCGCGGCACCGCCGATCAGACTGGCCCGCAAGATTGAGGCAAGCGGCGATTTATGGCTTGATAATGTGGACGGTCGCTGGTTAGTCAAAGGTACGCTTTTTGTCGCGGCGACCGATGCTAGCCTCACCGAGTTGCGCCAACATGCGCCGGTGCCTGATCTGCTCCAATCAGGCACCGGCAACTTTCGTACCTGGATTGAGATTGACAATACCTCAACGCCGTCTCCTGTAATAGCGGTGAAAAGCATGCCAGGCGGGGAAGTTTCTCCTGCCGTCGATGCTTATGCGGCCTTCAATCCCATCAGGGCTATCACCGCCGACTTGCACCTCGCCAATGCTCGCGTGCAGCTTGATACGGATTTGGTGCCGCTCAATATCGCTAAATTAGCAGGGCGTGTTGAGTACAAGGCACAGGAGGGTGGTTACACCGTGGGCAGCACTGCCCTAGAGATTCGAACGCGTGAGGGTGTAGTGCTACCAGCGGCAGATTTTTCATTGACCCTGCAAAATCAGGCCGATGCGGCAACAGCCAAAGGAGCAGTCACTGGCAATGGCATCGACCTGAAAGTGATGGCCGCGCTAATTGAATCTTTTCCGGCGGGCAAAGAATTACGTAACTTTGTTGCCCGCTATCAGCCTCGTGGCGAGATCGTGAACACCGCTTTTGCCTGGAGTGGCTATCTGGATAGGCCCAGCGCGTACCGCATCAAAGGCTCGCTAAACCAATTTGGGATGAACAGTGATGGTAAAAATCCTGGAGTGACCAACTTTTCGGGCACGATTGAGGGCGATGACAAAGGGGGGGGATTTAGTGTTGCATCGAAAATGCTGGTACTGGATGACCCGCTGATTTTTCGTGCCCCTCTTAAATTCGATCGTTTTGACAGCGTTGGCAAATGGCGCGTGACCAACGATGCTATCGAGGTTGATTTATCGAATGTTAATTTTGCCAATGCCGATCTGGCGGGCGAATTTTCCGGTGTTTATTCGCGGTTTCGGGCAAGCGGCGCGCGCGCTGTTGAAGAAAAAGGGCCGGGCTCGCTTGATGTCAAAGGGAAATTTTATCGCGTGAAGGCGGTCACCGTGGGCAATTATTTGCCTAACGGCATTGGGCAGACTCGAAACTACCTTGAGCGCGCGCTGCAAGCGGGGGAAATTAGTACAGCTGATTTCGCGGTCAAAGGAGATCTCTATGAGTTTCCTTTTCATCATGGCAAAGGCGGCACTTTTACGGCGCGCGCCGCCATTAAAGAGATTGATTTTCGCTATAACGATGACTGGCCCGCTGCTAAAAACATCAATGGTGAGATGAGTTTTGATAACACTAAGTTTGGGCTGACCATTGAATCCGCAAAAATCCTTAATACCCCGATAAAGCGCAGCACAATTGTGATTGCTGATCTTGCCGATAAAGCCGGTGTGATAGCGATCAATCTTGCTGCTGATGCGCGCGCCGAAGAAGTCACAAAGTTCTTGCGGGAAAGCCCGCTGGCCACAACTATAGGTAGCTTTACAAAAGTGGTTGCGATAGAAGGATTCGGTAAACTTGATTTGGGCATCACGATACCCATCGTTGCCGGTAAAGATGTCATTAAAGTCAACGGTAAATACACCCTATTGCGCGCCACAGCCAAACCAACGATCGGCCCGACAGTCACCAACTTGACCGGCATGATCGCCTTTACTGAGCGCGGCGTGCAAAGCAGTTCACTTTCCGGTCCGAGTTCGGCGGCGGGTAACGCGTTGCAGGGTATTGCCTACGGTAACCCTGTCGCCATCACCATAAGCGGTGGTGGAGAGGCGGGTGTTACGGCCGAATTTACGACGCGTGCCGATATGACGCAGTTAGTGGAGGTGCTGCCGTTTCGCCTGCCGCGACAAGTTAGTGGCACAGCCGATTTTCGCGGAAAAATTCTGGCCAAGGCCGGCACGACTGAGATTGCGATTGACTCGAATCTGGTGGGGGTAACGTCGACCCTGCCGTACCCTATTGCGAAACGCGCAGCCGAGCCGCGCCAGCTGCGGGTGCAGTTTCTGAACGCAGCGCAGCCAGCGGAGCGGATTCGAGTGACGCTGGCAGGCAACGTATTGGCGACAACGGGTGCCTCCGTTGACACGGTAACGGCAGCCTCCACATTGTCCCCCGCTGCAGTGGTGTCTGATCAGCCCGAAACACGCATAGATGCTCACTTCCAGCGGCGCTTTGATGGCGCCGGTGTCCCAGTCGCATTGTTGGGCGGCGTCGCAACGATTGGTGAGACGACGGCAGAGGTGCCGATCCCTGAAGGCATATGGCTGGCAGGGCGCTTGAAGCAATTTGATCTTGATATGTGGCGTGCAGCGATTGAAGGTTTTTATCCACCATCGTCAACAATAGCCTCTGCCGCGCCTAAAAATGAATCGCTGATTGCTGGGTTTGATTTCAAGCTGGGCAGCCTGTTGGCCTACGGACGTCAGTTCGGCGCGATGAACCTCAAAGGTCGGCATGGCGGCGAAGATTGGCGTTTTGTGGTTGATAGTCCCGAGGCGCTGGGTGATTTTACGTGGAAGCCGGGCGCTTTTAATGACCGTGGTTCGGTACGCGCGCGGTTGAAAAATTTTGTGCTGGTCGATGAAGCCGCCCATCCTGCACCACCATTGGCAGAAACCCAAAAAGACGGACTTGGAGAAGCAATCAGAGAAGCAGATTTCCCGGCACTTGATATCGTGGCTGAGCAATTTACCCTCAAGGATCGCTGGATGGGCAAGCTCGAGTTACGTGCCATCCCGCAAGGGGCGAATTGGAAAATTGAGCAATTGACGATTTCCAATGGCCACGTAAAGCTGGATATGAATGGCATCTGGCAGCGTTTGGGCGATCCTGACCGTGCGCAGCCAGCGACGCGTAATTCACTCAATACGCGCTCAAGAACGATCATGAATATTAAACTTGATTCATCGAACTTGAATGCCCTTTTTGCGCAATTCGGCTTTGGTGATTATTTACGCGGCGGGACCGGCGGTCTGGAGGGCAAGCTTGCCTGGCCGGGACATGTTTACCAGATGCAGTTGGCCAATTTGTCAGGCGCATTCAAAGTCATCGCGCGCAATGGCCAGTTTGCAAAAATTGAACCGGGCGCTGGCAAGCTGTTGGGCCTGATCAGCCTGCAATCGTTGCCGCGGCGTATTACGCTGGATTTTCGCGATATTTTTTCGCAGGGCTTTGCATTCAACAGTATTGATGGTGATGTCAGTGTCAAAGACGGCATTATGTTTACCGAGAATTTCCAGGTGGTGGGGCCGGCAGCTGACGTCAGAATGGCCGGCGATATTTCACTGCCCTCCGAGCGACAAAATTTGACCATGACGGTCTTACCCAAACTAGATGAAAGCGTCGCTATCGGTGCCGGTCTCGCCACGCTGAACCCGGTAGTGGGCTTGGCGGTTTATTTGGGCCAAAAAATATTGCAAAACCCGGTCGAGAAAATTTTTTCCTACCAATACGCGGTATCGGGATCATGGGATAATCCACAAGTGGACAGAATCAACAAAAACGGTGCAACTATACCTTCACCAAACCCTGCATTTCCCGCAACAATACCCACACCATTACCTTCATCAACACCCAAGAAAACAGATTGATAGTCTCTTGATACTGACCAAAAATTCCCCGCCCCTGCCCGATGAGTTGCTGCGTGCGCAGCAGTCTACCCAGACTTTTTTCCGCATCGCCGCCATTCAAATGGCCAGCGGACCCAATATCCAGGCAAATCTTGAGGAGGCATCACGTTTGATTGAGCTGGCGGCTTCAACCGGCGCGCGCATCGTTGCATTGCCAGAGTATTTTGCGATTATGGGGATGAAGGAAACTGACAAAGTCACCGCGCGTGAACGCGAAGGCGATGGCCCGATCCAGCATTGGATGTCGACCACAGCGGCTAAACATCGCATCTGGCTGATCGGTGGCTCAATCCCGCTTGAATCCAGCGTGCCCAACAAGGTGCGCAACACTTGTTTTGTATACGACAAAGAAGGTAAGCAGGTCGCGCGTTACGACAAAATTCATTTGTTTAATTTTTCAATGGGCGCGGAAAATTTCTCCGAGGAACGCACCATTGAGCCCGGCGATAAAGTAGTGGTGGTGGATTCACCCTATGGGCGAATCGGGTTATCAATTTGTTACGATCTGCGTTTCCCCGAGCTGTATCGCGCTATGGGTGACGTCAATATTATTGTGATTCCGTCCGCGTTTACCGCCACGACGGGTAAAGCGCATTGGGAAACGCTGATTCGTGCCCGCGCCATCGAGAGCCTTGCATATGTGTTGGCACCCGCCCAAGGTGGCTACCATGTGAATGGCCGCGAGACGCATGGCGACTCAATGATCGTTGACCCTTGGGGCGTGGTGCTCGATCGCCTGCCGCGCGGTTCGGGGGTGGTGGTGGCAGGTGTCAATCCGCATTACCAGCAGACCGTTCGTAAAAGCTTGCCCGCATTGTCGAATCGAACCATTGGTGTCGTGCGCTAAGCCAGCAATACCCTTAATTTATTTGCGTCCGGCATTTGACGGCGCAGCCGCTACACACAAGGAATTTATGGATAACCAGCAGCTTGCCATTGCCCATCAAACACTACTCGTACCTTATGGTTTGAATGAAGCTTCCATCGCGAGCATATTCGGTGACATCATGACTCATGATGCTGACTATGCCGATTTGTATTTTCAATATTCGCGTTCCGAAGGCTGGAGCCTTGAAGAAGGACGCGTTAAATCGGGTAGCTTCAATATCGACCAGGGTGTCGGGGTACGTGTGGTGTCCGGGGAAAAAACCGCGTTTGCGTATTCTGACGATATAACGCTGCCCGCCATTCGCGCAGCCGCCTTGGCCACCCGTAGTATTGCGCGCATCGGGGCAAATGGCTCTGCTGGAAAAATAGTACCCACGATAGCCAAGTCGGGCCACTCACTGTATGCGCCTAACGATCCGGTATCCGATTTTTCTGACGCAGAAAAGGTCAAGATTCTTGAGCGTCTTGAACAATTTGCGCGCGCGATTGATCCACGCGTCAAGGAGGTAATGGGTCGATTGTCTGGCGAATATGAGGTTGTGATGGTGGCACGCCACGATGGTGTGATGGCGGCTGACGTGAGGCCGCTGGTGCATATCGGGCTTACCGTGATTGCGGAGCAGAACGGGCGTCGCGAACAAGGCCACACTGGTGGTGGCGGACGCTTTGATTACCGCTACTTTAGCGATGAACTACTTAAAGGCTATGCCGAAGCCGCGGTACGCGAGGCCCTGATTAATCTTGATGCACGGCCTGCTCCGGGTGGCCAAATGACCGTGGTTCTGGGTCCGGGCTGGCCCGGTATTTTGTTGCACGAGGCGGTAGGCCACAGCCTGGAAGGCGATTTCAACCGCAAAGGCAGTTCGGTTTTTTCCGGGCGCATGGGCGAACAAATCGCCGCCAAAGGTGTAACGGTGATTGATGATGGCACCATTGCTGATCGACGCGGTTCACTCAATATGGATGATGAAGGCAATCTTACCCAGCGTAATGTGCTGATTGAAGACGGCATCTTGAAGGGCTATATGCAGGATTCCCTGAATGCGCGGTTGATGGGCGTACCCGTGACCGGCAATGCACGCCGCGAGTC
>JAYVEV010000121.1:0-8368 GCA_043773745.1 Burkholderiales bacterium | reverse complement strand
TTAGTCAACAAAGCTACCTGAACTTCAGGGGAGCCAGTGTCGCCTTTGGCGCGCTGATATTGCGCAACCACTTCTGCATTACGTACGGCTGTAGTCATTATAAATCCAATCTCAATTCACGTATCTTGCGCAGATACTTGCGGCATTTTTGCAGTTTGGTTGGTCAAACAACCACATAAATGCGGGAGCAGAATTATAGCTTGGCTTGACATAAAAACGCAATTGAAACGAGTGCTTGCGCACTTTTACCGCCATAGGGTTAGCTATAAATTCGCTTTTTTCGTTATGGGCAGGGCGCCATCAGCCGCAACGGCTTGAGTGAAGCGGCAGCAGATTCATCATCGCCTACTTCACCAATCCCCAAAAATCGTCCATCAGCACCATAAACCCGATATTCTCCAGCCGAATATTTTGTAATCTCGACTATACGGCCATGCTCAAACGCTAGGCTGGGCGCGGCTTTCAGGACAATATCGGGGAGCGCTGCGGCAAGTGAATCAACCGGTCTAAGTAGCAGATCGCGTTCATCCAATGTGCTATTTTCGAGCGTAGTTAACGAAACAGCATCTGCGATCGAGTAACCACCCGTTGCTGTGCGACGGAGACCGGTCAAATGCGCCCCACAGCCCAATGCTTCACCAATATCTTCAGCAATAACACGAATGTAAGTGCCTTTGCTCACTTTGGTTTCAATCACCAGTTGGGCACCATCAAATGAGACCATTTTCAGCTCGTAAACATGAATATGGCGTGCCTCTCGTTCAATCTCTATGCCTTGACGAGCCAACTTATATAGCGGTACGCCATCCCGCTTCAAGGCTGAATACATGGGTGGAATCTGGGTTTGCGGACCATGAAATCTGCTCAAAACGCTTTGAATATCGGTAATGCTGACGCTGACCTCGCGATGCTCAATGGGCTCGCTTTCGGTATCTCCTGTGGGTGTGCGGCTGCCTAATTGCAGGGTGGCGTGGTAGCTTTTTTCGGCGTCCAGCATGAAACGCGAAAACTTGGTCGCCTCACCAAAGCATAGCGGCAGCAGACCGGTCGCAAATGGATCAAGCGTACCGGTGTGCCCGGCTTTTTCAGCCTGGAAAAGCCATTTGGCGCGGCCAAGGGCGGAGGTGGACGAAAGACCAACCGGTTTATCCAGCAGCAATACACCCGTTAAGCGGCGGCGAATCCGCGCTATGCCTGTGTCGGTACTATTGGCCAAAGCAAATCCGCGCCTTAACCGGATGACTATTCAGGATGCTTTGCGTCGTCGGCTACCGCATCATCTATCAGCTTTGAAAGACGCACGCCGCGCTCGACCGAATTATCGATGGCGAAATGTAAATCCGGTACGGTACGAATCGTTAAACGGCCAGCCAGTTGTGAACGCAGAAAGCCCGACGCGCTTTGCAAGCCTTGTTGGCAGGATTTAACTTGTGCTTCTGCGCCAAGAGAGGTGAAAAATATCTTGGCATGCGAGTTATCACGCGTCAGCTCAACATCCGTCAGCGTGACCATCGTCACCCGCGGATCGCGCAAGCCCAAACGAATAATGTCTGAAAGTTCACGCTGAATGGCATCTGAAATTTTCTTGTTACGGGTTTCGTTGCTCATAATTTGGCTGGTTAATCTAATCGAACGCCGCGGATGAAAACAAAGCGCAGCTCATCAGCAAAATCATGCTAGCGTCCTGGCAACTTCGACCTGCTCGAACGCTTCGAGAACATCACCAACGTTAATGTCGTTAAAGTTCTTCAGCGATAAGCCACATTCAAAGCCCGATTTGACTTCCTTTACGTCGTCTTTGAAACGCTTCAGAGAATCTAGCTCGCCGGTATGGATGACGACGCCATCGCGCACCAGACGAATGCTTGAAGAGCGCTTGATGATGCCATCGGTGACATAACAACCTGCCACAGCACCAACCTTTGTAATCTTGAAGACATTACGAATTTCTACCGTGCCCAAAATACTTTCCCTGATTTCAGGTGAAAGCATGCCGCCGAGCGCCAACTTCACATCATCAACCGCTTCATAAATGATGCTGTAGTAACGCACCTGCACACCGGATGTTTCTACCAGCTTGCGGGCTCCCGCATCCGTGCGTGAATTGAAACCAATGACAATGGCTTTTGAAGCCAGCGCCAAGTTGACATCAGACTCAGTAATGGCACCGACACCAGCATGAATAACATTTACTTTCACTTCTTCAGTCGTTAGTTTGCCCAACGCATAGGCCAAGCCTTCATACGAGCCTTGCACATCGGATTTGATAATGACCGCAAGTGATTTTTTAGCACCTTCGGCCATTTGATCGAAAGCATTTTCAAGTTTGGCCGCTTGTTGTTTCGCCAGCTTGACGTCGCGAAACTTGCCTTGGCGGAACAGCGCAATTTCGCGCGCTTTGCGTTCATCGTTGAGCACCATCACATCTTCACCCGCAACCGGCACATCGGTAAGACCCTGCACCTCAACCGGGATCGAAGGACCAGCCTCACTAACCGCTTTACCATTCTCATCGAGCATCGCGCGAACCCGTCCAAACACGGCACCCGCAAGTACCATATCGCCTTTTTTCAGGGTTCCAGATTTAACCAAAATCGTGGCGACAGGTCCGCGGCCTTTGTCCAAACGCGCTTCAATGACCACGCCTCTGGCTGGTGATTGTTTCACCGCTTTCAATTCCAGCACTTCGGCCTGGAGCAAAATTGCTTCGAGCAATTCATCAATACCTTTGCCCGTTTTGGCCGAGACCGGCATGAACATAACCTGCCCGCCGTATTCCTCAGGCAGCACATCATTCGCGACTAATTCTTGCTTGACGCGCTCCATGTTTGCTTCGGGTTTGTCAATTTTATTGACAGCCACAATCATCGGCACACCCGCTGCTTTGGTGTGCGCAATAGCTTCTTTGGTTTGCGGCATAACGCCATCATCTGCCGCGACGACCAGCACAACCAAGTCAGTCGTTTGCGAGCCACGAGCACGCATGGCAGTGAATGCCTCGTGACCGGGGGTATCTAGGAATGTAATGACGCCCTTCGGGGTTTCAACATGATAAGCGCCGATGTGCTGGGTAATGCCGCCTGCTTCCCCGGATGCCACGCGGGCTTTACGTATCGTGTCCAGCAAGGATGTTTTGCCATGATCGACGTGGCCCATGATGGTGACGACTGGTGGGCGCGTTTCCGCAACGGCATCGGGGTGCTGTTCTTCTTCAACCAAATAGGCTTCCGGATCATCCGCTTTGGCCGCTTTGGAGGTATGCCCCATTTCCGCCACCAAAATCATGGCGGTTTCTTGATCCAGCACTTGGTTGATGGTGACCATCGAACCCATTTTCATCATGATTTTGATTAATTCTGCGGCTTTAACGGCCATCTTCTGAGCAAGCTCACCGACCGTAATGGTTTCTGGCACCAGAATTTCGCGAATGATTGGCTCAGTCGGTGCCTGAAAATTCGTTTCCTCATTTGTACCGTCCTGATGCGCTTTGGCCTTGCGGCTGCGCCAGCCGTCACGACCACCAGACGCGTCACCGCGAGTCTTGATTGCGCGACGCTTATTGGCATCATCAGTCCATGAGGTTGCGGCAGGCTTAGCGACCTTTTTTGCGCCTTTTTTATCTGCGCTCTTTGCGTCCTTTTCGCCGGGTTTCGCCGATGGACGATGCAAAGTGCCCTCGCTTGCCGGCGGCGGGTCTTTCTTGAGTACAACGCGCTCACCGATGCGCGGGCGATTCGAGGTGTCGGTTGTCGGTTCAGCTACTACCGCAGGCGCAGTAACAGCGGCAGCGTCGTCGGCAGCCTTGCTACGCTTGGCAGGCTTTTGTGTTTTTTCTTCAGCCGCAATATCGGCGGCCTCCGCCGCATCAGCAGCTTCTTTTGCTTCGTCAGCCTCCACCTTTTTGCTGCGGCGCTTAGGCGCCATCTGGGCTTTTTGTTCTGCCTGCTTGGCTAGCAACGTCGTTTGACGATCTTCTTCAGCGCGGCGTTTTGCCAACTCATCGTCATTGATAATGGGTTGCGCAGGTTCGGCAGGCTTTTCAATAACCTCAGCTGGCTCAGCCTTGTCAACTTTCAGGAAAGTGCGTTTTTTGCGAACCTCAACCTGTATCGTGCGGGCCTTGCCAGTCGCGTCAGATTTTTTAATTTCGGATGTCTGTTTGCGCGTCAGCGTGATTTTTTTCTTTTCTTCTTTGTGCCCGTGCTGCTCCTGCAAATAACCCAGCAAGCGGGACTTGTCCTCTTCTGCAAGTTTATCTTCAACGGATGCGATGGTAACGCCCGCAGACGCGAGTTGCTCTAGCAGCATCTCCTCGGTGAGCTTTAATTCTTTCGCAAATTGGGCAACTGTCGTTTGAGCCATTTAGTACCTATTTCTTTAGAAGTGCTGCTACGGACGGTGCGATTGTTAGGTTTGCGCCACTGGCGGCGTGCCATCGGCCGATGGTTTCTCTGCAAACCACGGCGCACGTGCCGTCATAATCAATACCTTGGCGCGATCAGCACTCATGCCGGTCATTTCGGTCAATTCATCAATCGCCAGATCGGCCAGATCATCCATGGTACGAACGCCTTTGGTCGCCAAAGCATGCGCCGTTTCAGCGTCCATACCATCCATTGCAACGAGATCGTCCGCTGCGGTTTCCATTGTTTCTTCATTCTTGATAGCGTCTGTCACCAACGCGTCGCGCGCGCGACGGCGCAGTTCGTTCACAGTGTCTTCATCGAACGCCTCAATTTCCAGCATTTCGGCAAGCGGTACATACGCGACTTCTTCAAGGTTGCTGAAACCTTCATCAATCAAAATTTGCGCGACATCTTCATCCACATCAAGCTTTGCCATGAAGAGTTGCTGAATCGAGGTGTTTTCTGATTCGCGCTTCTGATCCGCATCAACTTCGGTCATGATATTAAGTTGCCAGCCCGTTAACTCTGAAGCCAGGCGTACGTTTTGGCCGCCGCGACCAATGGCCTGTGCAAGCTGTTCTTCATCAACTACCACGTCCATTGCGTGTTTTTCTTCATCCACGATGATGGATGACACTTCAGCCGGGGCCAAAGCGTTAATCACAAACTGCGCCGGGTCAGCCGACCATAAAATAATATCAACACGTTCACCCGCCAGTTCACCAGTCACTGCCTGCACACGCGAACCGCGCATACCCACGCAGGTACCGATTGGATCAACGCGCGGATCATTGGACTTGACCGCAATTTTTGCGCGCATGCCAGGATCACGAGCGGCGGCTTTAATTTCAAGCAGGCCTTCTTCTATTTCAGGCACTTCCAACTCGAACAAAACCTTAATAAAGTCTGGCGTAATACGTGACAACACCAGCTGCGGGCCGCGCAAAGTACGGTCTACTTTAAGCAAGAAAGCACGAACACGATCACCAACCCGAAGGTTTTCTTTGGGAATCGTTTGATCACGTGGCAAGAGCGCCTCTATGCGGCCGGACTCGACAATCACATTGCCGCGCTCGATACGTTTAATAGTGCCGGTCACGAGCTGTTCATCGCGGGCCAGAAAATCATTGAGAATTTGTTCGCGCTCGGCATCGCGAATTTTTTGCAAAATCACCTGCTTCGCAGTCTGTGCACCAATACGGCCAAAATCAACGGCTTCCATCGGCTCTTCGATAACGTCGCCCAACACTAAACCTTCACCCCGCTCCGGCGCGTCTGTAATCGCGATTTGGCGCGCAGGCTCTTCATGCTCTTCGTCCGGCACGACCGTCCAGCGACGGAAAGCGTGATATTCGCCAGTCTGACGATCAATCTCGACGCGGACTTCTGCCTCTTCCTGCAGAAATTTATCATCGAGCTTTTTCTTGGTGGCAGAAGCCAGTGCCATTTCCAGCGCAATAAAAATGGTTTCGCGCGGCACGCTCTTTTCACGAGCCAAGGCATCTACCAACAATAAAATTTCACGACTCATTTTTTTCTCCGACTACAAATTCTTTTTTTGGGGATATATATTCAAACGTCCGGAATCAATCTTGCCCGATCCAGATCATCCAACATCACAGTAATGCGCTTTTCTTCAACGATATCGCCAGCTGTCTGCTTTTCGGCTGTTTTGAGTTCAGCCTTGTCCTTAGCCTTAGCTTTTGCATTGCTTCTTTTCATCGTTTTAATCTTGGCTGTAGCTACCAGCTCAGTCAGCAGTTTGAAGGTTATTGCTTCTCCATCAATCGACTCAACCGTTCCATCAAAACGTTTTCTATTATCAACAGTGGTATTGAGCCGAACTTTCACAGGGGAACCTATAAACCGCTTGAAATCATCCATGGACTTCAACGGCCGATCCAGACCCGGCGAGGACACTTCCAAGCGCGAATAATCGATATTTTCAACCATAAACAAACGCGTTAGATGGTTGCTAACATCAGCACAATTTTCGACTGAAATGCCATCTGGCTTATCAATAAAAACCCGCATCATGCCGCCGCCAGCACGTTCAAAGTCCACCAGCTCGAAGCCCAGACCTTTTACCGCTGCGTTCACGATTGCCGCAATATCTGTTGTCATTAGTCCTTGAACCCGATTCACCCAGAAATGTGTGCGCTTAATTTAATGGTAGCGAGCGCACACAAACTCACAACCTCAATGCCACCAAAATACTTTTGATATATACAACAAACCGGAATTACAAATAAAAAATGGGCACGAGGCCCAAATCCGGGCCGCAAGACCCAATACTGCAATAACAGCGCAAATGACCTAAGCCTTTGCCAACAACCATAAATTGTATCACGCCGGAGCAAAAGAATAAACATCGTTTGGCTAGTGGCTAATCATCACCTCTAGACGAACTTAAACACGCCCAGCACAATTTTTTAAATTTACTCAAAGTGCGCGGCACCTCTGCTGCCAGCATTTTAATGACCATAATCAATTGTTGTAAAAACGCTACAAACCAGCAATTTATGTAGCTATCGTGGCAAGGTAACGCTAATATTTCTCGGTTTGTCACTTCGTGCGCCAAGGCAAACCCGTTGGCGACGAATCTTGCGCAATCTTCAACTTTGTAATTTTATCGAGGCCCATCTATATGACCACCCCAAAAACTCACAGTAAAATGAAGTCACTGCCATATGCTGTTCTTTCGGCAATCAGCACTGGCGCTGCACTGACTCTCTTTGTCACAGCCGCTTCTGCCCAAACACCGGCGCCGACACAAAAAATCGAAAAAATCGAAGTGACAGGCTCTAACATCAAACGTGTTGATGCCGAGACAGCTTCGCCAATTCAAATTATCACTGCAGAAGAGATTCGCCGTTCAGGCCAAACAACCGTTACACAGCTGCTGCGCGAATTACCCAGCAATGCTGCCGGCGGCTTGACCGAACTGAGCGGCTCTGGCAGTTTTTCTGCGGGCGCAGCATCGGCTTCATTGCGCGGCTTGGGATCTTCCGGCACGCTGGTACTGCTGAACGGCCGCCGTATTGCTCCTTACGGCTTGGCTGACCCCAACTTCGGTCAAGCAGGTGCCGTTAACCTTAACGCAATTCCAATTGACGCCATTGAGCGCATTGAGATTTTGAAAGATGGCGCTTCCGCCATTTACGGATCCGAAGCAATTGCGGGCGTTATTAACATCATCCTACGCAAAGACTTCAAAGGCTTGCAGTTAGGTGCCACCACGGCCGCCAACAAGGATAACAATTTCGGCAATACGACATTGACTGCCTCATTTGGTATCGGCGATTTGGCCAAAGATAAATTCAATGTGTTTGGTAATGTTGAGGTCTATCGCCAAAAATCGACGTTATCCAGAAATGTTATTGATTATCTTATCGACCCGGCCATTCGCAGCGCCTATGGCACATTGGTCGTTAACTCGTCCTTCCACCCATTGTTGACTTATTTGTCGAACGCAACGGGCGGCTCAGTTTCCTCAGCGGGTGCGGCTTGCCCTGCCGGTAGCGTTGTGCCGAATATTTACAATGGATTCAACATTACCGGCACTGCCAGCGGCACGGCTTGCGTATACGACAACACGACTCGTGTAGAAATCGTACCTAAGGCTGAACGTAACAGCGTTTTTGGTCGCGGCACATACGAACTCACAGCCAATACCCAAGTGTTTGCTGAGGGTAGCTACGTCGAAAACAAAACTTACTTCAAAGGCTTCCCGCAAGCAGTTGGTAGCGGTACTGGCGCTACGTTCAATCCTTCAACCGGACGCCTGAACCCATCACCAACTCTCCTGCCAGTCGGCCATCCCAACAATCCCTATAACCGCCCCACACCGTTCCGTGGACGTCAGGATGCAGTTGGCAATCAGGATAATGAAGTACTAAGCAAAACAACCCGCGTTGTAACTGGCCTATCCACTGTTGTGGGCACATTTGATGTTTCAGCCG
>JAYVEV010000120.1:0-23539 GCA_043773745.1 Burkholderiales bacterium | reverse complement strand
CCATCGTCTGCTCGAACCGTCTCAGCCAAGATCATCATGATGGGCAAATTGAGCTGGCGCACCATGTTATCAAGCACACGGCATTGTTGATAATCCTTTTTGCCAAACACGGCCACAGTCGGCTGCACCATATTGAATAGCTTCAATACGACTGTTGCTACGCCACGAAAATGCCCGGGCCGCACCTGACCGTCTAGAATATGTTGAATCTCTGGCGGTTCAACCAAATAGCTTTGTGGCTCCGGATACATTTCAGGTTCGTCCGGCGCAAATAAAATATTGACGCCCGCCAGGCGGCATTTCCCACAATCATCCGCAAAAGTGCGGGGATATTTACCAAAATCTTCTTTGGGACCAAATTGCAGGCGGTTCACAAAAATAGACATCACCACACAACCATCCGAGCCAACTCGCGAGCGCGCTATGCGGGTCAAATCAATATGGCCCGCATGCAAATTGCCCATGGTCGGTACAAAGCCGACCGGAATTTGATGAGGCAAGCGCGATAAACGCGTCCGTAACTCGGAAACAGTATGAATAATGTCCATGGTCAAACTTCGAATTATTTAATTTATCAACCCGTATTCATATACTCTCGCATGCCTCGCAAGGTTTCGATACGGGTGCATAGCATCTGCAAATGCTCTGGATTATCGGCAAAATTAAATCGATCACTATTAACGATCAACAACGGCGATTCGTTGTAATCGTAAAAATAACGGGTATAGGTTTCCGACAGGCGCATCAAGTAGTCCTCGGTAATACCGCGCTCCATGGGCCGTGCGCGCCGTTGAATACGACCGAGCAACGAATCAACTGAAGCCTGCAAATAAATCACCAAGTCCGGCGTGGGAGCCTGCGGGCGCAAATGATTGTAGAGCTGCGAGTAAAGAGCAAACTCATTATCATCCAACGTAAGCTTGGCGAAAAGCGTGTCCTTGGCAAGCATGTAATCCGCAATGGTTTTGCGCTCGAACATGTCAGGTTGCCTAATCGCTGATAGCTGATTGACCCGTTGAAACAAAAAAAACATTTGCGTTGCCAGCGCGTAGCGCTTCATATCGCGATAAAACTGCGGCAAAAACGGATTTTCGGTTGGGTCTTCCATTAATAAATTAGCCCCATAGCGCTCGGCCAATAGCCGCGCCAGTGTCGATTTTCCACAGCCAATCGGGCCCTCGACCACGATATAGCGGTAGCGCGACATATTGTTTGTTGCACTCGTTGCAGCCTGCATAACCGGCATCATTTATCCTTGATCCTTATGCTTTAAAGCTTCTAAACATCCGCAACCCAACCACTTGTTTTATTGCCAAATGCAGTGCGATTGAGGGCTTGCATGCCGCCCTCCTAGTCATGAACCTAAACCGCCAACAACCGCACACCGCCTGCATCAGTCTTTGCTAGCCAGTCTTTGGCAAAGCCCTTTCCTGGAATGTAAACCTCCGGCGCAATTTCTAACAACGGCACCAGCACAAAGGCACGTTCATGCATGCGCGGGTGCGGGGTAATAAGCTGTGGTTCGTTGATGCGCCATTCATTAAAGATCAGGATATCCAGATCCAACGTGCGAGGACCATTTTTCTCCTCGCGCTTCCTGGCGTGCGCAGTTTCAATTGCAATAAAGCAAGCGAGCAACGCCTGCGGCGCGAGCGTGGTTGTCATTTCAGCCACTACATTTACAAAGGGAGGCTGATCTACCATGCCGACCGGCGCAGTCTCGTAAAAAGATGAAATGCGTGTCAACCCTGACTCGGGAATTTCATCCAACTCTTGAAGTGCCCGCTTAATTTGCAATATCGGCTGCACAAGATTGGAGCCCAGTCCCACATAGACTGTCGAGTGAAAAGCAGTGATATTGGTCGCTGAAAAACTCATCTCAACTCGTCCGGCAAGTTCAACCCTGTACTACCTTGTACATCGGCAGCATCGGCACCATCGCTCGTTCTTTTACGTTTGCGCCGACGCTTTTTCTTGGGCTCATCATCAGGGAGCAGCATGCCCTCACGTGCATCCTCATCAGCAAATTGAAATCTTTCCCACCATTCGGCAATATCAACTGGCGCATCTCCTGCCGCCGCGCGCAGCTCGAAAAAATCGTAACATGCGCGAAATCGCGGGTGACTTAATGTGCGATGCGCCTTGCCAACTGATCGCTGCAAAAACCGCGGCTGTGACAGCCATAATTCTTTAACCATCACATCGTAGCGGCGTGGAATAGCGAGGGTCTTACGCTGTACTTCGAGCGCATCATCCATTGCCTCATGCATGGCCTGCAGCGAACGCATACCACCAGCTTCAAGCGCGCGTTGCCGTTTGAGCATCGGAAACCAAAATAACGCGGCAAATAAAAATGCCGGCGATACTCCTTTGTCATCAGCAATGCGCTGATCGGTGCGCCGCAATGCGAGCGTTACAAACAGACGACTTTCTTCATCGGTCAACAAACTTTCAATCACGGGAAGTAGCAGCCGGTGTAGACCCAGGGCGCGCAATTTTTCGATGCACAGCAGCGCGTGTCCTGACAACAATAATTTAAGCATCTCGTCAAACAATCGAGCAGAAGGCACGTTATCGAGTAACGGCGATAATTCAACAATCGGCTTTTCGGTTGCTGCGTCAATGACAAAGCCCAGCTTGCCTGCCAGTCGTGCTGCGCGCAGCATGCGCACCGGGTCCTCGCGATAACGTTCGACCGGGTCGCCAATCATCACCACTCGTTTTTTTTGAATGTCGGGAACACCATTTACATAATCCAAAATCTCTTCGCGCGAAGGGTCGTAGAACAATGCGTTCATCGTAAAATCACGACGGATAGCATCTTCTTCCTGCGACCCGAATACGTTATCGCGCAATAAGCGACCATGTTCATCGGCTTGCGAAACGGGTCCAATCGGTTGGTTGCGCCGACCATCTCGCGGCCTGCGCCGTGAACGCTGGTCAGGTTCTATGTCGACAGGCTGGGTTTCGCTATTTGGCGTTTCAGCATCCAATTCCGTAATATCGCTCGCTGCCCCACCATCTCCTGCGCCACGAAATGTAGTGACTTCGATCGTTTCTGCTCCGAACATGACATGCACGATACGAAATCGACGACCAATAATACGCGAGCGACGAAATACTTGGCGCACTTGCTCCGGCGTTGCATTGGTGGCGACATCGAAATCTTTGGGATGACGCCCGAGCAACAAATCTCTTACCGCACCACCGACCACAAATGCGTCATAACCAGCCTTCTGAAGACCCTCACAAGTACGGAGTGCGGCTTCAGAGATGTCACGCCTGTCAATGCCATGCTCAGCTTGCGCGTAAATACGCGGCTGATGATTTTTGGTTTTTTTTATGCCTTCAGCAGACGAGCCACCACCCCTAGTTCCACCGAATACTTTTTGAATGAATTTTTTAATCACGCGTGATTGTCCGCCAAATTCGGCGCTGCAGTTGAATGTACTTTGGCGCTGGTGGGCGCACGAAGGGAAATAATCGGCCAGCCATGAGCCTGCGCATACTCACGCAGCGTCTCATCCGGGTCTACTGCCACCGGATCAGTCACGATCTTGAGTAGTGGCAAATCATTCAGCGAGTCACTATAAAAATAACTCTTCTCAAAATCGGCCAGCGTCTTGCCCATTCCTGCAAGCCAGGAAGTTACTCGTTCAATTTTGCCTTCTTTAAAAGCCGGGGTGCCGATAGACCGGCCGGTATAACAACCGTCAATTTTTTCGACGTCACAAGCGATTAAATTTGCAACGCCCAAGCGTTGAGCAATAGGCTCGGTCACAAACGCATTGGTTGCAGTGACTATCGCCGCAAGATCGCCGTTGTTCTGATGGTGACGAAGCAGCGGCCAGGTTGCAGCATTGATCATGGCTTCAATTTGGCTTTGCATAAACCGCGTTCGCCACCCATCCAGTTCATCATCGGTCTTACCCGTAATGGGTGCCAGAGCGAAGATCAAATAATTTTTAATATCGAGTGTGCCGGCACGATAGTGCGCATAATATTCATCATTTTTGCGACGAAATTCCGCCTCATCAACGATCCCCTCAGCCACTAAAAATTCACCCCACGCATGATCACTGTCGCCGTGCAGCAGGGTGTTATCGAGGTCAAAAAGCGCCAGATTCATATTGTGGCTTTATATCGTTGGTAGTTGAGGTTGCGAAATTTCACGGAGCAGCGGTAAAGTAATTTCACGCCCGGTTTCCAGCGAATGGCTATCGAGCGCATCCAACATCGAAATGAGTGAGGCCATATCCCGTCGTGAGTGGCGCAGCAAATATGCAATCACTTCTTCGCGAAGCGTAAAACTCCGCGCTTTGGCATGGGCACGCAAGGCGGCGGCTTTTTCAGTGTCACTTAATGGATGCAACTGAAACACTAAACCAGAACCCAAACGGCTGGTGAGCTCAGGCCGGAGCGCCAGATCGCGCGGTGCAGCCATGCCTGTGGCAACGACACAAGACGGCCTTTCCAGTTGATTCACGTAATTAATCAAATTAAACAACCCTACTTGCTGAACATCCGTCAGACCCTGGACATTATCGACCGCGTAACAGCTGGCGTCTGGAATCTCATTGTTCAGATCAGCCGCTGCCAATAAAAGTGCGCTTTTTTCATTTCCTAGCGAACGCAGCAAGTGGGATTTACCGCTGCCTGTTTCACCCCATAAATATAAAACGCTGGCTACATTTCGATTGGTAAGTCCAGGTAAAAATACCTCACTCCCGATCATCGAAAGTCGGCTCGTAGCAACACATGATGGCCCCCTTGAAATGCAGATGCAGGCCTCGAGGGCCTCAGAATTGCGGCCCGGCACGAAATTATCGAAGGTCGGAACCGGTGCGGGTATAAGGTCAAGAATGAGCTGTTTCACCTATGAATTATAGCGTAAGCCGCAAGGCAGCTGCTAGGCCGGACCCAATCCGTTCATTGGCACAAAAACAAAAACGGCCCGTAAAAAATACGGGCCGTTTTTGTTTGAAACAAGAAAGCAGGGATTAAAACTCGTAACGGATCGTGGCTTGCAATGACCACTGTGATTCGCCCCGTTGTTGACGGGTGACGAAATCATCTGCCGTCGCTTTTACGGCGTAAACATATCTGCCTTGGGCATCAATACCCGCAAAATTTACGAAAGTACGTCGCTCGCCGCCCACAGCGCTGAAAGGGATTTCATCAATCCGCCCCCAGCGTTTGTTTAAGGCATTACCTACGTTTAACAGATCTAGTGTAAATACCGCCTTGTGCCCTTTGACAAAGCCCGGCAATTGCTGACTTAAACGCATATCAACGCTATTGCTCCATGGTGAGAAATTAGCATTGCGCTTAACCACGCTGCCTGCTGCTCCCCTGAGGACTTTATCGCTGTTAACGATTGCCCAGAAACGGTTTTCGTTAGTTTTATCCGTCGCTGTATCGCCCGCGAAAACGACCTCGCCTGATCCTGGGGCTTTCGGGATATACATTAAATCATTGCCTGCATAGCCATCACCGTTGGCGTCGTTTGAAAATGTCCAGCTATAGGGCTTGCCAGCACGGCCTTCATAGAAAAATCCAACCGTTGTTTTGTACGTTTTATCAAACAACGCCTTGCTCCAACTCAGTGAACCGTTAAAACGATCTTTAACCAAATAGCTGGAGTTAGCAGATACATTTTCGTTGGGGTTAAACGACGCGCGCGCGCGATAGCTTGAAGTAGCAATCGTATTTTGTAGGTTGCTGACCTCAGTCGCGTCGGTGTAGGTATAAGCCATTGTCCATTTAAAGGACTGCCAAGCTTGGCCGCTCAGCGATACGCTCGCTAAATTACCGCCGCCTCCTTTAGTTTTTGTAGCCAGTGTGACATCGCCGAAAGCAACATTACTTAACGCGCGATCGCGCCTTGCGCCCGCTGGGACTGCGCAGGCGCCAGTTGTGATGGCATTACCAATTGATGTCCAGCATGCCGGGTTAAGTGCGATCGGGTTGTAATATATTTCGCGTCCATCACTGCCGGCTCGTGTGGGAGCACCCAAGTTCAGGTGCTGGTAGTAAAGGCCGGTATTAGTCTTGGTGTACAAATATTCAACACTTGCAACCATGCCCCACCATGGCAACTCATGCTCGAAGCCCAAGTTTGCTTTCCAAACAGAGGGTTGAGCTAAGCCAGATTGCCACAAGTCCACGTTAGAAGCTGGCACTGAACCCGTAAAGCTGGTGGGCTGTGTATTGGGATCCGCACTAAAAAAACCATCTGTACGTGGGCACGGCGAACCGTTTGTGCTGCAAGTTATCGTACGGACTGCGACGCCAGCATTTGTGTATACATTCGACAGCCACACAGTTGGTGACGCGCCTTGGAATAATCCAAAGCCGCCGCGTAGTTGCATCGGGCGCTTGGAATCAAAAGTGTAATTAAAGCCAACACGCGGCTGGAATAAATTTTGACCATCAATAGTGGTCGTGTTATCGAGTCCAAATCCACCTGTCTCACGAACCACTGCATTGCCCGTTACGCTACCGCCAATACGTGCCACGGCAACGGATGCATTGCGAAGCGGCTTTTGATTGGTGCTTGGAGTATCCAATCGAGCGCCCAAAAGCAAGGTCAAATTGGGGTTTACCGCCCAAGAATCTTGCAGTGCAAAACCAATATTAGTTACGTGAAATCGTGCAATGCCGTCGGCAAGCGTGCCGCCCGGTAGAGCAGGCACTTGTAATTGATAGCTCGAAGGACGACCTCGGCTGAAGTTTTCAAGAACAGCAGCCTCAACTTGAGCAGCTGTTGCCGTTCCGCAGTTGATCGTGCCAAACGTATATGCATAACCACTTTCACAGTTAAAGGCGTAAGTACCTTTGGAGTTAGGCAAAAATGCATTGAAAACCTTATTGTCTTGGTAATCGCTGGCAAACTTCAATTCATGTACACCAAGCGTCCAGTTGGCACCAAAATAGCCGTCTAGTGTATTCGTCTCAATTCTATTGTAGTGGCGGAATTGCTCTGTACCAAAGAATAGGTTTCTGGTTCCATTCGGAATACCTGGCTGCGCACCGGTAAACCCAAGCTGTATCTGCGGCAAATTAGCGGCGTTCTTAGGTTCGCTGTTGTAATCGCGCTGCGAGACTTTGAATTCTGTTGAAAACGTAGGTGACCAATCTGCAAACCATTGGCCCACAACGGTTTCGATTGTTTTATTCTGCTGGTAGAAATGCGAGCTAAGAGCTAACGCTGTGGTGCCCGTCGCAAAAAAATTAGAATATAGCGGATCAGACTGTTCTGTCTTGGTGTAACGCACATTGGCACGGTGATTTGCGCTGATATTCCAATCGAGCTTGAGTAATTCATCTTTAACCTTGAGTTGGGTTTGCGGAATATCGGATGTGCCGATATCAATCCCATATTTACTCGAGCCAATACTCTGCGCGCTGGCAATCGCGGTGGGCGTAATGCCGATCACGTTAGGCAGTGAACTGCCGATTGGACCAACCACAGGGATGCCTCTAGTGGGTGGACCGACTTTCTCTTCATATGCTAAGAAAAAGAAGAGTGTGTCCTTTATGATTGGCCCGCCAAGGGTAATACCCCTTGTCGTTTCCGTAAACAACGGAGCGGCTGTATAAACATCGGTAGCTCGGTTATAGCGTTTGCCCGACCAAGCTGGCTCGCGGTAAACATTTGTGAGGGTACCTTTAAAATCATTCGTGCCAGACTTGGTCACCGCATTAATGCCGCCACCGGTATAACCTGTCTGTGTAACATCATAATTGGAAACGTTGACTTGTACAGATTGGATTGCATCGATTGAAATCGGCTGTTTAGCCGTAGGCAAACCGTTCGCTTCCAAGCCAAATGTGTCGCTGATGTTCACGCCGTCAACCGTGATCTTGTTAAATCTAGAATTTTGACCGCCTACCGAGACTTCACCGCGTTCTTTGTCTGTTTGTGCAACGCGTGGATCGAGGCGCGCATAATCTTGCAAATTACGCTGAATCGAGGCAAACGCATCAAGATCAGCACGACTGACATTGGTACCCGCACCCATGGCTGTATTGCTGAATTTATCTGATACATCGGCTTTGCCAGTGACAACAATGGTGTCCAGTGCGGTGGCGCTTGCGCCAAGCTTGGCGTCGAGGCTCGCCGTTTCAGCCAGTTGCAAATAAACATTTTCGCGTTTTTCAATCACGCCGCCTTTGGCGATCGTAATCGTATAGGGACCACCCGTACGCAATCCGCGCACGTTATAGCGTCCTTCTGCATCGGTCGTGACGTTGTTAACCGAGCCGGACTCAACGTGAAGAATAGTAACCTGGGCACCACCAGCAGGCTTGCCGTCAGTGCCGGTAATGCGGCCAGCAATGGCCGAGGTGGTGTTCTGCGCGATTGCCGGTGCGGCGACCAGTGCCAGTGCCATGCAAACAGCTACATGAGAGAGCCGAACTCGATTGCAATTGATCATGTTAGTAATCCCAAAAAATTAAGTGAAGAGAGTAGGGAGTTGCGTTTAATAGAAAACTTTTATGGACCCGCATAAATTAAATTTATGTCGACTTGGCGCTGGCAAAGACCAACAAATATTATTTTTAGCTAATTTATATACAGGCGCTTTACAGGACTTTATAGCACCGAAGTATGACGGATTCATTGCCGCTTGTGAATCAATCTCATAGCACGGGGATTCTGCTTAAATGACTGAATTAATTTAATCATTACAAAGGCTTCCAGCAGGAAGCTTATTGAAAATCTCAGCCTTTATCGGTGGATTAAACCAAAAATTCGACCCTATTTATGACGTTTTGTTGCGCTTTTACAACAACAAGACAGCCTCCACTTCAACTCACACTGTTCTAATTCACGCGAGTTAAACGTGAACCAAGCTGCGGCGGGGTATAGGGTGAGTGCGCCGTAAGGAATTGCAACAGTGCCTCTAGATCGAGCACGCTAACTTGCCGCTCGGTGCCTTCGCGAAATTCTGTATAGCCTTCACTGCCACCGGCGACAAAGCTATTGGCCGTGACGCGGTACTGCAAATCAGCGCGGATCAGCATGCCGTTTAATCGCATAGAACCCGGCACCACCCGATCGCCGCGCGGTTTGGAGGCGTCCCAGCTATAGCTAAAGCCTTTTGAAATACCCAGCAGGCGCGGCCTCTCACCTAATGCCGTCGTCAGAAACTGCTGCTCCAGTACCGTTTTTATCTGTGTCCCGGTCAGCGTCATAGAGATGAGATCGTTTTGAAACGGCTGCACCTTAAACAAGGCACCGTAGCTCACGCCACCGTTGGCGTTGGGGATAATCGGCGCACGCAAGCTGCCGGGGTTGTTAAACGCGATTACCGCACCACCTTTATCTGGCGCAGTGGTCGCAAATAAATGCGCATCGGCAATCAGATTACCCAGACTTGATTCGCCCGCATTATTGGCAAGTAAACTGACTTCGCCGGTGAGTTTAGCCACTTCGTTACTCTCGAGCGGCTCGGCCAACTGCGCGTATTTTTCGACCAGCGCCACGAGTGCGGCATCTTGGGGGCCGTTAGGATCAACCACTATATTTGTTGCTCGCTTAGCAATAATCTTGCGAGTAACACGATCAATGGACAGATCGATTTCAGTCACTAGCGTGCCATAACTGCCCGCACTGGTAACAAGTTTGTCGGCGACATTACAAATATAGTAACGATGAGTATGTGCCGAGACAACAACGCTGATATCCGCTGGAAATTTCTCGGCAATATCACGCCCCCGACCGCTAAAATCAATACATTCATTGATGCCACCCGACTGCACACCGCCTTCGTGCATCACCACAACGATCGCTTCAACGCCCTGCTTTTTCAGTTCAGGAATCAGCGCTTTGACGGTCTCGACTTCATCATTAAACGTAAGCCCGGCGGTGCCGCCGGGCCGCACAATCGCGGGAGTGTCGCGCAAGGTCATGCCAATAAATGCAACTTTGATACCTTCAAATTCTTTAATGCCATAGGGTGGAAAAATCGTTTTACCGGTCGCGTTCTCAACCACATTAGCGGCTAAAAACTGAAAGTTCGCGCCTTTGTATGGCTCCCGTTTGCCACAATCGGGCTGCTTTGTTTTACTGTTAATTGCGCAGCCGCCTGATTGCAGGCGCTTCAAATGTTCGGCGCCATAATCAAATTCATGATTACCGACTGAGTGGAAGTCAAGACCGATCAAATTCATCGCTTCAATGGTTGGCTCGTCCTTGAATAAGGCAGACAGAAGCGGCGTTGCACCAACCATATCACCGCCTGTCACGACAACGTAGTTCGGATTCTTGGCTTTCAATTTTTTGATGAGCGCCGCAAATTGGGCCACGCCACCTGCCGGGTCAAAACGAATACCTGTGGCTTGCGTGGCATCGGGCACCGGCACGCGATTCGACGGTGTTTTTAAATTGCCATGAAAATCGTTGAATGCAATGAGCTTGACCTCTAGCGGATGCTGTACCGAAGTTAGCTGCGGATTTTGCAGGGACGTACAGCCCACCATGCTAACAATGGCACCCGCAACGAATGCCCTGCGTGATAATAAGGAGAGTAATTTCATGGGCTTGAGAATGTAGGCAAAAGAGGCACAGCAAATTTAAACAAGGCCATATTCTAATCGCAGTCATGGCCAAACGATGCAAACTTTCAAAATGGCAAACTTTAATTTGGATAAATGCCCAAATGATTAAATAGCCCAAGCACCAAGTGGCACTAGCGTCATGCCGCAGGTATGATTCGAAAGTTATTATATGGAGATTACATAATGCCGCTCGCACTACAAAGCTTAATGGGGTTCATTGCTTTATTTGCCATCGCCTGGGCGATGTCTGAAAAGCGCAACGCCATTCCTTGGCGCACGGTATTTGGCGCGATTATTTTACAGATCGTGATGTGCGTTGTGCTTTTCAAATTTCCATTTTTCAGGGAAGTAACATCAGCACTCAATGATGCGTTGAACGGCATTCAGGATGCCACCCGCGAAGGGACGAAATTCGTGTTTGGCTATATTGGTGGGGCCGATCTACCATTTAAGGTTGAAGACGGCAAAAGTCCCTTCATTCTTGCCACCCAAGCATTGCCGCTGATGATTGTGGTCTCTGCGCTTTCATCGCTGTTGTTTTACTGGAAAATTCTGCCGGTTGTGGTCAATGCATTTTCATGGGTGCTGCGACACACGATTGGTGTTGGTGGCGCGGTTGGCGTTTCAACGGCAGCCAATATTTTCCTGGGCACGGTGGAAGCGCCGATGTTCATCAAGCCCTATATTTCCAAACTCACGCGCGGCGAATTATTCATTGTACTTACGGGCAGCATGGCGGGTATCGCCGGTACGGTGATGGTGCTGTACGGCATTATCTTGAAGCCAATTGTGCCGGATGCCATCGGGCATATTTTGATTGTGAGTTTTATCAGCGCGCCTGCCGCTATCGCGTTTTCTGCATTGATGGTGCCGCATGAAGGCGCGGTAACGGATGGGTCTATCGCCGCCGGTGCACCCATGTCGAGCGCGATGGATGCGGTGACGCAAGGCACTGTCGAAGGCGTACAGATTTTCATCAATATCGTGGCGATGCTATTGGTGCTCACAGCGTTGATTGCGATTGCCAACCAGCTGTTTAATTTTCTGCCCTATATCGGCGGCAAACCAATTACCTTGCAGGGCATTTTCGGCTGGATCATGTCACCGATAGTCTGGCTAACAGGCATTCCTTGGGCCGAGTCGGAAACAGCGGGCGCACTGATGGGAACAAAAACCGTGCTCAATGAATTCATCGCCTATCTGGATATGTCAAAACTGGCACCGGGAACATTATCGGAGCGCAGCCGCGTGATGATGACTTACTCGATGTGCGGCTTTGCCAACTTTGCCTCGCTCGGTATTTTAATCGGCGGCATGGGCACCATGTGTCCGGAACGTCGTACTGAGATTATTGAGCTTGGCTACCGATGCCTGATTGCCGGGACTTTATCGACCCTCTCTTGCGGCGCGCTGGTTGGCATCATCTATTAGATTTATTGGCGAACCTGATATGACACTCTTAATTGAATCCCCTGCTATCAATAGCCAACCGGTCACGCCAATCGTGGCGATTACAACTGGCGACTACGCAGCCTTTGTTGCCAGCTTGCCGGAACGAACCCGCAGCTGGCTGGCAGCAACTGGTTTTATGGCGAGACCCCATACACACGCGCTGGTGCCTGACAACAATGGCGGCATTGAGCAAGTATTAGTCGGTGTCAGCAGCGGTGATGATATTTTCGCGTTGTCGCATCTACCATTGGCCTTGCCACCTGAGCCAAGATATTCCATCGCAACAAACAGCATCATTTCTGCTGAAGTAGCCGCGCTCAGCTGGCAGCTGGGCGCTTATCAATTTACCCGCTATAAAAAATCGAAACGCGAACCTGCCACTTTGGTATTGGCACCCTCGGCTGAGGTAGCAAGCGCGCAACAAATTTATGCGGCCATCAAGCTCACCCGCGATCTGGTCAACACGCCGACTGAAGATATGGGTCCACAGCACTTGAGTGAAACCGCACAGGCACTTGCCAAAGAGTTTGGTGCGACCTTCAACGAATGGGTCGGCGATGATTTACTCAAACACCATTTCCCAGCCATCCACGCCGTCGGTCGAGCCAGCCATCGGCCGCCACGGTTAATTGAATTACAGTGGGGCGATGAGACTCATCCGCGCATCGCCATTGTGGGCAAAGGCGTGTGCTTTGATACTGGCGGCCTCAATATCAAGGGTGCGGATGGGATGCGCTGGATGAAAAAAGATATGGGCGGCGCCGCTCATACGCTGGCACTGGCGCGCCTGATCATGGCTGCGCAGCTACCGGTTCGCCTGCACATGCTGATTCCTGCCGTAGAGAATGCCATTGCCGGTAACGCCTACCGCCCAGGCGAAGTGGTGGCAACGCGCAAAGGTCATACCATTGAAATCGGCAACACCGATGCCGAAGGCCGCGTGGTCTTGTCGGACGCCCTTGCTTATGCCGCAGAATTTAAACCAACCATCATCATCGATTTCGCCACCTTAACCGGTGCAGCCAGAGTCGCACTTGGCCCGGAGCTTCCCGCCATTTTTTGCAATGACGATGCGTGGTTTGCCAAATTGAATGCGGCCAGCCTAGCTCACCAGGATCCGCTTTGGCGCATGCCACTTTGGCAAAACTATAACGCGATGATCGACAGCAATATTGCTGATCTCAATAACACCGGCGGGCCGCAAGGTGGCGCGATTACTGCCGCGCTTTTCCTTGAACACTTTGTGCCAAAGAATCAGGCGTGGATCCACATTGATGTGTTTTCGTGGAATGCAAAATCCAAACCGGGCCGGCCGGAGGGTGGTGAGGCACAATCATTGCGCGCCGTGTTCGCGATGCTGAAAAAAATCTAAACTCCTTTATCGGCGGGACTTTCGAGACCCTATTGCCTCTAAACGAACGCCAGTAAAGGAGTTTAAGGCCAAAACCTTAGTAATTATTTTTTTGCTTGCCCCGCGTAAATACTCCAAAGCATCGCCACATCGGCAACTCCATCGGCACCTACGGCGGTTTTTAATGTGTCAAGCGCTTTTTGTTTTTGTCCTGCCAGCACATACGCTATGCCCAAGCGAAGTGTGGCTTCCTCGGGACGCTTGAGACCGCCCTTTTTGATGCCCTGTTCCATCAACGGAATACCCTTATCAGCCTGACCGCTGAGCACATAATTGAAGCCCACGCCCACCAGAGCGGTGCCATCCTTCGCGGCCAGGGCTTCGGCTTCAGCCTTGGCGCTATTTTTTGCATCTTCAGCGACTTCCTTCGTTGCGCTATCTTTCAATTTCTTTTGCGCGGCGGCATCGGTGCCGGTGCCTAGTACGCCACGGGTGAAACCCTGCTCCAGCACCTGCTTGGTCTCCACCGGAAAGCCTGCCTGAGCTGCTAATTGCGCCATGCGCATGTAATCGGCAGCATCATCAACCAAATCAAGCTGAAATTTGAGGCGGTACAAGTTCAGTGCTAGGCGATCTGAAAATGTGGGCTTGGATTCGAAGCGATAAATGTAATCGGCCCAGTAATCTTTTTTCGGGTAATAAATAACCAATTTTTCTAAGGCCACCACATACGCCGCATTATCTTTTAATTTTAGCGCGCAACTAGCGAGCAATTTTAAAAAATCTTCAGTCGGCGTCTTGCCGGCAGCCTCGGTTGCTTTAATATCAGCCGAAATTTCTTTTGCTGCGGCCGCGTACTCATCACTCAAATATAAAGACTGCGCCAGCAACAAACGCATTTGCGGATTGGTGCCGCCTTCAGCGATAAAACGTCGCGCCCATACCACAGCGGATTTGTAATTTTTGCTGCGGAAATAAGTGCCAGCAATGGCCTCAATAATGGGCAAACTTGCTTCCGCTTTTAAGCGACCGGTGGCCAGCACTGCTTCAAAAGATTGCACTGCCAAAGCGTTGTCGCCGACACCCGCAGCAGCAGCACCGCGCATTTGGTCGATGATAAACATTTCATACGGGGTCTTGTTTGCAACCGCCTCTGCCTCGCGGACTTTGGCCAATGCTTCGCTGTATTTCTTTTCTTTCATCAATTCCTGAATCGCCTGCAAGGGCTTGGCAATTTCAACCCGTACCGTTTCGGAGGCATTTGCCGGCGCGGCTGTTGCGACCTCTTTGGGTTGAGCGAAGGCTGTTGGGGCCAGCGGCACAAATCCGCCCATCATGCCAGCACACAGAATGGCTAAAATGGCGCGTTGGCGAAAAATGGGCTTGAGGCGTGGAGAATTTTTCATAGATAAAATGTTCCAGTTTTGTTTCGGGTTTTATGAGCATCTAATTTAATTAACGTATTCGACGCGTCGTGGCTGACCTTGACGGACACGCATTATATTTCCAAACGCCACCAAGACGAGCAACGGCGAATAATTCCCTGCAAATTCATCCCTGGCAGGACCTTGCAGGGATTATTTTTTCGCGCTATATTTCAGTCAGTACTGAAAATTCAATAATTCAAGATAATTCTGCAACTAACGTACACGACTGCACTCCAAATCTCTCAAACAACATTCGATTATTGATGAATCTCTCACCATTAGCGCAAGACTTTGTACTCCACTTCGGTGAAATGGGTAGCCGCTGGGGCATCAACCGCACAGTAGGGCAAATTTACGCGCTGCTGTTTGTCTCGCAGCGGCCACTGAACGCGGATGAAATTGCCGAGGCGTTGGCCTTTTCCCGCTCTAACGTGAGTATGGGTTTGAAAGAACTTGAATCCTGGCGGCTCACCAAATTGCAGCATCTGCCGAACGATCGGCGCGAGTATTTTTCAGCGCCGGATGATGTCTGGGCGATTTTCCGTACCCTGGCGGAAGAACGCCGCAAGCGCGAGATTGACCCCACCCTTTCAATGCTTCGCGGCGCAATGCTGGTGACCCCTGCCACTGATGAGGATCGCCATGCGCAGGCCCGCATGAAACAAATGCACGACCTGATTGAAATGGCAACGATGTGGTTTAACGATGTTCAGCGCCTGGAACCCGAGACCTTAAAACAGCTCATGGGGATGGGTGCGAAGGTGACAAAGTTATTGGAGATGAAAGATAAATTGAAAGTGGTTACTGGCGGGAAAAAGACGCTGCCGCGCGATGCCGTAGCCTAGCCAATATTGAACGTGTTATTCAGGTCGTGAGCTTTACCAACCATTGCAAGAAGGAATCATATGGATCCGATTATTCTCGCCCGCGCTCAGTTCGGCGCCAACATCACTTTCCACATCCTGTTTCCCACCATCTCGATTGCAATGGGTTGGGTGCTGTTATTTTTCAAGCTGCAGCACAACAAAAGCGGCGATTCGAAGTGGATGGATGCCTATAAATTCTGGGTAAAAATCTTCGCGCTCACATTTGCTATCGGGGTAGTCAGCGGCATCACCATGAGCTTTCAGTTCGGCACCAATTGGCCGGGCTATATGCAAACAGTGGGCAATATTGCGGGGCCACTATTGGCCTATGAAGTATTGACGGCATTTTTTCTGGAAGCCACTTTTCTCGGCATCATGTTATTCGGCACCAATCGCGTCTCGAACCGCGTGCATACGCTGGCAACACTGCTGGTGGCGGGCGGCACCACACTCTCTGCATTTTGGATCATTGCGCTGAACTCGTGGATGCAAACACCAGCAGGCTTTGAAATGATTAATGGTAAAGCCTACGCCGTCGATTGGTTTCAGATTGTGTTTAATCCCTCGTTTCCTTATCGCCTCACGCACATGCTGTTGGCCTCGGGTTTAACAGCGGCATTCTTGGTTGCCGGTGTCTCCGCTTATCGATGGCTGCGTGGAGATAAAGGCGCATCTGTCATGGCTGCCATGAAAACCGGCGTCACGCTTGCCGCCGTTTTAATTCCATTGCAAATTTTGGCGGGTGACATGCACGGCCTGAACACACTCAAACACCAGCCTGCCAAAGTGGCCGCCATGGAAGGCGTATGGGATACCGAGAAAGGCGTACCCGCCCTACTGTTCGCGATGCCCAATGAAAAAACCCGCAGCAACGACTACGCTATTGGCATCCCGAACTTGGCGAGCTTCATACTCACCCATGAGCTAAATGGTGAAGTTAAAGGGCTCAATGAATTCAAAGGCCAGCATCCACCGGTCGCACCGATTTTCTGGAGCTTTCGCATCATGGTCGGCATGGGTATGCTGATGTTGGCAGTATCGTGGCTCGGTGCCTGGCAATTGCGCCGTGGTGGTGAGCCCCACCCTTGGCTCACACTTGCGCTAATCGGCATGACCTTCTCTGGCTGGGTGGCAACAGTCGCAGGCTGGTACGTCACCGAAATTGGCCGCCAGCCGTATCTGGTTTACGGCGTACTTAAGACTGCCGACGCGGCATCGGCTGTGCCCAGCGGCATGATTGCCTCAACATTTGCGATGTATCTCGCGCTTTATCTGGCACTGACAGTCGCTTATATTTCTGTGGTCTTTCACCTGGCCCGCATAGCAAATGATCCCGCTTCAAGCACAACCGTAACGCCACTAACCACGGCGGGTCGCAGTGGTTTGCAGCCTGCCCATAAATAGCAAAGGACAAGATCATGGATCAGCTTGCAAATATGCAAAACGGCGGTTGGCTTCCGGTGGTGTTTCTGGCCTTGATGGGCATCGCCATGCTCGCCTACGTGGTGCTCGATGGCTATGATCTGGGAGTCGGCATTTTATTGCGTCGCGTTGAGGACAACGACAAAGACGTAATGATTTCCTCCATCGGCCCGTTTTGGGATGCCAACGAAACCTGGCTGGTATTAGGCATCGGCATTATGCTCGTGGCCTTTCCGGTCGCACACGGCATGATATTGGGTGAGCTGTATATGCCCGTCGCGTTAATGCTGGTTGGCCTTATTTTACGTGGCGTGGCCTTTGATTTCCGCGTAAAAGCGCGCGACAAACATAAGCCATTGTGGAACTACACATTCTACGCCGGCTCGCTGCTTGCCTCCTTTTCCCAAGGCGTGATGCTGGGGCTCTACATCACCGGCTTTAAAAGTGGCTGGGCACCTATAGGCTTTGCGCTAATTACCGGACTATGCCTTTGCGCAGGCTATGCATTGCTCGGTGCGGGCTGGCTCATCATGAAAACGGAAGGCGTATTGCAGCAGCGCGCTGTTCGTTGGGCGCATGGCAGCCTGTGGCTTACCGGTGCGGGCATCGCCGCGATATCTATTGTCACGCCGATGGTGAGTGCGCGCATATTTGAAAAATGGTTTTCGCTGCCGAACATTTTTTTGTTGATGCCCATTCCCATTGCCACCGCAGTACTTTTTTTTACCATTGACCGCACACTGCGCCGTTTGCCCGTGCGGCTGCGCGACGGCAATGAGTACGGCGCATGGGTGCCATTTGCCTGTACCGTTGGTATTTTTGTGCTCGCGTTTTATGGCTTGGCGTATAGCCTGTTCCCGTATCTGGTGGTCGATAAAATCGATATTTGGCAAGCCGCCAGCGCGCCAGAATCGTTAAAAATTATTTTGGTGGGGGCGGTGGTCGTATTGCCCGCTATCTTGGGATATACGATTTATTCGTACCGGGTATTTTGGGGAAAAGCACGGGAGCTGACTTATTACTAGCGTCCGCAATTTATCAAGAAAATATTAAACACCAGCACTGGCAAGGCGTTCGAAGCAAAATGCCCGAAGCGCGGCTCCAGTGTTGGAGTTATAAATTTTGATCTGGCAACATCACCATTTGCAAAATGGCGAATCAGCGAGACGCCCGCGCCGGTAGCAACGGCTCACCAGCGCCCTTGATACCAACCAGCCCCAATATGGTCAACAGCACACTCTGTGGGCCATCATAGGACTTGATGGGCGTGTACCACTCGCCCGGGGAATGCGAGCCGCCTCCTGCCCCGCCACCGCCCATGGTGGCCGCGGGAATACCCAACGAAATCGGTAAATTAGAGTCTGTGCTGGATGCGTGCACCGATTTCACTTCAATGCCCATCGCACCCACTACTGCGCGCGCAGTCATTACAACAGGCGATGCAAGCAGTTGACTCCCGGCAGGCCGATCACCGACGAGCTTGAATTCGGCACGAATTAAATTGGGGCCAGGCTTCATTTTCCAACGCGCATTTTCCTCATCCACCGCCAGTTGCACCAAATCTTTCATATGTGCCTCAAGCTTGGCCAACTCGGCAGCGCTATCGGAGCGCATGTCCAAACCCAGCACGGCGTCGGCAGCAATGGCATTCACCGACGTGCCGCCGCTTACCGTACCCACTGTGAAAGTGGTCTTGGGTTCTTTGAGGGTTTGAATATCAGCGATCTTGCTGATCGCACGGCCCATCGCGTGGATGGCCGATGGCAAACCAAACGCGCCGAAGCTATGTCCGCCGGGGCCTTTGAAGGCAATTTTGAAACGGCGACTGCCGGTTGCGGCGTTCACAATGCGCCATACGGCGGAACCGTCAATAGAGATGAAACCATCAATATTCTTATCGGCCTGGAAAATCGCTTTTACACCGCGCAAATCTCCCAGCTCTTCTTCACCGACGTTTGCCACAAAAACTACATCACCGACTGTTTCCATCTTCAGTTCATTCATGGTGCGCAACACTTGCAGCATAGCGGCCAGACCGCGCGCATCGTCAATGATGCCGGGCGCGTAATAGCGATCGTTCTGCTTTTTGACTTTCACATCAGTGCCCTCTGGAAATACGGAATCCAGATGCGCCGCCAACACCAGACGCGGCCTGCCGCTGGCACTGCTACCCTTGCGAACAGCGATGACGTTACCTTCCGCATCAATACGCGCGTCTTGCATGCCAAGCGCTTTGAAGCGCTTTAATAAATCAGCTGCGCGAACGGATTCCTTAAAGGGCGGGGCAGGAATCTCGGTAATCTCGATTTGATCTTTAAGCGTCAACTCATCATCACGCATGATCGCCTCCAGCGCTTTTTGCACTTGCGGAAATGTGGCAATTTTTTTCAGGGTAGCTGTTGTTGTTGGCGGGATTGGCAGCAAATTTTCCTGCGCACTAATTTCTGATGCCGCAACTGTTGCCATGCCTAGCGCTAGTGCCAATGCCACTGATTTCATTTTGCTGCCTTTACTTGGGTTTGAAAAATAACGAAGTTAATTTCAAGTATTTTAATCCCAACGACAGCGCAAGCACCGCAGCTACTCATTCAGCTCACTTTATACTCAACTTGAACCGCGGGTAATCCCGAATGAAAAACGGCCGCGTTGTTAAACGCGGCCGTTTTATTGACATACTAAAAAGCGATATTACAAACGCGGTTCGCCATTGGCATTAACCAAAATAGTACGGCCGGGTTGGGTCGTCATTTGTACTTTGTGTACACGACCCTGGTAGTTATAGGCCACATCCCAATAAGCGGGTGTGGTACTAGTGACGGACTGGCAACGCTGTACATCTCGATCTTGGGTGCGTTCACCGTTACGCCCTACGTTCGATCCTACCGTGCCGCCGGCAATGGCGCCCACTGCGGTTGCAACATCTTGGCCGCGTCCGCCACCAACCTGGTGACCCAGAATGCCGCCAATTAGCGCGCCAGCAATAGCACCGCCAATGTTTTTGTCATTGTTAGTATTAACAACTTGTTCCTTCTCCATCCAGCAGCGTTGCTCTGGCGGACCGACCACAGCACGGGCTGAAGTCACAGTGGCTTCACGCAGACGTTCTTCAGGACGGCGGCGATATTCATAGTTAGGCGCTGGCAAAGGCTCAACCCAGTTGTCGTCGTCGTAGCTTGCCTTCTGGTTGACGGGACGAACCGATGAAATGCGATCATTCAACCCGATACGGTCCAAGGAATCATAACTGCCAGCACGCAATACCACGCAACTGCCTTCGAACTGTTCGTCATCACAAACCTCCCAACGGCCACTTTTAACAATCACTGATGAAGCAAGGTCATTAAAGCCGCGGCGCTGCAAGTTGGTAACTGGTTTGCTCGTGACAAAGGTGCGTCCACGAAAACCTTCATGCTCGTAAAAGGTAATTTGTGCCATTGCTTGCGTGGCCAGAGCGAATGTCGCAACGCCCATTGCAATTTTTAATTTCATGTTCATAAAGACCTCCAAAGTTGTTGTGGCGCAAATTCGCGCAAAACGCCATCCATGTGCGGTTACAGCGCAGTTAACGCTTGAAGCGACGATTAAGTTTCAACAACATCCAGCGAGCATGGTGATAGTCGCCTGTATTTATTCGAATCTTAATATCACTACAGGACTCACTTTACGGACTAGCGATTGACCTCTGTGTCAGCGAATTCTGACTCCGCTGTAGGACGACCACGCTAATGCGGTTAGCCCAGAAATAAACGGTATTTTGTATTGCTGAGTGATCAAATTCAATCGCAGGGACCGTGAACCGTATTGTTTACGGCTGTTTGTTATTCTCTGTTATGCCAACTTCGCTGGGCCAGAAAAAATGTTTGGGTGATTTGATCAAGCGCCGGAATAAAATTGCCACTAGCATGCGCGTCTGACTAAAGGCCACACCACGCGAACGCATCGCCACCCATAGCGCCAATGAAAAGCTCACACTCAAATTGACCAATCCCACCAGCGCAATACCGAGCAGGGTTATGCCCACCGTGGCGCCATCAACAGCAAAATCAAGCGAGGCAAGTGCCAGGCCGAAATTGGCGGACGAAAGCGTCACATGCCGCACATCAATGGGCAAGCCGATCAAAAAGCCCAGCGTGCCAACCAATGCCAGCATCACACCTAGGAAAAAATTGCCAGCGAGCGCGCCCAAATTGTTATCCATGTAAATTGCGAAGCGCGCCAGCCGTGCCGTGCCCAACAGGCGTTGCAGCCAGCGGGCGTGCTCAATGCGCTCGCGCATGCGCTCATAGGACGCAAGATTGTCGTAGTAACCAGAAATAAGTCCCGCGATAAACAGGCACACCCCGGCGATTGCCGCATGAAATAAAGCCAGGCTGTCGAGCGGCGACAACTCGTGGATGAGTTTGTGCGCTTTTTCAGGGCTCATCAGCGGCTGCCCGCTGATCCTCGCCACAATGATGCTGATGAGTATTGCAGTGGGTATGGCCACCAACACATTGCCCAAAATGGCCGCGATCTGGCTGCGAATCAAATCAACCACCAGCGTCGCCAGTTTTTCCACATCACGCATGCGTCCGCGGATTTCACCGATCGCACCAGCAATAGTAGAGGCTGTCATGGCGGGCTGTTTGGTGGCGAGCGTAAGGTGCAGCACATGGATAAACATAAAGCCAAAAGCGTAGTTAAGCGAATACGCCAAGAAATAGCCCAACGGTGCTAGCGCGGCCTGTGAGGAATAGACCTTCAGCAGAGCCATAAATCCGACAATAAAACCGGCGCCCATGGCTGAACGCCACATCTGCAGATACTCTTCGCGCGTGCCGGTGATGTAGTGCTCGCCGGCACGGCTGGCATTCTCCGTTACACGCAACGCAAGCAAGCCGATCGTGCCGCTGATGTGTTCGCGGATACTTTGCCGCTGGCCTTCGCAGCGTATCGCATTACCCAGAAATTCCAACCATAGCGCTGGTAAGGTTGGCGTGTCTGCGGGGGGCGCATCCGGCAATGTGCCGGTAGTTTGTGTCTCAACTGCCGCCTGGTGACGCATCGACAGCATACGCACGATAATTTCCAGCCGTCTTAGACTTTGCTCCAGGCGCCACAGCAAATAAGTTAGCGAGAGACTGGTACCAACGCTGGCGGCCCGGGCGCGCACGCGCAAAATTACTTCACGACACTGGTCAATCAGCACCATGAGTTGGCGCTCATCATCGGCCGGCGATTCGCCATCAATAAGATATTTTCGATAGGCGGCAGATAACTGCTGCGCCTCCCCTGCCAGCGCCATGAATGGCGAATCATGTTCCTCGATTCGCGGCGAAAGTCTTACCAGCTCCGGTTCAAGGCCCATCGCGCCAATACGAATTGCCAGCACATCGGCCGCATTCAACATCTGCGAAAGCGATTCGAGCCATATTTTTTCGTCGCCCAGATTTTGCGGAACATCCGCATCGATCAAACGCAGCCCATGCCAAAAGCGCAGCTTGAGTTCAACGGGAATATTTTCCAGCCAGATGCAGTCATCACGACGATGAAAAACCAGATTAAGACAGTCGCGCAAAGAACCCGGGTCGGTAATGGCGGGAAACAAGCGATGAACAATGCGCCGCCATAGCTCAGAGAAAAAACCACTATTGGGCAAAATCCCGCTATCAGCAAAAAAGTTGACCTGCTTCCGGTCGGCAAATAATCGCGATAGACAGCCACACAAAGCCAGCCGCAAACTTTCATTGCTCTCGATGGCCTCACACAGCACCGTGAACCGCTCAATGGCGAGTGACTCATCTTCCGCGCTGCGCGGACGCAAGGCATCAACCAGCACAACCAACTGCCGGGTTGCATCGCCCTCTCTGGTCATATCCATCAGCGCAGCAATAATGCGCGCGTTCTGCAATGAAATGCGTGAAGTATCAGTCATGGGTAATTACAGTGCGTGATATTGTCATCATGTATTGTAACGATGTCTGCGGCCACTACCGAGATCGGCATGATGCTGATCGGATCAGCCAATCAGAATGGTTCGCTATTTAATAATTTTCTGCCCGCAAAGCCGTGGCGGGGATTGCTGCCTTGCTATCGGATTTAGCTATATTCGATAGCTAAATGGTTAATCTGCACTTTACCTATCCTAAGGCTGCCGATTCAACAACAAATCTGCTACCACCGGACGATGCGGCGATGCCTCCTTGCCGCCCACATAGGCACGGGCTACGCCGATACTTTGATCAACCAAAATATGGTCAATCCGCAAAAATGAAATGCCGGGCTGTTGAATTGCATCGAAATCTGACCCACGGGGGGTGCGGCGTATTTCTTGGACTGATTCATGCTGCAAATCCCAGACTTTCGCGGTACTCGATGGGCTGCGATAGCCAAGGGAACTCTTGATCCGTTTCTCGTTGTACCAACGGATGTAAGCGTCGAGCAATTGGATAAACTGCTCAATGGATGTGGACCGC
>JAYVEV010000119.1:0-17027 GCA_043773745.1 Burkholderiales bacterium | reverse complement strand
AAGCGCTAGGATTGAGGCATAAATGGCGGTAATCGACAGCGGCATAGTTTGACCCTTGAGTTCGTATGAGCTTGTTGGTATTGGTGCTGGTTTACGCTTTTCAATTCTAAAATCATCAAGTCACGGCGAGTTGCTGATTGGCGGTCTCCAGCCGTTCGACCAGCGTCTCCAAAAATTTGCGGTCAAATAATTGACGGCAATTGAAGGAAGCATCGCTTAAATCCTGTGAACGCACTTTCATCACAACACAATCAGTGGCGGTTGAAATCGTCGCGGAGCGCGGGCCATCACGCCTGGCAAGATAGGACATTTCGCCAAAACAATCGCCCGAGCCAAGCACATTCAGCAGTCGTTTGCCGCGCATGACTTTCACGCTGCCGCTGGCAAGAATAAAAAAGGAATCGCCTATATCGCCTTCTTTAATCAGTACGACTCCCGCGGGGAAAGATCGCCATTTGCTAATTCTGAGAACTTCCCAAAGCTCGTTTTCCGGGAATCCCCGAAAAAAAGCCAGCGTCTTCAAAAAGCTGAATTGTTCGGTATCCGATACCTCGCCCTTGATCGGTTGCGGCGTCTGCTCGCCCTGCCAAAGGCCAGCCAAGTCTTTGCCAAAAGCCTCCCACGAGGCATAGCGATGCGCGACATCCTTTGCCATCGCCTGCTTAACGATATCCTCTATCGCAGCCGTTACATCCTTGCTATAGCGTGAAGGGGGCTCGGGCTCATGGTTAACAATTTGATAAGCCAAGCTCGCCGCGTTAGATGCCTCGAATGGCGGGCGACTGGCCAGCAGCATGTACATCACCATACCCAGTGCGTAGATGTCTGACTGCACGGTTGCCTTTGCGCCCGTAATGATTTCGGGTGACATGTATAGCGGTGAACCCACAGCGGCTACTTGCGTGCGATCTGACACCTTGCTTAAAGCTGCGCCGAAGTCGGCCACTTTAATATCGGTACCGTTTTTGTGCAGAATGTTGCCGGGCTTAATATCGCGATGAATCAGGCCTTCCATATTCGCGAACGCTAATGCGCGAACACACTTAAAAATAATTTCGACAACAACATGGTTGTCGAGACGATTTTCTGGCTTGCAGTATTTCTCCAGTGTGCCGCCCTCGACATATTCCATCACGATATAGCTCACCGCATCCTCAACCACGGCATCAAAAATAGTGACGATATGGGGATGAATGATTTTGCCAGCCATCGATGCTTCATTGAGAAACATGCTTTTATAAAAAGCGCCGTCTTCTTTATCTTTAAGCATCTCCGGAAACATCAGCTTAATCGCTACATTGCGGCTGTTAAAGCTGTCTTCGGCCAAATACACGGCGCTGGTCGCGCCGCGACCAATCTCGCGGATGACGCGATACTTGCCAATCATTTCAGGTGGCTGGGGCGCTTGTGTCATGTTGCTCTGCGGTTGATTTCAACAGAAAACTTCTGCGCTTATCTTGTTAAGCTTTTAGGGCTGAAATAAGCAATAATTGATTATCCGTGCCTGCGGCAGCCAACGCAACCCACACTTTTACATCAACCAATATAGGGCATGACAATCCCACGCTGTACCAAGCGTGGGATTGGGGTAACGAACTTGAATTTAGATGCCTGAACTTAAAACAACCCAATAATTTTGCCGTTATCATCCACATCAATGGCAGCGGCGCTCGGCACCTTGGGCAGGCCTGGCATAGTCATAATGTCACCGCAGACCATCACAATAAACTCAGCGCCCGCCGCCAAGCGTACTTCACGGACTGTCACAATATGCCCGGACGGCGCACCGCGCAATAACGGGTCAGTCGAGAAGGAATACTGAGTCTTGGCCACACAAACCGGATAGTGGCCGTAGCCCTCTTCCTGAAGCCGCTTGATTTGCCCGCGCACTTTTGAATCTGCGGCAATATCCGACGCACCATAAATTTTGGTAGCGATGGTTTTCATCTTGTCCCACAGCGGCATCGAATCTTCATACACAAATTTGAAATTACTCGGCTGCTCGCAAAGATCCACGACAATTTTTGCCACTTCGGTCGCGCCTTTGCCGCCGTCTGCCCAATGCTTAGCCACCACCACTTTACAACCGAGTTTGCCGAGGCGATCCATTAAGCACTGCACTTCTACCTCAGTATCATGGGTGCGATGATTGACACTTACCACGCAGGGCAGGCCGTAATTTTCCATCACGTTATGCACATGTCGCTCAAGATTGACGATACCTTTTTCAAGCGCAGCAACATTTTCTTTGGAGACTTCTTTTACATCCACGCCGCCATGAAATTTCAGTGCCCGAATGGTTGCCACAATCACCACTGCATCAGGGCGCAAGCCGGATTTACGACATTTGATGTCAATGAACTTCTCAGCACCCAAATCAGCGCCAAAGCCCGCCTCGGTCACGACATAATCGCCCAGCTTCAGCGCCGTCTGTGTTGCCGTTACAGAGTTGCAGCCGTGGGCAATATTGGCAAACGGACCGCCGTGAATAAACGCGGGATTATTCTCTAGCGTCTGCACCAGATTCGGCATCATGGCGTCTTTCAGCAGCGCCGTCATCGCGCCCTGCGCCTGCAAATCTTTGGCGAGGATGGGTTTCAAATCGCGTGTATAACCCACCACAATCTTACTGATGCGCTCTTTCAAATCTTTAATCGAAGTCGCTAGGCAGAAAATCGCCATGATTTCGGATGCGACGACAATATCGAAGCCATCCTGACGGGGATAACCGTTGGCCGGGCCACCCAGCGCTGCCGTAATTTCGCGAAGCGCGCGATCATTCATATCTACTACGCGTTTCCACGCGATTCGGCGAACATCAAAGCCCAGCTCGTTACCGTGATGGATGTGATTATCAATCAATGCCGAGAGCAGATTATTCGCCAGTGCAATCGCATTAAAATCACCGGTGAAGTGAAGATTGATATCTTCCATCGGCACCACTTGCGCATAGCCGCCTCCCGCCGCGCCGCCCTTCATGCCAAACACCGGGCCAAGCGAGGGCTCGCGCAAACAGATAATGGCTTTTTTGCCGATGTGATTCAGCGCGTCACCGAGCCCCACCGTGGTGGTGGTTTTACCTTCACCAGCAGGCGTCGGCGAGATGGCTGTCACCAAAATCAGTTTGCCGTTTTTCTTGGCTTTCAAACTATCAATATAGTTAAGCGATACTTTGGCTTTATAACGGCCATAGGGCTCGAGTGCGTCTTCAGGGATACCCAATTTGGCGGCCACATCCTGGATCTTGTGCATTTTCGCTTTTTGGGCAATTTCGATATCACTCAACATATTAAATCTCCATTTTGTTGCGGTTGTTTTTTCGATTTATGCGCTATAGAAAGTATGTAACTTGACGACCAATTTTCACCTTGATAGGCGTCAAGTAGAATAGGGCTGGCAAATATATTTTGATACATATCAATAACTCCCCATTAGCCATCATGACCGACACTATTCGCCAGCATCCCAGTGTTTTGCGCGTCCAGCAAGCTCTGCTGGACGCTGGCTTAACCAATCCCATTATTGTCATGCCGGACGCCACGCATAGCGCACAGGCCGCCGCCGACGCGCTCAAATGTGACATTGCCGAGATTGCAAAATCGATTATTTTTCGCGCTGAAAACGGTGTCGCCGTGCTGGCTATTACCAGCGGCAAGAATCGTGTTGATGATAAAAAGGTAGCCGCTGCCATCCAGCAGAAAATCGGCAAGGCCGATGCTGAGTTTGTGCGCGCCCAAACCGGCTTTGTCATCGGTGGCGTGGCCCCGATTGCGCATCTTTCTCCCTCTATCGTGCTGATGGATATTGACCTCATGGATCACGCATACGTTTATCCGGCTGCAGGCCATCCGCACACCATGTTTCAGATTGCTCCACAAACCTTGCTGCAAATTTCCAAGGCGCAGCTTGCTGATATTGCGCTCAGAAAATAACCCCAGAGGAGAAGCCTGTGTATGCCAACGAACGTCTCATCCGTGATTTCTACGGTGCCTTTGCCAAGCGCGACGCAGCGGGCATGGCGCAGTGCTATCACCCCGACATTGCCTTCACCGACCCGGCCTTCCCGATGCTGCGCGGCGAAGAGGCAAGCGCCATGTGGGCCATGCTGACGTCGCGCGCAAAAGATGATTTTGAAATTGTGCTGGTTGAAGCGAACGCTGACGCCGAAGGTGGCACGGCAAAATGGGAGGCCAAATATACGTTTACCCAAACAGGTCGCAAAGTGCACAACAAAATTGCTGCCGTATTTGCATTTCGCGATGGCAAAATCATTCGCCATATCGACCGCTTCCCGTTCTGGCGCTGGTCGAGCCAAGCGTTAGGGCCAGTCGGAACACTACTCGGTTGGTCGCTGCCCATTAAAAGCGTGGTGCGGAAAAAAGCGAAGGCGGCGCTGGCGCAATTTATGGAACGCGGGGATTATCCAAAGCCTTGATGCCTCAATAAAAAACAAAGACTCTAGTATTGACGGGCGTTTTGAGGAAAAAATGCTTCGAAAGCACCGCCAATGCTGGCTCTATGCGCTGCGCCGCAACATAATCACATTGCCCATCACCGACAACGCCACCCCGACTGAAGTCAGCCATCCCCATGCAAATTTCTCAAAGAAAAACGAGACGGTCAAGGCGACGATCGGCACCATCACCCCGATATAGCCAGCCTGGGCGGCACCGATGCGGCCGATAAGCGTAAGGTAGCAACCAAAGGTGATGATGGAACCGAGCACGGCAAGGTAGATGAGTGACAACAAATAGCCGCTGGTAGCATCGATAGTGAGCGACTTGCCCATTAACAATCCGATCACGATTGCAAGCACTCCACCGTACAACATGCTCCACGCCATGCTGCTCCAGGTGTTATAGCCAAATTTTTGAATACGGGTGGCGGCCATGCTGCCGGCAGACGATGCCACGACCGACAGCACGGTCAGGATCGCCCCCAACTCGGCATTGCGGCTGGCGGAAAGATTGCTGAACTCATGCCAAAAAACACAGACGATACCGGCCACACCGAACAATGCAGCAATCGCAACGCGCATCGTCATTTTGGTGCCAAAAAATAAGCGTGAGCCAAACATATTGATCATCGGGCTCGCCGAATACCCCACCGCCACCATGCCCGAGACAATAAAAGTCTCAGCGTAATAAACAAGGATATAGCTGACGCAAAACATGGCCGCACCCAGCAGAAAAAAATCGGCATGTTGCTTTAGCGTGTATGAGAGCTGCAACCCGCGCCATCGGCAATACACAAACAACACCGCGGCGGCCAGTATGAATCGATAGCCCACCGACATTTCAGGCGCAACATGGCCAAGCTGATAGGTAATCGCCAACCATGTAGAGCCCCAGATCAGGACGCAGATTGCGAAAAGTTTTACGGTTGAGGTAGGCATGTAGGTTGTTAATTGACCAATTAGAAAAATAAGAAATTGAAAACCAAGCAGCTGAAAAAATATTCCCGCCGGAGCGGGAATATTAGGCGTTGAGTCAGGCTAAGAAAATAAAAATCTACTTCTGAATTCCCATCTGTGACAGCACAAACGAATACGTAATCGCAATTTCCTTTAGGTAGTCATAGCGGCCAGAAGCACCACCGTGTCCCGCGTCCATATTGGTTTTCAGCAACAACAGATTGTTATCGGTTTTGAGTGTGCGCAGTTTGGCCACATATTTTGCGGGCTCCCAGTACATCACCTGGCTATCGTTCAACGATGTTTCAACCAGCATCGCAGGATAAGCGCGCTTTACCAAATTATCGTACGGTGAGTAAGACCGCATGTATTGATACGCCGCTTTCTCATTCGGGTTCCCCCACTCCAGATATTCACCGACAGTTAACGGCAATGAGGTGTCAAGCATGGTGTTGATCACGTCCACAAACGGCACCTGTGACACCACCGCCTTGAATAAATCGGGGCGCAAATTAGTGACCGCACCCATCAATAGTCCGCCAGCACTGCCGCCCTGAATCGCGAGCCTTTGCGGCTCGGTATATTTATTGGCGATCAAATATTCAGCAACATTGACGAAATCGGTAAAGGTGTTTTTCTTCTTCATCATCTTGCCATTGTCGTGCCATGCTTTACCCATTTCACCACCACCACGAATGTGCGCAATCGCAAAAATCATACCGCGATCAATAAGCGCCAAACGTGATGAACGGAAGCCCAGCGGCATGGAAATGCCATATGAGCCATAACCGTACAATAACAACGGCTGGGGGCCGGCACGCTTCAATGACTTTTTATAAACCAGCGATACCGGCACCATCGTGCCATCCGCCACTTTCACCATGATGCGCTCTGCCTGATAATCGTCTGGTTTGTAGCCGCCGAGCACTTCAAGTTGTTTTTTCAGCGCGCGAGTCCGTTTGGCAACATCATAATCAAAGACGGAATTGGGCGTGACCAGAGAAGTGTAATTAAAGCGATAAGCTGTCGTCTCAAATTCTGCATTCTGCCCGGGCGATGCTTCATAAGCAGCTTCAGGGAAAGTGATGTCGTGTGGCTTAGCGGTCTTGACATCAAATACCCGCAGCTTAGGCAACCCTCCCTTTTTTTCGATCGCGACAAAAAACTTATTGAACATATCAACACCATCCAGCTTCACGTCTTTGCGATGCGGAATGATTTCGACCCAATTGGACTTGTCTGCCTTGCCGGCAAGGGCTTTCACCAGACGTGAATTGCGGCCTTTATCGTTGGTGACAATGTAGAAATTCTTGTCATGGTGATCGATGAAATATTTGGTATTGTCCTTTCGCTTCAGGTAAAGCGAAAACTGACCATCGGGCTTGTTAGCGTCAAGCAACCGCTGCTCGGAGGTTTCCGAGCTCGCAGAGGTCAAGATAATGTAGCCCTTGCTGCGGGTTGCTTCTACTCCAATGCCATATAGTTCGTCTTTTTCTTCAAACAGCAATTCATCTTTTTTATCGTTGAGCTTGTGACGAAAAAATTTATCCGACCGTTTGGTGGTCGCATCTTCTGTAACGTAAAAAACCGTCTTGTTGTCATTCGCCCATGCTATAGAAGTCACGCGCTCAATTTTGTCGTCCAGGGTCTTACCCGACTCCAGATTTTTGAAGCTCAATGTGTACTGGCGGAAGCCGGTAATATCCGTTGAATAGGCAATCCATTTACCGTCAGGGCTAATATCCATGCTGCCAATTGCAAAAAACGGCTTGCCTTTGGCAAGCTCGTTGGCATCGAGCATGATTTCTTCAGGCGCAGCCAAGCTACCTTTCTTGCGGGCGTAAATACTGTATTGCTTGCCCATTTCGGTACGGGAATAATAAAAGTAATCGCCCTTTTTATAAGGCACATTTTCATCCGTCTCCTTGATGCGTGACAGCATGTCTTTGTACAACTGTTCCTGAAAATCCTTCATCGGCCCCAGCACTGTTTGGGTATAGGTGTTTTCAGCCTTCAGATAATCGATCACTTCAGGATTCGATTTTTCACGCAGCCAGAAATAATCATCAACGCGCTTGTCGTCAAATTTTTCCAGCGTGATGGGTAATTTTTTAGCGGTCGGCGGCATGGGCATTTTGGCAGCGGATGGAATGGAGGCAGCAGATGGTTTACCGGAATCAGGTACGGCGGTTGGTGTTTGTGCATTTACTAAAAAAGAGCAGGCCGTAATAATGGCCGTGAACGGTAATAATCGAATCAACATGAAGCCCCCTAATGGTCAAGTCACTGATTATAAACCCCCTGCCGCCGCGACCCCAAGTGCACTTGTGACATCGCTCCGCCTTAAAATTTTGCGTTTTGCGTTTTGGTTACGCTTTGATACAAATAGGGGTCTATGTCCGGTAAACCTGGCACTTGGGCAGGCGTTAGTTGGGCACGACATTAGAAATTTCGCTCTCAGCAAACCAATCTATTCAACCCAAAGGAAAACCATGAATACTAAAACCCTTGTAGCTGCATTGTTTGCCACCGCCATTTGCACCTCTGTTGTGGCGCAAATTCCCGCACCAGCCAATACCAATACTCCGCGCATCGATGCGCGACAAGTCAATCAGGAAAAACGTATCGCACAGGGCCAGGCGAGCGGTGCATTAACGGACAAGGAAGCTGCGCATTTGCAAAAGCGTGAAGCGAATCTTAGCAATGCCGAAGCCGCCGCCAAAGCCGATGGCAAAGTAACCCGGAAAGAGCGCGCCAAACTCCGTCATATGGAAAACAAAGACAGCCGCGCGATTAAACGCCAAAAGCATGATGCACAAGTAAAGCCGACAACACCGGCTACACCGCCAGTTCAATAGCGCTGACAAGTCTCCTCCCTTGCCCGGTCATTCTTCATGAATGCCGGGCTTTTTATTTGCCGCTGCTGTTGCTACACTCCCAGTCACACTTTTGGAGCGCTCCATGTTTGAAGCAAAAGTTTTGCCCACCTCATCAAAAAGCGAACTCTATCGCGATTTGAATAAACAGCTTGCAGGATTGTTGGCAGGCGAACGCGACCTGATGGCTAACACCGCCAATTTTTCATCGCTCGTTTATTCAATGCTGGCGGATTTAAATTGGGCAGGATTTTATTTCTTGCGTGGCAACGATTTAGTGCTCGGCCCGTTTCAAGGCAAACCTGCCTGTGTACGCATTCCTGTCAAGCCCAGCCCGCGCGGGGTTTGCGGCAACGCGGCATTCCATAACAAAACCCTTGTGGTGGCGGATGTACATGAATTCCCCGGCCATATCGCCTGCGATCCCGCCTCCAACTCTGAAATTGTTATTCCATTGGTTGTAGGAGGCAAAGTAATTGGTGTAATAGATATCGATAGCCCCAAGCTCGCGCGATTTGATGATGAAGACCACGACGGTTTGGAAGCAATGGTCGCAACCTTGTTAGCGATGACGGACTTTAGCGCGTTATAAAATCTGCTCCAAAAACATACGAGTGCCGTATGACCAGAGGGTATTCGGGCAGTTGCCTTGCTTAGGGGTGTCTATGAACGCTCATGATCAGCATTCATATGCCGATATTTAATGTTGGCATAAAATTAGCAAGCCAACCGCACCCACCCGCTTGCATGGCGCATATAGATACTCCGCTGTCAGCAAACGACGAGGGATTCGTTTCATATCGGATTCCTTTCAGTTGATAAACTGACATCAACTTAAGCATCCGAAAAACCAAGCACCGTCTCGCTTCGGATGCTGGCAAATAAAACAACGACATTACCAATGGTGCCAATGCGTAGTCATTAATGTCCGGTATACGTCGCTCGGTATCAACCGAAGCGAGGATCAAAAAATATTTACAAGTGATATAAAAGTGATATCATAAATATATCGGATGCATTAGCGTTTCGCAATAGCGGGCGTGGCATGCCGTATTTTGACTGGCCAAGGAGGCATCAATGAAAACTGCAACAGGTTTTACCGAACAAGAATTTACAAGCGTTAACGGTTATGCGATGTTGCTGCTCGCCATCGTGCTAAAAATTATCCTGATCTATATGGTTTGGCAACTCGCCGTACAACCCGACCCGGTGATTACTGTCTGGCGAATCGCGTTCATGCTGCTGTTCCCTGTCGCTGCCGTATTCCTGCTTGTTGGGCTTTACATGCTGCAACCGAACGAGGGCGCACTGATTACGTTGTTTGGCGGTTATCGCGGCACGGATCGTGCGAGCGGTCTACGCTGGTGCATTCCGTTTTACACGCGCAAGAAAATTTCGCTGCGTTCGCGCAACCTTAATAGCGACAAGCTTAAAGTCAACGACAAAAACGGCAACCCGATTGAGATAGGTGCCGCAATTGTTTGGCGCGTTCGCGACACTGCGCAAGCCGTCTATGAAATTGATGATTACGAATTGTATGTGCGCGTGCAAGCCGAAGCGGCGATTCGCCATCTCGCCTCAGCGTATAGCTACGACAATGGTGGCGATGAGAGCGAAACCAAAAATATTGTCACGTTGCGTGGCGGTGCCGATATCGTTGCCAAAGCGCTTGCGAACGAGTTGCAAGAACGTTTCAATAAAGCCGGCATCTCTGTCGAAGAAGCCAAGCTTACCCATCTGGCCTATGCGCCCGAAATCGCCTCCGCCATGCTGCGCCGCCAGCAGGCCGAAGCGGTGATTGATGCCAGAAGCAAAATCGTGCATGGTGCCGTCACAATGGTGGAAATGGCGCTCAAAGGGTTGAGCGATAAGAATATCGTTCACCTCGATGATGAACGAAAAGCGGCGATGGTGAGCAATCTGCTAGTAGTACTGTGCGCGGAAAGTAATGTGCAACCGATTGTGAATACCGGCACACTTTACAATTAAAGAAGCTCAGGCAGATTAATTTTGGCAGCCGAAAAAAAATCTTTCCTGTTACGAATCGATCCCGAACTCTGGGCCGCGCTGGAAAAACTCGCGGCCTCGGAGCTCAGGAGCGTCAACAGCCAGATTGAATATTTGTTGCGGGATGCGGCGACCAAGCGGGGCGCGCTAGGGGCGAAGAGCGCCAAAGGACATGTAAAAAAATAGGAAATTTTTATAGGCTTCGGGGAGAAATAATTTTGATGCGTCGGCCGATTGACGACTAGCCCCTGACAGAATTTGATTTTCCTAAAATTAAGCTGTTGGCGAGAAGCAACAGTGCCTCGGAATCACTTGTCATTAGACGATCTTCAAGCATGGCTGTATTTATTTACAGCCATCAAGAATTCAGCGTAAAATTTGTAGCGCTATGTCGTCTGCGCCCTCCACCCCACTCCCCTTATCGGCTCTGCTGGTCGATTTCAATTCTTATTTTGCTTCCTGCGAGCAACAGATGCGGCCAGAGTTGCGCGGTAAGCCAGTGGGAGTGGTGCCAATGCTGGCTGATTCGACTTGTCTGATCGCGGCAAGCTACGAGGCCAAAAAATTTGGTGTTAAAACGCTCACCAATGTGGGCGAAGCAAAAAAATTGATTCCCGATATTCAGCTGGTCGTGGCGCGGCATGAGATCTATATCAATTTTCATCATCAGGCAGTGAAAGCCGTTGATGAAATTGCACCAGTAAGACAAGTGCTGTCGATAGATGAAATGGTTTGCGATTTTCCAGCCGGCTATAAAACAGTTGAGCGCGCAATAGAGCTGGCAAACGATATCAAGCGCAATCTTGCGGCCAAAGTTGGCGAGTATTTGAAAGTCTCCATCGGCCTGGCGCCCAATACATTTTTAGCAAAGTTGGCCTCCGACATGCAAAAACCGGATGGGCTGGTTGTTTTGCAATCCTATGACGTCCCCGCCAAAATTGAGCACCTGCCGCTACGCGCGCTAAACGGCATCGGCAAAAATATGGAAGTTCGACTAAATCAATATGGCATTCATACCATCGCGCAGCTGTATGCGCAGACATCCGATCAATTGCGCACCGTCTGGGGTGGTGTGGGCGGTGACCGATTTTATCAAAAGCTGCGCGGCGTCGAGATTCATATTGATGAAAACAACATGGGCTCCATTGGCCATTCGCATGTTTTACCGCCGGCGCTACGCAACAAGGATGATGCTTACGCAGTATTGGACCGCCTAACGCAAAAAGCTGCGATGAGACTGCGCAAAGTTGATTACTTCACCAGCAGGCTGGCGTTAAAGGTGAAATTTTTGAACGCACCGTCATGGGAAATTGAAAGCCGCCTGATGCAAACACAAGACACGCTCTCGCTATTGCATGCGGTTGAAGCGATGTGGAAAAAATTTCCCCAACGTCGATATGGAAAAAATGCCACACCACTGCAAGTCGCCATTACGCTGCTGGAACTCGCCCCCGCGGGTCACCACACTGCTTCATTATTCGATACGGGTAACGATAAAAAACAATTGAATTCTGCCATCGATGCCGTCACGTTGAAGTATGGCAAACGCGCGGCTTACTTTGGCGGTGCGCATCGGGCGATTGATCACGGCAAAATGGCGATTGCGTTTAACCATATCCCCGATGTGGATACAGAGGGTTAAAATCCGTTATACAGAGCCACCTAACCTCGACGGTTGCTAAAAAAATATGCCTTTAAAAAATAATGTCACCATTATCACCGGCGCATCAACTGGCATTGGCGAAGAACTTGCATACCAGCTGGCCGACCAAGGCGCGCATCTGGTTCTCACCGCAAGGCGGGCTGCCGAGCTTGAGCGTGTCGCTGAGAAAGTGAACGCCAAAGGCGCAAAAGTTATCGTGGTGAGCGCCGATATTGCCGTGCAAGCCGATTGCAAAAAGATTATTGACGCCGCCATCGCGGCGTTCGGCCGTATCGATATTTTGGTCAACAACGCCGGGATGAGCATGTGGGCAAAGTTTGAAGATATTCAGGATGTCGAGATGCTGGCGCGCATCATGCAGGTCAATTACATGGGCGGCGTGTATTGCACCCATTTTGCGTTGCCGCATTTGAAAGCCAGCAAAGGCCGTATTGTCGGTGTGGCGAGCTTGACCGGGCTGGTGGGCGTGCCGACCCGCACCGGTTATGCGGCGAGCAAGCATGCGATGCGCGGCTTTTTTGATTCGCTCAGAATTGAGCTCGAAGATGCGGGCGTCTCGGTGACGATGATTTACCCCGGCTTCGTCGCTACCGGCATTCGCGAAAACGCGACCGGTGCTGATGGCAAGCCTGCGTTGATTGATCCGGTCGATCAGGCCGGCGTGATGAGCGTGACTGAATGCACTGAGCGGATTGTGCAGGCAATCGAAACGCGTCAGCGCGAAGAAGTGATGACCCTGAAAGGCAAGCTGGGCCAGTGGTTAAAACTGATCGCACCCAGCGTAATTGATAGCATCGCGAAGAAGGCGGTGGAAGGTAATAAGAAATTTGTCGACGGCAAATAGCGGCATCTTCAAAAATTTGTCCTCTAGCACTGTAGGGCGTCTTGAAGCATTTGGGTCCTCAAAAACCCCGCCAGTGCTGGCGTTTCATTCCTTATTCCTCACTCAATACAAATCAAATTTAACAAGGCATCAATGGCTTTCACCACTTGGCTCACCTACTTTATCGCCACGCTGATTCTCTGCGTTTCGCCCGGCCCCGGCGCACTCGCCAGTATGTCGGCCGGAATGAAATACGGCTGGGCACGCGGCATGTGGAATTGCCTCGGCATGCAGGTCGCGATTATCCTGCACGCCACGATCATCGCCCTGGGACTGGGCGCGGTACTAATGGCGAGCGAAGAAATTTTCACCGCCATGAAGTGGTGCGGTGCGTTGTACCTGATTTATCTGGGCATCCAAAAATGGCGTGAAGCGCCCGCCTCATTTGAAGCCATCGATGCGAACGCAGAATTCAAAGACACCTCACGGCGCGGCATCTTCATGCAAGGATTCTGGGTTGATCTCACCAACCCAAAAGGTCTGATATTTTTGTTGGCTGTGCTACCGCAATTTGTCGACCCCGCCCAACCCACCGCCATGCAATATGTCATCCTTACTGCAACGCTGGTGATCGTTGATTTGATCGTGATGGCCTGCTACACAGGGCTTGCTTCCAGGGTTCTGCGCCTGCTGAAAAAGCCACGCCAGCTTACGATAACCAATCGGGTTTTAGGCAGCTTGTTTATCGCAGCGGGGGGCGCGTTGGCGGTTTTTAAGAGGGGCAGCTAGCCAGGAATTTTGGAGCTGCAGCTCCGAGTCTCACTTTTCACAACCTCAACGATGCTTCCCGCCAAACACCAGCAGAAAAATAAACAACACCACCAGTATCGCTGCCACCAGAAAGAAGATTTTCCAGCCTGATTTGGGTGATTCGCCCTGCACTTCACCAGTCTGCCCGTTAACGACAAAGCGGTAAGTTTTGCCGCTAAACAGATAGGCAGAAAACCACATCGGCAGCAAGATGTGTTTGAAAGTGAGGTGGCTGTATTGGGTGTCGAGACTGGTGATGCGTTGATGGTCGCCGCCGATATCAGCCTGAACAAGTTGCTGCACTTTTCCATCGATAATTTCTTTGGCTTCATTAAAGCCTTCTTTCAAACCTATCTGGTATGCCTCTGCCTGAAAGCCAACGATGTATTCTTCCTGATACGGCACCACCTCTTTAGTGTTCCAGGTGCGCAGGTTGTTGGAGCCGAACATATTGAGCACCGGCAGATTGCTTCCGGCTGGCGTAGCCGCGCCATAAGCGGTTTTGCTGGCCGCGACCAGCACATCATCATGGAAAAACGAAACGGTGCCTGAGACGCCCATCCAGCGCGTTTGGGTGCGGGTTTCGGTGACACGTTCGCCGTTTGAGTTAGTGGTTTCATAGCGCTCGGTGTAATCATCGCCACGCTGGCCGGTGTAGTTGGTATAGGTATTCGCGTCGAAGGTCCAATACGGCACATAAATACCTTTGATACCGCCATCGCTCTGCACAAAATTTTTAAGCGCCGACGGTGCCAGCCAAAGCCCCTTGATCCATGCGCGCCATTTGTCTTGCGCTTGCAGCTTGGTCACTTTGAACGGCACCAGCGCCTTCGGTTTGATTAGACGCTGCGCATAGCTTTTAGAAGTGATGGGAGAACCGCAAAACGTACAGGCGGTAGCAAACAAATTAGCCGCCAGCGTCTGCGCACCACCGCAGTTGCTACATTTGACCTGCTCTTGTTCATGGGTTTCATGCTCGGCCTCTAGTTGAGAGAGCCAGGTATTGAGATCAAGCTCTTCAACACCTTCGTCACTCTCGGGAATATCATTGACCGCCGCACAGTAAGGGCATTTGAGCGTTTTGCTGCCGGGCTGAAATGACAGCTTGGCACCGCAAGATACGCAGGGAAACGCGCGCACCTTGGAAGTCATTTGCTCCAGCGTGGTTTGTGATGGATTAGGGTTTTCCATTGGGCGCAATCAATCCAGCAGTGGCTCCGACCCGACCTACGGTGATGTTGAAAGATCGAAGCTTGAATGAATAAAAAAAATTAACGGGGAGCCGCATCCGGGATGAGACTCCCCGCAATAGCCACAAAAATATTTTTATGAAGCCGGTGGCAGTGGTGGTGGCAGATTCGCAAACAGGCCCGCGAGTTCCGACACTTCGCCCGCCTTGCTCCACTGTGCCATGCCAGCTTTCCACACCAATGCGTCGCGCTTTAAAGTGCCGGCGTTCACCTGTGATTGCAAGGTGCCCATATCGAACGGGCCAGCTTGTGCACCACCTACCGCAACATGGAACATGGCTTGCGTTGGCAACGGCGGTGGCGCAGCAGCTGCCGCATTCATCGCACCCGCTGCACCGGCCATCTGACCCACCATGCCGCCACCCATTGCAAAACCCGCACCCAGACCCATACCGGCACCGGCCGCACTATTGGGCGTGGTGGCCGCGTCATGAATGGCGCTGGCGGTTTCGTATTGCGTATACGCCTGCATATTGCCAATCGCGGCAATCGCACCGCGTTTATCGATGGCTTTTTCAACCTCCTCGGGCAGACCAATATCCTGCACCTGCACCTCGACCAGCTCTAGGCCCATTGCCTCGAAATCAGCCGCAATGCGATCGCGCAGCATAGTGCCCAGCACACTGACCTTAGCTTCAAGGTCAATCACCGCAAGCCCCAGTTCGGGCATCACTTCCTTGATGCGCATGCCGATCTTGCCGCGCAGATTTTCCTGAATCTGTTCAGTCGTGAAGCGGCCTTCCGTGCCGGAAATATCTTTAATGAAAATGCCGGCATCCTTGATGCGAATCGAGTAAAGGCCGAAAGACGTGACACGCACGATGCCAAACTCTTTGTCGCGCATGGTTGAGGGGCCGGGCGTACCCCATTTTAAGTCGGTGAATTTACGCGTATTGACGAAATAAATTTCAGCTTTGAAGGGTGACTCAAAACCGTATTTCCAGCCTTTCAGCGTGGAAAGAATCGGCATATTTTGCGTGGTGAGTGTGTACATGCCCGGCTTGTAAACATCGGCCATCTGGCCTTCGTTGATGAAGACCGCCATCTGCCCTTCGCGCACGGTGAGCTTGGCACCGTATTTGATCTCATTGTTATTGCGTTCGTAGCGGTAAACGAGCGTGTTGGTGGAATCATCGAGCCACTCGATGATGTCAATTAATTCGCCAGTGAGTTTTTTTACCCAGTCAATCATGTGTAGTGCTCCTTGTGGAAGGCGTCAAATTTGCTTTGTCAGAGTCTGAACTACTTTGCGTTGTGCGACCGCTATACTGCTGAAACGGAAATACGTTATCACGTTTTGGCGCTTTATAATTTCATTCATATTACGCTCGTCTTCCTTCACGAAACCACACAAAAATGACCATCACCGTTACGGCAATTAATATCTTTCCAGTCAAATCATTGGGTGGCATTTCATTGGGTGCGAGCAGCAGTACCTCGCGCGGGCTGCAATACGACCGCCGGTTTATGGTGATTGATGAGCACCACGAATTTCTTACCCAGCGAGACTATCCACTCATGGCCACCCTTCAAGCAAGCATTAACGGTGATCAACTGACGCTTACCTCGCCATTCGGCGACGACGTCTCGGTGCCGCTGGAGCCGCCACTGAGGCCCACACGCACCGTAAAGGTTTGGTCGAGCCGTGTGCATGCCCATACCGTATCAGCGGAAGTTGATGAGTGGCTAACGAACTACCTGGGCATGGGTGCGCGCCTGGTATATATGCCCGATAGTGCCGAACGCCGTGTTGCGCCTGACTATGCCAAAAATGGCGAGATTGTGAGCTTCGCGGATGGCTATCCACTGCTGATTGCATCTGAAGAATCACTGGCAGATCTGAATTCGCGCATCGTGGAAAATCACGGGCAGCCCGTGCCGATGAATCGCTTTCGCGCTAATTTGGTGGTGCGCGGCTGCGCACCCTTTGCAGAAGAGACTTGGCAAAATTTTCAAATCGGCAGCGCGACATTTCGCGGCGCAAAACCCTGCACCCGCTGCCAAGTCACCACCACCGATCAGGCTACCGGTGAGGTGCGCGGGCCAGAACCCTTACACACATTGGCGAAATATCGAGATTCGCCAAATGGGGTGAGATTCGGGATGAATTTGCTGCCGGTCAAACTCGGCACGGTGCAGGTGGGTGATAGTCTGCAGCTACTGTGAATAAAAATTAGTGGCTTAA
>JAYVEV010000118.1:0-35336 GCA_043773745.1 Burkholderiales bacterium | reverse complement strand
TCGCCTGCGTCGATGCCGCGTTGGATAACAGACGCAAACAAACCGGTGCCGCGCTGCATGACTTCTGCGTGGTAGAACTTGGCCAGTTCGGGAAAATTGCCTGCCTCTGACATCATCAGTTTGCTAATGCCGGCCAGTTTGGTTGAACCAATCTGATTCCACCAATCGTGTACCAAGTCACGCATCAATTCAGGTGTAGTGCCGGTGTATTCACGAATCCGCTGTTCTGCTTCAGCGATCCGCGAGACGATACCTTCGCGCACAACCGCTTTGAACAAATCTTCTTTACTGTCAAAATAGAGATAGAGCGTCCCTTTTGAGACACCCGCCCGCTTGGCGACATCATCCAGCCGTGTGGCCGAAAATCCGCGCTCCACAAATAACTCCAGCGCCGCAGTGGCGAGCTCACCAGGCCGCGCATCTTTGCGGCGCTCCCAGCGGGGCTCAATAATTTTCGCGAGTACTGGCATGGCATTCTTAAGATATAAATTTTTTTATGAAAGGCAACTAATGACCGATTGGTCATTAAGATAGCGGTATGGGGCCGTTTAGTCAAGCTCGCTCAGCTACTGCGATGCTTCATCTCATCCGCATTCACGTAATCATTGTCACACACGCAGCCGTAGCGGAACTTATACATACACGACAACGAGTACTGCAGACCCGTTATCTCCACGCCGCACTGTGCTGTGGCATTGATCGCAGATGGCAAAGTGCCCGCCCAGCTTGCCGTCTGAGGCATTTTTCCTCCATTTTTCGCGCCAGTCCTTGTTTGACTTCACGCAGGCAATCAAGTAACTTGATAGTGCGCCGATTTGACGATCAGCTTGCGGGCGCGGAGGATGAATACCTTCTCCAATAAATACGGCTAAAGCGGCTGTCTGCATCATTCACAGAGAGCCCTTTTAGCGAAAAGCTGATTAGGGGTTTTTGTTTTTGGTTCTATTTCTGGCTGCCATGATTGCAACGCCTCAACTCGCACACTTCTCGATGCCTCTACCCTTGGCGAGTGGTGCGACGCTGGGCGAATATGATCTTGCCTATGAAACTTATGGCACCTTAAACGCGGATAAGTCTAACGTGGTGTTGATCTGCCATGCGCTTAATGCGTCGCATCATGTTGCGGGTATTTATGCCGGCCAGACCGACAGCGAAGGCTGGTGGGATTCCATGATTGGTCCCGGTAAGTCCGTAGATACCAACAAATTTTTTGTGATCGGCGTGAACAATCTGGGCTCCTGTTTCGGCTCGACCGGGCCGCTCACAATTAACCCTAAAACCAACTCTCCTTATGGGGCCGATTTCCCACTGGTGACAGTAGAAGACTGGGTTGATTCGCAGGCGCGGCTGCTAGATTTTTTAGGCATCGACACATTGGCTGCGGTGATGGGTGGCTCGCTCGGCGGCATGCAGGCGCTGTGCTGGAGCTACCGATATCCGCCGCGCATTAAACACGCCGTGGTCGTCGCTGCGGCGCCGAATTTATCCGCGCAAAATATCGCGTTTAACGAAGTAGCGCGGCAGGCCATCATGACCGATCCGGATTTTCATGAAGGCAATTTTGCACGCCACCATACGCTGCCCAAAAATGGCCTGACCGTGGCGCGCATGATCGGTCACATCACCTATATTTCTGACGATCAAATGGAAACCAAGTTTGGTCGCGGACTGCGCGAAGGTAAAAAATTTTCCTTCGCGCCGGAGTTTCAGATCGAATCCTATTTGCGCTATCAGGGTGAGAAATTTTCGCAGTACTACGATGCCAATACCTATTTGCGCGTGACTAAAGCATTAGATTATTTTGATCCTGCTGCACAGCACGGCGGTGATTTGGCCAAAGCATTGTCACCGGCCAGCGCAAAATTTCTGGTGATTTCGTTTACCACCGACTGGCGGTTCTCGCCCGCGCGCTCCCGCGAGATGGTAAAGGCGCTGCTCGATGAAAAGAAAGATGTGACCTATACCGAGATCGATGCGCCACATGGCCATGATGCGTTTTTATTGAACAACGCGCAGTATCACGCTGTAGTGCGGACCTATTTTACCCATCGGGTGAGTGCGTGATTACCCGTGCCGATTTTGCCGCGATCGCCTCATGGATCCCCCTAGGCGCGCGGGTGCTCGACCTGGGCTGCGGCGATGGTTCGCTGTTGGCCTACCTCGGCGAAACCCGTGGTGTGTCCGGTTACGGCATCGAAAACGATGAGGCATCGATCATCAAATGCATTGAAAACAAGGTGAATGTGATTCAGGTAAATCTGGAATCCGGCATGGCCGAAATTGCTGACCAATCATTCGATATTGTGATTCTCTCGCAAACCCTGCAAGCCATGAAGCGCACTGAGGCCGTGGTTGCCGACATGCTACGGGTGGGACGTGAAGCGATTGTGACCTTCCCGAATTTTGGCTACTGGAAACACCGCGCCCAAATTGCGCTCGGCGGGCGCATGCCGGTGTCGGATGATTTGCCTTACCAGTGGTACGACACGCCGAACGTTCACCTTTTTACCATCGCGGATTTCGAATCGTTTTGCGCCGCGCGTCATTATCGGGTGCTGAATCGCTCTGTGTTTACCGATGGCCACGAGCAAAAGCTACTGCCGAATTTACTGGGGACATTGGCCCTGTATCGCTTCACCGACGGCACCGATATTTTGCGTCAGCCGTAAGTGGGTGCAGGGAAGTGGGAACAAGGAAGGGGGAACAGCAGCTTAAGCTGCAACCTCCTCCAGCTTTTGCTGCACTTCCAGCCATTTCCATTCTACATCGGACGCCTCGGTAGCCAGCTCTCCCTGGCGCTTCAACATTTCCTGCAAGCGGATTTTGTTGTCTTCCAGATACGCTTCTTCCTTGGCCAACCAGCCCTCGATATTTTCACGTTCGGTGACCAAGCTTTTTAGTTTCTTCTCAAGCTCATTCAACTTTTGTTCGAGCGGCTTCTTAGCTGCGGATAGCTTTTGTCGCGCATCGGCCTCGGCGCGCTTTTGTTCCTTGCGAGCGGCCGGATCATCTTTGGCAAGGCCCCCATCTGGCTTGCCGTTCGGGACACTTTTGGCTGGGGAAGGCCGTGGTTGCTGAGGCTCTACAATTTTCTGTGTGGGCAGCGAGATGATTTTCGGCGGGGCTTTGCCGCGATTCTTAGCGTAATCGCGCGCCCATTTTTTGTAATCGTCGAGGTCACCGTCGAATTCGCGCAGACCGCCATCGGCGACCAGCCACAGTTGATCTGCGCAGGCTTTGAGCAAATGCCGATCATGGGCCACAACCACCAGGGTGCCGTCAAAATCCTGCAGGGCCTCGGCGACGGCTTCACGCATTTCGATATCCAGATGGTTAGTCGGCTCGTCAAGCAGCAACAAATTCGGCTTTTGCCACACCAGCAGCGCCAAGGCCAGGCGCGCTTTTTCACCGCCTGAAAACGGCGCAATCGCTGCATCGGCATTGGGGCCGCGAAAATCAAAGCCGCCGAGAAAATTACGGAACTCCTGCTCGCGGGTTGTTGGGTCGAGCCTCCTCATATGTTGAATCGGCGATTCATCTAGACGGAGCTGTTCAATCTGGTGCTGGGCGAAATAGCCGATCTTCAAACCTTGTCCTTCAAAGCGCCCGCCACGCTGTAATGCCAGCGTGCCGGCAAGCGATTTCACCAGCGTTGATTTACCGGCGCCGTTGGGCCCGAGCAAGCCAATTTTGTCGCCATAAAACAAGCGCCATTCGACGTTGGCGAGAATGGTTTTTTCACCTGCCTCGGTTTTATAGCCAACATCCGCTTCCTTCAAATGCAATAACTGGCGCGGCTTGGCGACGGGGTCACGGAATGTAAAGGAGAACGGCGAATCGACGTGAGCCGCCGTAATCAGCTCCATCCGCTCTAGGGTTTTCATCCGGCTTTGCGCCTGCTTGGCCTTGGTTGCTTTGGCCTTGAAGCGATCGATGAAAGACTGCAGGTGCGCAACCTGCCGTTGCTGCTTGATGTAGGCCGAACCTTGCAATGCCAACTGCATGGCGCGGGTGCGTTCGAAGGTGGAGTAGTTACCACCATACTCGACCAGTTTCTGATTGTCGAGATGGACGATGGTGGTAACCACCGCATCGAGAAAATCACGATCGTGCGTAATCAGCAGCAGCGTGCCGGGGTAGCCACTTAGCCAATCTTCCAGCCACATGACCGCGTCCAAATCCAAATGGTTGGTCGGCTCATCAAGCAGCAATAAATCGGAGCGACACATCAGCGCCTGGGCGAGGTTCAAACGCATCCTCCAGCCGCCGGAGAATGTAGCCACTGGCTGCGCCATTTGCGCATCGGTAAACCCCAAACCGGCGAGCAAAGAAGCGCCGCGCGAGTTGGCCTGATAACCGCCAATATGGTCGTAATATTCATGCAGCTCAGCAAGTTTTTCGCCTGATGCATCATCCTGCTCAGCCTGCGCCAATTCAGCTTCTAGCGCCCGCAATTCACAGTCGCCGTCGATGGTGTAATCGAGTGCGGACCGGTCGGAATGCGGTGTTTCTTGGGCAACGTGCGCGACCACCCATTTGGCAGGAATTTCAAATTCGCCCACGTCTTGATGAATCTTGTGGCGCAGCAGCGAAAACAGGCTCGATTTTCCCGCGCCGTTAGGGCCGATCAGGCCGACTTTATGGCCCGGAAACAAGGTGAGATTCGCACCGACAACCAGCTGCTTGACGCCGCGAGCCAGGGTGAGATTGGTAAGTTTTAACATGGAGAGCCGATACCTAAAATGCTGCTGCTACTTATTAATTTTGGAACGAAAGCAAATTTCAAACCGGCGATTCAACCTTAAAGCGCGTAATCGTAGTCAATCACCAACGGCGCGTGATCTGAAAATTTTTCATCTTTATAAATCCGTGCATTTTTGGCAGATGCCGCAATCGTCGGTGTGGTGATGTGATAGTCAATCCGCCAGCCGACGTTTTTTTCATACGCGGCCCCGCGATTGGACCACCAAGTGTACTGATCCGCCAGCGGCACCAAGCTACGGAAAACATCCACATAGCCGACCTCGTCGAACAGCGTTGTGAGCCATTGCCTCTCCTCAGGCAGGAAGCCAGAATTCTTTTTATTGCCGCGCCAATTTTTTAAATCAATTTCTTTGTGCGCGATATTCCAGTCGCCCACAATAATGCATTCGCGCCCGCTTGCTTTGAGCTTTTGCAAATACGGCATAAAGGCTTCCAGAAAACGAAATTTTTTGGCTTGCGCCTCCTCGGAGGCTGACCCCGACGGCAAATAAAGCGAAATCACGCTTAAATTGCCAAAATCGGCTTGCAAAAAACGGCCTTCCGCATCAATCCACGAGATGCCGGTGCCAATTTGCACCCGGTCAGGCTCGCGCTTCGAATACAGCGCCACGCCCGCATAGCCTTTTTTTTCCGCTGAGTGATAGAAAGCGTGCCAGCCCTTCCACGGCTTGGCCTCATCGGGAATATCGCTTTCCAGCGCCTTGATTTCCTGAAAGCAAATCACGTCGGCTTTTTGCTGTTTCAGCCAAGTGAACAAGCCTTTACTAGTGGCGGAACGGATGCCGTTGCAGTTGACCGTGATAATTCTCATGAATTTACGTTGAAATTAATTAGGAAAACCGCGATTATCCGTGAATTCCAGCTTTCGTATTGATTATTCATGACATCGCCGATTACGCCAACTACGACCAATAGCGCCGATTTTCGTCAGCAATTCGTTGAATTCGCCATCTGTCAGGATGTGCTGCGCTTTGGGGAATTCAAAACCAAGGCAGGCCGACTATCCCCTTATTTTTTCAATGCGGGGCTGTTTAATGACGGCGCCTCGTTGCGTGCATTGTCCGGCTTTTACGCAAATGCCATCCAGGCTTCGAATTTACAATTCGATATGCTGTTTGGCCCCGCCTACAAAGGCATTATTTTGGCGGCGATAACGGCCTTAGCCCTCTCGGAAAAAGGCCAAAACATGTCCTACGCTTACAACCGCAAAGAAGCCAAAGACCACGGCGAAGGCGGCCTCACCGTGGGCGCGCCGATTGCAGGGCGGGTGCTGATTGTTGATGATGTCATTTCGGCCGGCACCTCGGTACGCGAGTCGGTCGATATTATTCGTGCAGCTGGCGCGACACCCGCCGGAGTCATAATCTCGCTAGACCGGCAGGAACGCGGGAATGGCACACTTTCTGCTGCACAAGAGGTCAGCCAACTGCACGGCATTCCCGTTATTGCAGTTGCCACTTTGCAAGACATTATCAGCTTTCTGTCACGCGATCCCACTAAAACCGCTAAACTGGAAAAAATTGCAGCGTATCGAGATCAATTCGGCGCTTCGACAAACTAAATGATTTTTACGCGCATGAAAATATCTACCATTTGCCTATTCAGCCTGGGTCTTGCCAGTGCGCTGCCAGCGCATGCGGCATTTCGCTGCGTGGACGAAAAGGGTGTCACTCACTATGGCGACACCATGCCGCCACAATGTGCCAAAAAGGAAGTGGCCGAGATTTCACCCAGTGGCACATTGCTGCGAAAAATTGACGCCCAGCTAACGCCGGAGCAAATCAAAATGCGCGAGGCAGAGAAAGCAAAGCGCGCTGAAAATCAACGTCAGGTAGCCGAACAAAAACAGCGCGATTTGGCGCTGCTGGGCACGTATGGCTCAGAACGCGAATTTGCTGCCTCGCGCAGCCGCGATATCGCTCAACTTGACGAACGCATCAAAACACTGCAAACCCGCACCATCGAAATCGATGCGCTGATCAAAAAACACGCCAGCGAGATGGAGTTTTACAAGGCGGGCCAAAGCAAAAGCACCAAGGCGTCAAAAACCCGCGAAGCGCCGCAACAACTCATCAATGATTTAGCGCGTGCCAAAAACGACCGTGCCAGCGTCGATGCTGAAATCGCACAAACAGAAAAAGAAAAACAAGCCATTAGCGACCGCTATGATGCGGAAAAAGCCCGCTGGAAACGCCTCAAGACAGGCTTGGCCGTTGGTACCGTGCTGGATGCAGACGGCAATATTATTGTTCTGCCCAGTGGCGAGCGTCCCGCGATGGCTCCTGCAACCGCCACCCCATCAGCACCCACTAAAAAATAATACATCTTCATTTGCGTCTTTGTTAGGCTTCTCGCCTGATCGATCATCGCCTGCCATCTAATTACAACCCATGTACACACCGCAACATTTTTCGGAAATCGATCAGCGGCGCATTCAATCTATTATTGATTCAAATGGCTTCGCGACGCTGATTACAACTTTAGCGGGGGAAGTTCAGATCAGTCATGCGCCGGTTCAATTTGATCCCATCCGCAATATGCTCATCGGCCATCTTGCCCGGGCCAATCCGCAGGCGGCAAACTTAACCGACGGCGACACCATGCTCGCGATTTTTCACGGGCCGCACGGCTATATTTCACCGACTTGGTATGTGAACGAAAACCAAAAATCACCCAATGTTCCCACTTGGAATTACGCGGCAGTGCATGTCGCGGGCACAGTACGTCGCTTGGATGCGCCGGCAGATATTTGGAAGATTGTGGTGGCACTTTCGGCGCAGTATGAGGCCGGCAATGGTGATCGCAAATGGGACCCGGGACAGCTCGCCGATCACGCGCCCAAGCTCGGTGCGCTGGTGGGTTTTGAAGTGGCGATTACCAACACCCAGGCCAAATTTAAGCTCTCACAAAACCGCCCGGCAGGAGATATGGAAGGTGCGATTGCAGGCTTGGAAGCGAGTGGGTTTTCGGGAGATGTTTTATTGGCGGAACTGATGCGACAGCATCGGAAAATTTAACCTAACTTCGCCTTCAAAATCTCATTCACCTGCGACGGATTGGCTTTGCCCTTTGATGCTTTCATCACTTGGCCCACGAGCGATTGAAATGCTTTTTCTTTGCCGGATTTAAATTCATCGACGGATTTTTGGTTGGCGGCCAGGACTTCATCGACTATTTTTTCGATAGCGGATGCGTCGGAGACTTGCTTCAATCCGCGCCTTTCAATGATCGCGTCGACATCACCTTCACCCGTCCACATGCAGTTGAATACTTCTTTGGCAATTTTTCCAGACAGCGTGCCATCTTTCAATCTGGCTAAGAGCTTTGCGAGTGCGGCAGGCGTAATTGGACATTGGCTAATTTCAATACTATCTCGACCCAGTTTTGCCGAAAACTCACCCAATAGCCAATTTGCAACCAACTTAGCATTTGATTGCAATTTTTCAAGATTCAGTTTGACTGTTGCCTCATCACTTGCCTTCCCACTAGCGCCGTCTTCCTTTAACAAGAGCAAGACTTCTTCAAAAAACTGCGCAAGATTTTTCGTAGCGGTTATAAGCGCCGCGTTGTAAGTGTCTAAGCCATATTCACCCGCCATAAACCGCTCACGCATTGCCTCCGGTAGCTCGGGCATCGCGGCGCGAATTGCGTCAATTTCTTTTTGCGAGATCACCAGCGGCAATAAATCTGGGTCCGGAAAATAGCGATAATCCATTGAATCTTCTTTACCGCGCATCGCCCGTGTTTCATCACGATCGGCATCGTATAAACGCGTCTCTTGCACGACCCTGCCACCGTCTTCAATCAGCTCAATCTGACGACGAATTTCATAGTCGATGGCGCGTTCCAAAAATCTAAATGAGTTGACGTTTTTAATCTCGCAGCGCGTGCCAAGTTTTTGGTCTCCTGCACGGCGCACGGATACGTTGGCATCACAGCGGAACGAACCTTCCTGCATATTGCCGTCGCAGATTCCGATCCACGTGACGATGTCGTGCAATGCTTTCGCATACGCTACCGCCTCAGCAGCCGAGCGCATCACCGGCTCGGTCACAATCTCCAGCAGTGGCGTGCCCGCACGGTTCAAATCAATCCCCGAAACGCCATGCGTATCTAAACCTTCGTGCAATGATTTGCCGGCGTCCTCTTCCAAATGCGCCCGCGTTAATTGCACGGTTTTTTCGACGCCCTCGACCACAATCGGAATGCCGCCGCCAATCACCACTGGTAACTCAAATTGCGAAATCTGATAGCCCTTGGGCAAATCGGGATAAAAGTAGTTTTTGCGGGCAAATACCGAACGCGACGCAATCTTGGCGCCGATCGCCAAACCAAACTTGATCGCCGCTTCTACTGCACCGCGATTGAGTACCGGCAGCGTACCTGGGAGCGCCAAATCGACTGCATTCGCTTGACTATTAGGCGCAGCACCATAGGCCGTTGGTGAGCCTGAGAAAATTTTTGAGGCTGTCGATAATTGCGTATGGGTCTCCAGCCCGATAATCACTTCCCAGCCTGCCGGAATCGCGCTCATGTGAACTCCTCCGGCGTGCGCAGATGCCAGTCAGTTGCCAACTGATATTGATGCGCTGTGGCCAGCATTCTGGCTTCATCAAAATAATTGCCGATGATTTGCAGTCCCACCGGCATTTGGTTGGCAAAGCCGCATGGAACGGACATGCCGGGCAGCCCCGCCAGGCTGACGCCCAGCGTGAAAATATCTTCGAGATACATCGCCACGGGATCGCTGGATTTTTCACCGATCGTCCACGCGGTGGTCGGCGCGACCGGGCCCATGATGAAATCACAGGACTTGAATGCATCCTGAAAATCTTGTGCAATCAGGCGGCGAACTTTTTGCGCCTGCAGATAATAGGCATCGTAGTAGCCGTGCGAAAGCACATAAGCACCGACCAGTATTCGGCGTTTCACTTCTGCGCCAAAGCCTTCGGAGCGCGACTTTGCGATCATGCTGCCCAAATCTTTGTACTCAGCCGCGCGATGACCGTAGCGCACGCCATCAAAGCGGGATAGATTGCTCGACGCTTCGGCAGATGCAATCACGTAATAGGTGGGTATGGATAGCGCGGTGCGCGGCAACGATATGTTGACGATAGCAGCGCCTAACTCTTTGAATTTGTCGATAGCGGCATTCACCCAGCCTGCAACTTCAACACTTTGCCCGTAGTCTGGCACGCCAACACGAATGCCTTCTAATGGCTTGCCGGCGCTTTTGTTTGAGGCATATTCGGCGACAAATTTTGCCAAATTGGGTGCGGCGATTAAATTTTTTCGGGATGTTTTTGCCACATCCACACTTGTCGAATCCCGCTCATCAAAGCCGCCCATTGCATCCAATAAAATGGCGCAATCCTCTGCACTTTTCGCCATCGGCCCACCTTGATCCAGGCTTGATGCAAATGCAATCATTCCGTAGCGTGAAACCGTACCGTAAGTTGGCTTGATCGCGGTAATGCCGCACATCGATGCCGGTTGTCGCAGCGAGCCACCAGTGTCGGTACCGGTCGCGGCAGGCGTTAAGCCGGCGGCAACCGCGGCGGCCGAACCGCCCGATGAACCACCGGGAATTTTGGTTTTATCCCACGGGTTTTTGACCACGCCAAACGCTGAGTTTTCATTCGATGAGCCCATCGCGAACTCATCACAATTTAATTTGCCCAGACAAACCATGCCTGCTGCCTGGAGCTTTTCAACGACGGTGGCGTCGAAGGGAGAAACATAATCCTCGAGCATTTTAGAGCCCGCGGTCGAGCGCCAATCTTTAGTGATAAAAATATCTTTATGCGCAATCGGAATACCTGTTAACGCTCCCACATTACCAGTTTCAATACGCGCATCGGCAGCGCGTGCTTCGACCATTGTTAGACTGCGATCAATTTGCAAAAACGCATTTAAATCCTGCGCAGCTTCAGCGCGATTCAAGAAATATTCCGCGAGCTCAACAGCGGAAACTTGTTTGCTATCGAGCGCCAAACGGAGCTGTCTGAGGGAGGCGTTTGCGAAGCTCATTCCAGCACCTTAGGGACTAAAAATAGCCCGTTCTCCTGCTGGGGCGCATTTTTCATATTGGCTTCGCGCTGATCCCCCTCCGTCACGACATCGGGGCGCAATCGCAAGGTCATTTCCTCAATAGCGGCAATCGGGTGGCAGAGTGGCTCAATGCCCTCCGTATCGACTGCTTGTAGCTGTTCCACCAGCTTGAAGATACTGTTTAGCTGCACCTGTATATGTGGCGCTTCAGCAGGGGCAATTTCAATCCGCGCAAGCAGCGCCAAACGTTGGATATCTTCAGGACTTAGAGACATAAAACAGGATTCTATAAGCGAGGTTTTAATGCGAGGGATTCAATGGCAGAAAAATGGCCAAAAAAACGAAATGGGTTAAACGACAACACAGTCGGGAAACGACGACAAAATTCAGCGTTTTTCGTCTGTTTTTGCATTCTTTTTAGGCAATCACTAGAGTATCATAGCTAATTAAGCATAAAACACGCCCTTATCCTGATTAGTAACCTAAGCAAAACCGTATTAAAAACGCTAAAACCCCCGCGTTTTGTTCCGAATTAAGCAGAAATCATGCTCTAAGCCGGAATCCCGAATGGGTGGCGCAAGACAATCATATTCATCCCTGTTCGCATGATGCCGATCTCAATCCACATGCAGAACATGGCAACAAGCTTTAGAAAGGTCACATGTTCTCGCTTTTTTCGAAATATCTCTCCACCGATCTTGCCATCGATCTAGGCACCGCCAACACCCTCATCTACGTACGCGGCAAGGGTATCGTCCTCGACGAACCTTCCGTGGTGGCGATTCGCCAGGAGGCTGGTCCGAATTCGAAGAAAACGATTCAGGCGGTTGGTCTGGCAGCCAAAATGATGCTGGGCCGCACACCGGGCAATATCACCGCGATTCGCCCGATGAAAGACGGCGTGATTGCCGATTTTCATACCACCGAGCACATGCTCAAGTTTTTTATTAAAAAAGTGCATGACGCGCAGTGGTATCGTCCCAGCCCACGTATCGTCATTTGCGTACCCTGCGGCTCCACTCAGGTTGAACGCCGCGCCATTCGGGAGTCCGCCGTGGCCGCTGGCGCTTCGCAGGTATTTTTGATTGAAGAGCCAATGGCAGCAGCCATTGGTGCGGGCTTACCAATTGCCGAGCCGACCGGCTCGATGGTGGTGGATATCGGCGGCGGTACCACGGAAGTCGGCGTGATTTCGCTCGGTGGCACGGTGTACTCAGGTTCCGTCCGCGTCGGCGGCGACCGCTTCGATGAAGCCATCATCAATTACATTCGTCGCAATTACGGCATGCTGATCGGCGAAGCCACTGCTGAAAACATCAAGAAAACCATAGGCTCAGCGTTTCCCGGCTCCGAAGTGCGCGAGATGGAAGTAAAGGGCCGCAATCTGGCTGAAGGTATTCCGCGCTCGTTTACGATTTCATCGAATGAAATTTTAGAAGCGCTGACCGACCCGTTGAATTCCATTGTGTCTGCCGTTAAGTCAGCGCTGGAACAAACACCGCCTGAGCTGGGCGCTGATATTGCCGAAAAAGGCATGGTGTTAACCGGCGGTGGCGCGCTGCTGCGTGATATCGACCGCTTGCTGGTTGAGGAAACTGGCTTGCCCGTCATCGTCGCCGATGATCCGCTCACCTGCGTCGTTCGTGGCTCCGGGCGCGCACTGGAAGAGATGGAAAAGTTGGGCTCGGTGTTTACGCACGAGTTGTAGGCAGGTAACTTGGGTTTGCATCCACTTTTGATCGGATAAGGCGTCAGGTGTCGGGGTACCAAGAACCATTCTTTACGCGCGGGCCTAGCCCTCTTGCCCGGCTAACATTTTTTTCGCTCGCGGCGCTCGCTATCATGATTGCTGATCACCGCTTTCAGGCGCTTTCTTGGGTGCGTCTGGGGGTCTCTGTGGCGCTCAATCCGATCGAACAGGCGCTAGGCATGCCCGGCGCCACAGCACGCCGCATTAGCAGCTATTTTACCGACCAAACTAAACTGATCGACGAAAATCGCCAACTGCAAAACCAGGTACTGGAATTGACCGCCCGCAGCCAGCAGGCGCAGCTTATCCAGGCCGAGCGGTCTCATGTTGCCGCATTGGCGGACGTGGTTGAGGCCACTAACCGGCTGGATCGGCGCGGCATTATTGCGGAAATTATTCGCGACGCAAGAAATCCCTATGCGCGCAAAATCATTATCAACAAAGGCACTTCCCACGGCGTCACTGCTGGGGTCGCCGTCATTGACGGCAATGGCGTGGTAGGCCAAGTCACGGCAGTGGGCTTGCTGTCATCAGAGGTTACTCTCTCGACTGAAAAGGACCAATCCGTGCCGGTCATGATCGTGCGCAATGGCCTGCGCGCGGTCGCGGTCGGTAATGGCCGTGAGGGCACCATTGATGTGCCGTTTATTCCATTGGGCGCTGATATTGAAATCGGCGACAGTCTGGTGACATCGGGAATTGATGGTACTTATCCGGCAGGGTTATCGGTCGCGGCGGTCGTGCAAGTTGAGAAAAATCCGGCATTCCCATTTGCTAAGGTCATCGCTCAACCCGCTACCGCGCCGGATCATCATCGGTTTGTCAAAGTGCTGCTGCGCACCCTGTCACCGGACTTGGCTACAGGCGCTGCCATGCCGGCAACTGCCCCCGCAGAGTACCCGCTGGCAGATGTGGTCAGTACCGAGAAAAAACCTGCGGCCAGCAGTCCCACGCGCCCCGCCAAGCGCGATCCGCGGCGGAATAACTGATGTCCATGGACCTCTCTCCTGCCTCCCGTGAGGCGATGACACTCTCCGCCCCCTTGCGTTTGGTGGCCGGTTCGCTGGTCATTGCCTTGCTGCTGAATCTTTTACCTTGGAGTGGCTGGGCATTGCGGGCACATCCCGATTTTTTGTTGATCATGTTGCTTTATTGGGTGGCCCATGAATCGCGTTCTATCGGCCAAGGTTGGGGCTTTTGTTTAGGGCTGGTAATGGACGTTGCCAATAGCGTACTGCTGGGCCAGCATGCGCTCATTTATGTGGTCGCGATATTTTTGGTGCAACTGTTGCGGTTGCGCATTTTGCAATTAACCGCGTTCGAACAAGCGCTGCATATCGGTGTCGTGCTGGTACTCGCACAAGCAATAGGCGTGTTGCTTAATTTGTCGCTGGGTCGTGATTTTCCCGGTTGGGGTTTATGGCTGGCTCCCGCTATCGGCATGTTGTTATGGCCGGTTGTAGGCTGGTTGGCCCGGCTGCCGATGTTCCAGCGCCGCCTTGGTCAAATGAGACGCTGAGATGATAGGCACCACCATCAAAAACCGCGAGGCGGAACTCAATATGTTCCGAACCCGCGCCTTGATTGCAGGGTTGTCGATTCTGCTGGCTTTCGCAGTGCTGGTCGGACGTATGATTTATTTGCAAATCGTAAAGCGCGATTACTACCACTTGCAGGCCGAGGCTAATCGTATTTCGGTGGTACCGGTGGTGCCCAATCGCGGCTTGATCCTAGATCGCAATAACGAGGTACTGGCCGCAAACTATTCGGCCTATACGCTCGAGGTTACGCCGTCCAAAGTAAAAAACCTTGACGCGGTGCTGGATGATTTAGCGCGCGTGATTGAAATTCAGCCGCGCGATCGCCGCCGCTTCAAACGGCTGCTAGAAGAGAGTAAAAATTTTGAGTCTCTGCCGATTCGCAATCGGCTGACCGAGGAAGAAGTCGCGCGTTTTGCGGTCAACCGGTTTCGATTCCCGGGCTTTGATATTCGTGCGCGCTTGTTCCGCAACTATCCGCAGGGTGAAGTGGCTTCGCACGCCATTGGTTACATCGGCCGCATTAATATAGCTGATGTAAAACGTATTGAGGCCAACGGTTTATCAGCCAATTACAAAGGCACCGAGCATATTGGCAAGCAGGGCGTGGAGAGCAGCTACGAAAGTGAGCTGCACGGCTCCACCGGCTCAGAGCAGGTTGAAATTGATGCCGGTGGCCGCGCCGTTCGTTCACTCGCCAAGTCAGCACCGATTGCGGGCAATAATATCCGCCTTACGCTGGATATCAAGCTACAGAAAATCGCAGAGCAGGCGTTTGCAGATCAACGCGGTTCGATGGTTGCGATTGAACCTTCCACTGGCGAAATTTTGGCGCTGGTCTCGAAACCGGGGTTTGATCCCAACTTGTTTGTGGATGGCATTGATCCGCAAAATTGGGATCTGTTGAATACCTCGCTGGATAAACCGCTGCTGAATCGCGCACTACGCGGCGCATACCCGCCCGGCTCGACACTGAAACCGTTCCTGGCACTTGGCGCGCTGGAGTCTGGCAAACGCACGCCAGAGCAATCGATTTCTGACCCCGGCTATTTTGGACTGCCCGGTGTCGCGCATCGTTGGAATGATGACAAGATGGGCGGCCACGGCAGCGTCAATATGTACAAATCCATTGTCGTCTCCTGTGATACTTACTATTACCAACTCGCCTCTGAAACCGATATCGACAAGACGGCAGAATTTTTGCGTTCGCTCGGCTTTGGTACCAAAACAGGCATCGATATTGACGGCGAATTAGAAGGTGTACTCCCCTCCCGCCAATGGAAAGAAACCCGCTTTGCCAAGGCGGCATCCGATGTACGCAAATGGTATCTGGGCGATAGTATTTCGACGGGCATCGGCCAAGGCTATAACGCCTTCACACCGATGCAGCTGGCGCATGCCACCGCCACCATTGCCAATGATGGCGTAGCGGTACGCCCGCATCTGGTTCGCTACATTACGGATGTCGCCACCGGCAAGGTTAAGCAAACTGAGGCGTCGATGACCGGCCAATCCACGCCACTCAAGATCAAGCCGGAAAATATTGCCATCATTCAGGCTGCCCTGATTGGCGTGCCGAAAGAAGGCACCAGCGCCCGCGCCTTTGTAAACGCTGGATATGTCAGCGCCGGCAAAACCGGCACCGCGCAAGTGTTTGGGTTGAAAAAGGGTGAAAAATATATTGAAGGGCGCGTGGCCGAACGGCTGCGCGATCATGCCTGGTACATCGCCTATGCGCCGGCTGATAAACCCACCATTGCATTGGCGGTCATGGTCGAAAACGGCGGCAAAGGCGCGCAGGCTGCCGCACCCATTGCGCGTGCGGTGATGGACTTTTATTTGCTTGGTAAAGTACCTGACATTAAAAAACTTAAAGTGCCGGAAAATGACGCTGAAGCCATCGATTAACCGCGCCTTTTATGCGCTGACCCGATGTCTGGACGGGCCGCTGATGATCGCCTTCGCGGTGCTGGTAGCGATCTCTCTGATCGTGGTTTTTTCAGCGTCTGGCGCATCGACCTTTGATCGCGCACTGGGTCAGGCGCGCAACTTTGGGGTGGCTTTAATCATGATGTGGATTATTGCCAATATCCCCCCACAAACCCTGATGCGCTTTGCGATTCCAGTCTATATCATCGGCCTAGGTCTGCTGATTAGCGTGGCGCTGTTTGGCGAGGTGCGCAACGGCGCGCGCCGCTGGCTTAGCTTGGGTTTCGCTACCGGCCAGCCTTCCGAGATCATGAAAATTGGTGTGCCGTTATTGCTCGCTTGGTATTTCCACCGAAAGGAAGGCGCGCTCAATATCAAAGATTATGCAATTGCCGGTTTGATTCTGATCGTGCCCACCTTTTTTGTGTTGCGCCAGCCTGATCTGGGTACCGCTATCCTGATTTTTTCAGCTGGCTTTTTTGTGATATTTTTTGCGGGCCTCTCGTGGAAAATACTCGCTACCGGCGGCGTGCTCGGTCTGGTATCGCTACCGCTGGCCTGGGAATTTATGCATGAGTATCAGCGCGATCGCATCCGCACGCTGCTGGACCCCACCAGCGATCCGCTCGGCGCGGGATATCACATTATCCAAGCGACGATTGCGATTGGCTCGGGCGGCGTGCTCGGCAAAGGCTGGCAAAACGGCAGTCAGGCACAGCTCGATTTTATTCCCGAGCGTTCAACTGATTTTATTTTGGCGGTCTTTGGTGAAGAATTTGGACTGATCGGGGTGTTGTTGTTGTTCACGCTTTATCTCATCATTATTGGCCGCGGTTTGATGATCGCGATTAATGCGCCCACCACTTTTTCGCGGCTGCTGGCGGGTGCGGTGACGCTCAGCTTCTTCACCTATGCGTTCGTCAATATTGGCATGGTCGTGGGTATTTTGCCGGTGGTGGGCGTGCCCCTGCCGTTGATGAGCTATGGCGGCACAGCAATTTTATCGATGTGCATTTCATTCGGCATGTTGATGAGCATTTCGACGCACAAGCAGCTGGTATCAACGTGAATTACAAAGATCGCCATTTATCGAGGCTTTCGAGGCAAAAATGGCTGGAAATGCCCGTCCTTGCTGGTGTTTTAATATTTGCTCTTATCCTCCAAGGCTGCGGTTCAGCCCCTAAAAAACCCGATGCCCCCAGCAAGTCCGCCGCCAGCGGCAATAATTCCAGCCCTTCAAAATCCGGCGGCTATTATTTGGACGATGGCCCCGGCGCCAACCCGCCAGCCAACCTTGATGCCATTCCCGACGCGGTGCCGCGCACCGAGCCGCTGCATCGCGGGGCCAATCGTCCCTACGTGGTGTTTGGCAAAACCTATGTGCCCAATGTTGCAGCGAATTCATTTATACAAAAAGGCATCGCCTCTTGGTACGGCCGCAAATTTCACGGGCAGAAAACCTCTATCGGCGAAATCTACGATATGTACGCGATGACGGCGGCACATCCCACTCTGCCGCTGCCTTCCTATGTGCGTGTAACCAATCCAGCGAACCATAAATCGGTAGTGGTGCGGGTTAATGATCGCGGCCCGTTTCTTTCGGAGCGCATTATTGATCTTTCGTTTGCAGCGGCTAACCGGCTCGATATTGCACGGCGCGGTAGCGGCATGGTGGTGATAGAACGCGTCTTTGCAGATGGCCGCCCGACCAGCCCTATCGCCATTGCTACGCCAGGACCGCCGGTCTCAATACCAACACCACCCATGCCGACCAATATTGCCGCCGTCTCGCCCATCACCACTGAAGACGCCGACGCGGGCTCTTTATTTCTTCAGCTCGGCGCTTTTTCCTCGATGGAAAACGCGGAAATTTTCCGTGCACGTATGACCCGCGAACTCGACTGGAATCGTGAGCCGATTTTAGTGTCGCAGAAAGAGGGATTATTCCGCGTTCGTCTTGGCCCCTATAAAACCCGCGAAGAAGCTGAAGCCATTCAAGCGCAAGTCAAAACATCCCACGATTTTTCGCCCCTTATCTCCAAACCCTAGAATATTTTTTGTTCTTTTTTTGCTCTCTTTTGTTTTCCTTTTAAAGCCCTCATGAAAAAATCATTTCTCGCCTACTTAACCGCCGCTTTTATTACCGCGTCCACACTCTCTCTTGCGCAAGTCAGCAGCGACATCGCGCCGCCGCCAATTGCCGCGCGTTCGTTTGTTCTGTTTGATGCCGCCAGCGGCCAAACACTGGCCTCGCAGGCTGCCAGCGAGCGTTTTGAACCCGCCTCGCTGACCAAGCTGATGACGGCGTATCTGGTTTTTGATGCCCTTAAAAATAAAAAACTTACCCTCACCCAGACCGTCCCCGTCTCAGAGCGCGCCTGGAAAGCCGAGGGCTCGCGCATGTTTATCGACCCCAAGCAAACCCCGGCGGTTGAGCCGCTGATTCGCGGCATGATTATCCAAAGCGGTAACGATGCCTCAATCGCGCTGGCTGAAGCCATTGCGGGTTCGGAGGATTTGTTCGCGCAACTCATGAACAAACAAGCACAACGTCTCGGCATGAAAAATACCCATTTTGTGAATGCGACCGGCCTGCCCAGTCCGCAGCACTATTCAACCGCCGAAGATCTGGTGGTGCTGTCGAACGCGCTGATTCGTGATTTCCCGAGTGAAGTCGGCTACTACAAAGAGCGCGAATTTACCCACAATAAAATCACCCAGCCGAATCGCAATCGCCTGCTGTTTCTGGATCCGACCGTAGACGGCTTAAAAACCGGCCACACCGAAGCCGCTGGTTATTGTTTGATCGCAACCGCCAAGCGCGGCGAGCGTCGCTTGATTTCCGTCGTGCTCGGCACCAACTCGGACGCGGCCCGTACACAAGAAAGCCAAAAGCTGCTCAACTTCGGCTATCAATTTTTTGATTCACAAAAGCTGTATAAAAAAGGCGATGCCGTCGCCACGCCCGAAATTTTCAAAGGTGCCCAAAACACGGTGAAGCTCGGTTTTGATCATGATATTTGGCTCACGCTGCCGAAAGATAAATTCACTGGCCTCAAAGCCACGCTCACCACCACGCAACCCTTGTTAGCCCCGTTGCGCATGGGCGAAAAAGCAGGGATGATGAAGCTAACAAAGGACGAAAAACTGGTTGCCGAAATTCCTGTGCTGGCGCTGGAAGATGTGCCGGTAGCCGGATTTTTGGGCCGCGGCTGGGATGCGATTCGATTGATGTTCAAGAAATAACGAGAGAGAAAATCATGAGCCAAGCAATGTGTCTGCCCACCGTATTTCTCAACGGTCGTTACATGCCACTGGAAGAGGCGCATATTTCGCCGCTGGATCGCGGCTTTATTTTCGGTGACGGTGTGTATGAAGTGATTCCGCTCTACGACGGCAAGGCATTGCGTCTGACTGAACATCTGAAGCGCCTGCAGCGCAGTCTTGACGAGCTGGAAATTGCCAACCCTTATAGCTTGGCGCAATGGGAGCAGCATATTGGCGCGCTGGTGACCAAAAATAACGGCGGCAATATCGGCATCTATATTCAAGTCACCCGAGGTGTGGCGAAACGTGATTTTCCACCGCCAATAGGTTTGACGCAGACCGTGTTCATGATGGCAAACCCATTGGCCACACCGAAGCGTGAGGTTTATGAAAAAGGTATTTCCTGCGTGTCGCTCGATGACAATCGCTGGCTGCGCTGCAATATCAAAGCAACCGCGTTGCTTGGCGCGGTGATGTTGAAGCACCAGTCAAATCAGGAAGGCGCTGATGAAGCGCTGCTGTTCCGCGATGGCTACTTGACTGAATCGTCTGCCAGCAATATCGCTGCCGTCAAAAACGGCGTGATCCTGTGCCCGCCGATGGACAACCTGATTTTGCCCGGCATTACTTATGAGCTCATGATCGAACTTGCGCAAAAAGCTGGCATGCCACTGCAAATTCGTCGCGTTTCGCGTCGCGAAGTGAAATCTGCCGATGAGTTATGGATAATGTCGTCGACCAAGGAAGTGGTACCTATCACCATGCTCGACGGCAAGCCTGTCGGGCATGGCTTGAATAGCGGCAAACCGGGCCCCATCTTCGCAATAATGTACGCGCTGTTTCAGGATTACAAACGCGATTTGAAACCCATTGCCGCATAGCAATATTGTCGAGAAATCACCATGTCAGGCGAACATCCCAAGCTTATCGGTGAGGGCGAAGAAACCCTCTTAAAATTTCCCACCGCCTTCCCGATCAAGGCGATGGGCCGCATGGCGGACGGCGAGGGGCAGAGTAATTTCGCCCAATTGGTGATCAACATCGTACTTAAGCATGCGCCCGATCTCGATTCAAAGCTGGTGGAAATGCGGCCGTCCAAAAACGGCAACTTTTTATCCGTGACCGCCACCATCAATGCGACTTCCAAAAAGCAGATTGATGATATTTATCGCGAGCTGTCAGCGCATCCGCTTGTGTTAATGGCGTTATAGGTTTCGCGCGAACAAGCGTGTCGTCAATCCCCATCATCAAGAAACTCGGCCTCGCCCCTTATGAGGCCACGCTCCAGGCGATGCAGGCGCACAACCACGCCAACAGGCCACACACCACCGACCAGCCCGATGAAATCTGGCTACTCGAACATCCGCCTGTCTTCACACTTGGCCTCGCGGCTAAGCCAGAGCATGTGCTGGATGCCGGCAATATTCCCGTCATCAAGGTCGAGCGCGGCGGCCAGGTGACCTACCACGGCCCCGGCCAGCTGGTTGCGTACTTACTGCTGGATACAAAGCGCCTCGCGCAGCATGGTTGCGGCGTCAAAGAGCTTGTGCGGAGAATCGAGCAATCGCTGATCGATTTGCTTGCAGAATACGGGATAAGCAGTTTTCGCAAAGTGGGCATGCCGGGCGTTTATGTCCGGCTCAATGATGGCGATGCAAAGATCGCGGCCATCGGCCTGCGGGTTGCCAATCACGCCACTTATCACGGCTTGTCACTGAATGTAGATATGGATTTGGACCCGTTTACGCGCATCAATCCCTGCGGCCACGAAGGTTTGGCCGTCACGCAGATGCGCGATTGGGGCGTAACGGATAAAATGGACGCCATCGCTGAGAAGCTCACGCATTGTTTGCAGCACCATATTTACGGCCTGTAATGGCTGTAAGGCACCTCTAATCGAAAACGGAAAATCATGGCAGTAGTTGACTTGAAGGCTGGCGTCAAAGAAAAAAGCGAAACCAAAACGGCACGCATCCCGATCAAAATTATTCCGGTCGCGCTGGCTGATCGCCTGAAAAAACCCGAATGGATTCGTGTCAAGGCTGGCTCCCCTTCCACACGGTTTTACGAGATCAAACAAATTTTGCGCGACGCCAATTTACACTCCGTGTGCGAGGAAGCATCCTGCCCTAATATCGGCGAATGCTTCGGCAAAGGCACCGCGACTTTCATGATCATGGGCGATCTTTGCACGCGTCGCTGCCCGTTTTGCGATGTTGGCCACGGCCGCCCACTGCCGCTGGATGCTGATGAACCACGCCATCTGGCTGAAACCATTGCCAAGCTCAAATTAAAGTATGTCGTTATCACCAGTGTGGATCGCGATGACCTGCGCGACGGCGGTGCCGCCCATTTTGTCAGCTGCATCCGCGAAACCCGCGCGCTTTCACCTGCCACGCGGATTGAGATTCTCACCCCCGATTTCCGTGGCCGGCTCGACCGCGCGCTCGGCATCCTGCGTGAAGCACCGCCCGATGTGATGAATCACAATCTCGAAACCGTGCCGCGCCTGTATAAACAAGCCCGCCCTGGCTCCGACTATGCTCACTCGCTGAAGCTGCTAAAAGATTTCAAAGCCGAACACCCGCGCGTCGCCACCAAAAGCGGCCTGATGGTCGGTTTGGGCGAGACCAATGAAGAGATTCTGGACGTCATGCGTGACCTCCGTGCCCATGATGTTGACATGATCACCATCGGCCAATACCTGCAGCCCTCAGGCGGACATTTGGCGGTGCTGCGTTATGTAACGCCAGACGATTTCAAAATGTTTGAAACCGAAGCGTATAAAATGGGCTTCGTGCACGCGGCTTGCGGCCCGATGGTCCGATCGTCTTATCACGCCGATCAAATGGCGCATGAGGCGGGGTTTGCTTAATCATAAAACATCAAACTCTGCCACTGACGAGGCCTATGGGGCACAATTGGCTCAAACGGCTTATGAATAAAAGGTTTTGGCATGCAACGCCACCGATAATCAGTAGAAAATTCTACGCACAACCCAACAACCCCGCCACCTCATCGAGCCCTTTCACCACACAATTCGGCTCAACACCCAGGCGCTCTATCGGTGCGCTGCTGCGATTAATCCAGAACACCGTAAATCCGAACGCCTTCGCGCCCGCTGCATCCCAGCCGTTTGAAGACACAAAGCCGATTTCATTTTTGGTGATACCGAGTCGGTCAACCGCCAATTGATACACCCGCGGATCAGGCTTGAAGACACCCACATCCTCCACGCTCAAAACCTCGTCCAGCAACATATCAAAGCCGTTGTGCCTGACCAGTGCATTCAGCATATCTGGTGCACCGTTGGAGAGGATGGCAAGCTTGGCCGTTTGACGTAGCGTTACCAAAGCATTGCGCGCCTCCGCGAACGGCTGCAGCGTCCGATAGGCAGCATTGAGCTCATCAAGGGCTGCATCCGTGTAGTCTAGCGAGAGCGCTTTGCACACCACACGTAGCGCATCTTGTGTGACCACATTGAAATCAACATGGGGCTGCATGCTCATTGAATTACGCAGCCATGTGTATTCGAGCTGCTTGGTGCGCCAGAGCTGCGAAAGCAGTGCCCCCTTAGTCGGAAATAGCCGCTCGCAAGTGACGGCAATTGAATGTACGTCGAACAAGGTGCCGTAAGCATCAAAGACAAGTGCGCGAATTGTCGGGGGGGTTGGCATGTCATTTCCTCGGCGTTATACAGTTAATTTGAAACCATCGCATCTTTATTTACATGACTTAATCGGATTGATTGTCTGCCACATTACACCGACATGACACTGCTTAGGCAATGCCTGATTCAGGTCAACAACACGATTGCAAAGACTAAAGCCATTTGCGTTAACCTATTGCCCTTCAACATTATTCCCACTCGGCCGGAGACAGCATGCGCGTTTTATCCCATTTACGATTAGCTTTTTTCACGCTGGCACTGGCATCATCCGCCACGGTATTCGCGGCGGATGATGCCAGTGCCGATGCCGATAAAGACGGCAATGATAATAAAGAAAAAACTGCCGATAAAAATAAATGGGATGTTAACCGTCCGCCCGGCATGGCCTCGACAGTAAAGCTGGATACCCGTACCGGCACCTGGATGACGGTGGATGTAAGCCCGGATGGCCAGCAGATCGTGTTTGATTTACTGGGTGATTTGTATTTGTTGCCAGTTGCGGGTGGCGAAGCAAAAGCATTGACGCATTCGATTGCCTGGGAAATGCAGGCGCGCTTTTCACCCGATGGCAAGCGGCTGACATATATGTCCGACGCGGCAGGTGGCGACAATATCTGGGTGATGAATATTGACGGCACCGGCGCGCGCGAAGTTTCCAAAGAAAAATTTCGCTTGCTGAACAACCCGGTATGGCATCCGAACGGCCAATACATCGCGGCGCGCAAGCACTACACTGGAACCCGCTCGCTAGGCTCGGGGGAGATCTGGCTTTACCATGCAGGCAGCACCTCCGAGGGGGTGCAGCTTAATGAAAAACCGAACTGGCAAAAAGATTTGGGTGAACCGGCATTTTCGCCCGATGGCCGCTATGTTTATTATTCGCAAGACACCACTGCGGGCAAGAACTTCGAGTACAACAAGGATTCCAACGGCCAGATTTATCAGATTTTCCGGATCGATTTGCAGGACAACAAGACCAAAGCCTTCGTCAGCGGTGCAGGCGGCGCAGTCCGCCCTACGCCCTCGCCAGATGGAAAATATTTGGCGTTCGTGCGGCGGGTGCGCAACCAGAGCACACTATTCTTGAAAAATCTGAAAACTGGTGAAGAAACACGTGCCTGGGATGGCCTGGACCGTGACATGCAGGAAACCTGGGCCGTGCATGGTGTTTATCCGGCGTATGCATGGATGCCGGGCAGTAAAGAAATGGTGCTGTGGGCGCAGGGCAAAATCTGGCGCGTTGATCCATTCGCAAAAACGGCAAAAGAGATTCCGTTTCATGTGCAGGACACCCGCGAAGTGCGTCCGGCAGTGCGCTTTGAAACAGCGGTCGCCCCGGATCAATTTGATGTCCACCAACTGCGCTGGGTGAATGTTTCACCGCAGGGCGATAAGGTGATTTATTCCGCACTGGGGCATTTGTATGTTCGCAATTTACCTGACGGCAAACCACAGCGCCTGACCAAGGCCAATGATCGATTTGAGCTGTTCCCTTCGTTTGCGCGGGATGGCAAGAGCATTGTATTCACGACCTGGGATGATGTGAAACTCGGCAGCGTCCGCGTGCTGGATATCGCCAGCGGCAAGGAAACGGCGCTCACTCGCGAGCCGGGCAAATATCTCACGCCTACTTTTTCACCGGATGGCAAGCAAGTGGTTTTTGTGAAGGCCCGCGGCGGCTATTTGACCACGCCATGGCATGGGCTTGAGACCGGCATATTCGCGGTCGCCACCGATGGCAAAGCCGCGCCGCGCCTCATTACCGAAGAAGGCAGCGCACCGCAATTCGGGCCTGACAACGAACATGTTTACGTTAGCCGCACCAGCTATAGCAACGAGGTTGATTGGGTGATTCAGCTGGTACGCGTGAAGCTCGACAAATCCGAAGAGCAGGTTATTGTTAAAGGTGAATTGGCCAGTGATTTTACGTTGTCTCCCGATGGCGCGTGGCTCGCGTTTGGTGAGCGTTTTCATACCTACCTGATGCCGTTGCCGTTGGCGGGCAAGCCGATTACCATTGGTCAGAAAATGGCAGCACTGCCCATCAAGCAGCTCGATATCAACGCGGGCAAATATCTTCACTGGTCGGGTGACAGTAAAGCGATTCACTTCTCGATGGGCAATGAATTGTTTACGCGTGAAATTAAAAACGCATTCGCGTTTGTGCCCGGCTCGCCAACAGAATTGCCCAAGATGGCTGAGGACGGCATGAAGATTGGCTTTAGCGAAGCCGCAAATAAACCGACTTCCATCACGGTGATCAATGGCGCACGGGTTGTCACCATGAAGGGCGATGAAGTGATTGAGAACGCCCGCATCGTTGTGAAGGGCAATCGCATTACAAACATCGGCAAAGAGGCTGATATCACTATACCCACCGGTGCCACCGTGATCGATGCGACTGGCAAAACCATCATCCCCGGTCTGGTCGATGTGCACTGGCACGGCGGCATGGCTGAAGATGAAATCATTCCGCAGCAAAGCTGGATCAACTATGCATCGCTTGCCTTCGGCGTGACGACCATTCACGACCCGTCCAACAACACTACCGATATTTTTACGCACAGTGAAATGCAGCGCGCAGGCCTGGTGGTGGGCCCACGAATTTATTCCACCGGCACCATTCTCTATGGTGCCAAGGCGAATATCAGCGCCTTGGTAAATAGCCTGGATGATGCCCTGACGCATCTGAAACGCATGAAAGCCGCCGGTGCCATCTCGGTAAAAAGCTATAACCAGCCGCGTCGTGACCAGCGCCAGCAAATTTTGGAAGCGGCGCGTCAAACCGGCATGATGGTAGTGCCCGAAGGCGGCTCATTGTTTCAACATAATATGAATATGATTATCGATGGCCACACCGGCATCGAGCACGCGATTCCCGTCATGAATGCCTACGATGATGTGAAACAACTCTGGTCGCAAACCCAGGTTGGCTATACGCCTACCTTGGTGGTGGCGTATGGCGGGCTCGATGGCGAGCATTACTGGTATGCGCGCACCGATGTATGGAAGCATCCGATACTCTCGCGCTATGTGCCGCGCACTGTGCTGGAGCCGCGCAGCGTGCGCCGCGTGACTGCGCCCGAAGAAGATTTCAATGTGCTCAAGGTTGCGCGCACGGCCACCGAACTGCAACGTGCGGGGGTGGCGGTCAATATCGGCGCACACGGCCAACGCGAAGGCTTGGCCGCGCATTGGGAAATGTGGACCCTGGCGCTTGGCGGCATGACTTCATTGGAAGCGATCCGCTCTGCCACCATCAACGGCGCGAAATATCTTGGCATGGATAAAGATATCGGCTCGCTCGAAGTGGGTAAACTCGCCGACCTCTCGATCATCGACGGCGATGTGTTGGCCGACATCCGAAAATCCGATCGCCTCACCCACGTGATGGTCAACGGCCGTCTCTATGAATCGGCCAGCATGAATGAAGTCGGCGCAACGCCCAAAGCGCGCAAGCCGTTCTTTTTTGAAGGCGCGGGCGGCAGTGTGGTACCGGTGGAAGCGCGCGGGCATGGCGATGGTGATGGCCATTAGGAGACGTGGTGCAGCCTATTCTTGCGGTTGGCGCCATCTCTCGTTAATACAGTCCAAAACCACCCAGCATTGCTGCGTCGCGCTGCATCACAGGGTTAGCATTTCGTAACGCAGCAGTATTTGAGGCAGCCATGCAATTGTTCGCGCACAACGACGAAGTCGACAGGCTCGAGGCCCAGCTAACAGCAGTCGGGGAAACGCGCGAGTTGGAGTTGGTGCTCGCGGTGGCCTGGCAACTGCGACAACGTGATTCGCAACGAGCACTGGCCCTAGTGGATGAAATTGAGGTTTCGCTGCAGTCATCCAAACTCACGGAGCCGGAGTGCTCCCGTATAACTGGGCACCTGCATCTCATTCGTGCAGAGGCGGCATGGTTGATTGGCGATTTGGAACGTGCCGAAACTCATGCTGCGTTAGCCGAAGCGCAATACGCGACCCAGAACGACCCAATCGGCGTCGGTGACGTTTACTGGCTTAAAACAGCATTGGCGTTTGACCGCGGCGATTTCAGGCAGTCTGTAAGCGAAGCCGAATTGGCGGTGGCGGCCTATAACACAACACCAGATATTCAGCGACGCCGCATGGCGGTCGCCCGCAGAGTTTTCTACGCTGCATTTATTGATGCCGCCGGTGCCCAAAAAGTGCTGGACGACAGTGGGCTCGCGAGTCACGGCGATGCTGATCCGGCTGTGACAGTCTGGCTGTCGTCCGCCACGGGTGTGCTCGCATTTTTTGCCAGCAATTTCGCGGTGTCGTTTCGGCTCTGGGAGAACGCACATGCTACTGCGCTCGACACCGGGCAAGTACGCCAGACGATAGTTTCCGTCGCAAACATCTGCTATGTGCTCATGAGCTTAAACAATCTGGCGTTGGCGCTGGAATGGGCGGAGCATGGACTGACGTTAGCGCGCGCCTCAAAACTACCCATTCTGACCGGGCATATGCTCAACAAGATCGGCGAAGTTTTGCATCGCCTTGGACGCCACGCTTCTGCGCGCACCCATTTGCTCGATGCTCGGTCGCTCTTGCAGCCCGTTAAGGAATCCCAAGTATATGCAGTAACGGCATCGACGCTCGGCGAAGTTTCACTATCGCTCGATCACAATGTCGAAGCGCTCGATTGGTTTGTACAGGCGGAATCGAGTAGCCGGGCGCGGGGAGAGAAAGACAAACTGGCTATCGCGCTGCGTGGTCGCGCGCAGGCCTTGATGCGACTTGATCGGCCCATTGAGACGCTGACCGTTGCCCACGATGCGTTGACCCTTTGCCGCGAAAATGGATACAGAGTGACAGAGATCGAGTCGCTGCAAATCATTGCCGACTTGTACCGCCGATATCGCTTGCCAATGCCAGACGGACTGACGTCGATCGCAGCGCCACTGCACTATCTGAATCAGGCGCTCACGGTTGCAGTGGGCATAGAGGGCTACACAATTCCCAACGGATTGCTGGAGGAAGCCGCCGCCGAGCACGCCAAGTTGGGGAACTTGGCCGAGGCTTACCGGTTGGCGCTGCAAGCGGGCAAATCGCGCGAAAGCATGCAGAGCAAGGAAGCCGGCAATCGCGCTCTTGCCGTGGAATTACGCTACGAAACTGAGCGCACCCGTGCCGAGACGGAACACCATAAACAGCTTGCTCACGCGGAGGCCCGGCGCGTCAAACTGTTGCAGGGCGCCGTTGGCACGCTGGAAACCTTGGGCGAGATCGGTCGTGAGATCACCGCTAGCCTTGAGGCAACATCGGTATTCAATGCCTTGGACCGTCATGTTCGTCGCTTGCTCGACGCCACCCATTTCGCGATCTATCTGATGGAACGGGACGGTGGCGCGTTGCAAAGTGCCGTCATTGTTGAGGCAGGCAGGCCCTTGCCGATTATCCGCATTGCGCTCGACGACTCCAACTCAAATGTAGCGTGTTGTGCACGCATGCAGAGTGAAATCGTGCTGACGCGCAAACCTGATGAAGCGACAGTGAATCCAGACAGGATCCCTGGCACTCTGGAAACCTTGAGCCTGCTATTCGCGCCGTTGGTGGCACGGGGGCGCCTGCTGGGGGTGATGACCGTGCAGTCGCCGCATGCCCATGCCTATGGTGAACGTGAAACGGCCATCTTTCGCGCGCTTTGTGCCTATGGTGCCATCGCACTTGCCAACGGCGATGCCTACGACACCGCGGAGAAGGCAAGGCAGTTGGCTGAAGAGGCGCGTCGTGAAACCGCTCAAGCCTTAGAAGAGCTGAGTCGTGCGCAAGCACAACTGATGGAAAAGAACAAAGAGCTTGAGTCGCTGTCGACGACGGATCAACTCACCGGTATGTCGAACCGCTTGCGGTTAGAAGTTGCGTTGGAGCAGGAGTGGGCACGCTGCGAACGTACCCAAGGGTGCTTCTCGCTGATTCTGCTCGATATCGACAAGTTCAAGAGCGTCAATGACATGCATGGCCATCAAGTCGGCGATGCGGTGCTGGTTGAATTGGCGAAGGTACTCAACGACAACATTCGCAAGACCGACGTGGTCGGGCGATGGGGTGGAGAAGAGTTCCTGATTGTCTGCATTGACACCACAGCGGAAGCGGCCGCAGCGATCGCTGAGAAGATTCGTTCAACGATGGCGGCACATGACATCGCAATCGCGGGACCGAAAACAGGCAGCTTTGGGGTGAGCAGCTATTGCCCTGGTGACAATATCAAATCGATGATGCGCCGTGCCGACGCTGCGTTGTACCGTGCCAAGGAAGCTGGGCGCAACCGGGTTGAAGTTGGCTAGCACTTGGTGGAAACATGAGAATGAGATCGCGCTGTGGCAAATAAGATAAACCTGTTCAGCAACTCAATGTGAATGTTTCCTTCAGGCGGACGGCGGCGGAATCGATGCCTGGTAAATGTGCGATTCATTTTATCCGCCGTCTCAGAATAAATTACTGAAAATATTCGAGCATTAATACGGGTATCAAATTTCCCCCAAAAAAAATCCCACCCTTATCGGTGGGATTTTTTTCAAGCGTGCAAATTATTTACCGTTGATTTCCGCCAGCAAATCGGTTGCACCATAAATATTTTTCAGCGCTTCCTTAATCCCACCGCTGGTTACGCCCACCGTACGATTCAACTTCGTATCGAACCAGAACGCGCCGCCATGCGTATGCGCGTTGCCGTCGAAGGCCAAGCCTACAATTTCTGCGTTGCGGTTGATCATCGGGCTACCGGAATTGCCGCCGATAATGTCGTTCGTGGTGACAAAATTGTAATTCTGGGCAAGGTTAATTTTGTCTTTGGATACGAGCCATGAGGCAGGCAGCGCGTACGGTGCCGCTCCGGTGTGGCGGTTGAACGCGCCTGCAAAGTCAGTAAATGGTGTCACCGGCTTGCCACGTTCCTGCCAGCCCTGCACAGCACCAAAACTCAAGCGCAGCGTGCCGGTAGCATCAGGATAAGCCTTGTTACCCAGCTGGGCAAAGCGGGCGCGGGCAATCAGCTCGGCGTTCTTCTGTTCAACCGCGCTCACTTCATTTTCATAACGCTTGCGAATGGCAAGCGCATGGGTATCGATAGCGCGTATCAGCTTGATGAAAGGGTCATCCGCTTTATCGATAGCTGCCCGATCACCTTCCCAGAGCGATTTGCGGAACGCAAGGTCGCCCAGCTTGGTGCCGTCGATCAGGCGCTTGGCAACCTGTTCAGGCGATTCCTTCCCTAACACCTGCACCACAAACGGATCATCGGTGCCGAGTGATTCGCGCAGCTTGGTCAGCGAGAATTCGAGCTTCAGCTTTTCGAATTCGGGATAGATAGGTGCGGGTGATAACACCTGGCGCTCAACTAACGGCAGACGCGACGATGAGAACTCCGGCAAGCGATCGCCGTTCGGTTTGTTGCGCTCGACACTGCCGCGAACCAACGCACGAGCTAAACCAAAGTAACGGGTATTGAATGCGCGCCCGCCTTCGGCTGCATCGTACTCATCGGCAATTTCGCGATAGACCGCCTGCGCGCGCGCGATGGCATCCCACGCGCCGCCCACTTCAGATTTCAGTTTTGGATTGGCGGCCACGAACTTCTGCAACGAGGCTTCATCTGAACGTTTGCGTGCCATCAAGTCAGGTGATTGCAGCGCTTCCAATTGACCGGTCCAAACCTTAAGGCCGTTCTCCAGAGAAAACAGATCGTTGTAGGCGACACGCGCTTGTTCAGTGCCCAGCTTGCGGAATTGCGTCAGTGTGCCACGCAGCTCGTAACCACGGCGCATGGTCGTGATCAGTCGCACATCGCGCAATGTTTCCAGTTGCGAAATAGTCAGCAGGCGATTGGTACGGCCTGGGTTTCCTGATGTAAATACCAGCTCGTCGGCTTGGGCACCATTTGCGCTGAACGGGAAGTAATCTTTTACCGCTGCTGGCTTGCCGTTTTCATAGGCGCGCAGCATGGACGCATCAAGGCCGAAGCGCGGGAAATTGAAATTGTCCGGATCACCGCCAAAATTAGGTGCGGCGTCTTCCGGTGCCCAGACCAGACGCACATCTGAAAAACGGTGATAGCGATAGAGGTGATATCGGCCACCCTGATAAAGCGTGACCACATTGCATCGCACCGTGGCTTTGTTATCGCCAATACAATCTGCTGCGAGTTTGGCGGTGATGGCGTTCTGCGCATTCTTATAGGCTTCGCCGGTCAGCCCCTTGGTGGCGGTGTTTACGGTGTTGGTAACGTCGGTGATTTTTTCAAGGCGGCTCACCTCGGTAGTCGGGCACTGCATTTCTTCATCGCGCTTTTTGGCAAGGAAGCCATCCTGAAGATAGTTTTTTTGGGCGCTGGAAATTTGCTGCAAACAACCCGCCACGCAATGATGATTGGTGAGCACCAAACCTTCTTTTGAAATAAATGATGCCGAGCAACCGCCCAGATTTACTGAGGCGCGCATGGCATGATCAACCCATGCTTGGTCGGGCGAAAACCCGTACTTCGCTTTCAACGCGTCGCGTGGCAGGTTGTCGAATGTCCACATGCCTTCGTCGGCGAAGGCAGGGTTGGTGAGGGCGGAGACAAGGATAAGAAAAACTGCGCGTAACTTCATAGGTGTGGAAACCTTTCGGGCTAGTGGTCGGCGCTAAGCGGTAATGATGATTAGGCTCGCAGAAATTGATGGGTAATCTGGCGGGGTATTTATCGGCTTATCTTGAATAGCCTAACCAGCTTAGGTGCATAGAATAACAGAGGTGCGACAGAATGCGATGCCTGCCGAAACTACAGCGCCAACACGCGTAAATTGCCGGGCTGAATTGCCTCGGCACGCTTATTTTTCATCAGCGCCATATCCCTGTCCGCCTGATTTATTAGGCAGAGCCGGTAAATAACGGTCTACAACACCGCTTTCACACTGGCCGGTGCTGGCGCAAAGCTGGATGGCAGCGAGGGATTCAGCCCCACATTCGAGGCCGATTTGACAGGCCGCAATCGAAAACACTAGGGAGCGCAAATCCGGGCGCTCGCGGCTAGGCTCTGCTTGCGCATCGCGCCTGTCGAATCAAAAACTAGTTAATGAAACCAAGTATCGAGTTGGTTGCGTAGGCAGCTTTAGTAGTGAGTTCATTCATCGGCAACGGATCCGCAAGCGCCCACGAAATGCTAAGTGTATAATATTTTTGCGGGTTTCGGGTTCCGGCCTGCCCCGCTACCGCGCATCTCAAACCTAAGGGGAGTCTAAGAAAATGAAAATAGCTTTAGCCATTACATTCATCGCCGCCACACTTTTTGGGGGAGCTACGCTTGCCCAACCTGCGCCGCCGCCCAAGGCCGGGGTAGCACCAGTAAAGTTACAGGCTGGGGATCCAAAGGTCGCCGAATGCGTCAAGAAAAATTCTGAGCAACACAAAAGCATTGTAGATATGTTCAAAACGGCCGTGACAGCCGGCAAGATCGACTCGAAAGAATTGGCCGAGTTCAAGGCTGCCGAAGCATCATTGGCAAAGCTTGCCGAGGATTTGAAAAAGGGCGGGCTGACACTTGCTGAATGCGATCAATACGGGGCTGCGCTCGCCAAAGAGAAGGCCAAGGTCGAGGCAATGGCCAAGGCTGCAGAGGGCGTAGCAGTGAACAGCGCTAAGGTGACAGAATGTCGCAAGAAGAATTTCGAGGCCCATAAAGCTGCAGTGGATTCCTTCAACGCGGCCAAGAAAGACGGGAAGATCGATTCGAAAGAATTGGCCGAGTTCAATGCTGCCGAAGCATCACTGAAAAAGCACTACGAGGACATGAGTAAGGACGGACTCACTCTCGCTGAATGCGAAAAACTCGGGGCGGAAATCGCGAAAGAGAAGACCAAGGTCGAGACAATGACTAAGAATTCGGCGATGGTCAAGGCCGCAGCAGTGGCGAAGGCTGCGGTTAGCGACCCCAAGCTGACCGAATGCGTCGCGAAGAATGTAGCAGAACACAAAACTATCGTGGAAATATTCATCAAGGCCAAGAAAGACGGCAAGGTTGACGCGAAAGCAGCGGGGGCTTTCGCTGCTTCCGAAGCGGCGCTGGTAAAACTCGCGGCAGACCTGAAAAAGGGTGGGTTGACGCTCGCCGAATGCCAGACATACGGGGCGGAACTTGCGAAAGAGAGAGCCCAGGCAGACAAGTTGGCCGCCGCACCTACGCCGCCACCGAAGAAGTAGTCACTCGTACAGGAAGGCGAGTCGCACTTGCCTTTAGCACAAAACAAGGGGGGCTTAGGCTCCCCTTGTCGTATCTAGTATCTGCTCAGTGTGTGCTTGGCATGGGCTTTATCACGCCGGATGTCGGCTAGGTTGGCACTACGACGTCAGGATTTTAACCACCTACGGCGGTAAGCGTTGTAGTCACGTCGAGATGAGGCGCAAAGCGAACAAGATTCGCTTGTTGCCCACCGCTAATGGATTCGTTGCCGAGAATACGGTCACCCGGTGGCGTTATGTGTATGTCACGGACTTCGGCCTCGATCAAATTGACTTCCTATTCAATCGTATTCGGTAAGCTCAAGCGCCAACAGTGCCTATAGATTTTCTGAATGCGTTAGCGAACTTCAACTGCTCTTAGACGGGGCGACCTATACAAGCTCGACACAGGAACAGCATCCGCCCGTTAGCAGATAACGCTGACCAAACGACGCTATCAGCGCCCTAAATCGAGATGGGTGAGGCAGGATACCTGACCGCCTCTATCCCAATTTCGTTCAGCGCATACGAGTAACCCTCGTCAAAAGGGCGGGAGCCAGGTTGCCCCAATACGCCTACATTCACGGTGTACGAACACTTTGACTTATCGGGTCGGCTGCGCATCTAAGCGCCAAGCCTCATTGGGGGCCGATTCAGGTCCCGTGTAACAATCTATTCGAATCGAATCGTCCTCCAGAGCGATGCGCCGACCGCCCTTCCACCGGAGTTCAACGCCAACACGCGCCAGCGGACCAACGTGCCCTTAGGCAGTTGGCTCAGCAGAAATGTTGGCAGCGTATATTTGCCGACGCCGGGTTTGATGGGGCTCACCACGAAAGATTGTCCCGATGCCGATCCCAATTCAAAAATGAACTGCGCTGCGCCATCGATATCGGCCCAACTGAACTCTTGCACGGGCTTGCCCGCCATGCTCGCTCCATCCTGCGGCAAGGTGAGGCTGATGGGCTTGGGACCAACTCCGACAAATCCTTGTCCAGGCTCGGCGATTTTCAACGAGGATGAATCAAGGTTTAGTGAACCTCTACCGATTACGCCGACATTGGAAAAGTCAGTCACATCAAATTTCCCTTGAAGCGGGGTTTTGGATTTACCATCGATACCACTTCCACTCTCCCCCGACCCTACATTGGACGGCGCTTCTTGAACAAAGTAGCGTAGTACGGGGAACGCAAACGCCGACCTTCCTCCCTCCGCACCTGTGCCGACCGACTCAAGACGAAGCAGCACAAGATATTGGCCTGGAATGTTGCGCGGTAGAAGCGCTGGATCAGGCCCCTTGAGAAAGTACCGACCGATCGGTTGCAGATAAGCATCCAGGCGCGCGATCTGAAAAAAACGTTGCTGGGAAAGCCGCAGGGTCAGCGGCAGGCTTGCCTCAGGGAAGAGATCGATTTCCGTCGGCAACGGGTCGTTGGGATACACGACTTCCCAGCGTCCCCGTATGGTTCCCGCGCCGGAGTAGTTCAACTGTGCCCCGAACGGTTCAAACTTATCGTTCTGTCGGTAGAACGCTTGCACTTTGCCCGTCTCGCTCTGCCCGAAAACGATCTTCACGTCCGAAAAAGTTAGCGGGTCAGTGATGCCCCCCGCCGTGCTAGATGCGGCCGCGCCGGTATTGAACGTGATGGGCGACCCCGATGGTCCGATCAACGTAACGACTCCAGTACTCGTCCCGGTGCCCGGCACCGTTGGCGGGCGGCTCGGGGTCCCAGAAGATGGGGTCAAGGTAATGCTCACAAAAGCCGTAGCTGTACCGCAATTACTTGGGATCGAACGTTGGCACACGCTGAACTGCGCCTGATACGCGCCCTCTGCCAGCCCTGCGGGCACATTCAAGATATTTCCAAAGAGAGTGAAATTCGGAGTGGTCGGTGGGACCAAGGAGACGATCACCGTGGCAGGGTTAATCGCCCCCGCGTTATATGTTGAAGTCGAAAGCAAATCAACCGTGCCGCCAGACGGCGAGATGATCGCTCGCACAGACGATATCCTGAGCGTCGCCGGCGCGGCCGCGCTCACGATGACGATGGTGACGTTCTGGGTGGCGTTGGGCAGCGTGCCGTTGGCGGCTTGCACCACAAAGCTAAAGCTGCCGGCGGCGGTCGGCGTGCCCGAGAAGACGCCGGTGCTGGCA